>JANOKD010000061.1:0-59169 GCA_031419075.1 Lysobacterales bacterium
CCCCGTCGTCGCGCCCGGCGCATTGCGCCGGGTCCGCAGGTTTCGCGGGGTTTTTCGACAGTACATCCATGTACTGGTCGAAAAACGCGCGGCGTCCTGCCGCGCGCCCTGCGGGCCTGATCCGCGAACCCCGCCGCTTACAGGGGCCCCGGCAAATCAAGATCAAGATCAACAGCGGCTTCGGCATTGTTTGGAAATGCTGACTCCCGTTTTTTCTATGCGAAATTCGTGGGGATACCTAAGGCCAAGGCGCACCCTGTGAAAATGCCTGGGCTTAAACCGACCCGAGTTCGTTCAACACCATGCGCGCCAGCGTCGCTTTCGCGGGCAGTCTGCAGTTGACGTTGAATGGAGCCCACGAATAGCTGCCGGGCGCCGTCATGCCGCTCATGGTGAGGGTGCTGCTGAGCGTCGCGGGGATGGTCTGCGTGGCGCTGTAGGTCAGCACGCCGTACATGTAGGCGGAGCCTGCAGTCGCGGTGCAGGTCACCGGCGCGTCGACGTTGCCGGCCTTGAAATACATCGACAAGGTGGCGCTGTTGGCGGCGTTGTACCACCCGTTCTCGGAATCGATGACGAAGTTGCAGAGAATGAATTCGTCGGTCGCATAACGCGGAGTGATGCCGTTGACCAGATACAGCAGTTCGTCTGGCGTGGTGCTGTTGCCGTAAGCGAGGCAGGCGCTGCCGGTGCTGGTTTTATAGTTCGCGCGTGAGGTTTGCGGGGCGGCGCTGAGGGCTGCGGCGATCGCGAGGGTCAATGCGCTTGAAAAACATGCGCTGCGATTGATTGCGAAATGATGCATGGCCAATACCTTCGGTCAGTGGTGATGCGGCACGTTGTGCGCGCCGGGTTGACGTCAGAGCACGATGCGCGCCGCGGAATACCATGCGTCGATCTGGATACTGCCGTCGTTGAGCATGCGTGGCATGACCGCGCCATAGGGCAGACGGGCGGCGACATGCATCGCCAACCGCTGGGTGGTCATTTCGGCTTCGATCGGATCACTGAAGCGCGCGCTGATCCGGCAGGTGGCCCTGTGGCAGCCGGCCTGAAAACCGGCAGGTGCGCGCAGCCCCTGCGCAGCGAGTGCGTCGGGCGCGAAGAATTCATGCAGCGCACGTTCCTCGCGCGCCGCCCAAGCGCTGTCCAGCGGTTCAGCGGCGAAGCGTGCATCGAGCAGGGCGATATTCGCTTCTATCCGTCCCCGGGCTTCGACCGGATCCAGATCGCCGCGCGGCTGTTCGCTCTGTGCACGCTTGGAGAAGACGGCCGTTGTCTTCGCGTCTTGCGCTGCAGCAGCCCCTGTCTCCGCAGCAGAAGACAAAATGGGCGCAGCACTCCGGCTGTCCATCGTTTGCATCGTCGGTAGGGGCGCTGACGGCATCCGTGAATGCCGTAGCGCCACCAGCCCGGCTGCGATGGCCGCGCCGCAAAGCAGGGCGATGCAGGGAACGAGGAGTGACGAACGTGCGGACATGTCGGGCTCCCTGGAATCGACGCATTGTTTGCGCCACATCGAGGGAGACGCGGGATCGTGGTGGCACCGGCCATCGCGCATGCCGGGATATCGATAACGATCCGCGGTGGCCTTTTTTTGTTCGTCCTCGTTTTTCTCCGCGCCCAAGGGCTGATCCGGCCTTGGGTTGGGCGCCGATCGGGCCCATAATCGGGGCATGAACATCCGGCCCGAACATCCCGACCACGGCTTCCAGTTTCCGGGCGTTTTCGAAATCACCGCCATGGGCCCCGCAGGCGTGGGGCTGGAGGAACGCATCCCGGAAATGCTGGAGGCGATCGGCGTTGTGGTCCTGCGCGAAACGGTCGCGGCGCGCAATTCCTCTGGCGGCAAATTCGTGTCGATCCGCCTGAGTTTCCATGCGCAGGACCGTGATCGTTACGAGGCCGTGCATGCCGTACTGCGCGCGGAGCCCAATATCAAATGGACATTGTGACTGCAGCATGCGCCACTGGCGCATGTTTCACCCTGATATGGAAAGCAGGAATCCCAAGGAGGCGGTGATGCCGCAAATCTGGCACTTGTTATATCGCAGCGAGCAGGCGTATGAGATGGATACCGCCGATCTGATGAAGCTGCTGTTCGATGCCCGCACATTCAACAGCGAGAACGGTATCACCGGGCTGTTGCTGTATCGCAACGGGCATTTCATGCAGTTGCTTGAAGGCGAAAAGCCCATGTTGAAATTGCTTTACAGTTGGATTGCGGCAGACACCCGTCACCGCAATCCCACGCTGGAAATCGATGCGCCCGCCCGCGAAAGATTGTTCCCGGAGTGGAAAATGGGTTACGCCGAGGCGCCGCGGATCGAAGGTCGCGCCGCCCTGTACGGAACCGAGTCCGAGCACGAAGCGTTGGGAATCCTGAGTGCCCTGGCCCGTGACAACAACTGCGCCCAGCGATTGATGACGTTTATCGAAAGCAGCGCTCCCGGAGGTGCGTCTTTCGAAAGCACCTCTTGTGACAAGCCGCCTCTTGAGGGCGAGGGGATGCGCGATGACTGAGCTCTGGCAGATTCTGTATCAAAGTACCGAAGCCTATGAGATGGATTCGAGCGACATGCTCAAGCTGTTGCTCGATTCCCGCACCTACAACGCAGAGCATCACATCACCGGCCTGTTGATCTACCGCAACTGCCGATTCATACAATTGCTCGAAGGCGAACGCGATCAGCTGCATGTTTTGTATTCCAATATCACGCGCGACGCCAGACATCGTGATATCACCCTCGAAATCGATGGCCCCGGATCGGGGTCGGCGCGGATGTTCTCCGATTGGCATATGGCTTTTGCCGAAGTGCCCAATATCCGAGGAAAACCCGTGCTTGCGGCGGTCGAGTCAGACCTGGAAGCGTCAGACGCTTTGCGCGCGCTTTCGCAAGATCACGTGTGTGCCCTGCGTATGCTGCAGTTCCTTGGGGCGGACAATGTCGTCGCCAAAAAATAATCCGGCCCTGGCAGCACTGGTCCGCGACCTTGGCCGTCACGCCTATGAACCCGTCTGGCGCGCGATGCAGGGCTTCACCGATACCCGCACCGCGGATACGCCCGACGAGCTTTGGCTGGTCGAACACGACCCGGTCTTCACCCTCGGCCAGGCCGGCAAACCCGAGCATGTCCTGATGCCGGGCGAAATCCCGGTGCTGCAGGTCGATCGCGGCGGCCAAGTGACGTATCACGGCCCCGGCCAGATCGTGGTCTACCCGCTGCTGGATCTCAAGCGGCTGAAGGTCGGCGTGCGCGACTACGTCTGCAAAATCGAACAGGCCATCATCGATACCTTGGCCGACTGGAACCTTCATGCCGAACGCCGCGACGGCGCGCCCGGCGTCTACGTGAACGGGGCCAAGGTCGCGGCGCTGGGTATCCGCGTCCGTCGCGGCTGCACCTTCCACGGGCTGGCCTTCAATATCGCAATGGATCTGGAGCCCTTTCACCGCATCAACCCCTGCGGCTACGCCGGGCTGCAGGTGACCTCGATGCTAGACTTGGGCGGCCCTTCCAGCCTCGATGCGGTCAAGCCTGTCCTGCTTGAACAACTGGCCGCGCAGTTCGATCTGCACCTGCAGACCGCGCCGCCGCCGGACCTTGCCGCACTTTCCTCTCTTTCCGCCGCTGCCATCGCAGCGACCCAGGCCGCCTGAGATGTCCACGCCCAACGTGTTTGAAAAAACCATCCCCTTGACCGTCGTCGGCGACGCGCCGGTATCCCCCGGGCAGGCGTCACCTGAGCCCGGCCGGCTCGGACCGGGCCAGCTTGAACCTGGCGCGAAACAGGTCGCGGGCGACAAGATTGCGCGCTCGCCGGTGCAGTTCGCCGACGCGCCGATGCTGCGCAAACCGTCGTGGATCCGGGTGCGGATCCCCTCCGGCAATGCGGTGCAGGCACTTAAAGCCAAGCTGCGCGAGAACCGTCTGGTCACGGTCTGCGAAGAAGCCAGCTGCCCGAACATCCATGAATGCTTCAGCCACGGCACCGCCACCTTCATGATTCTTGGCGAAGTCTGCACCCGCCGCTGCTCGTTCTGCGACGTGGCCCACGGCCGGCCGAAGCCGCCGGACGCCGATGAACCGCTGAATCTGGCCCGCACCATCGCCGACATGGGCCTGAAGTACGTGGTGGTGACCAGCGTCGACCGCGACGATCTGCGCGACGGCGGGGCCCAGCACTTCGTGGACTGCATTGCCGCCGTGCGCGCGCACAGCCCGCTGACGAAAATCGAAATCCTCACCCCCGATTTCCGCGGCAAGGGCCGGATGGAGCGGGCGCTGGACATCTTGGCGACCAATCCGCCGGACGTGTTCAACCACAACCTCGAAACCGTGCCCGATCTGTATCGCAACGTGCGCCCCGGCGCCGATTACCAGTGGTCACTCACGCTGCTGCAGCAGTTCAAGGCCCAACACCCGGACGTACCGACCAAAAGCGGGATCATGCTCGGCCTCGGCGAAACGATGGATCAGGTGCAGTGCACCCTGCGCGACCTGCGCGCGCATGACGTCGACATGGTCACGATCGGCCAATATCTGCAGCCCAGCGCCCATCATCATCCGGTGCTGCGCTACTGGACTCCCGACGAATTCAAGGCGCTGGAGGACTACGGCATGTCCCTGGGCTTCAGCCATGTCGCCTCCGGGCCGATGGTCAGAAGCTCGTATCACGCAGATCGTCAGGCGGCCGAGGCTGGCGTTGTCGGCTGAAGAGCCGTGGATGGGTGTTGTCCGTGTTTCCGTCATCCCCGCCTTCGCGGGGATGACGAGCTTGAGAAGCATGCGTTGCCATCAGTCGACCCATCTGATCGTGTTCAGTCAATCCGAAGTGAGGGAGACCTCACGCGCGAAGCCCACCCTCAGATGAACATAGGCCCCACCGGCCGTCGGGATGCCCGCTTCCGTTGGTCAGTCATGACCTTGGGCGGTGTGTACGCGTCGAAACTTTCGGTACTCTCCAGAGTCGTAAGCCAAGCGTTGTGTCACTGACAGGATGCATCCTGAAACCGCAGCGCCTTCGTAGATATGCCTGTACCGCTCGCTCCCATACGTTTGTTGCAACCAACGAGATCGCCGATGAAAGTCGCCAAAGCTGTTCCGGTTTCCCTGCTCGCCCTCGCGTTGACGGTTCCCGTGGCGTGGCTGAGCGCGCAGGCCGATGCCGGCAGCCCCAGCGCCGAGCAGGCCACCGCGGCCAAACTGGTCTACGGCATTCTGTCCGACAGCCGTTACGCCTATCGCCCGCGCGCGCTGGACGACACGCTGTCGGCGGAAGTGTTCAAGCGCTATCTCGAATCGCTGGACCCCGCCAAGCTGTTCTTCACCACGGCCGACATCGACAAACTCACTACCTATCGCGCGACGCTTGACGATGCGATCAAGAGCGGCGAAATCGCGCCGGCGTTCGAGATGTTCTCGCTCTACCAGAAGCGGGTGGACGAACGCGTTACGCATGCCCGGGGCCTGCTCGGTAAAAACATCTTTGCATTCGATGGCAGCGACCGCTGGGAATACGATCGTGAGGACGTGCCGTGGGTGGCCAACACCGCCGAACTCGACACACTCTGGCAGCAGTCGGTCCGCAACGACTGGCTGCGGCTGAAGCTTGCGGGCAAACAGCCGGACGAGATCCGCAAGACCCTCGACAAGCGCTACGCCAACCTGTCCAAGAGCGTGGCTGAGCTCAACGGCATCGATGCGTTCCAGACGTTTCTCAACGCCTACGCGACGTCCATCGATCCGCACACCGATTATTTCGATCCGCGCGCGGCCGAACGCTTTGAGCAGAGCATGAGCCTGTCGCTGGAAGGCATCGGCGCGCAGCTGCAGAAGCAGGACGACGTGGTGGTGATCCGCGAACTGATCGCGGGCGGCCCGGCGGCGTTGAGCAACAAACTCAAAGCCGGCGACCGCATCGTTGCGGTGGGTCAGGGCGCGAACGGGGCGATGGAGGATGTGATCGGTTGGCGCATCGACGATGTGGTCGCCAAGATCAAGGGCGCCAAGGGCACGCAGGTGCGTCTGGACATCGTGCCGGCCGAAGCGGTGCTGGACAGCAAGCCGAACCGGATCGTGCTCAACCGCGCCAAGATCCGTCTCGAAGAACAGGCCGCCAAGGGCGAAGTACTGACCGTTCCGGGCGTCGACGGCCAGCCCGCGCGCCGCATCGGCGTGATCAAACTGCCGGCGTTCTATCAGGATTTCGAAGGCAAGCGCCGCAACAGCGACGACTATGCGTCCGCCACCCGCGATTCCGAAAAACTGCTGCGCGGCTTCCGTGCCCAGAATCTCGACGGCGTGGTGATCGATCTGCGCAACAACGGCGGCGGTTCGCTGGCCGAAGCGGTCGAACTGACCGGCCTGTTCATCGACAAAGGCCCGGTGGTGCAGGTCCGTGAATCCGGCGGCCGTGTCCAGGTGGACAGCGATTCCGTCACCGGCGTGGCCTGGGATGGTCCGCTGGCGGTGCTGATCAACCGCGGTTCTGCTTCGGCCTCGGAAATTTTCGCCGGCGCCATCCAGGATTACGGCCGCGGTTTGATCATCGGCGAAACCACGTTCGGCAAAGGTACGGTGCAGAATCTGGTTGATCTGGACCGCTGGCCGGCGGCCGACGGCAAGCGTTTCGGCCAGGTGAAGCTGACCATTGCCCAGTTTTTCCTGCCGGGCGGCAGCAGCACCCAGAACAAGGGCGTGGTGCCGGACATCCAGTTCCCGGTCAGCGTGGACGCCAGTGAATTCGGCGAAAGCACCTACGACAACGCGTTGCCGTGGACCCGCATCGCTGCGGTACCGCACACCCAGTACGGGGATTTCGCTCCACTGCTGCCGCAGCTGAAGACCCTGCACGATGCGCGCGTGACCCAGGACAAGGAATTCCAATGGTGGTCCGAGGACATCGCGCAGTTTCGCGAAGAAACCGCGAAAAAGTGGATTTCGCTCAACGAAGCCGAGCGCCGCGTCGAGCGTGATCGCGATGCCGCCAAGCGCAAGCAGCGCCAGGAAGCGCGCAAGGCGATGGGCGTCGATCTGGATCCGCTGGCCGATGACAGCGACGACGGTTTGACCTCCAGCGAGCGCAATATCGCCCAGGACGCCGCGCGCGAGAAAGCCGCCGAGAAGCGTCCCGACCCGCTGCTGCGCGAATCGGCCGCGATTCTGGTCGATGCGGTGCAGGTGCTGGGCAACGACAAGCCGCTCTCGGCGCAGGTGTTGCTGACCGAAGCCCGCAAGCCGGGGCAGTGGGCCAACTGAGCCGACACGCCTCAACGTCGACCTGACGGTGCGGAACGTGTTTCCAGCTAATGCAAGAATCGGATAGCGGGCGCTCTGTGCGCCCGTTATCTTTTCTGCATGCGCAACGTCAAACACGATCCGCTTGAACATGCCCGCCAGCGGCTGGATGCCGGCGAACCCACATTGACCGAGCTTGCAGCGGCTGTGGGCATCAGCGCCTCGCATCTGCAGCGGTCGTTCCGTGCGCGCTTCGGACTGAGTCCGGCCGAATATCTGGCCCAGCGCAAACTGGGCGCGCTGAAATCCGGGCTGCGCGAAGGCCGCGACGTCAGCGCGGCGCTGTACGACGCCGGCTATGGTTCGCCGTCGCGGGTGTACGAAACCGGCGCCGCGAAATTGGGAATGACGCCCGCGCGCTATCGCGCCGGCGGCAATGGCGAGGAGATCCGCTGGAGCATTGTCGACACCGCGCTGGGGCAGGCCATCGTGGCCACTACTGCGCGCGGCATCTGCATGGTGGAGTTGGGCGAAGACGCCGATGAACTCGTACATAAACTGCACGCAGAATTTCCGTATGCGCGGCTGCAGCAGGTCGATGCCGGCCGCGATGAATTCCTCGCGCCGCGCGTGCGTGCGGTCGCCGATGCGCTGGCCGGTAAGCGTGCGCGGCTTTCGTCGGACAAGATCCCTATCGATCTGATCGGCACCGCGTTCCAGAAACGGGTGTGGGATGCGTTGATGAAGATTCCCGCGGGCGAAACCCGCAGCTACGCCGCACTTGCCGCCGCGATTGACGCGCCGAAAGCAGCACGCGCGGTCGCCAGCGCCTGCGCCCACAACCGCGTCGCGATTGTGGTGCCCTGTCATCGCGTGATCCGTAGCGACGGCTCACTTGGCGGCTATCGCTGGGGTCTGGCGCTGAAGCAGCAGCTGCTTGGGCGCGAGTCTGCTGGTGTCTGACAAGTCACCATATTTTGTGGGGGATGCTTTTGTGGGAGCGGCGGAAGCCGCGATGGGCCGCCCCGTATTTCCACCATCCATCGCGGCTTCCGCCGCTCCCACAAAGCGGCCACACAAAGCGGCCACACAAAGCGTCACACTGTTCCGCGATGCGCGCCAATCGCCCAGAGCGCGGGCGTAGAATGGTCCGCTGTCGCGATGCGGCGACGCGTTTTGTTCCCCCCTCCTGTTTCGAGTACTGCGATGGCTGTTCCATCCGCGGACGACCCGCGTCCTGTCTCCGCATTCGCCATCGCACTCGCGCTGACCGCGGTGTATCTGATCTGGGGTTCGACCTATCTGGGTATCCGCTTTGCGCTGGAAGGCGGCTACCCGCCGCTGCTGGCGGTGTCGGGCGGCCGCATGCTGTTTGCAGGCGTTCTGCTGTACGCGGTGCTGCGCTGGCGCGGTGTGCCTGCGCCGACGCGCGCGCAGTGGCCGTCGCTGGCGGTGATGGGGCTGCTGATGATGCTGCTGGGCAACGGCATGGTGGTGCTGGCCGAAGAACAGGTGTCGTCGGGGCTTGCGGCGATTGCGATCGCGTCGATGCCGCTTTGGATGGGCCTGTTCGGCGCGATGTTCGGCCGCCACCCAAGCCGCGGCGAATGGCTGGGCATCGGAATCGGTTTCATCGGCGTGCTGTGGCTCAACGCCGGCAGCAGCCTGTCGTCGGCGCCCAGCGGACTGGTGATGTTGCTCATCGCGCCGATCGCCTGGGCCTTCGGCTCGGTGTGGTCGCGCGGCCGCGATCTGCCGTCGCCGTTCATGGCCGCAGCCGGGCAGATGCTGTGCGGCGGCGTGATGCTGGTGGTGTTGGGGCTGGCATCCGGCGAGCGCTGGCCGGCAGCGCCTACATCCCAAGGTACGACCGCGCTGATCTATTTGGCGATCTTCGGTTCCATCGCCGGTTTCGGTGCGTACCTGTGGCTGTTGAACCATGTGCGCCCGGCGCTGGCCTCCAGCTATGCGTACGTCAACCCGCCGATTGCGGTGATGCTGGGCGCGTGGCTGGGCGACGAGCACTTCGGCGCGCACGATCTCGGTGCGATGGCGGTGATTTTGGTGGGCGTGGTCGCGATCAGCTTCGCAAAGGCGCGCGCGATCACCGCACCGCCGCAGGCATCGGACGCATGACCGCTGGGCTGGATCGCAAAGGCCTGCTGATCGCCGCCAGCGCATTCGTGCTGTGGGGGCTGATGCCGCTCTACTGGCATCTGCTCAAAGCGGTGCCGTCGCTGCAGATCGTCGCCCACCGCGTGCTCTGGTGCACGATCCTGGTCGCAGTCTGGCTGCTGTGGTCGCAGGGCCGCGGCTGGTTCAAGGCGATTCTCGCCAAGCCTCGACTCGCCGCCATGCTTGCGCTCAGCGGCGTGTGTATCGGCATCAACTGGGGCCTTTACATCTGGGCGGTCAACGCCGGGCATGTGATCGAAAGCAGCCTCGGTTATTTCATCAATCCGCTGCTCAACGTGGTGATCGGCACGCTGTTCCTGCGCGAGCGCTTGAATCCGACCCAGTGGGTGTCGGTCGCCATCACCGCCGCCGGCGTGCTGTGGTTGACCTTCACTTACGGCAGTGTCCCGTGGATCGCACTGGCGTTGGCCGGCTCGTTCGGCCTGTATGGTCTGATCCGCAAACTCGCTGCGGTCGACTCCGTGACCGGGCTGGGTTTCGAGAACACAGTGCTGCTGCTGCCCGCGCTGGGCTATCTGCTGTGGATCGAAAGCAGCGGGCAGGGTGGATTCTTCAGTGGATGGGGCGTCGGTGTGGACGCGCTGCTGATCTTCGCTGGCGTGCTGACCGCGCTGCCGCTGATCGCGTTTTCGTTCGCGGTACGGCGCGTGCCGCTGTCCACCATCGGCCTGATGCAATACATCGCCCCGACCATGCAGTTCCTGATCGGCGTGTTCGTCTTTCGCGAAGCCTTCGACCGCAACCGCGCAATTGGTTTCATCGTCATCTGGATCGCGCTGGCGATCTTCGCTTTCGACAGCGTGCGGCGTGCGCGGCGCGCGTCCAGCCTCTGACTGCTTGCCGCGCTGTGCCGCGAACCGGATGACACGCGATGCCGCTGCAATGGCCGCCTGTCGCTGTTTTCCATGTTCCAAACGCGAACGAGGCGCCAATCGGCGCCTCGTTCGTGGAGCTGACAAGACCTGAAACTCAGGCGCTGCGCAATGCAGTGGTCACCGACTGGCGCGCGGCGACCGCCGCAGGGATCAAACCGCCGATGAAGCCGACCACGACCGAGATCAGCAGGCCAATGCCCACCAGGGCGGGCGTGACCTTGAACGCGAACACCACCTGGGTGAAGTTGGCGCCAATGGTCGAGACCGACATGTTGTTGAACAGCACGTAGGCGATCAACGCACCGATCACTCCGCCCACCAGCGCGAGGGTCAGCGCTTCGATCATCACCGACACCAGCACGGGGAATCCGCCGAAACCGATGGCGCGCAGCGTGGCGATTTCCTTGGCGCGGGTGGCGATCGCCGCGAACATGCTGTTGAGCGCGGCGAAAATCGCGCCCAGGGCCATGATCGAAGTGACCACGACCGCCAGCACACCGATGGTCTTGCGGAACTGTTCGGTCTGGGCGCTGAAGTATTCCTGCTGCGAAATCACGTCCAGATTGAGCCGCGGGTCGGCTTTCAGCGCTGCGCCCAGGCCCTTGAGCGATGCCTCGCTTTCCATCCTGGCCAGCACCGAGCTGTAGCCGGTGCGGCCGAAGCTGGACTGCGCAACCTCCACGTCGGTCCACAGCTCGCTCTCGTGCGCGTCGCCGGATTCGAATATGCCCACCACCGTCCAGTCCGAGCCGCGCATGCGCAGGGTCTTGCCGAGCTGCGCGTCGTCGAACTGCGTGCTCACGCTGCGGCCGACCACCAGTTCGCGCAGGCCGGGCTTGAACTGCCGGCCTTCGACGATGCGCAGCGTGGGACGCAGCGCGAACGCAGTCGGTTCCACGCCGCGGACGGTGAGGTTCGAGCCATTGACGGTTTCACCGATCTTGAACAGCTCGGCGATCACGATCATTTCAGCCGAGGCCAGCGGCTTGCCGTCCGCGCCCTTGCGGATGCCTGGGCCAAGCTTGATCAGGTTGGTTTCTTCGCGGCCGAGGCCCGAATTCAGCTCGGTGGTCGAGCCGCCGCGCATGACCAAAGCATTGTCCTTGCTGCCGGTGGCGGCGAGGGTGGTGCTGAAGCCCTGGCTCATGGCCAGCAGCGCGGTGAACACCGCAACCACCCCGGCCAGGCCGATGATGATGACCAGCGACGGCCCCCAGCGCTCCGGGATGCTTTTGAGGTTGACGCCGGTAATGGCGAAGATCTGCGACAGCATTGGGATTTTCTCCTGAAAGGGGTGCGGTCAGCGGCCCGCGAGGGCGTCGACGATCTTCAGCCGCTTGGCGCGCAGCGCGGGCAGCAGCCCGACCGCGACGCTCAGCAGCAGGATGGCGATGATGCCGGCGGTCCAGACCCGCCACTCCACGCGCAGCGGAATCGGGATGCCCGACTGTGCGATGAACCAGCCGGCGACCGTGGCCAAGCCAAGCCCGATCAGGCCGCCGATGGCGCACAGCGCCACCGTTTCGGCCAGCACGAAGCCCAGCACGGTGCCATCGGAGAAGCCCAGCGTTTTGAGGACCGCCATCTCCGGCACGCGTTCGCGCATGGTCTGGGCCATCGTGTTGCCCACCACCATCAGCAGGGTGAAGAACACCGCGAACAGGATCCAGCGCACGATAAGGCCGATGTCGCCGAACTGTTTGGCGAAACCGAGATTCCAGTCTTTCTCGTTCTGGGTCTTGGTTTCATCGGGCGAGTTCTCGAACTTTGCGTCGATGATCCGCGCCACTTTCGCTGCGGCTTCCGGATCCTTGAGCTTGATCAGATAAATGCCGCCAGAGCCGCTGCCGAACTGATTCTCTTCGTCGAAATAACCGTGGTTGATCCAGACCTGCGTGGCCTGCCGCTTCCACTGCTCGTCCTTGCCGTCGACGATCCCGACCAGATCAAACACCCAGTCCTTGCTGCCGTTTTTCTGCGGAAAGATGTTGGAGCTGATTGGCACCTTCTGGCCGACCTTCCAGCCGTACTGGTCGGCCAATTTGCGCCCGGCAACCATCGCGGTGCGGGTCTCGGCAAACTGTTTCCACTGTGCTTCGGGCAAGTCCCACTCGGGATAGACCGCGTGGAAGCGCAGCGGGTCGACCGCGAGCGCGACCAGTTGGTCCTTGCCCTGCCACACGCCGCCGAACCACTGCGACTGGGTCACGGCTTCCACGCCGGGCACGTTCTCGATCTCCGCACGCATGCGCATCGGCAGCGACTGGGTGAAGGACACGCGGGCCTGGGTGATGAGGCGGGCGGTGCCGAGGAAGTCGGCACCGGCGTTGAACAGCACGTTTACCGACTGCAGCAGTCCGAACAGCAGGAACGCAGTGATGATCGACAGCAGCGTGAGCGATGTTCGAATCTTCTTGCGAAATAGATTGGCGAGGACGAATCCGGTCTTGGTCATGGCGATCTCCTGCGTGGGCTCAGGCCGACGCGTGGTCGGCGTGCGCTGGGGTATCGATCAGCTTGCCCTTGTCGAGATGGACCGTACGCTTGGCGTATTCGGCGGCGAGCGGATCGTGGGTGACCATGACGATGGTTTTGCCGTGTTCGCGGTTGAGCGTCTGCAGCAGGGTCAGAATTTCGTCGGCGGTCTTGCGGTCGAGGTCACCGGTCGGCTCGTCGCACACCAGCAGGCTGGGGTCGGAGACGATGGCGCGGGCGATGGCGACGCGCTGTTCCTGGCCGCCCGAAAGCTCACGCGGCTTGTGTTTGGCCCTGTCGCCCAAGCCCACCACCTGCAGCGCGACTTCGGCGTTGCGCTTGCGCTGCGCGGCGTTGAGCTTGGTCAGCAGCAGCGGCAGCTCCACATTGCCCTGCGCGGTCAGCACCGGCATCAAGTTGTAGAACTGGAACACGAAGCCGACGTTGGTCGCGCGCCACTGGGTGAGCTGGCCGGCGCTGAGGCTGTCGATGCGCTTGCCGTCGATGCTGATCTCACCGCCGGAGGGCTGGTCCAGCCCGCCGATCAGGTTCAGCAGGGTGGTCTTGCCAGAGCCGGAAGGACCCATCAGCGCGACAAAATCGCCCTTGGGAATTTCCAGGTTGATGCCGTGCAGGACTTCGACCTGCTGCTTGCCGCGGCTGTAGCTTTTGGTGACGTCGCGGATGCTGATCAATGCGGACATGGGCGATCTCTCACAGGGGACGGATGGTGGATGAGGGAAGCGCCATCGAAGGCGCAGACAGGATGTTTACGGGGGAATGCTATTCGCAGGGCATGCGTTTGGTCAGGCATGTGATTCGCGGTGGATGCTACTTGGCGTCTTTTTCAGACACTTCCACGCCGTCCTGGAGGCTCGCGGGCGGAGCGGAGACCACGGTGTCGCCGGGCACCAACCCGGACAGCACAACACGCTGCCCGCCGCGCACTTCGCCGGTCTGTACCGGCGTGATGACGGCTTTGCCATCGGTCACCACAAACACGATGTCACTGTCTTTGCCGTCGACCGGCCGCTGGGTAATGGCGTCATTCGGCACTAGCACCCCGACAGGTTTCGGTGCCACGGGGCCTGCAGCGGCGCCCGCTGCGGTTTTCTTGTCGAGAAAACTCACCCGCACGCCCATGTCGGGCACGATGCGACCGTCGCGCTGCAGCAGTGCGATGCGGACTTTGACCGTGGCTTTGCTGCGGTCGGCGGTGGGAATGATGGCGATGACTTCGGCCGGAATTTTCCAGTCGGGATAAGCGTTGAGCGTGGCTTCCACCGGCATCTTCGGCTGCACCTTGCCAATGTAGGCCTCGTTGACATCCACTTCGATTTCCAGCGAATCCATATCGACGATGGTGCCGATGCCGGTGCGGGTGAAGCCGCCGCCCGCGGCCGACGGCGAGATGATTTCACCGGGCTGAGCGGATTTGGCGATGACGATGCCCGCGAACGGGGCACGCACCACCGTGTTGTCGACGCCGTTGTCGGCGATGCGCAGCGAGTCGGAGGACACCTGTGCGTTGCGCTGGGCGGTGACCAGCTGCGCGCGCAGCGAGTCGCGCGCGGCGACGGCCTGCTCATACTGCTGACGCGAGACCAGCTTCTGGCCGACCAGTTGACCCAGGCGCGAAGCGTTGGCCTCCGCTTCCTTCAGCTGCGCAGAAACGCTGCCGACCTGACTGCGGGAGGCTTCCAGCTGCGATTGCGCCAGCGCGCGCGACGAGTCGGCATCGATCGGATCAAGCGTGGCCATGATCTGGCCCGCTTCTACCCGCATCCCTTCTTCGATCATGATTTCGCGGACCTTGCCGGTCACTTTCGCCGAAACCGTGGCGATGCGACGCGGAACGACATACCCGGTGGCGTCCAGCACCGAAGCGGCGCCGCTGCTGGTGGCCGCGATGGGCGCCGCGGTGGCGGTGCTCACTTCAACGCTGTCATCGCCGGCGAACAGTGCCCAAGCGCCCACGCCAAGCCCGGTGATGACCGCGGCCGCAAGCAGGCCCAGCCACAAGCCGCGTCGAGAGGGCGGCGTGTCTGCAACCGCATTGCGGTCGATGCGGAGTTCCTTGAGCAGGTCTGCGTTGGTGGTCATAAAGTCTTCCAGGACAAAAACAATATCGCGAAGTGTGACCGAAAACGGCAAATTTACCCACCGCTGACGCTTCGCCCTCGCCGCCAGACCGCACTCGGGAGCCGGGATCGGATGGACCGGGCCATAGCCGCTGTGTGCTGTGTGCCGATCTAGCGTAAAGCCTCGGGCGCGCTCCGTCAGGTGACGAATGTCATGGTCGAGGGCTGACGGCCCCCACTGACGACGCTCCGGGCGGGTGCTTACGCTGACCCCATTGCACCAGGAGCACCCGCCAATGACTTCTTCAGTCCACTCAGTCTCGCAGCTGCGCGGTGTCCGTCAACGCTACGGCAAGATCACCGCGCTGGATGGCGTGGACCTGTCGCTGCAGGCCGGCGAAGTGTTGGCCCTGTTGGGCGCCAACGGCGCCGGCAAGAGCACCGCCATCGCACTGTTGCTGGGGCTGTTGAAGCCCGATGCGGGCAGCGCCGAGCTGTTCGGCCAGCCGCCGCAGACGCTGGCCGTGCGCCGGCGGATCGGGGTGATGCTGCAGTCGGCGGGGATCCCCGACAACGCCAAGGTCGCGGAATTGCTCGATCTCACCCGCAGCTATTACCCCGCGCCGCGCAGTGTGGCCGACTGCGTCGCGCTGGCCGGTCTGGACGGTGTACTGGATCGCCGCTACGGCCGGCTGTCCGGCGGCCAGCAGCGGCGGGTGCAGTTCGCGCTGGCGATCTGCGGCAATCCGGAGGTGTTGTTCCTCGATGAACCGACCACCGGCCTGGACATCGACGCGCGCCAGCGGATGTGGGCGACCATCCGCACATTGGTCGCAGGCGGCACCGCCGTGCTGCTGACCACGCACTATCTGGAAGAGGCCGAAGCCCTGGCCCAGCGGGTGGTGGTGCTCAACCGCGGCCGGGTCGCCGCCGCGGGGACGATGCAGGAGGTCCGCGCGCACGTATCGCAGCGCCGCATCCGCTGTCTGTCGGCGCTCGATGTCGCGCAGGTCGCGTGTTGGCCCGGCGTGCGCAGCGCGGTTCGCGGCGACGCAGGCGACCCGGCGCGGATTGAAGTGCTGACCGACCTCGCCGAGCCGGTGCTGCGGCGGATGTTGGCCGAAGACGCCGCGCTGAGCGACCTCGACATCCAGCGCGCCGGTCTGGCCGACGCGTTTCTCGAACTCACCCGTGACGATGCCCAGAAGGAAGCTGCGTAATGAATGCCCTCTCCACGCCTGCCGACATCACGCCCGCTGACATCATTCCCGCTGACATCATGCCTCCCGACATCCGCGCCACCGCCCATTCCTCGCTGCGCAGCTACGTGCTGGAAGCGAAATACGAATGTCTGCGCCTGCTGCGCACACCGTCGTTCGCGGTCCCGTCGCTGCTGTTCCCATGCCTGTTCTATGTGTTGTTCGGGGTCCTGCTGAACAAATCCAACGGCGACGCCGCGCGCTATCTGCTCGCCACCTACGGCGTGTTCGGAGTGATGGGCGTGGGTCTGTTCGCGTTCGGCGTGACCGTGGCGATCGAACGCGAGCAGGGCCTGTTGATCTACAAGCGCGCCCTGCCGATGCCGCCGGGCGCCTATCTGTTCGCCAAGATGGCGATGGCGGTGCTGTTCGCGGTGATGATCTCGCTGCTGTTGGCGACGTTGGCCGCTACGCTGGGCGGCGTCGAGCTGCGCGCATCGCAATGGCTGCTGCTGTGCATCGTCAACGTGGTGGGCGTGCTGCCGTTCGCCGCGCTGGGGCTGTACATCGGGACGCTGATCGGCGGTCAGGGTGCGCCGGCGGTGATCAACATCCTGTATCTGCCGATGGCCTTTCTGTCCGGACTGTGGCTGCCGCTGAAGCTGCTGCCGACGTGGATCGCCAATCTGGCGCCGATATGGCCGTCGTATCACCATGCGCAGATCGCGCTGAAAGTCATCGGCATGGACGCCGGCGGCAGCCTGGTCCTGCATCTGAGCGTGCTGGCCGGCGTCACGGTGCTGTTCTTCATGCTGGCCCGGCGTCGACTTGGCGGGTGAGTCGCGAAGCGATCCGTTAAATTAGGCGGCTGAGCCACCATGCGTTTCCTTCACTATTTCACCACCGCCGACGGAGTCGACATGTCGCCATCGCCGAAGTCGCTGCTGCTGCGCTGGCGCGCACGCCTGATCCCCGAGTCGCACGGGCTGGGCTGGATGCCATTCTTCATGCTCGGCTATCTGCTGTTTCTGTTCATGCCGATCGTGCTGTCGTGGCTGGGCGAATCCACGGTGTGGCGCGGACCGCTGCCGCGCATCCTCGGCCCGACGCTGCTGTCGATCGTCCTGTTTCTGCCGATCTATTTCGCCGCGTATCGAATGACCGGCATCCCCGCGCTGCTGTGTACGCTGGGGATTGCCGGCATCGGCTACGCGCTGCTGCCGTTCAATGCATTCGCCAATGCCTACACGATCTATGCGGTCGGCTTTGCGGCGATGCTGGGCGGCACGCTGTGGAGGCGATGGGGCTTGACCATGACGATCCTCGGCGGATTTCTGTTCGAAATTTTCGTACTGGATTATCCGATCTTTATTTTTCTGATCACGCTGGTTATCTCGGTGGGGGTATTCTTCGGCAATCATCATTTCGTTGAGAGCAACCGCAAGCGCGCCGAGCTGAAAATATCGCACGACGAAGTGCGCCGACTCGCCGCGCTGGCCGAACGCGAGCGCATCGGCCGCGATCTGCACGACCTGCTCGGGCACACGCTGTCGCTGGTGGCGTTGAAAAGCGAGCTGGCCGGCAAGCTGCTGCAGCGCGGCGATTCCGCCGACGCCCGCGAGGCCGCGCATCGCGAGATCGTCGAGGTCAGCCGGGTCGCGCGCGACGCGCTGTCGCAGGTGCGTTCCGCGGTCACCGGCATCCGCGCCACCGGCATCGCCGTTGAACTCGTCTCTGCGAAGTTGCTGCTGGAAAGCGACGATATCGGCTTCGTTTCCAATGTCGCAGCCGGATGCCTCGACGATGGTGCGCTGCCCGCAAACGTCGAAACCGCGCTGGCAATGACCGTGCGTGAGGCGGTCACCAATATCCAGCGTCATGCCCGTGCGCAGCAGGCGCGCGTGGAGCTGAAAATCGAGGCCGATGAAGCGGTGTTATGCATCGTGGATGACGGATGCGGCGGCGCCATCGTGCCCGGAAACGGCCTTGCCGGTATGCGCGAGCGCATCGAAGCGCTTGGCGGTCGGCTGCACATCGATGCGCGCAACGGTGAAGGCGCTCATCTGGAAGTGCGTGTACCGTTGGCTGCGCATCGCAAACATGATGCGGCACTGACTGCAGCGGAGACACGGGCATGATCCGCATCCTCCTGGCCGAAGACCAGGCAATGGTGCGCGGCGCACTCAGCGCGCTGCTGTCATTGGAAGCTGATATCGAAGTCGTAGGCGCCGCCGCCGACGGCGAGGCCGCGTGGCGCGAGCTGCAGCGGCTCAAGCCCGATCTGCTCGTCACCGATATCGAAATGCCTGGTCTTACCGGCCTGGAGCTGGCGCAGCGTATCCAGCGCCATGCGCTGCCGATCAAAGTGTTGATCGTCACCACCTTCGCGCGCGCCGGTTTTCTGCGCCGCGCGCTCGATGCCGGCGTATCCGGCTATCTGCTCAAGGATGCACCGGCCGAGGATCTGGCCGAAGCGCTGCGCAAAGTCCATCGCGGCGGGAAAGCCATCGACCCGCAGTTGGCGCTGGAAGCGTGGTCTGAAGCCGACCCGCTCAACGATCGCGAGCGCCAGACGCTGCGCCTCGCCGGTGAAGGCCTGTCCGCAGGTGAAATCGCCATCCAGCTCAACTTGTCGCAGGGCACGGTGCGCAATTATCTGTCCGAAGCCATCGGCAAGCTCGGCGTCGGTAATCGCATTGAGGCGTATCGGCTCGCAAGACAGAAGGGGTGGCTATGAATCTATCGTGCGTGTCGATGTTGCTCTCCATTCCCGTGATGTTGCTCGTCACCTCCGCGAAGGCGGGGACCCATGCCCGCAATGTTCGTCAGTCAAGTCAGTCATCAGGAGTCCAGTCATGAACCTCCGTACACAACGCCGCTCCAGCGTCAGTTTCGCAGTCGCCATCGCGATTGCAGTTGCCGCCTCTGCTTCCAGCGCATCGCAAGCAGCAGCGCCCGCACGCGATAACGACGCCGGCAATGATGTCGTGATCCGCAACGTCCGCGTGTTCGACGGCATACGCGTACTGCAGAACGTACAGGTGCTGGTGATCGATGGCCGCATCGCAGCGATGGGTACACTTGTGAACGCACCCGAAGGCGTCACACAGGTCGACGGCAGCGGCAACACGCTGCTGCCCGGTTTGATCGATGCCCACACGCACAGCTGGGGCGATGCCGCGCGTGATGCGCTGCGTTTCGGCGTGACGACTGAGCTCGATATGCTCGGTGATTGGAACCGTCTGCCTGCACTGAAAACCAAGCGCGAATCCATCGCGCGCAGCGATGAAGCCGACCTGTGGAGCGCTGGCGCTGCGGTCACTGCGCCCGGTGGCCACGGCACCCAATACGGCATGAAAGTGCCGACGCTCGCCGCCGATGGCGACCCCGCCGCGTTCGTCGCCGCGCGCGTCGCTGAAGGGTCTGATTACATCAAGCTGATTCTCGAAGACATGAGCGCGTACAGCGCGACCAATCGAATTCCCACCATCACCGCCGCACAGGCGAAGATCGCCATCGCCGCCGCGCACGGCGCGGATAAACTCGCGGTGGTGCATGTCTCGCGACTGCGCGACGGTCAGGCGGCGATCAACGCGGGCGCCGATGGTCTTGTGCACATCTTCGGCGAGCCCGGCGACGCCGCATTTGTCGCTGCAGCGAAAAAACGCAAAGCGTTCGTCATCCCGACGCTGTCGGTGCTCGCCACGATGGCGCAGGCCGGAGAAGGCCGCGCGCTGGGCGACGACGCGCGGCTGAAGCCGTGGCTCGCCAGTGCGCAGGTCGATACCCTGAAAGCCACGTTCGGTGCCGCTGCGCCGAAGCCAGCGATTCTCGCCGACGCCATCGCCAACGTGCGTGCACTGCATATGGCCGGTGTCGATATCCTCGCAGGCACCGACGCCGGCAACCCCGGCACCGCCCACGGCGCGAGCATGCACGGTGAACTCGAACTGCTGGTGCGCGCCGGGCTCACGCCCACTCAAGCACTGGCCGCGGCGACATCGGTGCCCGCGCGCCGCTTTCAACTCGCCGACCGCGGCCGCATCGCGCCGGGCCTGCGCGCGGATCTGGTGATGGTGGAAGGCGACCCGACCCGCGATATTTTCGCCACCCGCGCCATCGTCAATGTGTGGAAAAACGGCTACACTATAACGCGTACACGCCCACAGGCAGTGGCCGCTGCACCGGTGGGCGAAGCGATTCCCGCCGGCAGCCTGGTCGATGATTTCGAGGGCGAAGTCGCAACCGCAGCAATGGGTCTGCTGCCGGCGAAATTCGGCGCTGGCTGGATGCAGACCACCGACCAGATGGCCGGCGGCACATCGGTGGTCACGCTGAAACGCGGCACCGGCGCACTCGCGGTGAGCGGTGAAATCAAAACCGGCTTCGCGTTCCCGTGGTCCGGCGCGATGTATTTTCCCGCTGCGCAGGCAATGCAGCCCGCCGATCTTTCAGCACGCAAGGAACTCGTGTTCCGCGCGCGAGGCGACGGCCGCAATTACAGCGTCATGCTGTTCTCCGGCGTACAGCTGCAGTCGATGCCCAGCGTCAAACCCTTCGTCGCCGGCACCGAGTGGACCGAAGTGCGCATCCCGCTTGCCGGCTTCACCGGCGCCGATCTCAGCCGCGTGCGCGGCCTCGCGTTCACCGCCGGGCAGCCGATCGGCGCGTTCGCGTTCCAGATCGATAACGTCGAATTGAAATGATGCAGGCGGGCCTTCAGGCCCGATACCGGCGGCGAGCTGAAATCAGCTCGTCGACTGTCCCCCCGCGAACGTCTCGACACGTTCGCGGGCGCTTGACTTTCGGCCTGAACAGGACGACCTTCCGTCGGGCATCGAACAATGGATAGCGCCCCTACTGGGTGCAAGAGGGAGGGAGTCCATGATCGTCGATTCAAGCAATGCCGGCTCACGTCAGCCGCATGCCATCGGCTGCGGCCGCAGCGCCGGTGTGCAGTCCTGTGGTGAGTTTTTCCCGCAGATACTTTCCAGTCGATGCTCTCCATCGGAGACATCGTGAATCTTTGCAGGTCCCCACAGACTTTTAATGGTTCCCGTCAACGCAGGGGCACGACCCGTCATGGCCAAGACTATCTTCACCGTCGCCGATTATCTGCTCACCCGGCTGAAACAACTCGATGTTACCGAGGTGTTCCAGATTCCGGGCGATTACGTTAAACACTTCACCCAGGCGCTGGAGCACTTCGATGGCATCCGCACCATCGGTGCCATCAATGAGCTGGACGCCGCATACGCCGCCGACGCCTACGCGCGCACGCGCGGGCTCGCGGCGGTGTCGCTGCAGTTCGGCGTGAGCACCGCCAGCGCACTCAACGCCATCGCTGGCGCGTGGGTCGAACGCAGCCCGATCGTGGTCATCAGCGCCACGCCCGGCGCCGACATGCGCAATATCACCGACATGTACGACGTGCTGTTCCATCATTCCACCGGCGATCTGGACGCAGACCGGAAGATCTACGAAAACGTCACCGTCAAGGCGATCACCCTCAGTACCAATGTCGGCGCAGCCGAGCAGATCGACGACTTGCTGATCGCGGCGATCACCCACAGGCGTCCGGTCTACATCGCCTGCTACAAGGAAGTCTGGGCGCAGCCGTGCGCGCCGCCGCCCAGAACACGTCTGAAACCGCGCGTCGTCCACAGCCCTGCGCAGGCGCTGGAGAACGCCGTGGACACCGCGTGGGCGCAGATCACCGCAGCGAAGCAGCCGATGATCTTCGCCGGCGTCGAAGTGCTGCGCTTCGGCCTGTCGGACCTGCTGCAAAAGATCATCGACGCCAGTGGCTTTCTGTACACCACCACGACGCTTGGCAAAGCGGTGCTGGATGAGGGCGGCAAGAAATTCATCGGCACTTATTCCGATGCCGCGTCGATCGAGACGGTGCGTAAACTGGTCACGGCTTCGGATTGCTTCCTGACCCTCGGCACCATCATCACCGACGATTATCTGGTCTTCATCGAAAGCAAATACCCCGACATGGTGCTCGCCACCACCGCAGGCGTGCGCGTCGGTTATTTCAAATACGCCGACGTGACCATGCAGGATTTCATGGAAGCGCTGCTGGCGAAATTCAAAACCAGCAAGGCCTATCCGATCAAGGCGGTGGCGCCGCCGCAGCCGAAATACCCGGAACCGTGGGCATCGAACGACGATGCGGTCTACAAGGACCAGCCGCAGCTGCTGACCTACAACCGCTTCTTCCAGCATTCGATGAAGTTCCTGCACGATCACGACATGCTCAAAGACATCGTGATGACCTACGGCGTCAGCTCGGCGATGTATGTCGCGACCAATGCCTATGGCCTGAAGCGGGGCAGCTTCGTGTCGTCCGCGGCGTGGCAGTGCATCGGCTTCGAGACCGGCGCGGCTTCGGGCGCGCAGCTGGGCAGCGGCAAGCGCGCATGGACGGTCGCGGGCGACGGAGGTTTCATGATGGTCTGCCAGTCGCTGTCGACGCTTGCTCGCAACCAGCTCAACGCGGTGATCTTCGTGATGAGCAATCAGGTTTACGCGATCGAACAGGTCTATGTCGATATCACCTCGTTCCAGCCCGGGCCGCAGCATACGTTCGACACCTTCGACATCCTGCCGAAGTGGGATTACCTCGCGCTGGCCAAGGCCTTCGGCGCCGAGGGCATCCGCGTCGAAACGGTCGAAGAACTCAATGCCGCGCTGACCCGGGTCAAAAAAATCAAGGATCGGCCGGTGCTGGTCGAAGTTGTCATCCCGCAAAAGGATTTGCCAGGACAGATGTATCGACTCGGAATCGAGTAAACCGAGCAGCAACTTCACTTTTCAAGGAAAGAGCCCGTCATGAAACAGAAAACCTATTCCATTTTCGGCGCCGGCGCCGCAGGCCTGTACACCGCTTGGCGGCTGCTCAACGGCAAAGTCCGCAACCCGAAGTACGCCGCGAAACAGCTGAAGAAAGGCGACGTGCTGGAGCTGTATGATTGGGGCAAATACGATTTCGGCAAGCAGCATCCGGGCACACGCTCGGCCGGTGCGCGTATCTGCACCTGGTATTACAACAACGACAAGACCGATTCCTACGTCGAACTTGGCGGCATGCGTTATTCGTACTGGGACGAGAAGCCATCGAAAGCGTTTCCGCATCCCAACGACGGACTCGCGCCTGGCCATCGCGTGGTCACCAAAGTGATTTCGATGCTCGGTTTGGATGAATATTCGGTGCCGTTCAACGTCACTTCCAATCAGCTGTTCTATCTGCGCACCCGCAACTTTTATCTCAACGACATCACTTCCAACAATCCCGCGCCGTATGCGATGGATCACTACGGCGCGTCGACCACGCCGGATCAGGGTTTCACCACAGTCGAAAGCCTCGCAGTGACCAGCACCACCGGCCCGCAGACGCGACTGCAGTGGTGCGAGTTCTACCGCAGCGGACGCATCACGGTGCAGCTGCCGGAGACCTCCGTCTTCCAGCAGGGCGATCTGCTCAAGGACATTGGCTACTGGAACCTGCTCTACGATCAGCTCGGCTCGGAAGGTTACGACTACGCCGCCGATGGCAACGGCTACAGCTCGAACGTGATCAACACCAACTCGGCGGTGTCGTTCAACATGAACAACGAGTTCACCCCGGGCAGCCAGTACCGCACGCTGTCGATGGGCTACTCCGGCATGTTCAACGCGCTGTTCGACAAGATCGTCGCGCTGGCGAAAGCCAAAGGCATCGATTTCCGCTATCACCCGGACACGCGGCTGCATTCCATCCTGTGGAAAAGCGGCAAAGCCGTGTTCACCTACGCGGCGCGCAGCAACCCGAACATCGCCGCCGGCACGCGCGAAGCAGACGCCGCGTGGATGGCGATGCCGCGCGCCGCCATCGATCTGGTCGCGCAGGCCACGCGCTTCCGCAGCCCGGCCGAGGACGAGACCGACGTGCTCAATCACGAGAAAGTCAGTCTCTTTCTCGAATCCACCATCATGCAGCCGTCCTACAAGGTCGGCATGTTCTTCGATGAGCCGTGGTGGGCGCCGGATGCGGCCAATCCCGCGCCGTATCCCGCACAGATCATCGCCTATGTGGTCACGCCCGATGTCATCGCGGTGCTGAAGAAGCAGAAGTTTCCGGCCAAGGCGCACAAGGCGCTGCTTTCCATCGTGGATGTGCCGTACGGCTCGGCTGCGGATCTGGTCGGCGCGATCGAGAACATCACCGAGCAGTCGCTCAACGTGCTGCAGGTCAAGCAGCTCACCGCCGCTGCGCGTCGCGACACCATCGGTCCCAGCGTCACCAACTCGCCGATCCGCATGGTGGTGTATTTCGGCGACAACGCGACGGGTAAGAAAAAGAAGCCGATCTACGGAATCCTCGCCAGCTACGACGACGAGGACAACGCCACGTTCTGGCAGGAGCTTGAACTCGGCGCCAAGCGCGAGCGCCTCATTCCGGTCTCGCAGGACACCCAGCCGCTGGAAGGCCCGCGCAAAGTGCCCGCGCGCATGGTCAAGATGCTGCGCAAGATGCTGGCGGAAATGCACTACGGCCCTAACTCGGACTACAGCGCCGTGCCCGAACCGCTGCAGGCCGCCTACGTGGATTGGTCGCTGCCGCCGTTCAACGCCGGTTATCACGAATGGGCCCCGCATTTCGACATCGGCGACGTCCAGCGCAAGATCCGCAAACCTTCGCAGCTGATCGAAGGCGCCGACGCCGAGATCTATATCGTCGGCGAAGCCTATTCCAACGACCAGGCCTGGGTCGAAGGCGCCTACTGCACGTCGGAATCCGTGCTCAATGATTTCTTCGGCATTGATCCGATCATCGACAACACCTGTTACCCGTTTATTTGTCCGGAATGAGCGCAGCGGCTTCGCGGGTTGCAGCGAGTATGCGCAGCGCTTCAAGCGCGCGGCGCATGCGGAAGCGCGTATTCGCCGATCATTTGCATAGGGTGCGCCTGTGGCGCACCGATCGTTACCGCTTGCGACGAGAACGGTGCGCCACAGGCGCACCCTATTGTTGCTTGCTCTATCTGGCTGCCGCCGTGGCTTTGTTCAGATCGCCAATTGCCGCGATCAGCTCCGCAACGGCCGCGCATTCTGCCTCGCTGAGGTGCGGATTCCAGATGTCGGCCAGCAAAATGACCCGGGTCGTATCGCTGCGGTTCCAGGCCTCGTGCGCATAAGTATCGTCGAAGGCGAAGCACCGGCCCTCTTGCCAATGCACTTCGCCGACCTCCACCAAATTCAGCGCGCAGCGGTCGGGGATCACCAAACCCAGATGCAATACCGAACGGGTGTTGGTCACGCCGCGATGCGGCAGGATATGCGCGCCCGGACGCATGATTGAGAAACACACCTCCGGCCCGTGATCGCGGATATGGTCCAGCGGCAGCTGCGCCAGCGTCGCCGATGTTTCCGGGCAGGCCGCGTGATGGTCCTGCAGGCGCACGCCGTCGCGATCGAAGAAAAAAGCGTCCCAAGCCGCGCCATGTGTCATCGCTTCGCGCTGCTCTGCGGTCAGATCGTAGTGGAACGGCTCGATACCTTCCGATGCCGCCAACACCGCGCGCATTTCCTCGCGAATCGCCGGCATGCGTGCTTCGTATTCATCGGCAAAGGACAATTGCGATCGATCGAACACCGGCGTCACCGGCAAGCCCGGGAAATACAGAAACGTGGGCCGCTGCCGCGGATCGGCATACACCGTCGGCGATTCGCCGAGATACATCGCCAGACATTCGGTCACGCGCGACAGGTCGTCGCGGCCATAGCGTCCGGTCATGCCGTCCAGCAGGTCATGGAACAGCTGCCGCCGCCCCGACTGCGCCCGCCGCATCGCATGCTGTACCCGCTCGCGCAGCCACAGCGGAGTGGAGTCGTCATCCAGCCAGAAGCCGTGCAGCTGCGCCGTCTTGATCGAGCGCAGGTAGCCAAGCAGCGCCGCATGCGTATCGCCGCGGCGCTCCAACAGCCACGCAAGATGCAGCCCGCTGGTGTACGCCTGCGGCTGGTCGCCAAGGATGTCCTGCAGCGCCCGCTCGGCATGTTCGAGTGTTATCAGCCGGCGCAGAGCATCGTCCAGCACCGCATGCACCTGCACGTCGTCGGGATCCTCCTTCAGCGCCTGCTCGCCATGCGCCACCGCAGCGGCGAAAACACCGCGCTGAAGCGCATGCGTGGCGAGATACGCATGCGCCTCCGCCACTCCCGACCGGCTCTGCAAAACCAGCGAATAAGTCGCCGCCGCCGCATCGGCATGACCACGCGCGTGCAGCTGCCGCGCACTCGCCAACAGGGCATCAGGATCGTTCATCGATCCATTCTGTCACAAGCCCGAACACCCGAAAAAACCGCGTAGGGTGGGGTGAGCGCAGCGAAGCCCACCATCCCGGCGTATCCGTCGCGGCAGGCATCAAAAGAATCGGCCGCTTTGCGGGCGACCGTGAGCTGTGCATGACGTCGATGGTGGGGTTCGCTGCGCTCACCGCCACCCTACGAGGGCGCACCTTACGCGTTATGGGTCCGAAGTCTTCCGGTTTGGTATCAAGCGTGCGCGACTGCGTACTGCAGGCAGTGAAAGCGTTGCGATAGTCAGCGCTGATGAAACGAGGATCATCCACAGATCGTCCTCCGGCAGAGTGCAGTCGAAACAGAGCCCTGAAGATATGCCGATCTTGTCTGCCGCGACAGCTGTAAATCCGGAGGTTATTTTCAGGGCCACGCTGCCGGCGAACGCCCAGCCCATGCGCGGCGAGCGGCGGGCGAACAGGAATGCGGCCCAGAGCGCCAGCGCAGCGCCCGTCGCGTGCTGTAGCAGATGCGCGCGAGCGAACGGTATGTAGGCGATATCGCCGGCGGAAATTGCGGCGAGCAGCGCACCCGCGGTTCCGGGCTGCGCCATCGACCCTTCGACGAGTCGTTCGGACGCGATGTTGGGAGGCAGCGAAGGCTCGATGAAGCTCCATGCATCTGTGATGTGGTACAGCGGCATGAGGATCAATGCGCCGACGACCAGCCACACGCCTCCGCTCCATTCGTACGGACCCTCCAGCAGCCAGCGAGCGAGACCCGTCCGCGATGACGCTTGCGGCGGTCCGCCGAAGGTGTTGCGCACGCGCCGCGACAGGAGCAGGTACAGCAGTACGACGAGGGCGACGAACCACTGCACGCTGTCTAGAAGCAGCGCGTCCATCAGCTTCCGAAGCTCGAACGGCCCTTCGCGCAGCGCCAGATCGTCGAGTGGCAACACAAGGCACCCCGCCAGGATCAGCGCTGAGGCCAATCCGGGAAAATGGCGTGAACTACGGAAGAACACTTCCGTCGCGATCACGCTGCAAACAAGAATCAGCAGCATTCCTATCTCAAAACCGACGAGCAGGCCAGGCGAGGGTATATCTGTCGGCCAAGACGCTGAAGGCAATGACCACAAAAGCACGAGTGTCGCGGAAGCGATCTGTAGAGGCAGAAGTAGCATAGGTATGGCGAACAGCCACAACAGGCCGCCAAGGCCGTGAGGTTCCAAGCGTAAGGCGCGCACGATGGCATTCATCGAAAATCGACGGTAATTGATGCGGTCGAAACCGTTGGCGCATCCACGGCCTTCCGTAACCAATAGCACCCACCGATGCCCGCGATATCGCGGACAACGAACCCCCGCCGCTCCAGAACGCGTCTGAGTTTCAGGTTCGGGCGCGCGCAGTGCACGGCATGTACTTGCCATTCGAGCCAGCACAATTTTTCCCGCATCGCATAGCGGTGGGCCAACGCGCTGATCGCAGGAAGTGCACCTTCGCCGCCGCCATCGACATGTCCGAGCTCAAGTACCAGTGTGTCGTCGGCCACACGGAACTTGCCCAGAATTTCCGCTGATCCGACATTGAAGACGAGGGTCTCGCCGCTCAGCACCAGTCCATCCAGCATCTGGTCCGGAAGCGCCAGGATTTCGTCGGCGGTATAGCCTTCGAGCAGGATGTTCGTCATGGGATGGTTGTCGGTAGCCGCGAGTGGGTGCGAGATGGTTACAGGATAGCGGGTCATAGCTTCATTGGATTCGTCATCGCGGCGCAGGCCGGGATGACGTTTGAGACAGTGTCGAACTTGATCGCACGAGGGCGTGACTACAGCCAACACCCAAGCTACGGCGTTTCGAACCCAGCCGGCGCGTCCATTCCCATGCACCCCCCGTACATGTCATGAGTTGGGCACTCTCCGGCTTGCATCCTTCCATCGATCCCCCAATATCAACTGTTAGTCTCCCCCACAGCGACGCCCCATGACCCTGCCTCTGACCAATCAGCCATCCGTCGCCGCTGCCTCCAAAGCTCCCGCCCTCACCGTCGAAGCCCTAGGCAAGCGCGTCCGCCTCCCCACAAGTCAATTGACCATTCTTGAAGGCATCGGCTTCGAGATCGCGACCGGGGACAGTGTGGCGATCATCGGCGCGTCGGGATCGGGCAAGAGCACGCTGTTGGCGCTGATGGCCGGGTTGGATACGCCCAGCGACGGGCGGGTGCTGTTGGACGGTGCGCCGCTGTCGACGCTGGACGAGGACGGGCGTGCGAAGGTGCGCGGTGAGAAGGTTGGGTTTGTGTTCCAGAGTTTCCAGCTGCTGCCGTCGTTGACCGCACTGGAAAACGTGATGCTGCCGCTGGAGCTGCGCGGTGATGCCGATGTCGACGGCCCGGCGCGCGAGATTCTGCGCAAGGTTGGGCTCAGCGAACGTCTCGACCACTACCCGCGTCAGTTGTCCGGCGGCGAGCAGCAGCGGGTCGCATTGGCGCGCGCGTTCGTGACCCGGCCGGCGCTGCTGTTCGCGGACGAGCCCACCGGCAATCTGGATACGCGCACGGGGCAGGCGATCATCGAACTGTTGTTCGGAATGAATCATGAGGCCGGCACCACGCTGGTGCTGGTGACGCACGATGAGCATCTCGCCGAGCGCTGTCATCGCGTACTGCGTTTGGACAGCGGCCGGCTGGTGTCGGCGTGAAGCCTGCCCTGAAACCCGCTTTGAAACTACTCCCGCTGGCATGGCGCCAGCTGCGGCGCGATCTCGCAGCCGGCGACATCCGCATTCTCATCGCTGCGTTGGTGCTGGCGGTGATCGCGGTGACGTCGGTGGGCTTCGTCACCGATCGTGCCGGCCGTGCGCTGGCGATTGAAGCGAATCGTCTGCTTGGTGGCGATGCGGTGGTGCGCGGTGATGCGCCGATCGTCGGCAAAATTTTGGAGGCATCGAAAAAACAGGGTCTGCTTCGCGCCGAAACCGTCGAGTTGCCAAGCATGATCCGCGTCGGCAGCGGCGACACCGCGCGTTTGCAGTTGGGCGAACTGCGTGCGCTGGGCGATGGCTTTCCGCTGCGCGGGCAGTTCCGCATCGTCGATGCCAAAGGCGAGCGCAACGTCGTTGGCGGCCCCGCGCCCGGCACGCTGTGGCTGAGCCGCGGCGGCGCCGACGCGCTGGATGCGAAGCCGGGTGATGTCATCGGCATCGGCACCGCCGAACTGAAGCTCACCGCGGTAGTGCTGCAGGAGCCGGATGGCGCGATCGATTATTTCAACGTCGCGCCGAAAGTATTTCTCGCGATGAAAGACCTGCCCGCCACCGGCTTGATCCAGCCCGGCAGCCGCGTCGGCTACAAACTGGTGATCGCCGGTGAACCCGCCGCGGTCGAAACTTTCGCGAAGACCGCGCGCGCCGCAGTCGGTCGCGGCCAGCGCTTGGAAACCATCGGCGATGCGCGTCCGGAAATTCGCTCTGCACTGGATCGCGCCGGCCGTTTTCTCGGTCTCGCTGCATTGGTGTCGGTCGTGCTTGCGGCGGTCGCAGTGGCGATGGCCGCGCGTCGTCACAGTGAGCGCCATCTGTCCGGCGCAGCGGTGATGCGCTGCCTCGGCGCGAGCCAGCGCACGCTTGCGGCGATCCACATCGGCGAGCTGTTGATCCTCGGCGTAGTGGCCAGCGCCATTGGCGTGGTCATCGCATTCGCGCTGCAGTGGGTGATCGGCGCGTGGTTGGCGAACGAGCTGCAGGTCGCGATTCCACCGGCAAGTCTGTGGCCTGCGCTGCAGGGTTTTGCAGTCGGCATCGTGGTGCTGATGTCGTTCGGCGCGCCGCCGGTGCTTGCCCTGCGCCGTGTGCCGGCGCTGCGTGTGCTGCGCCGCGATCTGGACGCCACCGAACCCAGCGCATGGCTGGTCGGGCTGGCCGGTTTCAGCGGACTGGGTGCGCTGCTGTGGTGGCAGGCGGGCTCGGCCAAATTGGGCGGGATTATGCTGCTCGGCATCGTCGCCACGTTGGCGGCGCTGGCATTGATCGCGTATCTGCTCATTTTATTGGTGCGGCGTCTGCGCTCGCGTCTGCGCGGCAGTCTGCGCTACGGCCTGGCCAACGTCAGCCGTCGTGCCGCAACCAGCATCGCGCAGGTGTCGGCGTTGGGGCTGGGGCTGATGGCGCTGCTGCTGCTGACCTTCGTGCGCACCGACCTGCTGGATCGTTGGCGCTTATCGCTGTCTGCAGATGCGCCGAATCGTTTCATCATCAACGTGCAGCCGGACCAGCTGGACGGCGTGCGCGCATACATCGCGAAACAGGGTCTGGATGCGCCCACACTCTATCCGATGATTCGCGGCCGTTTGCTGGAGCGCAACGGCAAGCCCACCAGCGGCGACGATTACGGTGCGCAGGGCGATCGCGCGCGGCGTTGGGCCGAACGCGAATTCAATCTCTCTTCTGCCGAAAGCGTGGGTGATGACAACAAGATCGTGGCAGGCAAACTATGGCCGCCTAGTGGCTCCGCAAAGCCCGAGCTTTCAGTGGAGCAGGATTTCGCCAAATCGTTGAACTGGGCATTGGGCGACCGCGTCGTCTTCGATATCGCGGGTCAGCGTTTCGAAGCAACCGTAACCAGTCTGCGCACGGTGGAGTGGGAAAGTTTCAAGCCCAACTTCTTCGTGGTCGCATCGCCCGGGGCGCTGGATGACTATCCCGCCAGCTATATCACCGCGGTGAAAGTGTCGCCGGAGCAGAACCGCTTCACTGCGGGGCTGGTCCAACAGTTCCCGAATCTTTCAGTGATCGACGTCGACGCCATCATCACGCAGGTCAAGAGCATCGGCGACCAAGTGGCGATGGTGGTGCAGGTGGTGTTCTGGTTCTCGCTGGCGGCCGGCGTGCTGGTGCTGCTGGCCGCAGTCAGTGCGAGTCAGGACGAGCGCCTGCGTGAAGGCGGCGTGATGCGCGCGCTCGGCGGCAGCCGCAGACAGCTGCGGATGGCGCAAGCCTCTGAATTCGCGGTGATCGGTCTGCTGTCCGGCGTGGTGGCCGCAATCGCAGCGTCGATTCTGGCTGGCGTGGTCGCCACCCAGGTGTTCGATCTGCCGTGGGACATCAACTGGGGTATGGCGGCTGTGGGTGCCGGCCTCGGCATGCTGGCGGCGCTGGCGGCGGGCCTGTTCGCGACCCGCCGCGTGCTGGATGCGCCGCCGTCGCTGGTGCTGCGTGAGTTGGATGCCTGACCGGATTTGCAGGAGGGCCTTCAGGCCCGACAGGAATCTCACCGCAACCATCCGGCCTGAAGGCCCTCCAATGGAATGGCGCATCGAAATCCGTGCGGATCAGTCTTCTGAGAACGCCTTCAATCCATCCAGTTCGACCTGCGCCTTGCGCAGGCTGCTGCCGGCGGCGCTGTCGTCCAATCGCTTCGCGAGGGCGCTGCGGCTCGGCCGCCGCAACCAGCGATAGAAGCCCAGCGTAGCGAGCAAGCCGAGTACGCCGAACGCGGCCCATCCAAAGACCGCGGTCGGGAGAGTAGTCTGTCCGGTGTTCTGCATATGCAGCGACATGAGGATCACTGGAGGCACCATCCACAGTAACCACCACGGCAAACCGACGACCGCGCCCCCGATGAGATAGTCGCGACGCAGTTTCGCGAGCCGCTGCTGAAGCTCCAGGACCGGCAGGCTGCGATCGATGCGGGCGATGCCGACCAGCACGACGTCGCTGGCGATGATCGTCGCGATGCCGTACAGCTGCACGACGATGCCGCAGATCACAATGGCGGTGTTGCTCGAGAAGTTTCTCCACAGCCACACGCCGGCCACGACAGTGGCGATGCCGAACATCAGCTGCAGCATCTGCCCCCAGAAGAGCGGCCGCAGGCTGGTTTTAATGCTGCCGATCTTCTGCTCGCGGAACAGGGTGAGTTGCAGTGCGTTCTGCTGCTGCATTCGCCTGTCGAGCGTCTGCCAGGCCTGTTTGAGGTCGTCGAGTTCCATGATGGTCTCCATTTTTTTGGTCTCTTGCGTTCAATTGAATGCGGGGGCCGAGAACTGCTGGCGGATGCGCTGTTTGAGCCGGTTGAGCTTGGTCGCGACATTGCTTTCGCTGATGCCGATGATCTCGGCGATCTCGCGCTGGCTGCGGTCTTCCAGCCACAGCAGTAACAAGGCGCGATCCATCGGAGATTGGCGATCGATTACTGCGTACAGCATGCGCAATTGCTCATCGACTTCGTGCTGCGCGCTGCCGTCATCGATCGCGAAACCGGGGTATGTGTCCTGATGTTCGTCTAATGGCACCGCGGGTGCGTGCCCGCTGACGCTGCGCACGTGCGAGATCGCCACGTTCAGCGCGATCCGGTACATCCAGGTTGAAAACACGCGCGCGGGGTCGAAGCCGGGAAATGCTCGCCACAGCTGGGCGGCGATCTCCTGGACCAGATCCTGGCGGTCGTCCGGATGGCGGCAGTAAGTGGTCGCCACCTTGAATACGATGCCACGGTGCTGGTCGAGCAGTGCGGCAAAGCGGGTTTGCGGCGAATCCATCGTGTTGGCGGTCGCGGTCACTGGGCTGAAATCCACGGGCGGGAATCTCGGAAGGATGCTCACATGATTCGCGTCGGCGCGGGAAAGATCACAGGACTGGCATAAAATGCCGGAATGACACTTTCCCAGCTTTGCCGCCGAGGCCGCCGCGATGACCACTGACCGCCGCGACCCCGCGCTCGAAACCCTGTTCCTGCCGTTCGAGGCAGATTTGCTGACCTGGCCCGCCGAGGGCGGCGCACTGTTTTTACGTGCGCGTGATGGTTGGCCGCTGCGCCAGCAGCCGCGGCCGGGGCTGGTGTGCGAACAAAGCTTCAAGCCCGACGCCGAAGCGCTGCAGCGCTCGGGTTGGACCGTCGAGGATGCGCAAAATACCGACATATCCGTGCAGTACCCGCTGGTGCTGGTACTGCCGCCGAGACAGCGCGACGAGGCCCGCGCGCTGTTCGCACACGCGCTGCAGCGGTGCGCACCGGGTGGCATCGTCGTGGCGTGCATCGCCAACGATGATGGTGCCAAATCCGGTGAAGGCGATTTCAAACGACTGTGCGGGCTCGACGGCAATCTCACGAAGCATCACTGCCGCGTGTTCTGGGCACGGCGCGACGATGCAAAGATCGATGCCGCGCTGCTCGCGCAATGGTCGACGCTGGATGCGGTGCGGCCGATTCTGGGCGGACGTTTCATGAGCCGGCCGGGCGTGTTCGCCTGGGATCGCATCGATCCCGCATCGCAGCTGTTGGCCGAACATCTGCCTGCAGACCCCGGATCAAGTCCGGGGCAGGCTCTTCGCGGCCGCGCTGCTGATCTCGGCAGCGGATATGGCTATCTATCGACCGAACTGCTGCAGCGCTGCCACGGCATCACATCGCTGGATCTGTACGAAGCCGAAGCGCGCGCGCTCGATCTGGCGCGACGCAATCTCGCCGATGCCGCGACGCGACTGCCGCTGAAGTTCTTATGGCAGGACGTGACCTTGGGGCTGTCCGAAACCTATGACGTGATCGTCACCAATCCGCCGTTCCATGCGCAACAAAGCGCAGCACGCCCTGACATCGGCCGCGCGTTCATCGCTGCCGCGGCTGCAGCACTGGTGCCTGGCGGCCGCTTATGGCTGGTCGCGAATCGCAATCTGCCTTATGAATTGGAACTCGACGCGAATTTTGGCAGTGTGCGTATCGTCGCCCAGCAGCAGGGCTTCAAAATCATCGAAGCGATCAAGGCGATGCCCGCGTCGCCGCAACGTATAGCGCCGCCGCCCATGCGTAAAAAACGTGCGCCCAGCCGTGCCGCCGAAGCGCGCACCTGGCGCGGCAAAGCATGAAGCTGCTCAAGCTTATCGCCAACCTCGGTTACGGCAGTCGCAAGCAGGTGACTGCGATGTTCCGTGAGGGCCGTATCGCCAACGCCGACGGCGAGGTGCTATATGCCGATGACGAACTCGGCGTGCACGCGACGCACGAGACGATCCGCGTTGACGGCGAATCGCTGGATCCGCCGCAGGGACTGCTGCTGATGCTGCACAAGCCGCCCGGCTATGTGTGTTCGACCAAGGACAAAGGCCGTCTGGTCTACGATCTATTGCCGCCGCGCTATCGTCTGCGCGACCCGGTGCTGTCGTGCGTCGGCCGGCTTGATCGCGAGACTAGCGGCTTGTTGCTGATGACCGACGACGGCGCGCTGCTGCACCGGATCATTTCGCCGAAGTCCGCACTGCCGAAAGTCTATGAAGCCACCCTTGCTGAGCCGATGCGCGGCGATGAAGCGGCGCTGTTCGCCAGCGGCACGCTGATGCTGGAATCCGAGCAGAAGCCGCTGCTGCCGGCGGAGTTGGAGGTGCTGGCACCTCAGCGCGCGCGCCTTACCCTGCACGAAGGCCGCTACCACCAAGTGCGGCGGATGTTCGCGGCCATCGGCAATCATGTCGACGCGCTGCACCGGGTGTCGGTGGGCGGCGCGACGTTGGGCGATCTGCCGTCTGGCGAATGGCGTGCGCTGGATGAAGCGGATCGTGTTCGGTTGTTTGTGGGTTGAGCCAAGCCAGATATTGTGTGTGACTGGCCGATAGCCTTTACAGCTGTACGCTACGCAGCGTTATTCCGCGAGCAGCTTGTGTAGGCCATCAATGCCCAGCTTCGCCATCGTCTGTAGATTGCGTTCGACAATCACGTCGGCATCCGGATACGCGGCGATCGCCTTGTCGAGGCTCGCTTCGCGCAGCAGATGCAGGGTCGGATAGGGCGCACGATTGGTGCAGTTGCCCGGGTCGTCGGCTTCGCTGTCGGCGAATCGGTAATCGGGATGGAAGCTGGCCACTTGAAGCTCGCCTTCCAGATCGAGTTCTGCGATCAGGCCGTCGACAAGATCGAGGAAGTCGTTGTAGGCGATGAAGTCGGTGAGCACCCGCGGATGCACGATCAGCGTGGTGTCGATCTCATTCGGGTCAGTGCCGTGCAGACGCTGCAACTCTTCGCCCAGGTCGATCAGCAGTTCTTCTTCGGTGGTCGCATCGCTCAATACGAAACGCACCTGCTGTTTGACGTAGACCGCTTTCGAGAACGGGCACAGATTCAGCCCGATCACGGCGCGCTCCAGCCAGCGCCGGGTGGCGATGATCTCGTCCGATGCTTGTTTGTCGTGATCGTTCGTGACGAGGTGCATGGTCAGGCGTGTATGTTCAAGCGTGCATGCTCAGTCGCGAAAATTATCGAACTGCAGCGGGCGCTCGAATTCCATGCTGCGCAGCAGCGCCATCGCGGCCTGCAGGTCGTCGCGCTTCTTGCCGTTGACCCGCAGCTTGTCGCCGTTGATCTGCGAATCCACTTTCAGCTTGGCATCCTTGAGCGAAGCCTGGATTTTTTTCGCCAGTTCGCGCTCGATGCCCTGCTTGATCGTCACTTTCTGCCGGCTGCCGGCGAGATTGGTTTCGACATCGCCGAATTCCAGGCAGCGCGCATCGATTCCGCGGGCGATCAGACGCGCGCGCAGGATGTCGGTCATCTGTTTGAGCTGGAATTCGCTTGGTGCGGATTGGGTCACAAGCTTGTCGTCAAGCGCGAACTCCGCCTCCACGCCCTTGAAGTCGAAGCGGGTGGTCAGTTCGCGATTGGCCTGATCGATGGCGTTGGTGAGCTCGTGCAGGTCGACTTCGGAGACGATATCGAAGGAGGGCATGGTGGCGATGAAAGGATTACGGAGCATGCAGGGTAACCGATCGTAGGGCGGGTTTTAACCCGCCATCACGTCGTATCCGAGCCACGTGAACAATCATCGAAGCGGATTCGATGAGGGGAAAAACGAAATTGTCGTGGTGGCGGGTCGAGACCCGCCCTACGTCAAATTTTCACCAACTCCACCCGACGGTTTTTGGCTCGCCCATCCTCGCTGGCGTTGTCGGCCAGCGGCTTGTCCTGGCCAAAGCCCTTGGACTGCAGGCGTGCGGGATCGACGCCCAGGCCGATCAGTGCACCCAGCACGCTGCGCGCACGCGCGGTCGAGAGGTCCTGATTGTGTGCGGGCGTGCCGGTATTGTCGGTGTGGCCTTCGATCAACAGCTTCAGCGCGGGCTCTGCGCCGAGCAGCTTGCCGATTTCGGCAACGACCGGCTGCGCGTCGGGGCGCAGGGTTGCCCTGTCCACGTCGAAGTTGATGTACAGCGCGACCCGGCCGTCGGCGTCGATGGCTTTTTTCATCGCCGAAGCGTCCAGGAAGCCCAGCGACTGCTTCATGCCTTCGCGCTCCAGCACGGTGATATAGCCGTGCAGCGGGATCGCGCCGGTGCTGACCTGGATCCAGTATTCCTTGCCGCCCTGACGGATCAGATAACTGTGGTTCTCGCAGCCGTAATCCCCGGCGCAGGTGCCGTAATAGTGCTTGTCCACCGCCTCGCGACCGCCGAAGGCATCGACGACTTCCGCGGTGTACTGCGTCTGGCTGATGCGCACGCCGCCGAGGTCGCGGATCGCGTTCTCGTAATTGCGCTGGAATTCGATCGAGGTGTACTGGCGCTGGTCCGGGTTGGTCAGCTGGAACTGGTCGCGAACGATCCTGCCTTCGACCGCGACGATCCTGCTGCCGGAGATCATGTGCGCGCGATCGAAATTGATGGTGCGGTCTTTCTCGGCGAAGACCGTGCTCAGGCCCTCGGGGGTCTTGAAGAAGGGAAACGGCGGCAGCGTCGAGGTGCTTTCGGGGACGCTTGCGGGATCGAATGGCGCGGGCGGTGTCGCAGCGGTGGTCTCGGGAGATGCCGGCGTCGCAGCGGATGCGATTTCAACGACGGGCACGGCTGCAGCGGGCGCAGCGACCGGCGTTTCGCCGTCGCCACGGCCGCAGGCGGCCAAGCAAAGTGCGCCCGACAACGACAGGCAGACAAGGCGCAGGGTGCGGACTGTATTGGATGACATGGAAAACCTCACTGCGAGCCGATGGCAAGTGTTCACCTAAACGTGAAAATCAAGCTCGACTGGTCACTGGCGACAGGACACCGTGTCGCACGACGACGCTGGCGGCGTGTCGCGACTGCCTGCATCCTGTCCCCATGACTTCCGCAAACACTCACGCCCCGGCCGGCGCGCATCGCTGGCGCGCGGCTCTGTTCATGCTCGCCGCGGTGGGCTTGTTCGCGTTGATGGACGCCGGTTTGAAGCTGTTGTCGGCGCATTACCCGCCGCTGCAGGTGGCGGCGATGCGTGGCGGCGCCTCCCTGCCGCTCGTGCTGCCCTGGGTATTGGCGACGGTCGGCGTGCGCAGTCTGTTCCGGGTGCGCTGGGCGCTGCATCTGCTGCGCGCGGTGCTGGGTATCACGATGATGGCGACGTTCGTGTTCGCACTGCGCACGCTGCCGCTGTCCACGGCCTACACCATCTTTTTCATCGCGCCGCTGCTGATCACCGCGCTGTCGGTGCCGATCCTGGGCGAAACAGTCGGCCCGCGGCGCTGGGCTGCGATCGTGGTCGGTTTTCTCGGCGTGCTGGTTGTACTGCGCCCGACCACGGAAGGCATCGGTAGTCTGGCCGGGCTGGCGGTACTGCTGGCGGCGCTGGGTTATGCAGTGTCCGCGATCACCGTGCGCGTGCTGGCCCGCACCGACAGCAGCCAATCGATTGTGGTCTGGCTGATGGTGTCGATGGCGTTCGGCGCCGGGCTGCTGGCATTGCCGCAGTGGGTGCCGATCCGAAGTGAAGACATATGGCTGATCGCAGGTGTGGGCATCGCCGGTGCGCTCGGCCAATACACCATCACCGAAGCGTTCCGTCAGGGTGAAGCGTCGTTGATCGCACCGTTGGAATACAGCGCGCTGCTGTGGGGCGTGCTGCTGGATTTCAGTCTATGGGGCGTGCTGCCCGACGGCATGACCTGGGTCGGCGCGGCCATCATCGTGCTCAGCGGCCTGTATCTGCTGCGGCGTGAGCGCGTGCATCTGGAGGCGGAGCATCCCTGAGTTGGGGGTGACCTGTCCTGTCCTGCGATGGGCCTGCGTTTTGTTCCGGTACTTGCTAAGCAACCCTCGCCAAGCAACCCTCGCCACCCATCGGAGCGCCTCACCATGCAACGCAAGCATCTCCTCAGTCTCGCCATCGCCGCCGCCGCCTTCGCCTCGATCGCGGTCTTCGCCCAGAAGGGCGGCCCGTCCAGAGACGAGATCATCGAAGCGGTCTCGCCGGATCTGCCTGCCACCCAATCCCAGCAACGCCTGATGCGCAAGGCCAGCGATAGCACGGCCACAGCGGCTGGCGCATCCAGAGCCCCGGCACCCACGATTGAAGAGGTGGGCGATGTCGATTCTTTCGGCCGCAACGTCAAGTGGCTGGGTGTGGCCAGCGCGTTCATCAATCTCAGCGACACCTGCCCGGTCGATCCCGACAATCCGGACGAACTGTGCCAGGTGCTTGCGCCTGCACCGGCGTTCACAGCGTTCAATTTTCAGGATGCGGCGCGCCTGACGTTGCCGGGAAAGTCGAGCCATTCGCTGCTGTGCTACTGGTTTTCGCCGGTACTGAATGTCGGCTACAGTAATTTCAGCGCGACGCGCGTCGTGGCGCGTTTCCGCTACAACCCGACGCTGACGGTCGAGAATCCGGTGCTCGACGATCCGGCGCTGATCGACCCGACTACCGGCGTGCCTTTCGGTGGGAAACTGCTGACCAGCATGACGTCGTCTGAACGATACGAAGTGCCGCTGGAGCCGGGCGTTTCCTTCAGTGAACGCACCCGCGACTCCGCAGTGTGCATGGCCGGTCTGTTGAGCCGGCGCTCGCTGATCGAAAACTACGGCCTGACCGAAGCGCAGGCCAAGGAATTCTTCAAGAAGCCCACCACGATTCGCATGAACGTCAGCGGCAGTGCGCAGCACGTCAGCTTTGCGTCGCTGGTGTTTGGTCTGCGTGTCGTCGGCGACTGAACCGTCCCCGCGTTTGCAATCCGCAAAGCCCGGCTCCGTGCCGGGCTTTGTCATGTGTGGGCGAAGCATCAGGGCGCTACAAGGATCCGGACGCAGGCGTACGGCGGTGGAGCCACGGATCGGTTGAATACGTTTTCCCGGCGTTGAGCCAGTAACAATCGCTCTTCGGCCCGGCGCCGTGGTTGGCGCGCGGCCCGTCCGCGGCCACAATAGCCCGATGCTTTCGCCGCCCGGCGCAGGCGCGACCACCAAGGCCCGCACATGACAGATCTGAAGGAAGCCCTCGTTCCCGATATCGGCGACTTCACCGGCATTCCGGTGATCGAGATTCTGGTCGCTGTCGGTGACACCGTTGCCAAGGATCAGGGGCTGGTGACGCTGGAGTCGGACAAGGCGACGATGGAAGTGCCTGCGCCGTTTGCCGGTACGGTGCGCGAGATCAGGGTCAAGCTCGGCGATAACCTGTCCGAAGGCAGCGTGGTGGCGATGATTGAAGCCGCTGATGCAGCCGTTCCCGCCACTGCCGCATCGGCACCCGCGCCCGCAGCATCGCCTGCTGCAACACCTCCGGCAGCACCCGCGTCTGCTGTTGTTGCTCCAGCAGCTGCTCCGCCAGTCACTGCACCGACACCGACACCTGCCCCGGCCGCGACAGTCAGTGCTCCGATGGGCGCAGGTCTGCCGCCGGTGCGCTTTGAAGCCAATGCGGTGCTGCCCGACAAAGTCCCGTACGCCAGCCCCGCGGTGCGTTTGTTCGCGCGCGAGCTCGGCGTCGATCTGGCCCGTATCGCCGGCACCGCCCGCGCCGGACGCATCACCAAAGAAGATGTGCAGCAGTTCGTAAAGTCCGCGCTGCAATCTGCTGCTGTAGGAGGGGCTTCAGCCCCGAGCGGTGGCGGCCTCAACCTCCTCCCCTGGCCCAAAGTCGACTTCTCCAAATTCGGCGAGATCGAAACGCGCGAACTGTCGCGGATCAAGAAAATCTCCGGCGCCAACCTCGCGCGCAACTGGGCGATGATCCCGCACGTCACCCAGCACGGCGATGCCGACATCACCGATCTCGAAGAGCTGCGCGTTGCGCTGAACAAAGAGAACGAGGGTCGTGCTGATAAGAGCGGCGGCATCAAACTCACGATGCTCGCCTTCCTGATGAAAGCGGTGGTCTCGGCGATGCAGAAGTATCCCGACTTCAACGCATCGCTCGATGCCGACGGCGCCACCCTGGTGCTGAAGAAGTATTTCCACATCGGCTTCGCCGCCGACACGCCGAATGGCCTTGTGGTTCCAGTCGTACGTGATGTCGACAAGAAAGGCGTGCTCCAGATCGCGCAGGAAACCGGCGAGCTTGCGAAAAAAGCCCGCGACGGCAAACTCGGCCCGGCCGAAATGAGCGGCGGCTGTTTCTCGATCAGTTCGCTCGGCGGCATCGGCGGCACCGGCTTCACGCCGATCGTCAACGCGCCGGAAGTCGCGATTCTCGGCGTCTCCAAATCCGCGATCAAGCCGGTGTGGGACGGCAAACAGTTCGCGCCGCGCCTGATCCTGCCGCTGTCGCTGTCCTACGACCACCGCGTGATCGACGGCGCGTCCGCTGCGCGCTTCACCGCAACGCTGGCGCAGCTGCTCGCCGATATGCGCCGCGTGCTGTTGTAGGGCGGGTTTCAACCCGCCATCACGACGAATCAACATCCCGCAACGGCGGGTCAAGACCCGCCCTACGAGAAAGATGATGACGAATACGGTTGAAGTGAAAGTCCCCGATATCGGCGACTTCGACAAGATCCCGGTGATCGAAATTCTGGTGGCCGTTGGCGACACTGTCGCGAAAGATCAGGGCCTAGTGACGCTGGAATCCGACAAGGCGACGATGGAAGTGCCGTCGTCTGCAGCCGGTGTCATCAAAGCGCTGAAGGTGAAGCTTGGCGATGGCGTGTCTGAGGGAAGTGTTATCGCCATCCTCGAAACTGCCTCTGCTGTGGCATCCCCGCTCCCGCGAGCGGGTGAGGGCGATTCTTCGACCTCAAACCCCTCACCCCAACCCTCTCCCGCAGGCGGGAGAGGGGGCGAAACGCCCGCGGCTACCGCACCAACGCCCGTGTCCTCACCTCTCCCGCCTGCGGGAGAGGTCGCGGCGCATCGCGCGGCGGGTGAGGGCGCTTCGGCCCAAAGCCCCTCACCCCAACCCTCTCCCGCAGGCGGGAGAGGGGGCGAAAAAGCAGACATCGAATGCCGCATGCTGGTGCTCGGTGCCGGCCCCGGCGGCTACACCGCCGCATTCCGCAGCGCCGATCTGGGCCTCGATACCGTACTGGTCGAGCGCTACGCCGCGCTCGGCGGCGTCTGCCTCAACGTCGGCTGCATCCCGTCGAAGGCGCTGCTGCACGCGGCCGCGGTGATCGATGAAGCCGCGCAGGCGAAGGAGTACGGCATCGACTTCGGTGCGCCGAAGATCGGCCTCGACGCGCTGCGCGGTTACAAGGAAAAAGTGGTCGGCCAGCTCACCAAGGGCCTCGCCGGTATGTCCAAGCAGCGCAAAGTACGGGTGGTGCAGGGCGTTGGTAAATTCGTTTCGGCAAACGAGATCGAAGTGCAAAATGAAACAGGCACGCAGCTGATCCGCTTCGAGCAGTGCATCATCGCCGCCGGTTCGCAGCCGGTGAAACTGCCTGCGTTCCCGTGGGACGATCCGCGCGTCATGGATTCGACCGACGCGCTCGAACTCAAAGACATTCCGAAGACACTGTTGGTCGTCGGCGGCGGCATCATCGGTCTGGAAATGGCGACCGTGTACCGCGCGCTGGGCAGCGCAGTGACGGTGGTCGAGTTCATGGATCAGATCATGCCCGGCACCGACACCGACCTGATCAAGCCGCTTGCTGACCGTATGAAGAAGCAGGGCGTCGCCATCCATCTGAAAACCAAGGTCACCGAGGCCAAGGCGACCAAGGCCGGCATCGTCTGTGGTTTCGACGGCGCCAGCATTCCGGCGAACGACACCTACGACCGCGTGCTTGTCGCGGTGGGCCGCACACCGAACGGCAACAGGATCGATGCCAAAAAAGCAGGCGTCGCCGTCACCGAGCGCGGCTTCATCAACGTCGATCGGCAGATGCGTACCAACGTGCCACATATCTTCGCCATCGGCGATCTGGTCGGCCAGCCGATGCTCGCGCACAAGGCCACGCACGAAGGCAAGCTCGCGGCCGAAGTCGCCGCCGGCGAAAAGAAAGAGTGGGTCGCGCGGGTGATTCCGTCGGTGGCTTACACCGATCCGGAAATCGCCTGGGTTGGCGTCACCGAAACCGAAGCCAAGGCCAAAGGCATCCAGGTCGGCGTCGGCAAATTCCCGTGGGCCGCATCGGGTCGCGCCATCGGCAATGGACGCACGGAAGGCTTCACCAAACTGCTGTTCGACGAAGCGACGCACCGCGTGATCGGCGGCGGCATCGTCGGCGTGCACGCGGGCGATCTGATCGCCGAAGTCGGCCTCGCGATCGAGATGGGCTGCGAAGTCGCCGACATCGGCCACACCATCCACCCGCATCCCACGCTGAGCGAATCGGTGGGCATGGCGGCGGAAGTGTTCGACGGCACGATTACCGACCTGTACCTCCCGAAAAAGAAATAACTGATGCGCACCCTCGGTTTGATCGGCGGTATGAGCTGGGAATCGACCGTTCCCTACTACCGCATCATCAACCAGCGCGTGCGCGAAACGCTGGGCGGCCTGCATTCGGCGAAGCTGTTGCTGCACAGCGTCGACTTCGCCGAAATTGAAGCACTGCAGCATGCGGGCGACTGGGAGACGGCCGGCAAACAGCTTGCCGATGCGGCGCGCGGGCTGCGTCTGGCGGGCGCCGAGGCCATCGTGGTCTGCACCAACACCATGCATCTGGTGGCACCCGCGATAGAAGCTGCGGTCGATATTCCATTGCTGCATATCGCTGACGCCACTGCGCAGCGCATCCGCGCCGCCGGGCTCACGCGCGTGGCGCTGCTCGGCACCCGCTTCACGATGGAGCAGACGTTCTATCGCGAACGCATCGAAGCGGCCGGGATCGACGTGTTGACGCCGGATGCCGCGCAGCGCGAATGCGTGCATCGGGTGATCTACGACGAGCTGTGTCTCGGCCGCATCGTCGATGCATCGCGCGACGATTACCGCGCGATCATTGCTGCCTTGATAGCGGGCGGCGCCCAAGGTGTGATTCTGGGATGCACCGAGATCGGCCTGTTGGTGGGCGAGGGCGACGCGACCGTGCCGCTGTTCGACACTGCACGTATCCATGCCGAAGCCGCCGCGGACTGGGCGCTGATGGGGTGAGGCCATTCCCGTGAAAGACGAAGCCCCGGCTTGGGGCCGGGGCTTCGGTTGCCTGCACGACAGCCGCCGAGGGTCGACGAAGAAGCGCCGTGCGGAACATCCCATGAGACTGGGACGCCCGGCACAAGTTCCCGATGCCGCGTGCGGACGTTTGCGTCGGAGCGAGTGACTGGATGCTGTCATCATGCCGCGCAAGGCGGTCATCAACGCTTTTTATCTTTGACAATCAATTGCTTGAGTGGTTTTCCCCGACTTATCCGCCTGGGTTTCCAGCGGTTGCCCCGGAAAACGCGCGGCTGCTATACTTTTGCGGCTTGGCGGGGTGGTTTTCGTTCACGCACCTGTATTGCAACGATCCGCTCCGGCGTCTCTGCCACTATCCGGGTGCCGCGTGCTCAATTCTGTCGCTGCCAGCCGCAGCGCCGCATTGCGGGCAGTGGTCTATCAGATGGCCGCTGTGGTGCTGGTGGCGTTGATGTTTTTGCCGATGGGCCTGTCAGCGCCACTGGCGGTGCTTGTAGGTGGCATCAGTATGGTGTTGGGGAACGCTCTGGCTGCGATGATCGCGCTGGGCGGTGGAGTGGTGACGGCACGGTCGGCACTGTCTCGTTTGATGTTGGCCACCGGCCTGAAGTGGTTGGTGGTCATGACGATATTCGCGATTGCATCGGGTGTTTGGCGCATGGCGCCGCTCCCGCTCATCGCAGGGCTCGCGGTCGCTTTGATCGCGCATCCATTGATTTTGAACTTTTGTGTCAGGGTAAAACGTGAGCGCTGAAACTGCGTCAGGTGGCGGGGCCACCGAATACATCCAGCACCACTTGCATCATCTCCAGTGGCAAGTGGGAGAAGGCACGTTCATGAGGATCAACATCGACAGCGTGATCTTTACGCTGCTGCTGTCGTCGGTGTTCCTGTTCTTGTTCATCCGCACGTCGCGCAAGGCGACTGCTGGCGTGCCGGGCAAGTTCCAGACCGGCATGGAGATGGTCGTGGGCTTCGTCGACGGTCTGGTCCGCGAGACTTTCCACGGCCGCAGCAAACTGATTGCGCCGCTGGCCATCACCATCTTTTGCGTCGTGTTTCTGATGAATTTCATGGACATGATCCCGGTCGACTGGCTGCCGGGCCTGTGGATGAAGGCCAATGAGATGGCCGGCCACGATCCGCAGCACGCGTATCTGCGCGTCGTGCCCACCGCTGACCTCAACACCACGCTGGGTCTGTCGCTGATGGTGTTCCTGCTGATCCAGGTCTTCGGCATCAGCCACAAAGGTTTCGGCAAATTCTTCAAGGAAGCCTTCACCGCGCCGTTCCATGCGGAGGGCACGGTGATGAAGATCCTGCTCGCGCCGGCCAACCTGCTGCTGCGCGTGATCGAAGAGCTGGTGCGTCCGCTGTCGCTGACCCTGCGACTGTTCGGCAACATGTACGCCGGCGAGCTGATCTTCATCCTCATCGCACTCATGACCTGGAATGCCGCGATGTCCAGCGGCATGACCTATGTGATGGCGCCGCTGCAGTTCATTTCCGGCTTCGTCTGGACCGCGTTCCATATTCTGGTCATCACGCTGCAGGCCTTCATTTTCATGATGCTGACCATCGTGTATCTGAGCATGGCGGCGGAAAGCCACTGATCCAGTAAAAGCTTGCTCAGCGCGAGCGCGTCCAGCGCCAGTTTGTCCAGCGCCTACTCGCCCAGCGTCACCCGGTTTCGCTTCACCCTTTCATCATCTTTCTTTTCACCTCAATCGTTGTACGGAGAACACCATGGAAAACGTCGCCCTTTACGCTGAAATCGCGAAGTTCACGGTCATCGCGGCCGGCCTGCTCATCGGCCTCGGCGCGCTTGGCACCGCGATCGGCTTCGCCATCCTCGGCGGCAAGTTCCTCGAAGGCGCTGCCCGTCAGCCGGAACTCACCCCGATGCTGCAGACCAAGATGTTCATCGTCGCCGGCCTGCTCGACGCGGTGCCGATCATCGGCGTCGCCATCGCGCTGCTGCTGATCTTCGCCAATCCGTTCCTGTCCGCGATCGCGGGCTGATCAAGCACTCGGTCTTGGCTAGCGCCGGCGCCTTGCGCGTCGGCGCCAGGAGTACGTCATGGATATCAATCTCACTTTTATCGTCCAAGGCTTCGCATTCTTCGCGGTCGCCTGGTTGGTCATGAAGTTCGGCTGGCCGAACATCATCGCCGCGATCGAAGAACGTCAGCAGAAGATCGCTGAAGGTCTCGCTGCGGCCGACAACAGCCAGAAAGCGCTTGCCCAGGCCGAAGAAAAGGTCAACGAAGAGCTGAAACTCGCCCGCACCAAGGCCAACGAGATCATCGACCAGGCCCATCAGCGCGCGAATCAGATCGTCGATCAGGCCAAAAACGACGCCGTCGCCGAAGCCAACCGGCAGAAAGCGCTGGCCGAGGCCGAGATCGCCGCCGCCGCCAACCGCGCCAAGGAAGAGCTGCGCAAGCAGGTGTCTTTCCTGGCCGTGAGCGGTGCCGAAAAGCTGCTGAAGCGCGAAATCGACGCCGGTGCCCACAAGGCGCTGATCGACGAACTCGCCGCCCAGCTGTGACCGGACGAATCGACCGATGACCCAAGCGCTTACCCTCGCACGTCCCTACGCCCGCGCCGCTTACGCGATCGCGCGCGATGCGGGCGCTACGCAGTCGTGGTCCGACGCGCTCGCGTTCTCTGCGCAGGCCGCAGCGGATCCGCGCGTGCAGTCGCTGCTGGGCCATCCGCAGCTCGATCGCGGCGACGCGGTCGCGCTGCTGTCGCCGCCCGCCGCGAATGCGGGCGCTGCGGACCTGTTTGCAAACCAACGCTCCGGCAACGATTTGTTCGGCAACTTCCTCGCGCTGCTGGCCGACAACCGTCGCCTGCAGCTGTTGCCGGATATCGCCGCACTGTTTGAAGCACTGCGCGCCGAAGCCGAACGCATCATCAAAGCCCGGATCACATCGGCTACGACGCTGCCGGCCGCCGAGATCGAAAGCATCAAGATCGCGCTGAAGCGCCGCTTTGGGCGTGAGGTCGAACTCGAAACCGCGATTGACGAAAGTCTGATCGGCGGTGCGGTGATCGCCGCCGGCGACGTGGTGATCGATGGTTCGCTCAAGGGCAAGCTTTTGCGGCTGCAGTCGGCGTTGGCGCAATAACGATTTGTAGGGTGGGCCCTGGCCCACCGCTTGAACAACAAACCACTGCGATCTCTTCGGAATTCGTAATGGTGGGCCAAGGCCCACCCTACACAGGAAATAACAATGGCTACCACCCAGCTCAACCCGTCCGAAATCAGCGAACTGATCAAGAGCCGCATCGAGAAGGTCAAGCTCTCGGCTGAGTCGCGCAACGAAGGCACCGTGACCTCGGTCTCCGACGGCATCGTGCGCATCCACGGTCTGGCCGACGTGATGCAGGGCGAAATGATCGAGCTGCCCGGCAATACCACCGCGCTGGCGCTGAACCTCGAGCGCGATTCGGTCGGCGCCGTGGTGCTTGGCGACTACAAGACGCTGCGCGAAGGCGACACCGCCAAGACTACCGGCCGCATTCTCGAAGTGCCGACCGGCCCCGAATTGCTCGGTCGCGTCCTCAATGCGCTGGGCGAGCCGATCGACGGCAAGGGCCCGGTCGAATCCAAGACATCAGCGCCGGTAGAAACCATCGCCCCGGGCGTGATCTGGCGCCAGTCGGTGTCGCAGCCGGTGCAGACCGGCTACAAGACGATCGACGCGATGATCCCGATTGGCCGCGGCCAGCGCGAGCTGATCATCGGCGACCGTCAGACCGGTAAGACCGCGGTGGCGATCGACGCGATCATCAATCAGAAAAATTCCGGCATCAAATGCATCTATGTCGCGATCGGTCAGAAAAACTCGACCATCGCCAACATCGTGCGCAAGCTCGAAGAAAACGGCGCGATGGCGTTCACCACCGTCGTCGCCGCCTCGGCGTCGGAATCGGCCGCGATGCAGTACATCGCCCCGTACTCCGGCTGCACGATGGGCGAGTATTACCGCGACCGCGGTGAAGATGCGCTGATCATCTACGACGATCTGTCCAAGCAGGCCGTGGCCTACCGCCAGATCTCGCTGCTGCTGCGCCGTCCGCCGGGTCGCGAAGCGTATCCGGGCGACGTGTTCTATCTGCACAGCCGCCTGCTGGAGCGCGCCGCGCGCGTGTCCGAGGATTACGTCGAGAAGTTCACCAACGGCGCGGTGAAGGGCAAGACAGGCTCGCTGACGGCCCTGCCGATCATCGAAACCCAGGCCGGTGACGTGTCGGCGTTCGTGCCGACCAACGTGATCTCGATTACCGACGGTCAGATCTTTCTGGAAACCGATTTGTTCAACGCCGGCATCCGCCCGGCCGTAAACGCCGGCATCTCGGTGTCGCGCGTCGGTGGCGCTGCGCAGACCAAGATCATGAAAAAGCTGTCGGGCGGTATCCGTATCGCGCTCGCCCAGTATCGCGAGCTGGCTGCATTCGCGCAGTTCGCCTCGGACCTCGATGAAGCGACCCGCAAGCAGCTGGAGCGCGGTCAACGCGTGACCGAGCTGATGAAGCAGAAGCAGTACGCACCGATGTCGGTGGCCGAGCAGTCGCTGTCGATCTATGCGGTCGACAAGGGCTATATGGACAACGTCCCGGTGGCCAAGATCGGCGATTTCGAGCACGGACTGCACGCGCACTTCTTCAACACCAAGGGCGATGTGCTGGCCAGCATCAACCAGAGCGGTGACTGGAACGACGACCTCGAAGCCGCGTTCAAGAGCGGTATCGAAGAGTTCGTGAAGACCGGTTCCTGGTAAGCCCCTGTGGGAGGGGCTTTAGCCCCGAACAAAAGCGATCGCGGCTAAAGCCGCTCCCACAGTCAAAGCGAGAAACGAAATGGCAGGCGGCAGAGAAATCAAAACCAAGATCAAGTCGGTGCAGAACACCCGCAAGGTGACGCGCGCACTCGAAATGGTCTCGGCTTCCAAGATCCGCAAGGCGCAGGAGCGGATGAAGGCTTCGCGCCCGTACGCGCGCGCGATGAAACAGGTCATCGGCCATCTCGCGCAGGCGAACTCCGAGTTCCAGCACCCGTATCTGGTGGAGCGCAAAGAGATCAAGCGCGTCGGCTACGTGATCGTGTCTTCCGACCGCGGTCTGGCCGGCGGTCTCAACAACAATTTGTTCCGCAAGCTGTTGGGCGAAATCCGACGTTGGCAGCAGCAGGGCGTTGAAGTCGACGTAGTCACCATCGGCCAGAAGGCGACGGTGTTTTTCCGTCGGATCAAGGTCGACATGCTCGCGTCGGTCACGCACCTCGGCGACATCCCTCAGGTGGACCAGCTGGTCGGCGTGATCAAGGTGATGCTGGATGCTTACAGCAGCGGCAAGGTCGACAAAGTATTTATGGTCTACAACGACTTCGTGAACACCATGACCCAGCGCGCGGCGTTCGACCAGCTGCTGCCGCTGCCGGCGTCCGACACCGCGGTCGCGCCGCACGATTGGGATTACATTTACGAACCCGATGCGCAGACCGTGCTGGAGCACGTGCTCACGCGCTACATCGAGTCGCTGGTGTATCAGGCGGTGATGGAAAACGTGGCCTCCGAGCATGCGGCGCGGATGGTGGCGATGAAGTCCGCCAGCGACAACGCGACCAAGATGATCGGCAGCCTGAACCTGATCTACAACAAGGCGCGTCAGGCCGCGATCACTCAGGAAATTTCCGAAATCGTCGGCGGCGCTGCGGCGGTTTAACCCACATTCCTGTAGGAGCGACGGAAGTCGCGACCGGATCGCGGAAGCGCATCGCGACTTCCGTCGCTCCTACAAACAGCAATCGAAGTTTCAGAGGACACAGTGATGAGCAACCAGGGCAAGATCGTTCAGATCATCGGCGCCGTCGTCGACGTCGAATTTCCGCGCGAAAGCGTGCCGAAGGTGTACGACGCGCTGAAGGTGCAGAACACCGAGATCACGCTGGAAGTGCAGCAGCAGCTGGGCGACGGCGTGGTGCGCACGATCGCCCTCGGCACGACCGACGGCTTGAAGCGCAACCTGATGGCCGACAACACCGGTCGCGGCATCTCGGTGCCGGTGGGCAAGGGCACGCTGGGCCGGATCATGGACGTGCTGGGTCGTCCGATCGACGAAGCCGGCCCGATCGACGTCACGGACCACTGGGAAATCCATCGTTCCGCGCCAAGCTACGAAGAGCAGGCCGCTGCGAATGAATTGCTGGAAACCGGCATCAAGGTGATCGACCTGATGTGCCCGTTCGCCAAGGGCGGCAAGGTCGGCCTGTTCGGCGGCGCCGGCGTCGGCAAGACCGTGAACATGATGGAGCTCATCAACAACATCGCCAAAGAACACGCGGGTCTGTCCGTGTTCGCCGGCGTGGGCGAGCGTACCCGCGAGGGCAACGATTTCTACCACGAGATGAAAGATTCCAACGTGCTCGACAAGGTCGCGATGGTGTACGGCCAGATGAACGAACCGCCGGGCAACCGTCTGCGCGTGGCGCTGACCGGCCTGACGATGGCCGAATACTTCCGCGACGACATCGACCCGGCGACCGGCAAGGGCCGCGATATCCTGTTCTTCGTCGACAACATCTACCGCTACACGCTGGCCGGCACCGAAGTGTCGGCGCTGCTCGGCCGCATGCCGTCGGCAGTGGGCTATCAGCCGACGCTGGCCGAAGAAATGGGCGTGCTGCAGGAGCGCATCACTTCGACCAAGACCGGCTCGATCACCTCGATCCAGGCCGTCTACGTGCCTGCCGACGACATGACCGATCCCTCGCCGGCGACGACCTTCGCGCATCTGGACGCGACCGTGGTGCTGAGCCGCAACATCGCATCGCTGGGTATCTATCCGGCGGTCGATCCGCTTGACTCCACCTCGCGCCAGCTTGATCCGAACGTGATCGGCAACGAACACTACGACACCGCGCGCCGCGTGCAGTCCACGCTGCAGAAGTACAAAGAGCTGAAGGACATCATCGCGATCCTGGGCATGGACGAGCTGTCGGAAGAAGACAAGCAGGCCGTGTCCCGCGCGCGCAAGATCGAACGCTTTTTCTCGCAGCCGTTCCACGTTGCCGAAGTGTTTACCGGCTCGCCCGGTAAGTACGTCACGCTGAAAGACACGATCCGCGGCTTCAAGATGATTTGCGACGGCGAATGCGACCACATGCCGGAACAGGCCTTCTACATGGTCGGCGGCATCGAAGAAGCGATGGAAAAAGCCAAGAAGATGTCGGCGTAATTGTGTTCCCTCCCCCGCCTGCGGGGGAGGGTTAGGGTGGGGGCTCCGCGCCCGCACCCTCACCCCAGCCCGCTGCTAGACTCGGCTACGCCTCGTTAAGCAGCCCCCAGCCCTCACTGTCGCTCGGGCGCCGTTCGATTTGCGAACCAGTGGTTCGCAAGCAAATCAAACGGCCCCGCATGCGGGAGAGGGGGACAAAGAAGAAAGGCATTTACCTATGGCCACCATCCGTTGCGACATTGTCAGTGCCGAAGCCGAGATCTTCCACGGTGAGGCGACGCTTGTCGTCGCCACCGGCGAGCAGGGCGAACTCGGTATCGCCCCGCGTCACGCGCCGCTGATCACCCGTCTCAAGCCGGGCAAAGTCGTTGTGACCCAGTCGAACGGCGAAGTGCTGGATTTCGCGATCTCTGGCGGCATTCTTGAAGTGCAGCCTCAGGTGGTGACCATATTGGCCGACACCGTGGTGCGCGCGCAGGACATCGACGAAGCGGCGGTGCGCGCAGCGATGGAAGAAGCGCAGCGTGCGCTGGCGCACAAGGATCCGAAGATGAGCGCCGAAGAAGCGCAGAACCAGCTGGCGATGAGCCTCGCCCAGCTGAGTGCATTGGAGCGCTTGCGCAAGAACCTCAAGCACTGAGATTTTCGCGAATATGGAATATCGAAACGCCGGCGAAAGCCGGCGTTTTTTTGTTTTTTGTCATCCCGAATCCGGCGAAGCCGGTGAGGGATCTGTTTTCTCCTGAGACATATCAAAGCAGATCCCTCACCCCGGTGACGCCGGGGTTCGGGATGACAGAAATGTTTAGTGTTGATAACTTAGGCTTTATAAACCCAATGCCGCGACAGCACGAATCCGACCACACCCAGACACAGCTCAACCGCAGGCTTGGCCAGCCACGCCCACTGCAGGCCGAACACATCGTCGATCTGGCCCATCGCAACCGTGCTGGCGGCGGTGGTGCACAGCCACATCGATACGAACCGCCGCAGTTGTGTGCCGCCGATACGGGTGTCATCGCCGGCGAAGGTGAATTTGCCGTTGAGCCAAAAGCCTAGCACTGCGCCGCTGATGCGGCCGCAGATGTTCGCCGCTTCGATCACCAAACCAAAATGGCTCAGCAGCACCATCACGCCCCAGTCGAGCAGCCACTGCACGCCGCCGATCATCAGGTAATGCCGACCCTGTCTATGCAGGCTCATGGTGATGCGTCTCCTCTCGGGGATATCGGCCGTCGCCACAATTCGATCTGCTCAAGTATCGCAGTGCGTTGAGCATCAGCCCGTGCGAGTCCCGCACGCAGCGCAGGGCTTGCGGTCTGGGTATTCACCAAGATCCAGCGGATCCGCTCACGGGCAAACAGTTCAGCCCAAGTGATGCCGGACGCATCATTATTCGCGCGCAGTGCGGCCTCAGCCAGCGAAGGATCATGCGGCGACACCGTGCGCCCGCGTCCGCCGAGTTCGGCGATGAAACCGCGCGCGGGATCGGCGGCCAGGACGATGTCATCGGGATGATCGGGAATCTGCTTCAACAGCAGCCGTTCGGGCAGATACGCAGGCAGGATCGCGTTCGCATCACCGCCGCTGCGGATCGTGCGTTTGAGCGCGGCCGAATGATGCAGCCAACTTGCGTTCGCCTGATACGCAAGATTGAGCGTGCAGACACCGACGACCAACCACAGCAGCCAGCGACGCTTTAATGCTGTTTTGCTGCCGGTGGGCAGCAGCACGGCTTCGCTGCCAATCGGCAGCAGCACGATGAGCAATGCGATGCCGGGAAACGCGTAGCGCGCGTACTGCATCGGTATCAGCGGCAACAGCACGGTCGCCGTGACGGCGAGCATCAGCGCACGGTGGTCCGAGCGAACCAACTGCAGCAGCCACAGCCCGGACAGTGCGATCAGCGCGAAACCGATTCCGCCGTCCCAGCCTTCGACATAACGGTCGGTGTCGAACGTCATCCGCCACAGCAGATCGGCCGAGAATCCCGCATGCCAACGCGGATCTGCGAATGCTTCCGATGGGAAATAGGGCGACCGAAAAACTTCGTTGAAAACCGGCAGCATCGGATTACCCGTCGCCAGCCAGGACTGCGCGTAGCTCGACATCGACAGTGCTGCAAATATTGACAGCGCAATCGGCCATCGACGCCAACGCCGCCAATCCCGCTGCGGCCAGTGCTTCCATGCGGCGTACAACAACAGCGGCCATGCTGCCATGCCGTGCACCAGCTTCAGCGAGAAGAGACCGGCGAATAAAGCCGTTCCTGCCCAAAGCCTGCAGGGGACATCGGCCACGATCACCGCCACCAGCGCCAGCGTGACCGCGGTGCCGGCGAGTTCGGTCTGCATGCCCGCCGCAATCCACACCAGCGGCGGCAGACTCGCGAACAGCGCAAGCGACGCCCAGCGTTCGGTGATGTTGGCGCGCAGGCTCGACACAATCGACCATGCCGCGCCTGAGGCCAACACCAGCCACAGTGCGTTGACTGCGCCGTGCGCTTCGCGGCGCGCGAGGACCGATGTAATCCCATGCAACACATCGCCGGCCCACGGCGCGAACGCCCACACCTGATACTCCGGCGCGGGTGAATAGCGCGCATGCAGCATCAGCTGCGTGGGAAGCCCCAAGTGATAGGTCAGATCGTCCATCTGCATCGCCGGCAGCCAGCAGGCAGTGGAGGCCAGCCCCAGCAGCGCCACGCACAGGGCCGCAGCGCGTGGCGAGGCGGCGACGGCTTCGCGCCAACTGCTGCAGGTAGTGCGCGCTGTCCGCAGCAACGCACGGCGTTGAATTGCGATCAGTGCCAACAGCGCCGCCAACCACAGCCACACGCTGTGGATCGGCAGGGTGACGGACCAGCCGGTAATGCCGGCGATCACCATCATGCCCACGATCATTGCGACCGCCGCGCGCGCGGGGAGTGCATCGGGCGTCATCCACAAGCCTACCGACAGCGCGCCCAGGGCGAGTAAACCGGCGGCAAGCATCGGCAGCGGCCCGATATAGACCACCAGCGCCGCGACCCAGACCGCGGCAAGCGCCGTTGCCCACGACAGACGCAGCAGGCGCTTCAGCGGCCACGCCAACGCCCATACGATCAATGCCAACACCAGCGACAGCGCGAAGCGTTCGGCCGGCAGCACACGCCACGTGTCGTGAATGACGAAGCCAGCCAAGGTCGCAAGTACGCCCGCTGCGATCAGCAGTCGCGGCCATGACGCAGACGGTGCGGGAGACGTGATGGCGGACATGCGGTGCCAATCACCGAAATATAAGTGGAAAGCCGGCCGGCATCGTAGCAGCCGCTACCGCTAAAATGCCGTAAACCACTGGCCCGGAGTCCTCATGAGCGCACCTCTTCACGTCATCGTTCTGGCCGCGGGCGAAGGCAAACGGATGAAGTCCGCATTGCCGAAGGTGCTGCAACAGATTGCGGGCCTGCCGATGCTGGGCCATGTCATCGCCAGCGCACGCGCGCTGGACCCGGCCGGTATCCATGTCGTGTACGGCCACGGCGGCGATCAGGTGCGCACGGCCTTCCAGAACCAGCCCGATCTGCACTGGTCCGAACAGGCGCAGCAGCTCGGTACCGGCCATGCGGTGCAGCAGGCGATGCCGAATGTGCCCGAGGACGCGCGTGTGCTGGTGCTGTACGGCGACGTGCCGCTGATCCGCAGCGAAACCCTGCAGCGGCTGCTCGCTGCGCCGGGCCGCCTCGCGGTGTTGGCTGCTGAACTTGCCGACCCCACCGGCTACGGCCGCATCGTGCGCGATGCGCAGGGCCGCGTCGCGGCCATCGTCGAACACAAGGATGCCGACGCCAACACGCGCCGGATCCACATCGTCAACTCCGGAATCATCGCCGCCGACGCCAACGCGCTGGTGCCGTGGCTGCAGCGGTTGTCCAGCGACAACGCACAGGGCGAGTACTACCTCACCGATATTTTCGCGATGGCGGCGGATGAATTCGTGCCGGCGGAGATCGTCGCGGTCGAAGATCCGATTGAAACCGAAGGCGCGAACGATTCGTGGCAACTCGCACAGCTGGAGCGCGCGTTTCAACTGCGCGCGGTGCGCGCACTGTGCGTCGCTGGTGTGCGCTTCGCCGATGTGCATCGCGTCGATGTGCGCGGTGATGTCAGCGTTGGCCGTGATGTCGAGATCGACGTGAACGTCATCTTCGAAGGCCGCGTGGTGCTGGGCGACGGCGTGCGTGTCGGCCCGTTTTGCCGGCTGAAAAATGTTGAACTCGCTGCAGGCACTGAAGTCCGCGCGCATTGCGATATCGAAGGCACGAAGACTGAAGGCGCAGCGATCATTGGCCCGTTCGCACGGCTGCGCCCGGGCACTGTACTTGCGCACGGCGTGCATATCGGCAATTTCGTCGAGATCAAAAACACAACCATCGCCATTGGCAGCAAAGCGAATCACCTGACCTATCTGGGCGACGCGGTGATCGGCGCAGGCGTCAACGTCGGCGCCGGCACCATCACCTGCAACTACGACGGTGCCAACAAGTTCACCACCACGATTGAAGACGGCGCGTTCATTGGATCGAACAGCGCACTGGTTGCGCCGGTGCGGATCGGCAAGGATGCAACCATCGGTGCGGGTTCGGTCATCGGCAGCGAAGCGCCAAGCGGCAAGCTCACCGTCGCCCGCGCGCGGCAGGTCACTTTGGATGGATGGAAACGGCCGGTGAAAAAGCCGAAATAATCGGTGAATAATGCTGCCGGTAGAGCGGCCTCCAGGCCGCTGTTTCTCCGCGGAACTTTTGAAGCGGCCTGAAGGCCGCTCTACCGCCGCTGTTTCTTGCGTGGAAATGCTTCAGCGGGCTGAAGCCCGCTCTACCGAAACCTCATCGCGCCGGTAGTGTGAGACTTACCCACAGCCCGCCGCCCTCTCGGTTCTGCAGCGCGATGCGTCCGCCGTGGGCCTCGATGATGTCGCGGGTCAGCGCCAGCCCCAGCCCGGTGCCGTGGCGTTTGGTCGAATAGAACGGCAGCAGCGCCTGCGCCAGCACCGCTTCGCTCATGCCGTTGCCGCGGTCGAGAATGTCGATCCGCCACTGCTCCGGCAGCTTGCGCACGACCAGCTGCACATCGCTGGCCGCACAGCCTGATTCATGCGCGTTCTTGACCAGATTCAACAGCGCCTGCTCCATCTGCGCCGCATCGATATGGACCACGCCGTCGTCGTGCTGCCCATCCCAGTCGAACTCGACCTGACTGCGCAGCTGTGCGAGGAAACGGCCTAATTGCAGCGGTTCGAGTCGCGGCGCCGGCAATTTTGCAAAGTGCGCATAGTCGCGGATGAAGCCTTCCAGATGACGCGCGCGTTCCTCGATGGTGGCCAGCGTCATCGGCAGTCGTTCCAATTGACCGCGTTTGAGCAGCTCCGCGCTGGAATGCGCCAGCGACGCGATCGGCGCCAGCGAGTTGTTCAATTCGTGGCTGATCACGCGGATCACTTTCTTCCATGTCTGCACTTCCTGCCGCCGCAGTTCGGCGGTAAGCAACCGCAGCAGCACCAGTTCGTGGCGACGACCGTTGAGCCGGAAACCGCGGCGCGAGAGATGGAAAATGTCTTCGTTGTCCTCGTCGCCAACCGAGAAGATGCCGTCGCCGCCGCGCTCGAACGCATCGCGCAGGGCCTGTGGGCTGCTGTCGAGAATCGATTTGAAATCGCGGCCTTCCAGCCGTCGACCTTCGCCCAGAAGTTTGCGTGCGGCAATGTTGCCCAGCACGATCCGCTGCGACTCGTTCACCAGAATCATCGCTACCGGCGTGTTCTGTACCATCGTATCGAGCAGCAGTTCACGCTGCACCAGCGCCAGCCGCTGTTCGCGCAGCGTATCGCCCAGCGCGTTGTGCGCGTTGACCAGTTCGATCAGATCGCTGTATTTGTCCCAACGGATACCGAAACTGAAATCGCCGTCGCGATAGCTCGCCACCGTGCCCGCGAGTGCACGGAACAGCGCACGCATCGGCGATACCGTCCGCCAGATGACCGCGGCGACTAGTATGCCAACAGTGATTGCAGCAACCGCGCCCGCAGCCCATGCAGGCAACCATTGGGCGAGCAGTGCGGTGGACGCCGCTGCCAGCACCACGCACAGCGTCGCCAGTACGATCAAGCGTGTCGCCAGCGGCAGTTTGCGCAGGAGTGTCATCTTGAATCCGGCATGCTCAGTCTGCGGTCATTCGCGCGTAATGCCGAGACGTTCGATCCGTCGATACAGCGCCTGTCGCGACATCCCCAGCTCGTGCGCGGCCTGTGCGAGTACGCCGCCAGTGCGCGCGAGTGCCGCCTCGATGGTGGTGCGGTCCGGTTCGACAGCGTCGTTGGTGTGGGTCGATGTGCGCACGATGGCGGCAGGCAAACCCAGATCGCCCACGCCGATACGCGCACTGCGCGCCAGCAATGCCGCGCGTTGAACGGTGTTGCGCAGTTCGCGCACATTGCCGGGCCAGCGATGCGCCAGCAGCGCCTGCTCTGCGCTGGGGTCGAGCGATTTGTCCGTCGGCAGGAAATGTCGCGCCAGCGGCAGGATGTCGTCCGGTCGCTGCGCCAGCGACGGCAGCCGCACTTCGATGGCGTTCAAGCGATAGAACAGATCTTCGCGGAACTGGCCGGCCGCGATCAGTGCGGGCAGATCCGCGTTGGTTGCGCTGACTACGCGCACTTTCACCGCGCGTTCGCGGTTGCTGCCCAGTCGCTGAAACTGCCCGGTTTCGAGCACGCGCAGCAGTTTGATCTGTCCTGCAAGCGGCAGCGTGCCGATTTCATCCAGAAACAGCGTGCCGCCGTCGGCAGCCTCGAACTTGCCTTCGCGCGCGCGGTTCGCGCCGGTGTAGGCGCCGGCCTCGGCGCCGAACAGTTCGGCCTCGATCAGATCGGCCGGCAGCGCGCCGCAGTTCAGCGCCACGAACGGCCCGTGACGCACTGAAGAATTCGCGTGCACGATCTCGGCAAGCTTTTCCTTGCCGCTGCCGTTCGGCCCGGTAATCAACACCGGCAGATCCGAGCGCGCGACCTGACAGGCGAGCCCGAGCGTGGACTGGGTCAGCGGATCGGCGTACACAAATCCCCGCAGCTCGTAAGCGTCCAGCGCGGCGCGATGACGACGGTCGCCCGCATCGCGACGCGCCAGCTGCTGCCGCGTCTGCGACAACTCCAACAGATTGTTGACCGTCACCATCAGCTTGCGGTCGTCCCACGGTTTGGCCAGGTAATCGGCCGCGCCGGCTTTCACCAACTCCACCGCCGACGCCAGATGCGTCCACGCAGTCAGCAAAATGACCGGCAGATCTGGATGCCGCGCGCGGATCTCGCGGAACAGCGCCTCGCCTTCTTCCCCCGACGTGGTGTCGGTGTCGAAGTTCATGTCCTGCACGACGAGATCCACCGACGACCGGGCGAGCGCCGCTAACCCGCTTTCCGGATTGACGGCGATGCAGGTGTCGATCTCGTGCAGCGAGAACAGTGTTTCCAGCGCTGTCGCGACTGCGGGGTTGTCGTCGATGACGAGAATGATAGGCATTGGAGAAGCGTAACCCAGTCGGTGATGGCTGCGGATGGTGATTTTTTGTGGGAGCGGTGGGAGCCGCGATGCTGTGAGCGATGAGCGAAAAAAACCTGTCATCCCGAACCCCGGCATCATCGGGGTGAGGGATCTGCTTGTGTTTTGCTGCGGGTCAAGCGACAGCAGATCCCTCCTCGGGCTACGCCCTCGTTCGGGATGACAACGATTTAACTTTTCACGTATCACAAATTACAAATCACGAATGCTCACACACTTCGCGTCGCCACCGCCGGCGGCACCGCTGCCGCGCGCTTCGCAGGGCCGAAGACCGCAATCTGCCCGAGCACCCACAGCGCAACTGCGCCCACCGGCAGATAGATCGCCGGCAGTCGCGGCAATTCGTAATACGTCATCAGCAGCTGATTCAAGCCATAGGCGCCCAGCATGCCGAGTACGATGCCCAGCGTCGCAAGCAGAAAGTTTTCGGTCTGGAAATAGCGCAGGATCTGGCCGCGCGTCGCGCCCAGCGCACGACGCACGCCGATCTGTTTGGTCCGCTGCTGCACCCAGAAGCTGGCCAGACCCACGATGCCCAGCGCAGTGACCACCAGCAGTGCGATGCAGACTGCACCCAACAGCCAGGCCATTGCTTTGTCCTGTCGATAATATTCGTTGATGACATCGGTGAACGTGCCCTGGTCCATGATGATCCGGCTGCGGTTGACCTTCTCCAGCGCGGCGACTGCG
>JANOKD010000062.1:0-43693 GCA_031419075.1 Lysobacterales bacterium
CATGTGTTTCAGCGCCATTGGCACCACCGGCACCGGCCGCCGCTCCAGCGCGCGCTGCACGCCGGCCTTGAACGGGGCGATGGCGCCATCGCGGGTCAGTGCGCCTTCGGGGAAAATGCACACCAGCTGGCCGTCGGCCAACGCCGCATCGATCTCGTCGAACGCACTGCGCATGATCTCCGGGCTTTCTTTGGCGCTGGCGATGGGAATCGCTTTGCTGGTGCGAAAGATCCAGCGCATCACCGGCACGTTGAAAATCTTGTAATACATCACGAAGCGCACCGGCCGGGGAATGCTGGCCGACAGAATCAGCGCGTCCATGTAGCTGACGTGATTGCACACGATCAAAGCCGCGCCTTCATCCGGAACATGTTTCTCGATCCCGTGCAGGCGCAGCCGATACAGCGCGCGCACGAACACCCAACTGAGAAAACGCATCAGGAATTCAGGCACGATCGTGAAGATCCAGATCGCGACAAGGGTGTTGGCGATCGCCAGCCCCAGAAACAGCTGCGGGATGTCGAGGCCGGGCATCGGCACAGTGGTCGAGCCGATCGTGAACTGATCCATCTGTAACGCGATGCCCAGCACTGCCGCCAGCACGATGAAGAACGCGTTCTGGATATTGACGCCGGAAATCACCCTCGACAGTTCCGCCTTCGGCGTGCGGCTCTGGATCAGCGCGAACAGCGGCACCAGAAACAGCCCGGCAAACAGGCCGATCCCCAGCAGATCGAGCACGATCCGCCAACTGCCGGGTTGGCGCAGGAAGCCGGAGAGCTCAAGCCCCGAAACAGGCGCGACGCCACTGCGCGCGAAATACAGGTCAAACAGAAACACGCTCATACCGAACGCGCCCAGCGGCACCAGGCCGATTTCGACCGTGCGCGCCGACAGTTTTTCGCACAGCAGCGAACCGATGCCGGTGCCGATGGAAAACACGCCCAGCACGAACAGATACAGCGTCTCGTCGCCGCCCAGATATTGTTCGGCATAGTTCGGCAACTGCGCAGTGAGCGCTGTGCCGATGAACCAGAACCACGACACGCCCAGCATCGCGTTGCGTACCGCCAGCTGTTTACGCGCCAGCGCCAGCACATGAAGCGATTCCGGGATCGGATTGATGCGCACTTTGAGCTCGGGCGCGCCGGCATCGACCTTGGGCACGAGGCGGCTGACCAGATTGCCGGTGATCGCCAGCAGCACGATCGCGCCTGCGGCGGTCTCGGGGCCGTAGCTGCCGGCTAACTTGAAAATCATGCCGCCCACGATCATGCCCATCAAAATCGACACCGAGGTGCCCATCTCGACCAGACCGTTGCCGCCGGTCAATTCCTCAGGCTTCAGCACCGACGGCAGAATCGAATACTTCACCGGCCCGAACAGCGCCGACTGCACCCCGGTGCCGAACAGCGCCACCAGCAACAGCGGCATGCTCTGCAGCATGAAACCGATTGCCGCCACCGACATGATCACGATTTCCATCGCCGTGGTGATGCGGATCAGCCGCGATTTTTCCAGCTTCTCCGCGATCTGTCCGGCGGTAGCCGAGAACAGAAAATACGGCAGGATGAACAGCGCCGGCGCAAGATTGGTATATAGCGTCTTCTGCTGTTCGTCCACGCCCAGCCAGAACAGCAGACCGATGATGGCCTGACGATAGACGTTGTCGTTGAACGCGCCCAGCGCTTGAACCACAAAGAAGGGCAGGAAGCGGCGCTGCCGCAACAGTTCAAACTGGTTGTAAGCCATGCGCGCTCCGCGTAGCCGGACGCTGCCGGCAAGATTTCGGCGGAGCCTAGCAGAGAAGCGCGACGGTCGTTCAGTCCGCAGCGGCGGCCGCACCGTTGCGGCGTGTCAGCGGTGTTGTTCCAGCCAGCGCCGACAGCAGTGCCGACAGCGTGCCCTCGCTGCGTTTCCACGACCAGAACAACGGCGCGTGCAGGTGCACCCGATACCAGCGCCGGTGCTGCCGCTGCGCTGGCGGCAGCGCATTCATCCGCGCGCAGCATCGCATCAGTGCACGCTCGTCAGCGCTGGGTGGCTGCGGGTGTGCAGGACAGGAGGGCAGCAATGCGATCAGGTACACCGCATCAGCGGTGCGAACCAGTGCGTCCGGCAACCCCGGCAGCGATGCGCCCTGCGCCAACGCCGTGTTCGGTCTGGGCATGACGTGCCGACGTGGATCGGGCAGGCAATGGCTTTCGATCAATGCATCGCACTCCGCGCATTCCAGAAAGGCCCTGCGCAGTCCGCTGTCGTGCGCGCTCCAGGCGGCATGCGTGTACACCGATTTGCGAACGGGCATCGACTGCCGCGCGCGCAGGATCCGCCGAGGCACGTCGGTGAGCAGGTCGTTTTGCAGCATTGCCGCTGCGTGGTCGTCGCTGATGCAGGGCAGCGGGATGTCGAAAGCCGCCGCGTCGGCACGCAGGCCGGTGACGATCAGGTCGCCGATGGCGTTGGCTTCGTGATGGTGGTCGCCTTGCGCGGCGAGGCCCGCACGCAGCAGATCCGCGTAATCGGAATGGCACTGCGGATGATCGACCACCGACAGGACATCCAGCAAATTCGCGGGGGCGCGGCCCACGATCGCATGCTCTCGGCTCTCGGCGCGCAGCGCAGCGAAGTCGGGCTCCGGCCACAGCGGCGCCAGACCCGGTGTGAGCACTGCGACAGGCGCGTGCGTCGCGGTGCAGCTGCGCAGGACCACGATCACGCAGATCCGCGGATCTGTCAGGGTGGTGCGTGAAGGATATGTATCGATCACTGTGCGATCTGCGAGATCGGCCTTGTCCATGCCGTATTCGATCAGCGTACGCATCGCGCCGCGCATCAGCTGCGGCGTGTCGCACAGCACCAGCAGCTTCGGGCGCCGCACCGGATCGAGTGCGACAAATCCGGCGTGCCGCCGCGACAGTGCGTCCAATCCCATGTTCAGCAGGCTGCGATGCGCGCGCGACAGTCGGGGGCGCAGGCCTGGACGTCGCGGCGATGTCTCGCGCAGGGCCGGCAGCCGCAGCTGCTGGGTTGGCTCCAGCAGCGGCAGCTTCACCGCGCCATGCCGGATCGCGCGGGCCAGCGGAAACTCGGCGATGGGTGTCGAACCAGGACAAGGCGTGCTGGGCGTCTGCGGCAGCGCCAGATCGATCCAGAGTAAAGCGGCGTGCTGAGGTGATGGGAGATTGATCGCTTTATTGGTCAAAACGTCGCCGGCGAGCATGCGGACGCCGACGCCCGCGACCAGGGTGATCGGTGGAGCGCTTGCGCTGGCTTCAGGGACTACATCGACGACCTGAAGCGCGCGATTGCGGTCCGCGCATCGCGCCTGTGCACGCAGCCAGTTGAACCACGCGGCGTGCAGCGTCTGCGGTACAAACAGATGCGCATGTCGGGTCAGGCTGCTTTTCGCCGTATCGTGTTGATCGCCTGGATCTGCTGGTCCGAACAGCGCGTCCTGCAGCCGTTGACGCACTGCGGCGCTCGCGGCGAGCAGGACGAAGTCGCCGCTGAAGCGTGGATCACTGCGGGCCGCTGTCTGCGCGTCGATGTGATTCGCCCACTGCCATACCAGCAGTGCCTGCGCGACCCAGCGTAGGCCGCTGCCGGGCGCCATCTGCAGCACATAGCCTGCGTAATGGGCAGAAGAAGCGGCCGCAAGCGGCGCGTCGGCCCACGCGCGCGCGGGGTCGCAGGCGAGGCGGTAGAGCCACGCGGGATCGTCGCTTTGCAGCAGTTCATGCGCGAGCACGGTATGCACAATCGCCTGTCGTTGGCCGGGATGGAAATTGTGGACCCGTGTTTTGCAGGCATCGACTGCGAACCACCAGCGTAAGAGTGCCGCCGTGGTGGGTGTGAGACGGTGCGCGAGGATCGACGTATGGCGCACACCGGCACCAGACTCCAGCTCGGCCAGCAGTTTGCGTGCGCAATAATCCAGCGCGGCATGCAGCGGCGGCGAATGCGCACTCATGCCGATGTCGCCTTTGCGTACGGAGGGCGGCGTCCGACCGTGACGTGCACAGGTTCAGCGCGACCGCGATCCTGCCTGATGCTGAAGTAGGCACACGTCTCTTGGCGTTTCCTTTGAGCTTGCATCGTCGCCTTCCTGGTCTCTGTTGATGCGCACGCTAACAAAAAGTTTGATATCGTACAAATCACTACTTTCCAACGCCGGCGTGCACCGGCCTAACGTCAGGTGATGATCAATGAACAAGTCGCGTTCAGCGAACGGCTGCGCGCAGCCCTACAACGGGCGGGCCTCGTCCAGAGCCCCGTCGAACTCGTCCGCCTGCTCGCACGTTTCGGTGGGGAGCCCGTATCCCAGCAAGCCGTTTCCGGCTGGTTGAAAGGACGCGCCATGCCAAGGCAGGCCAATTTGCGCGCGCTGGCGAAGATGCTGTCGGTCGAACCGCAGCAGCTCCAGTACGGAGACGATGGCAAGCGCGTGCGCGAACTGCGGGGCGAATGCCGGCTGGATCCGCGCGATCAGCTGGCGATCGAAGCCTTCCTGCAGTTGCCCACTGCGCAGCGCAAGCTGCTCCGACATGTGATCGATGAATTCGTCAAGTCCGGAGGGGTCGGAAAGAAGGGGTGACTGGGCCGATTTCCCAATGATGTTGTACTACAACATAGATTGAATATCGTCACCAACCACGTCTTTCACTTCGGGGCCGGCGCCGACCTAACGTCGGCGCATGAAAACCGAACAAGATGCTTTCAGCGAGCGCCTGCGCGCCGCACTACGCCAAGCCGGCATGAGTGAGAGTCCAGCCGAACTCGTCAAACTATTGGCCCGCTTCGGCGGTGAGCCGGTCTCCCAACAGGCTATTTCCGGATGGCTCAACGGTCGGGCGATGCCCCGCCAGGCGAATCTGCGCGCATTGGCCAAAATGCTGTCGATAGAGCCGCAACAGCTGCAGTACGGCGATGTGGGCCGCAAAGTGCGCGAGCAGCGTGGCGAATATCGGATCAATCCGCATGACCAATTGGCCATCGACGCTTTTCTGAAGCTCACGCCTGGTCAGCGGAAACTGGTTCGCAGCCTGATCGACGAGTTTATGAAACATCAGGCGCCAGCCAAGCCGGTCAAGCGCGGACGCTGATAGCGCTCTGTGTGTCGCCTGCATTGCGCCGCTGGCGTAATGCAGGGGACGGCATCGATAACCCTGTTGGCCGCACCCGGATGCTGCCTCTTCGCGGCGCCGGGGCTGTAGACGAGTCTCAGCTGTGCTCACGCGCGATCGCGCGCCAGCCGATATCGTGACGATGGAACTCGCCTTCCCAGGTGATCTCCGCCATCGCGGCGTACGCCGACTGCTGTGCGCTTGCAACGGATGTGCCCAGTGCGCACACGCACAGCACCCGGCCGCCGCTGGTGACGATCGTGCCATCCACGCCGAATGTGGTGCCTGCGTGGAAGATTTTGGTGTCCGTCGGTTGGGATGCCGCCAGTCCATGAATGACATCACCAACAGTCGGCGTCTCGGGATAATGTTTCGCCGCCATCACCACGCCCAGTGAAGGCTGCGGGTTCCAGCGGGCTTCCACGGCATGCAGGCGGCCATCAATGGCCGCTTCGACCAGATCCAGCAGGTCCGAATCCAGTCGCAGCATCACCGGCTGGGTTTCGGGGTCACCGAAGCGCACGTTGAATTCGATCACCTTCGGCATGCCGGCAGCATCGATCATCAGTCCCGCATACAAAAAGCCTGTGAACGGAATGCCGTCGGCGGCCATGCCCCGCACGGTCGGCTCCACCACATCGCGCATGACGCGCGCATGCACCTCGGGCGTGACCACCGGCGCGGGCGAATACGCGCCCATGCCGCCGGTATTCGGGCCGGTATCGCCGTCGCCGACGCGTTTGTGATCTTGCGACGTGGCCATCGGCAGCGCGGTGACGCCGTCGACCATCGAAATGAAACTCGCTTCTTCGCCGTCGAGGAACTCCTCGATCACCACCCGCGCCCCGGCGCTGCCGAACGCATTGCCCGAAAGCATGTCGCGCACAGCCTCTTCCGCTTCAGCGAGCGTCATCGCCACGATCACGCCCTTGCCGGCAGCGAGGCCGTCGGCCTTCACCACAATCGGCGCGCCCTTGTCGCGAATGTAGGCGAGTGCAGCATCGACATCGGTATGCACCGCGTAATACGCGGTTGGGATGCCGTGACGGGCGAGGAAATCCTTCGCGAAGGCCTTGCTGCCTTCTAACTGCGCCGCAGCCGCAGTCGGCCCGAAGATGCGCAGGCCTTCGCTGCGGAAACGATCCACCACGCCAGCGACCAGCGGACCTTCCGGGCCAACAACCGTCAACGCCACGTTTTCGCTGCGCACCAGCGCGAGCAGTCCGTCGATATCGCTCGCCTTCACATCGACATTGCGGCACTTCGCCTCAGTGGCGGTGCCGGCATTGCCCGGTGCAATCAGCACTTCAGTCACGCGCTTGGACTGCGCCAGCTTCCAGGCGAGGGCGTGTTCGCGGCCGCCGGCGCCGATGATGAGGAGTTTCACTTGAAGTTTTCAAGAAGTTTAATAACAGGAGCAGACAATGCGATGGCTCCGTCAGCGGTGGACATAAGCTCTGAAATTATTGTTAGACCTTCTCTTATTTTTGATTTTCCTGGAATTTCACCCATATTTTCTTTGGCTTTTGATAGGTCAAAAAGTGTTGCTTTAAACTCGTCAAAAACTCTTTCGTCGCCTGTAATTTTAAAGTCGTCTATAGCATTGATTACAGATCGAATTCTGATAATTAAATTAAGCTTTGCGATTGATGAAATTGATGAATTCGTAATCTCTTCTGTCGCTTCTTTTAGTAAAGATCTTGCAACATTAAGCTGAGAAATATCAATTTCTGTTTTTTGAATCGTTAGCGAAGCAATTTGCGAGTGGAGCCGCAGATACTCAAAAGTATGCTCATCCATTCTATTTATAAAGTGGCGCCATTCAATGCTTCCGTGAGCAGAAAATAGAGAATCTGTAATTTGAGACTTCCAATGGAAAACAGATTTTTTCTGAGCTGGAGCTAGCTGAGTAACCTCTTCAGCAGCGGCCTGAACAAGTTGGTAGAAAAGACCTAGCTTTCGCAAAGTGCTGGCATGGTCATCAGTTCCGAATATATGTGACCAAGCTTGAACATAGTTTGTCTCTGGTTTGATCTGCTTTCCGGATTCTAAAATTTCTAATAGTCTCAACGTGGCGGAGCTCATCGTTTTATTCCCCAGTTTTTTTGCAGGCTCGCAATTTTCGATATCAATAGATGCACAAATTATTTTTTATATCTTTCTATTTTTTGGCAAGAACTCAAAGTTTGAGCTTGCATTTGCTCAAGTTCAATCTGGATGCAACTAATGGCGAAAGTGACGAATGCCAGTAAACACCATCGCGATCCCGTGTTCATCGGCCGCAGCAATGACTTCAGCGTCGCGCATCGAGCCACCGGGCTGGATCATGGCTTTGATGCCTGCAGCCGCTGCGGCATCGACGCCGTCGCGGAACGGGAAGAACGCGTCGCTGGCCAGCACCGAGCCGGGCACGATCAATCCAGATTCTTCGGCTTTCAGCGCGGCGATCTTTGCCGACACCACGCGGCTCATCTGCCCGGCGCCGACGCCGATGGTGCGCCTGTCTTTCGCGTAGACGATGGCATTCGATTTCACATACTTCGCCACGCGCCATGCGAACAGCAGATCGCTCAGCTGTGCGATAGTCGGCGCGCGCTTGGTGACGACCTTCAGCTCATCGGCAGTGACTTCGCGAATGTCGGCGGTCTGCATCAGCAGGCCCGAGCCGACCCGCTTGATGTCGATGTTGTTGCGGCCGTCGCCGTGCGGAATGCGCAGTACGCGGACGTTGGCTTTTTTCTTGGCGTAATCGAGCGCGTCGTCGTCGTAATCCGGTGCGATCAACACTTCGACGAACTGACGTTCGAGAATGGTTTTTGCGGTCGCTACGTCTAGCCTGCTGTTGAACGCGATGATGCCGCCGAATGCCGATGTGGGGTCAGTGGCATACGCGTGCTCATACGCGTTCGCGCAGTCGGTACTTTCGGCGACGCCGCAGGGGTTGGCGTGTTTGACGATCACGCAGGCCGGCGCCTCGAACTGACGCACACATTCCCACGCGGCATCGGCATCGGCGAGATTGTTGTAGCTGAGTGCTTTGCCCTGCAGCTGGGTGAAGGTCGCCAGCGTGCCGGGCACCGGCCACAGATCGCGATAAAACGCGCCCTTTTGATGCGGGTTTTCGCCGTAGCGCAGATCCATGACTTTGACGAAATTGCTGTTGCTCTGCGCCGGAAACAGCGCGCGGCTGCCGTCTTCCTGGATTGATGACAGATAATTGCTGATGAACGCGTCGTACTGGGCGACCCGGTTGAATGCGGCCACCGACAGCGCAAATCGTGTCTTCGCCGACAGCGCGCCGTCGTTCGCATCCAGTTCTTCAAGGATATCGGCGTACTGCGCCGGGTCGGTGGCGACCGCGACGCGAGCATAGTTTTTCGCCGCGGAGCGCAGCATCGCCGGGCCGCCGATGTCGATGTTCTCGATAATCTCATCCATCGTGCTGTCGGGGTTCGCCGACACCGCTTCAAACGGATACAGATTCAGCACCAATAGATCGATCGCGTCGATGCCGTGTTCGGCCATTACCGTATCGTCGATGCCGGCGCGACCGAGCAAACCGCCGTGCACCAGCGGATGCAGGGTTTTGACGCGGCCGTCCATCATTTCCGGAAAGCCGGTCACGTCGCTGACATCGCGCACCGGCAGGCCAGCCTCACGAATCGCTTTGGCAGTGCCGCCGGTGGACAGCAGTTCGATATTGCGGGACGCGAGGCTGCGTGCGAGGTCGAGCAGCCCGGTCTTGTCGGAGACTGACAGCAGCGTGCGGCGAATGATCACCGGAGTGCTGGGCGGAAGCTGGGTCATGAGCGTGGCTGATGCAGCGGGAAAGCGCGATTATAAACGGTCGCGTCGACAAGCCCCGGCTCAACCCAGCCCGTAATCCTTCAGCTTTTTGCGCAGGGTGGCGCGGTGAATGCCAAGCATCGCCGCAGCCCGGCTCTGATTGCCGTCGCAGTGCTCCAGCACTTCGGCAAATAACGGAATCTCGAATTCCCGCAGCGCGATTTCGTACAGGTTGGACGTCTCTGAGCCGTCGAGATCGCCAAGGTAGCGGCGCACGGAATTGGCGACATGGTCGCGCAGCGGCGTGCGTGCAGCGGGGCGGGCTGGTGTGTCATGACGTTCGGCGTTCAAGCACGGTCTCTCAGGTAGTGCGTCTTCACATCGGCCCCGTCCCTGGCCGCGCCATGTCTTGGTCGACAAGGGGAGCAGAGTCTAGCGTGCGTCGCTGACCGGTGCCACGGTCAATCGCTGAAAACCAGCAGATGCAGGCGGATCTTCCCGATGAGTGGTGATGCGATCGGGCTGACGGCATGGATGCTGTCGTTGCCGGCCCTGTTTTGGCCGCAGATGTGTCTCTTTCGCGTTGTGGTGCGCCATCTGCGCAGGCTGTTATGAATGCAGTGCTTTAGCGAAAGCTGAAATCGTAAGCAACGATGCGCGCTGCGGGTTCAAGGATATCCATCGCCACCGTCGCGCTTTCGCCGCTGGCGAGTTCGGCCTGGTTGGGCGGGCCGCCGAGGTATTCATTGACGTGGAAACTGCGTTCTCCGGCGGTACGTCCGTTGACGTCGGCCAGCGTCAGCCGCAGTTGCGGCCAAGGCTGCGGCCAGCGTGCATCGTTGCGGAATGTCGCCGATACCCGCAGCGCGCCGGGAATGCTCGGATGTTGGCGGACATCGCGCTGCATCAGCGTGAAGGCTTTTGGCTCTTGCCACGGCGGCAGTTCGCAGAACAAGGCCTTGCACATGGTCTCCAGCACTGGCCGCCACTGCGGATCCGCGGCCAGACGCGCGCGGTCGGCCAGCAGCAGCTGCAGCACTAACAGCAGCGCGAGCGCCGCTGCGACGGCGGGCACCCAGCGCTCGCGTGGGCCGCCGATGGGCGCGGTGACACCACGCACGAAACTGGGTATGGCGCGCGTCCGGCGTGCGATCTGCAGGACCGGCGCGACTGCCGTTGCTGGTGGCAAGACCGATGGTGCCGTGACCGCGACAGCTGCCGTGTTTTCTGCGTCCGCAATGATATTTGTATCGATATCGAGGGTGTCTGTGGGTGCATTTTCAGCAGCGGTCATGTCGATTGCGATCTCGTCCACGGTGCTGCTGCTTTGATCGTCATGCGGGACGTTGTCGACATGCTCGTCGAGATGCTCGTGAAGGTATTCGTGAACGTGTTGGTCAGCAGGCGCTTCCAGCAAATCGCCCAGATCGACCGATGAAGTATCGTCAGTATCGTCCGCGACCGTCTCGTCGCGGCGCAGCAGGCTTGTGCAATGCGGACAATGCGTCGGCGGCAGATCGGTGACCGGATCGGTGGCGACCAGTGCGCTGCAGTAGGGGCAGTTGATGAACATGCGGCTATTGAATCACGAGGTGTGGCGGCTGTTATCGATACGGCTGCTGTCGATGCAGCTTTCATCGATACGGACGCCGTCGATGCGCACCCAGTCTTCTTCGCGGGTCACACGCAACGCGTTGAACCACGCGCCATAGCGCAGCAACAGATCGTCCTCCTGCCCGATCAGGATGCCGGACAGCGCGATGCGTCCGCCCGGTGCGACGCGCGCAGCGAGCGTATCGGCCAGCGCATCCAGTGCCGATGCCAGAATATTGGCGACCACGACCGGGTAGGTCGCGGGCGGCTCGTCGGCGGGCAGATGCACCGAGATCCACGCATCGACGCCGTTGCGCGCAGCATTATCGTGGGTGGCGAGAATCGCCTGCGGGTCGTTGTCCACGGCAACAGCGCGACCGGCGCCGAGCTTGAGCGCCGCCAGCGCGAGGATGCCGCTGCCGCAGCCGAAATCCAGCACAGTGCGGCCCTGCAGTGCGCTGTCTGCGGCAAGCTCGTCCAGCCACTGCAGGCACAGCGACGTGGTCGGATGGGTGCCTGAGCCGAAGGCCAGACCGGGGTCGAGCCGGATCACCGCCGCGTCGGCCGCGTCGGCGCCATCGGGCAAGTCGTGATTCCACGGCACGATCCAGGTGCGTGCGCCGAAATGCAGCGGCACATACTGATCCATCCAGGCCCGCTCCCAATCCTGATCTTCAACGCTGCGGAAGCTGGCCTGCGACCAGTCGAGGTCGGGGTCGAAAGCGTCCAGCGCAGCCAGCAGCAGCAGCGGATCGGCCTGGGCATCGAACAATGCCGACAGCGCCACCTCGCCCCAGATCGGCATCTCGCCGACGCCGGGTTCCAGGATCGCGCGTTCGTTCGGCGTCTCGGCATCCGCGTCGAGCAAGGTGACCGCAAGTGCGCCGACATCCTCCAGCGCGTGCTCGTAGCGCGGTTGATCGGATTCGCGGCAGCGGAGGGACAGTTCGAGGTAGGGCATGTCTGCAGTTGGGGATTCGACGAACGGTGGACGCAGACAGCTTACCGGACACCGGAAGCGGGCATCGGTCGCGGCTCTGTCTTGGGCACAGTGCTACGATTCGGCCGACCAAGCCTCTGGAGCCGCCCATGCCCACCCTGCGCGCATGTCTGTTGACTGTTCTTGCACTGGCCTGCGGCATGCAGGCCGATGCCGCCCGCCGCATGGACGCGTCCTCCGCAAGACTGGCTGCCGATGCTCCGCAGCTGATGGTGGGCCGGCTGGAGCTGGAATGGGGCGACCCGGATACCCAAGCCAAATCCACTGCCACGCCCGAAGGGCATTTCCGCGCCACGCTGGTCGACGATGCCGGCGTGCGCCGCGCGCTGGATACCGGACAAGCGCTGCGCGCCGCCGAGGATCTATATGCGCTCTACGGCCGCCGCATCGCGGTGTCGACCGTGCCGGTCGCGGCGAAGTCCAAAGGCCTGCGCGCGCGCCGTATCGATGCCATCGTGCCGATTGAAGACCTTGCACCTGTGTCCACACGCATCCGTGCACGGGCATCCGTACAGCGCGCCGAGGCCATCGGCGGGGTGACCACTTGGGTGACGTTGATGTGCAAGTTCAACGACATTCCCACAGAACAGAAAACCATCGATTTTTTCCGCTCGCAGTACGGCAATGCGATCGGACAGTTGGATCACTATTGGCAGGAAGTGTCGTACGGGCAGATCAATCTTGCCGGCAGCGACGCTTATGGCTGGGCCACGCTGCCGCAGCCGCGGTCGTATTACGTTGCGCTGGACACCACAACGAACAAAGACAAAGCCGATCTGGGCAAACTGTTCGAAGACTGCACCGCTGCGCATGATGCGAACGTCAATTTCGCGATCAACGGCGGCGTGCAGGGCGTCAACATGATGTTCAACGGCGACCTCGACGGTTACGCCTGGGGCGGTGGCCGCTGCGCGACGCTGGATGGCGTCAATAAATGCTGGAGCACCACGTGGAACCCGCCGTGGTCGTTCGGCAACCTTGCGCCGCTGTCGCATGAAATGGGCCATGCGTATGGTCTGCCGCACGCCAACAACGCCGATGCCGACACCGACCCTTATGACAACACGTGGGACGTGATGAGCGACGCATGGAACAATGCCGTCGGTAATGCCACCTACGGTGCGCTGCCGAAGCACATCAATATCTATTCGCGCAATCGCCTGGGCTGGGTGGCGGCCGCGCGCAAGCTCACCGTCACCGCAGGTTCGCCGGCACGTTCGATTTCGGTTGATCGCGCCAGTCTGCCGGGGTCGACCAACCGGCAGATGCTGATCCTGAATTATCCGGATCAAACCACGCGTTACTACACGCTGGAAGTACGTAAACGCGGCGGCAACTATGAGAACCGTCTCGCCGGTGATGCCGTGATCATCCACGAGGTCCAGACCTCGCGGAAAGAACCTTCCTGGAGCATGGATGCGGACACTCCGCCGGCCAACCGCGCCAATAACGAAGGCAGCATGTTCAAAGTCGGCGAGACCTGGATTTCATCCGACTACGCTTTCCGCGTGAAGGTGGAGTCGCAGACCGTCGAGGGCTTCGTCGTCAGCGTACGCCCCGGCCCGCGCAAGAGTTTGCCCGGCCAGAGCGCCCTGTCTTCCGGCACCGCCAAGCCCGCTGCTGCCGCGATAACCACGCCGATGCCCCGCGCGCCGCGCACGACCGAGAGGCCCGGTGACCGCCGATGAATGGCGGAACCTGCGGTTTCTGAACAGTCTGTTGTTTCGGCAATGAATCGATAGTTTGACGAAAACATCTCGCCGTACCTGGCGGTGTGCTTTCGCATCACTGTCGCTGGCCGGCATCGATTCAGTGACTCGGGACCAACTGCGGGTGTTCTAAGCCGCCGGTGTGTGCGGGGGTAGCGCAGCCCACTGCCAATTCCCGGATCCGGGCCTTGATCGGCATATTGGAACGGGTCTTCCGCAAGCCCTGACCTGCTGTCGATAGCAGCGGAGAAGCGTATTCCGGTGATACCGTCGAACTGCCCGAGGGGGATTCCTGCATGGGCATCAAATCATTAGCCCTGCTGCGCAAACGCGCGCAGCGTTGCTAATGTCATCAGCTACTGAATATATCAAGGAGAAAATCATGTTGAAGTATTCATCTCGCCAGGCTTGGCTGTCAGCCGCCGTTCTGCTTTGCGCCATGACCGTGAGTCCATTCGTGATTGCCAAATGTGGCTGTCCAGCGGATGGCCATGGTGCGCCGCAATTGGGCGGCTCGGGTCTGGGAGAGTCGTTCCCGGTCATCGCCGATGTGGCGCCTGATCCGTCGTGGCAAGTGTATGAGTTCGAGCGCGACGGGGTTCGCTACGTTCAAGTGAACGACAGCACCGGCCGCGTTAGAGCGGCAGTCGGTCGCATCGAAGATACGCTGTGGGTGTTGCCGATCGGCAGCGATGCGGACCGGGTCTCGATCACCGAAGCCGCACTTCCCAGCGGATACAGCAAGCTGGTTTATCGATCCAACGACCTTGAGGTCGTGCTGGTCAACAGCGGCAATCAGGATCGCTGGATCGTCCGTCAGCCTGCGGCTGGCCAGTGATCCTGGAGTTTCAGGTCTGCAGGCTCGGATAGCAGCATGACAATGCGATTGAGATGGCGGCGCCTCACGGCGCCGCCATGTGCTTTGATCCGTCCTTCAAGCTCCATGGCGGCCAACAGGCCGCCGCGGCTGTGGTGCACAACGGTCGTCGGTTTTGCAGTGACGAAGACAGCGATACCTCGCTTGCCGCCGGCGCGCCATATCCGTGTCTTGACGGTGTACTGCTGTGGATTGCATTCCGAAAGCAGTGCGAAGGCGCTGCAGACGCATCGATAGGCGGCCAGCTGCAGGTCCACCGTCAGGCGTTTTGGTTGCCCGCGCAGTTGGTAGCGCACCGATGCTTCGCGTGCCCAGAATTCAGTGAAGGCTTCGGCGTTGAGTACGGCATACAGGCCCTGCTCTTCGATGCGCATCGGATACAGCGCCAACGCATGCTGGTCAAACAGTCGGGCATGCGCAACGCCCCGGCTGTTGAGGTCCATCGCAGCGTCGAAATGGCGATGCTGTTTCAGCCAATCCACCAGCTCATCGCGATAATCATCAAGGCGCAGCTGCATTTGCGCCATGTATATGACCTGATCGCGCAGCTTGCTTTCGCTGGACATGAAGCTGTTCTGCGCAAGCAGAAGCGCTTCTTTTTCGGCAAGCCCCGATGTGCGGGCTTTATCGAAAAGATCTGAAATCACCGTCCCGAGCACCAGTAGCCCGGTGGCTGCGACCGCCAAGGCCTGTTGGGTGACGAATATTTCTGCGTCATGCGCTTCTGGCACGCTCAGATAAGGGATTTTCATCGCCGTGACGATATTCACCGCCAAGATGCCGATGGCTGCGCCGCGCCAGCCATGCCGGAACGTCAGCCCGACAACCGGCAGAATCATCAGCATCAACAGGCCTTGATGAAACGCCAATTCGAGCGCAGGAATAGCGGCAATGCAGTAAATGAAAACAATTGCCAGCGCTGCGATCAGCGTGTCGCGAGCCGCATTTTTCGGGGTGATTTGCCCGCTTCTTCCGTGGATGAACAGCATGAAGGGCAGCAGTACCATCAAAATGCCCAAAAAGTCGCCTACGGAGTATTTGTAGAAGTTGTGAAAGGTCACCGAGGCTCTTGGCCCGAACAGAAAGTAGTTGAGCGCCATGTTCGAAGCCGATGACCACAGCGCGATCGACAATGCGGCCAAGGGAAGCCAGCGCATTTTCTCTTGATCGGTTTTGAACTTGTTGCGCAATACCAGCGCCAAGGACGCCACCAGAGGCATCAGCAGGAACGGGCTGAGATACGCCCACCACATGCTGTACTGCTCCGCCTTGGGTACACGGATAACCAGAAGCGCAGCCGCATCACCGGCAAACAGATAAGGCCAATAGCGATACGGCACGAACAGCAGCGACAGCGCGCGCAGACCGGCGGGCAGATACCACTGGTCGAACGACAGGCACCACGCTCCCAAAAACGAAGCGCAATAAGCTGCGCTCAACACAAGGCCTTTGGCGGTATCGCTCCACTTGGCATGTTCCATTGCTATCCCCTAGTCCCTGTACCCGGACAAACCCGACGGCGCTCAAATGTAGGCGCTTTCCCCAGAGGCTATTCGCATAAAAGAGCGGGTTCGTCAAATCCGGGCATACCCGACTAGTTTACAGCGCTCCGAGCACAGCGCCGAAAATCTTGAGGTTGGACAGCTCGGATCCCTGGACTTCGGTGTATTCGGCGTCTTTTCCATGACCCATCACCAGCCAGTGATCGCGGCGGATGAGCAGCCGGCGGATATCGGGACGGCCCCACAGCGAATAGGCATACGTGCCGCCATCCACAACCTGGTCATGTCGGGTAGCAGCGATATCCACCAGCACCAGCGCATGACGTTCTATCTCAGGTTCCATCGCGTGCGAAGGCTGGAAGGTCCAGCGCACTTGTTCGATGGCAGCCAGGCCGACCTTCCGCCGGGCCAGAAAATCAGGCAACAGGATGCGCGTAGATCCTTCTGCGTGCCCGAATTCAGCGAGTCGTTCAATCGTGACGTGGTCCACAGGCGAAGCAGCCGTGCGCGAGCCGATCGACAGGGTCTTGTGCGGCGGCGTGTATCCCGCATGCAGCAGCCGCTCGTAGCCTTCGCTGATGCGCTCGGGCGCGACGCCCATCAGGGCAGCGATGGCGACAGCGCGCTCCGCAGGGATGGGGCGCCGGCCTGTCCGCCATTGCGACACGTTATTGCTTCCGACCCTGGCATGCGCCGCCACGGTGGTGTTCCGGGTGCCCGTGCTGTCCATCGCTTCCGCGAAGGCGCGTGCGTATCTGTCCATGTGGTCATCCTAGCCGATCTTGATATTCGGAGTGAACCTGACGAAACTTTAGGTATTGACAGTAAAAATAGCAATGCTACCTTTGAGGCTGAAACCGTTTCCTGACCGAGCGCTACGTTGCTGCCCGACGTAAGGATTGCAAAGGTCAGTCGGCCGCATGCCGGGAGCTGCTGTCTGGCTGATTGGGGGTCGTTCCGCCATCGCGTCGCCAATGCCTGCAGGCAGTGGCGCGGGGTGGCATCACAAGGGAGGTGTGGCGTGCAGATTCTGACCTGCCGTGTTGGCGAAACCATCCGCATCGGCAATGACTTGAGCGTGACGCTGCAAGATCGGCGCCGCGGTCGCGTCACGGTCAGCGTCATCGCTCCGGCAGAGGCTGATCTCTACTTCGACAACGCCTGCCTGCGCCCTTCGGTTCTGCCCAGCTGCGCGCGGTCGTATCTGTTCTCGATGCTGGCGGTCCGGAGCTTCCGTGTGGGCGAGGTCGAGATCAGGGTCTGGCTGCCCGGAGACGCCGTATCACTGGCTGCCGCATGCGACGAGCATCTTCATATCGGCGTCATCGCGCCGAAGTCCTGTCGGGTTTCCTGCGAACAGAAGACCCACGATCTCCGCCCGATGGCGGACCCGTCGCAAGCGTTGTCCGCCTTTGTCTGGGGCTGAGGTCATCACGCCATGCTCATTCTGAACCGCCGTGTCGGCGAATCCATCCATATCGGCGACGATGTCTGCGTCACCGTGTACGACAAATTGCGCTATCACGTCACGATGGGCGTGATCGCGCCGGTCAGCGCGCAGCTGTTCTATGGGGAAACACGCCTGCGCCCCGCCATCCTTCCCGACGGCGAGCATTTCTACTTGATTTCGCTGCTGACTGAGGAAGGCTTTCGCATCGACGATGTGGAGCTTCTGGTCAACTTCACCCCTTCCTATCTCGGCAGCGGTTCCATACGCAAACGTCAAGTCCGCGTCGGCGTTGCCGCACCGCCATCGGTGGCGGTGCATCGAGAAGAGATCTACCTGCGTAAACTCAAGCTTGCCGGCAAACAGTGCCCACCCACGCCCTTTGCGACTTGGCTGCGACAAGCCAATCTGGCCGTATCCTGCCGCGCAGCCGCTTGATACGGCCTGCCGTTGCGGCCGGGCAGCGGAATAGTTTCGGCCCAATATTTCGGGTCGGGCCGCGTTTACCCCATCAGGGTCGGTGATGCGCACCCTGTATGCGCGACGTGCACTGCGCCAATCAAAGTGCCGAGGCTTCCAGGGCTGTGCCCGGCTTCTGCGGAATCCCCATGAATGTCCAGCCCTCTCGGCGCAGGCACGGCGGGCCGACTACAATTGCACCTTGTGGACACGGTAGCCCTCGTCGGAAGTAATGACGCCTCGACAACAGGCCGCGTGCGTTGAGAATCCCAAATGAAATTCATGTCGACCCGAGAGATATCGATGTCATGATCCTGATGATCGACAACTACGACAGCTTCACCTACAACCTGGTCCAGTATCTGCAGGCGCTGGGTGCGGAGGTGAAGGTGGTGCGCAACGACGAGTTGACTGTCGCCCAGATCGACGCGCTCAATCCGTCGGGGATCGTGATTTCGCCCGGTCCCTGTACGCCGAACGAGGCCGGGATTTCGGTGGATGTCATCCGTGAACTCGGCGACCGGATTCCAATTCTCGGTGTCTGTCTCGGTCATCAAAGCATCGGCCAGGCCTACGGCGGCGATGTCGTCCGCGCCGGCCGGATCATGCATGGCAAGACCTCGCGGATCCGCCATGAAAGCAAAGGCGTGTTCGCCGGTTTGCCGGATGGATACGAGGCCACGCGCTATCACTCGCTGGTGGTCGACCGCGGCACGTTGCCCGATGCGCTTGAAGTCACTGCCTGGACCGAGAACGACGACGGCACGATCGAGGAGATCATGGGCCTGCGCCATCGCGAGCACCCGGTGGAGGGCGTGCAGTTCCATCCCGAGTCGATCCTGACCGAGCACGGCCACGCGTTGCTGAAGAATTTCCTCGCTCGTGCCGCGTAGGCTTGTTGGCTCATGCCATCCTCTACTTTCGATCCTTCATCACTGACTCTCATGTCCATCACTCCTCAACAAGCCCTGCAGCGGACGATCGAGCATCGCGAGATCTTTCACGACGAAATGGTCGACCTGATGCGCCAGATCATGCGCGGCGAAGTCTCGCCGTCGATGGTCTCGGCGATCCTCACCGGCCTGCGCGTGAAGAAAGAAACGGTCGGCGAGATTGCCGCAGCGGCTACCGTGCTGCGCGAGTTCTCGCACAAGGTCGAAGTGCCCGATCGCGAACAGCTGGTCGATATCGTCGGCACCGGCGGCGACGGCGCGCATACCTTCAATATCTCCACCGCCAGCATGTTCGTGGTTGCGGCGGCGGGCGCGAAGGTTGCGAAACACGGCAATCGCAGCGTGTCGTCGAAATCCGGCAGCGCCGATGTGCTCGAAGCGCTGGGCGCGAAGATCGAGCTGCGGCCCGAACACGTGGCCGCCTGCATCGAAGCCACCGGGATCGGCTTCATGTTCGCGCCGATGCATCACCCGGCGATGAAGATGGTGGCCCCGGTGCGCCGCGAGATGGGCGTGCGCACGATGTTCAACATCCTCGGTCCGCTGACCAACCCCGCCGGTGCGCCGAATATTCTGATGGGCGTATTCCATCCCGATCTTGTCGGCATCCAGGCCCGCGTGCTGCAGGAACTGGGCGCGCAGCGCGCACTGGTGGTGTGGGGCCGCGACGGCATGGACGAGCTCTCGCTGGGTGCGTCGTCGCTGGTAGCGGAGCTGCGCGACGGCGTTGTCCGCGAATATGAAGTGCATCCCGAGGATTTCGGCATCGGCATGTCGGCCAGCCGCAATCTACGCGTGAACGACGCGGAAGAATCCAAAACGATGTTGATCGAAGCCCTGAACAACACGCCCGGTTTGCCGCGCGATATCGTTTGCCTCAATGCGGGCGCCGCGCTGTACGTTGCCGGCAGCGCCGACAGCATCGCTGACGGCATCGAAGCGGCACGCGCTGCGCTTGCCAGCGGTGCGGCGCGCGCAAAGCTCGAACATTTCATTGTGACTACGCAGAGGTTGGCGACATCGTGAGCATCATGCCGTTGGCTGCGCGCTTCGCCGATACGCCTGCGCCGCCGTATTACGCGGTGATGTTCACATCGCTGCGCAACGGCGACGATGCAGACGGGTATGCTGAAGCCTCCGAGCGGATGATGGTGCTTGCCGCGCAGCAGCCTGGTTATCTCGGCGCCGAATCGGTGCGCGATGCCGATGGTGTCGGTATCACCGTGAGTTACTGGCACAGCGAAGTCGACATTCTGAGCTGGAAGCATCACGCCGAACACGCCGCCACCCGCGAACGCGGCCGTCGCGACTGGTACACGCGCTACGTCACCCGCGTCGCGAAAGTCGAACGCGCCTACGATTGGTTTGCCAAAGAAGCATGATGAATCACGAATCCCACAGCGCCGGACGCGCGGACATCCTGCAGCGCATCCTCGACCGCAAGGCTGAAGAAATCGCCGAACGCAGCGCGCGCGTGCCGTTGGATGCGCTGCGCGCGCAGCTTGCCGACGCACCGCCGACCCGCGGCTTTATCGCCGCGATCGAAGCGAAATGCGCTGCGGGCAAACCTGCCGTGATTGCCGAGATCAAGAAGGCCAGCCCGTCGAAAGGCGTGATTCGCGAAGCATTCGATCCCGCCGCGATCGCGCGCAGCTACGAGATCGGCGACGCAGCCTGTCTGTCGGTGCTGACCGATATCGATTTTTTCCAGGGTGCGGACGCGTATCTGCAGCAGGCGCGTGGTGCGTGCGCACTGCCGGTGCTGCGCAAGGATTTCACAATCGATCCGTATCAGATCGTGGAAGCGCGCGTGCTTGGCGCAGACTGCATCCTGTTGATCGTGTCGGCGCTGGACGATGCGCAGCTGTCGTCGCTGTATCGCGAAGCGACCATGATCGGCCTCGACGTGCTGGTGGAAGTGCACGATATCGAAGAACTCGAACGTGCCTTGAAGCTGGACGCCATCGACGGTCGTCTGCCGCTGATCGGCGTGAACAACCGCAACCTGCGCACCTTCGAGGTTTCGCTTGCGACCACGTTGTCGCTGAAGAAAGCGATGCCCGCAGATCGCATGCTCGTCACCGAAAGCGGTATCACTACCCGCGCCGATGTCGAAGCGATGCGAGCGGCCGGTGTTGATATTTTTCTGGTCGGCGAATCTTTCATGCGCGATCCCGATCCGGGCGCGGCGCTGCAGCGTCTGTTCTTCCCCTCATGAGTACGCATGTCTATCCCACGCCTACGGCCGACGCGCCGTTGGTGGTGTTTGATTTCGACCACACTCTGTTCGACGGCGACTCTGGTAGTCATCTGTTCAAATGGCTGATCGAACGCAACCTCTGGCGCAAGCTGCTGGCGCTGCTGATCGTGCCGGTGTTCGGTCCGATGATCGCGTGGATGCCGACCCGCCGCCGCGGCATCTCCGCCTTCGTGTGGGTCGGTACGCTCGGCATGCGTACGCTTGGTGAATTCAATGCGCATACGGATCGCTATGTCGCTGCGCACACCGACGTCCTGCGCGCGCGACTGCTGCCGGTCGCGTTCGATGTCCTGCGCAAGCATCGTGAGGCCGGTGATCGCGTCATCATCGCCACCGGCGCGCCGACCGAGCTTGCGCGTGCGATCCTCGCCTTCGTTGCGCACGAAGATCTGCCGGTGATAGGCACGCTGCTCGGGCCGAAGTACGGCGCCATCGGTGCGGTGCGACACTGCCATTACAAAATGAAAATGGCGATGCTGAAAGACGCCGGTTTCGGCGGCCCGGTCGCCGCCGCGTATTCCGACAGCAGCGCCGATCTGCCGCTGCTGAAGGCCGCGCAGCGTCCTGTGGTTGTGAATCCGAAGATGAAGCGCGTCGCGATGTTTCGTCGCGTGCTGCCTGCCGGTACTCCGATCTTGAATTGGGGTTGCCCGGGGCGGGGTGGGGATCGGGTCTGATGCAGCGATAGGCGCTCGCGCTTTGTGGAAGCGACGCAAGTCGCGACGAACGTCTGTAAGCTTGTCAAAACACTGTGTTTGCTGCGATGCAGTTGAGTCCTTAAGAACATCGCGACGGGTACGCCCGCGACGCAATCAGGAAAGACTGATCTGGATTCTGTTGCCATTGGTTCTGGCCGCTGCTCACCATTAACAAATAAAAATACCGGCCAAAAAAGCCGGTATTTTTATTAAAAATCGACTCGTATCGACTTCGATGTATCGGCGCTTAGTTATTGATCTTGAAGCTGATGATGTCGAACAAGTAACCGCCGCTCCCGGGATTATTGAATTCGAGCTTCAGAGGCTCAGCGCCTCTAAGATAGTTGAACTCAAAGTTGTCATTGATGGGAAATGTCACGGTCGACAATTGATCCCATCCGCCCGTACTCGGCAGCGGAAACTCACCCAGCGTCACACCCCGAGTGCGACTGGAGTTGTAGGAATCTGAAACCACTTTCACAGAGCCGCCGTCGCCACCGCTTGAGTAAGTGATGGTGATGCTGGTTGGAATATTGCTTCTATAGGCATTGTTAGGGATGGCAAAGTTGTCAAAGACGATGCGGGTACCGTGTGTGATGAAACCGACCTTGTTACCCATGTTGCGAATCCTGCTGTCATCGCCAGGATGCGACTCGGTGGTGAATAACGCGGCAGAAATCCTTTTGTTATACGTGAATGGCGCGCTTTGAGATGCGTTCGAAATTTTGAAGCTGGACACATCGAAAAGATAGCTCGAGGCGCTTGGGTTTTTGAACTCCAGCCGAAGAGGAACAATGCCCCTAAGATAATTGAACTCGAAGTCGCGATAGATGGGGAATGTCACGGTTTGGAATGTGTCCCATCCGCCGGTGGACGGCAAATCGAACTCGCCTAAAGCAATGCCCAGCTTGCGGCTGGAGTTATAGGCATCTGCAACGAGCTTTACTTTCCCACCTGCGCCCGCACTTGAATAAGTGATCGTCAAACTGGTCGGAATATTATCTTCCTGAACAACAAATTCCTTGAAGGTGATGCTTGTGCCATTTGTGATGTAGCCGACTTTGGTTCCCATATCCCGAACCATGTCGTCGTTTTCTGGATTTGATTCGGATGTATATGAGGCTGCGTCAACTGATTCATTGAAATAAACCCGGTTGTCATTTTGGGCAAACGCACTGACAGGCGCTGCGATCAGACATGCCACCAACACCGGCTTCGCGAGCCACCACTTTGACTTTGCGCTCTTGTAATGTTTGTTGATTTTCATTGACATATTTCCTTTGCGATTTTGTGGTTTGTTGAAACGTAGAATGAAACACTACTCTGACCCCTATTTTACCAGTTCGTCTCAGGTGTCCAGGTTTCGGCGATCAAAGCCAGCTTGGTCGGCCTGCGGGTCCTCGCAAGGTGGGGCGTACAAGAAAGTTTGAGCCGCCCCCGAAATACTCCGAAACATTACTCTGACCGCTGTTTGTCATCTACAGGCCCCGCCGCGCTCCGGCCGGAGCACGCGACAAGCTGGCGCATGCTTGTTCCGGTAGATCTTCGAGGAGATTGTGGGCGACTTGGTTGTCCATGGCCTGCTCCCTGTATGCGCGGAGATATTCGGATTCCAGGCGGTCGAAACGACTCAGTTCGTCCTGATTCGCGCGCGCCAGTCTGGCACGAATCCAATTCTTCATCGGCCCGTCGTCTGCGTCGACATACCAGACGGGCAGTTTTTCCTTTTCGACGTTGTCGCGAATCCAGATCAGAGCGCTGGCCGCAGCCATAGCCTTTATCTGGTCGGCCTCCACCGGAAGCTCACCCATCGCACTCGCGATATACCCCGAAGAATACGCGAAGGAGATCGCTACGATGGCCTTGAGATCGCCGGCTTCGGCCGCACGATTCATCATGTACTCCGCGTTATCCCTGTACTTGCTTGAAAAATCCGTCGACGAGTAGAAGACGAGTGTCTCCGGAAGGGTGGGCAATGTTGCAAACTTGGCCATCGACCCCGGATGACCCGCTAACGCAGACTGCAGTAGGCGCTCCTCGGTGTCGATGGCGTCTTCTGGTCCGATATCGGCGCATATGACCGACTCCCTACGTTCGCGGAAATTCAGTGCGATCAAGACCCGTTCAGTCTGACTGTCGTCGAGACCGATTAAATAATCGTCCGGATAGTCGAGCAACCGTTCTTGATTCCTGCGCCGGCCGCACAGATCCAGCGCCCACGCCAGAACGCAAGCAGCGTAGGCATCTCCGCGATCAGCGGCTGCCCGAAGAGTCGACAGCTGTGGCTTCAAAGCGAGGGATGGATGGAATCCCGTGGATTGCACCTTTAGCTGACTAGACGCACGTTCGGAAACCCGAACCCGCCATGTCTCGCGAGCATCTTCTCTGTTTGCCTGCGGTTTCGAACGGATTTCCACGCCGATTGGCCTTTCGAATACCGTATCCTCCGAAGCGAAAATAAGCAGTCCCGTCGCGACGACCACCATCGCCAGAACACGCAGCACATACGGAATTTGATTGTCGTTCGTCTTTTTCATGTGGTGACTATGCTTTCATCGAAAAAGTACTGGAGCGAACTTGATCATCAGGCGAACATTTTACGATCTCAGACTGATCGCATGAAATGCCGGACGGGCGGAAGCCAGCATGCGTTTCGCCCTTTTTCACATGCGCATGGCAAGTCCGGACGGTACTTGCCATGCGTCGCTGCGATCCGAAAAGTCGGGAATGTCGCGATCATCGTCACCTGATGTGAGCGCGCCCTTCAGTCCGCTTCGAGCTTGTAGGCGGGACGTTTCCCATTCTCGTAAGTGAGGAACTTGAATGTCTGCTCCCCGCTTCTTTGCAAGAGGCCTTTGACGGTGCCCAATAACTCGTCGCTCTTCCACTCGTACTTCGCGCAGTTCGTCAGAATCGTGCTGGGGCATCTGACGGGCTCGGCAATTTTCACCCAGACTCCGTAATAAGTGTTGTTGACCAAATCACGCTCGACGTAGGTCGAGGCCTCGCTGGTAAACCCGGGAGCGGGGTAGTTCTCATAGATGAAGGTATCCGAGTCGGTGGTCTTCTTGGCATATTCACCCACCACTTTTCCGTCCACACCTTCCCATGCGAATTTTGTCTTCGCCACCACTTCCGCCCCGACTTTCCAAGCTGTTTCTGTCGTACGGGTTCCGGAAAGCGCGTGCTTGCATGGCTGCACCGCGTTTGCGTCGCAAGCGATTTTTGAACCGAACCACTGGAAGTACTTTCCAGCAAAGACATACCCAGATACTATGTCGATTCGAGATTTATCGCCAAAGCCTTCAACTTTGTCGTAACGACGGTATTTATATTCGGCTGCGGTTGCAGGCATCGTGATTGCGGACAGGATCGCGAGCGCCAGCGTCGAATGAATGACTTTCATGTGATTCTTCTCCTAAGTGTTGAGTGAGTGTGTTCAATCCATTACGAAAAGATGCCGAGCGGTGTTGCCTCGGGAGACACGTCTTCCGGCAACCAATTCGCGCTGCCGGTATTCCGCTTCAGTTTCGATCGGAGTTGTTTCCATCAACCCCTCCTGAACTTTGACGATTCTGACCCCGGCGACAGGAGATCCCCCGCCTGTCAGGCGTTGAGTCACTTCGAATAGAATCTGCATTTCCGATTCGCTGCCGTTCGAGTCGAGGATGACCTCTCGAGACGCATCCAATTCGGAGGTGGCATGCGCGACGAGTCGGGCTCTATCCACAGCACCGACGTTGAATAGAATAGTGTCGTATTTCGCCTCGACGAAGGTCGCGCCTGCGGATTCGAGGTCGGCATGGATGACGCCTTTCCGAGCCGTCGAAAACAGGAAGATCGCACTGGGCCTGCGCCCTTCGACCTGGGTGCCGCCAGCCGGCGTCTCCGGGGGGGGCCAAGCCACCCGCGTCGAATCCGCGTGCAACCCATCTACGCTGCATGCCATCAACACGGTGGCGGCGGCGAAAATCGCCGCTCTCATCCAGCGCCTCCCGCAGGCCGGCCATATGCTCAAGCATTCCAGGCACTTGGTTTCACCCTGCACTCGAGAAGCATTGTTTTTTTTCATATGCAAAACCTTCAATCCCGTTCGGTGCCAATTAAGCGAGTGCCATTCGTTTCAGATTGACCTTTATTGCAAAGCCGCCGTGAGATTCATGACTAGATCCTGCGGGCGCTATCCGTGAAGTCCCGAGTCACCTTCGCCATGTTTCGACCTTCGCATTTCGAGTCGGACGAAACGGTTTGCGGGTGACCTGTGAATCGCGACCGCAGTGCAGTTCTAGCACCAGAAGCGCATCGATAAACCCTGCGGTGGGCGGAAGTGAGAAGAAGTGAGCGCAAGGGACAGAAAAGTGATCGGCATATGGCGCAAGCGCTTGATTTTCCTGCGCAGACGCAGTCAAAAATGAGAAAAAAATGATGTTTCGATTCCCTTGGCGGAGCTGGCGCGCGGCCTTGCGCATCACCGCGCATCAACCTCGCCGTAGCTGTGGATGCAGTGCAGCTCTGCCTGCATGAGGGCGACACCCGCTGGATGTCTCTAGCGGGTGTGGGCGTCGGCCCGACTACCGGGCCCCCGGCATCGGACTGGGACCCTGGCCGCGTTGCGGCGCAGATCGCCGTATCAGTGAGCTGCTTATTTGCCGGTCAGAGCACAGCGGCGGCCGGCTGTGTGCCGCCCGTATTCAACGTGTCGAGTTTCCTGGGCCAGACATCGGCCTTTGCCTTGTCGAGCATCTGTTCGGCATCTTCGAACTTTCAAAGGTCCAGCAGCGTTCGCCCGTGATGGCCCCCGATGTGCCGACTCATTACTTTTCGGCCTTCGTTGTGCGTTTCTCGGACTTGGCAAACGCTCGTTTCAAGTTGGCAGCTTCGTCCGGCGCGCCGCGCTCACGCAGGACCTGGCTCAGGCGTTCGACTGTGGCCAACGTCGTCGCATGATCGTCGCCAAGCGTTTGGCGATAGCCGGCCAGGGCTTCGCGCATCAACGATTCGGTCAGCGTGAGATCGCCCTCCGCACGGGTCATTGCGGCCAGATCACTGAGCGACTGCGCTGTGTCTACGTCCAGGTCGCCCAATGTCCGGCGCTGTATGTTCAGTGCATCCTGAAGCAGGGTTTTGGCCTCCCTGGTCTCGCCCTTTTCCCGCAATACGCTGGCTAAGGCATTCATTGCCAGCAGGGTGTAGCGGTTTTCGTTTCCATAGGAACGCCGCCATGTTGCCAACACTTGTGTGAACAATGCTTCGGATTCGCCGAATTTACCTTGATCGCGCAAGACAAGCGCTAAATCAAAGGTGAGATCGCTCGCGTTTATATGATCCTCGCCAAACAGCCTACGATCTTCGGCAATGACGTCACGCAACATCCGCTCAGCTTCGCCTTTTTTTCCTTGCTTAGCCAATGCATTTGCAATGTAGGCGCGGTTGAAGAGTACATCCTCATTTTCATCGCCGAGCACTGCGCGCCGGCTCTCAAGCGCCTGCCGCAAGTAGACTTCAGCTTCAGCAGGCCGGTTCAGGCCCATGAGCGCAGACGCCAAATTGCTGATCAACGCTGAGGTTTCCGGATGCGCATCGCCCAACAACTGACGACCTGCTTCGACCGCTTCACGCGACAGTGCTTCTGACTCAGCGTACCGACCCAGCCCACCATACACTGAAGACAACGTTCCTTCCGCTTCGAGCATATCGTGGTCGCGACTTGCCAACACGCTGCCCAGAGCTCGACGAAACCCGTTCACGGAGGCCTCTGCATACGGCAATGCTTCCCTGAATTTTCCGGATTCCGCCAACACAACAGCCAAATAGTTTGCCGATGCGAGTGTGTCCCGATGATCCTGGCCCAGCGTGCGACGCCGACGCTCGTACGCTTTACGAAACAGCGGTAGTGCCGTGTCGATTTTTCCCTGATACATCAGGCAGTAGCCGGTTGCCGTGATCGATCGCAATGTGTCCGGATGATCGCTGCCAAAAACGCGCCGCAACCCTGTCGTTGCCGCTCGGAGATCCTCTTCCGCCTCTTTGTACTGGGTCATCTCACAACCCAGCTTACCTCGACTGTACAACGCGACTAGCGTCAATGGGTCGTCTGCACCCAGCAGCCGACGGCGCTGCTCCAGCGCCAGCCGTTGCGGCTCGACCGCCGCTTCGTATTGACCGAGCTTGAACAGGGTGTCGGCCATGGTTTGCCACAGGCGCGCCTGCAGCAACGGGGAGTTGCCGAAGTCCTTTTTAATTGCAGCCAATGCCGGTTGGAATGAATTGGTGTCCAGCTGACGCAGCGCCAGATCGGTCAAGTTCACACCTTTGAGCAGGTTCTCCAGTTGCTGCCTGCGCTGCGCAGCGGTGGCCGGATCTCCGCCGCGTTCGGGGACTTGTGTCTGGACCGCGTCGATCAAGGCGCTACGCAAGCTGAGCCCCATCGCGACCGAGTCGATGGACTGCATCTGCTTGACTTGGAAATCGGCGGCCATCTCCGCTTCGGCGGTGGCCATGCGTGAGGCCTTCAGTGCATCTTCGGCGCGCACAAAACCAATCACGGCGGCGGTGGTTGCCGTCAGCAGGGCCAATGTCATCAGGCTGGCCAGCGCGACCCCGACCCGGTGCCGGCGCACAAACTTGCGCACCCGGTACATCCGCGACGCGGGACGCGCTTCGACCGGCTTGTCATCCAGCCAGCGGCGCAGGTCTTTTTCCAGTTCCAGCACGGAAGGATAGCGCTCGTCCGGATCGTTCTGCAGACATTTGCCGACGATCCATGACACATCGGTGCCCAGCAGGGCCTTCATCCGCTCGACCGACAGGGAACGGTGTTTTGCGATCTCGCCCTCGTCTTCTGCGCTCAGGCTGGAGAAGCGCGCCAGCAAACTCGGCGCTCGCTCCCCACTCAACAGCCGCGCCAGTTCGACCGGTGTTTTGCGATTCAGGTCTTCTTCGCTATACGGCGTCACACCCGCCAGCAATTGATACAGCACGACGCCCAGCGAGTAGATATCCGTGCGCGTATCGACATTGACCAGCGGCCCGGAGACCTGCTCCGGGCTGCTGTAGGCCGGCGTGCCCACGAAGCTGCCCAGGCGCGTGTGCGCCGCATGGCCCGTCAGCACGCCCGAGAGCGATTTGGCCACGCCGAAGTCGATGATCTTGACGGTGGCCGGCTGGTCCTGCGCACGGCTGACCAGAATATTGCCGGGCTTGAGATCACGGTGGATCAGTCCTTTCTGATGCGCGTGCAGCACGCCTTCGCAGGCTTGGAGAAACAGCGCGATGCGTTCGCGGAAATCCATCTCCAGCTGATCGCAATGCGCGGTGATGTCCAGGCCGCGCACGTATTCCATCGCAAAATAAGGCTGTCCCGAAGGGGTGGTGCCAGCTTCATAGACCATCGCCACGTTGGCATGGTTCATCAGCGCCAGCGCCTGCCGCTCGGCCTCGAAACGCGCAAGCACCTGCTTGCTGTCCATGCCGGTCTTGATCAACTTCAGTGCGACCTTGCGCTGCACCGGCTCGGTTTGCTCGGCCAGATACACCGAGCCCATGCCGCCTTCGCCGAGCTGATCTAGCAACTGGTAGGGGCCGATGGTCTGCCCGATCATCGATAGCGGCGTGCTGGAGACGACGATGTTGGATACGGCCGGATCCGGTGATCGATCCACGGCGGGGGCATCGGATTTTTTATCGCTGGTTGCCACATCGAAGGCGTTGAGCTGCTCGGACACGGCCGCAGCGGAGGGTCGGCGTTCTGCCTGGACATCGGTGCAGGCTGCGATCAGCGCACGCAGCGGGTCGGATTCAACATCGCGCTGCCAATCCGCATCGAGTCCACGCTGCACGTCGCCAACAGCCACCTGCAGCAGCAGCACGCCCAGTGCATAGACATCGCTGGCGGGCGTCGCGGCCTGCCCCGACACCCATTCGGGCGCCAGGTAGCGCTGCTCGCCAATACCTTCATCGCCGATCAGGGTCAGCCCCGCGCGGGTGATCTTCATCGACTCAAGGCGGGCAGGGTCGGTCAACTCGCTCAGCCCGAACTCGCCCAACTTGGCGTAAACCTGGACGTTGTCCTTGTCGTTGTCGATCAGGATGCTCGCAGCACCCAGGTTGCGATGAACGACACTCGCCGCATGCACTGCAGCCAGCGCGGTGGCAACCTCGCCAATCAAGCGCATGCGCTCTGCCAGCGTGATTTGACTCAGCCCGCCCCGCGATGCCGCCCATTGCACCAGGCTGCCGTGGGCGGCGTAGTCCATTTCAAGAGAGTAAGGCGGTTCGTCCAGCTGCCAATCGATGATGGTCGCAGTGTCCTTGCGATCCGCCAGCGCTTCGCGCAGATAGCGCATGACGGTGGTTTCGCGACGCAACAGCCGCAGATGCTGCTCGCTGCGGCAGAAACGAAACACGCGCTGGGCGTGGCTGCTCTGCTGCTGGGCAAGCCAGGTCTCACTGACGGCATTGCTGCCCAACAAGCGCGTCAGATGCCAATCCGGTTTGCCGACGACAGGCGACCCGGGAGAAAACGCGGTGGTCGCGTGGTGGTTGGTCAGGCGTGCCTGGGCCGTGAGCAGGTATCCGCGGCGCGGGATGGTGCGGATCAGCGGCGTGTCGGCATCGGTATCCTGCAGTGAGCGTCGCAGGTAATAGATGGCATTGGTCAACCCGGTTTCGCCGACCAGCGCATTGCCGTTCCAGACCCGATCAATAAGCGCCCTGCGGGTGACCATCGCGTCCTTGGCGCTGACCAGACAGGCCAGGACTTCCAGATGCTTGCGTTTGAGCAGAATGCGCTCGCCGGCATAGGTCACCGACCCGCCGATCGGGTCGATCAACCGACCCGAGAGCTCGTAGCGCTGATCCAGGTAGCGATCTTCGATGCTGGCTGCTTCATTCACACGCACGAACTCCTCATGGATGACGTCGGGCCCCTTTGGCGTCATGCAAAAAGGGCCTTGCCCTCGAATCCCGAACGCATCATTTTGCGGCTTGGCAAGCGCATATCAATACGGCGGCGGCCAATGCAGTCGAACGGTCTTCAACGTACATCCATTGCTCAATGCATCTCAGCGGCTTCACCGCCGGATGAAACAGAATCGCTTCCTGGCGCGCCAATGAGCTTTTGACGAATGAAGGCGTGCATCGTAATCCAAAAATGAGCAGTCGTCTGACTCCAGGTCGTCGCCAGACATGCGTCCGTGCGGTATGTCACAGTCGCATTCGGGGCTTGATATCAAGATCAGCTACCTGGGGTTGAGCAAGCGCCATTCCCGCCGGACTCCGGTGTTGTCTCAAAGAAAATGCCGCGCAGGAGTGGTTCCCGGCGCGGCATTTTTACAATCAACAAGGACAGCGGTTAACTCAGAACGGGGTCAAGGTACACGCGGTGCCGTCAGCGAATTTTTTGCCCACCACGGTCACTCCATTGATGAGCTGAGTGCGATCGTTGAGGGTGAGCTTATACGTCGGAATGGTGGTCAGGCCGCTGAAGTGGCTGGTGGCCGGGTATTTGGTGTACTCCTGTCCATTCAGATCAGGATAGGTGCGCGCCTCCATCGTTCCCCGGACTTCAGGCCTGACGTTCCAAGTGTCGTATCTCTGTTTCCAGCGCTCAACAGGCGTGATGACTGCATAGCATCCCGCTGGAATCTTATACCCACCGTTGTAAAAGTTATTGGTATACGTTTTCGACGTTTCACCGCTTTTGGTTGCGGAGACGCCAAAAGTCACGCTGATACTGGCCGAAGCAGAGTTTTCGAAGCCAAACGAAGCGCCAACGGAAACCTCGGAAGATACCGTGTAGGCCCATGAACTTGAGGTTGTGTTGGCTGTGCTCCACAAACTTCCCGCATTCAGCGTAGTCGTCACCGTCTGTCTTGTTGTCGGAAACTGCTGCGCTGTAAGGCCTTTTATCAAGCTCCAGCTTGTAAAGGTGTCATTTTGACTCCTCGACCCGGTTGCGTTCATACGGATATCCACGCAGGCGCCGGATTTGGAGCAATAGTCCTGCGACGTCGTTTGGAAGCTGCGGCTGTCAACATACATCTTGTTGAGATACGTCACATCAACGCGAGGACTGTCGCTGGTAATGCCAAGTGCAGATTTAGCCTTGGCAATGTTTTCGCCGGCAGTGTCCCATGGCGCCAAGAGAGTAAAATCATTTCTTTCAAATTTGCGCCAAGTGCCATATTTCGCAGTCAAAGCGGACGTGGCGACCGCGTTAGCGGTGAGGTGTGTTTTGTTGGCGGCTTCGCTCTGCGCCCCGAGATACAGCGTGTATTGGCGGCTGTTGCTGCGACAGACACCTGTGGCAGCAAAGGCTGCCCGTACGTCTTTAGCAGAAAACCCCAGATCATTCGCCGCCTGGGCTGCGCCGCAGCTGGTTGCGGTCATTGAGCTGTTTTCTGATTGATATAAGTTACGCGCGTGGGAAAACAGCAGATCAATTTTATTGCGATCCCAGCCTCTGGCGGTCAGCGCCTTTGCAGCCGGCTTCAGATAGCCGCCCGGCCCCATGCCATCGCCGCTGTCCCGCGACTCCCAGCGATCAAGGATGGCCGAGGTGTTGGCATCAATGATCAGGGTGGGTCGCGATGCGCGTGCTTTTCCCGCGACTTCAATCGACACCACATACACCAGGCGTGCTTTCCCGGTCGCACCCTGCCAGACATAAAGATGTGCCGTATTTTTCTCGTTCGGCGGTTGTCCGACGCTGGACACCTTAAGGTGACGGCGAGCAGTATCCAATGCGCCGGCCGCATCGATTGCGGTGCCTGTGTTGGGGATGTCGACGTCAAGGCCGGTGAGCAGCCCGCCGCCAACCCGCTTGACGAGACCTTCAACAGCGCTGCCGTCGGTTTCCATCACCAGCGATCCGCCAAACACCGGAACGCCCAGGTGATATTGCTCAAACCGGACAAGACGACCGTTGCCTACGTCCTGGACGAAAGCCTGCTGCAGTTCGTTTGGATCCGAGTTGGTGAGCTTATAGATGTTGGTCGCTCCCAGCATCGCCTTCATGGAAGCGCGGTTCCCCGGGTCTACCCGTTCCGCAGCGTTTGAAACGACTGCCTGAGCTGCCAGTACAGCAATGATGCTGGCACATATCGTCTTGCGATTCATAATTCCTTCCTTGAGCGGATGAGTGTGTGATTGAAGTCCACCGCATGGCGTGAAAGTTGCGGTTGAAAACGGTGATCGGAGTGGACGTGTCGGTTTTTTTTATCCCGGCTCCGGTGCATCCACAGCTCAACTCTGTTACTTGTTACGGGCTCGGTCATGCCAAAACGCTCACGATGCGATCATGAAATCATCATGAAATGATCATGATCTGGCCGGTCACCGATCACACACACGCATGAATCGGTGTCATGCCCGTTGTATGTGGTGCATCGAAGCGGTATTTGTGACCCAGGCCGATATTTGCGACCGGGTCCGCGAAGAGGGGCTGTATGCCCAGTGCATTCAATGCGTATATGCGATGCGCCTACAGACGTAGGTCTGCAGGCGCATCCATGTCATTCCTTACGGCTTGGGTTTAATCAGAAAAGTAAAGTTGATACCGTTGCCTGGCTGGTTCAAAGGATCCGGTCCGTTGTACAGAATGGTGGTCTCTCCGATAGCCGCGTCGGCCTTGCTGCGCGAATAGAGGAACAGCGCACTGTCGCTGCGAACGACACTGGTGCGCAACCCCCAGCCGCTCGGGGTCGTCAGCGGTTGAGCGTCGTCATGTGACATAGCGCATACAACAAGCCCGCCAGCGGAGCCTGCTGGAACCCCTCTGCATTTGGTCTGTTCGTTTAGTCCGTCGTCCAAGAAAACCGGCTGGAGACTTCCAATTGGGCTGCTCGTTGCGGCGCCACGCACGACCATGATGGCAGCCGAAGTATACTCATTGGCAGTTTTATTGATCGTATATGATTTTGCGCCCGCAGAGCCTGCATAATTATAAAAAAGCGATATACCCATATCGCTACCCGCAGTGCACGTGGTAGCAGTGTTGCTGGCAACGCCACATGTCGCGAATCGGGTCCATTCACCAGCAGTGCTGCTGGCAGTTGTTGGAACAACTCCGGTGGCCGTCTGGATCGCCAGGATCATCAGGTCGCCTACTTGAGTCGATGCGCTGCGTGCGATAGACATTGTGCTGCCTGTCGACTGGTATGTGTTGGTGGACCCGACATTCGTCACTGTTGTCGCTAAAATTGAGACCGAAGCGGCTGAGGTATTCGTAGACCATATCTGCTTGTTCGCAGTGTCGTACATGACGACATTGCCGTCGTTACTCACCTTCAGGCGATTGACTCTGCTGCCGCCAGTGTTCGACGTCCAGGCAGGCGACTTGCTGTGGCTTTGAACCGTCAGATTGCCGTCCGATCCCAGAACGAGCCGTTTGCCATTCTGGTTTGCAGTGTTCGAAGTCCACATCTGTGCCAGATCGGACTGCCGCTGCAGGACCAGATTGCCGTCGCTCTGAAACGTGAGCCGGTATTCCCCATTCGCGGAGGTCAGGTGCTGGCTGGGTTTCATGTATTGGTTGACAATCAGCGTGTCTGCAGCGAGCACGCTTGTCGCAGCGCCGAGGCCTGCGAGTATGCAAAGACTTCCCAATAAAGGCTGCAGCGATTTTTTTTGGCGGTTCATTATGATCTCGTCCTATAAGATGATTTTAGGGTTGTAAAAGCAAAGTTCAATTTTCATTTTTTTTATGTGGCGGTTCTCCTCAGCGGGCGGTTGGATACTGTCAGTTGGCGATGCCATCGTGGATCACACGCCGATCACATCAATGGTGAATCCATTCAAAGTTGAATTATTCCACCTATGTCTGCCGGGGAGAAAATCCCGGCAGACATAGGTGGGAAACTGAAAAAAATGTTTGAATCACAAATATAGAAATTTTCCGGTGTGATATCACTGCACCGAAATCCGAGCGCGTCGTGATGGGTGATTCGGCGTTGCCCGGTTTCAATGCATCGCCGAAGAGGACAACCGTCCTATTCGGCGATGTCATCACGAATTACAGCCCGACCACGTCAATCGTGAATCCCTCGGTGGTCGTATTGATCACCTGTACCTTGAATTTCTTACCGCTTGCTTCGGGCGTGCTCCAGGATTCGCCGACCTTGAACATGCTGCCTTCATTGTTCGACACGTCCGCTTTCGGACTGGCGGCGTCAACGCTCCAGGCCGGCGAAGCACGTGCGGTGTCGACGGAATGAATAATCACGGCGTTCCCGGCAAGATTGCCGTCGTAGGTGCCGCGACGCCCGCGCGCCTCGATGGTGTAGTAGCGCGTGGTGGTGCCGGGTATCACCAATGTGACCATCCGGGTCTTGTCGCCGGCGAACAGGTCGGCATACGCGAGTTCAAAGCGCTGACTCGTTGTGCTGTGGTTGATCGTCCGCTTGCGTGCTGCGGTCAAGTAGCCAAGTCTATTACGCGAGTAGACGCTGAGATTCTTCGGCAAAGTACCGTAAGTGGTGCTTGTGTTGGCATTGCTGTAGGCATCGCTCATGACATCCCACGGGTTGTCGTAGGTGTTGCTGTCGCCATCGGAGTTGTTGGCGTGCGGCAAGCCGTAGGCATGGCCCATCTCGTGCGCAAGCGGCGCGAGATTCTGGAACGAAAACGGCGGGTTCCAAGTGCTGCTCCAGCACTTGTTGAGGCCGTCGAGCGTGGCGCAGCGGCCACCACCCCAAGCGTAGCCATCGAGGTCGCCGTTGAACATCATGTTGATGCCCTGAAGTCCGCCGTTGGCGGCGAAGTTCACACTGGCGTTGGCGGCTGCCGTGCAGTCGTCGAAGAGCTTGTCCAGGTTTGCGCCAGCGGAGGTGACGTAGAAGGAGCGGTTCTGGGGCAGGGTAAACCAACCATATGCGGTGCTGCCGTTGAGGTTGATGTTGCCGTAGGACACAAATGACCAGTACTGGCCAAGCTCGCCGGTTGCAGTTCCGTATTGGCTTTGGAAAAAGCTTTTGGGTTTCTGTTCGGTGGCGATGTCCTTGAACTTGCACATCAGGGTGGCCCACGTGGTCGTCACCACCCTGGTCGAGAATTCCCCTGCCGTGCCAGTCACGGTGTTGGACACAAGATCGTCGATGGGCACAATCACTTCGGGCACCGACAGGCCGGATGCCGCTTTGGTGAGCATCGCCGACTGCGGTTCCAGCGTCACAGCCACCCGGCTCTTGTTAAGGGAATAGAGGTCTCCAGCGGCCTTCAAGGCACGGCCGGCGTCCAGCGCATGGCGGCCGCCTGCGTCGTCGACCAGGGTCACCGAAAAGCGGTGTGGGGCTTTGCTTCCGGGCATAGCATCACCCCAGGTCAGCTCCAAACGACCCTGTAACTGCGCTTTCGTCGCCTCAGGGCCCCCGCCTTGCTGCAGAACGGGGCGCGGGCCGGCGCTGTTTGCATCGGTGACAGCCGCTGTGACGCAAAGCATCACCGCCGCAGCCAATAGACTGATTTTGTAAGACTTCATCGTGATCATCCTTAAGTAATGTGATGTGACTTCAATGTGACTGATGGGCAGCATCGTGACGTTGCGGCTTTGCCCGGTTCAGAGCGAGCATCGACAACAGCCGCTGCCGTCGTGCAGCTCTGGTGTAAGCCCGCACGCCCGCTTGCGTCATTCGCTGCAGATGATGAAACGATCATGAAAGGATCATGAAAGGATCATGCCGGTCAAAAACTGAGATCGGAGTGGTGTTTCTTAGGCTTGGTCCACGTTTCGCGACATCATGATGCGATCTGTGCACAGGCCATCAAGCGTCTGTGTTGCTTACATTTCCGGCGCTGTAAAAACCTGCGGCAGCCCCGCTGACGGAAGCGTCAACAAAAGATCACTTCAGAGTGATGGGGGAGCGGGCGGCCCCGGTTGCGACATTCCGCCACCAGCTTGTGTGCAACGTCCCATCCTTCGGACGGAGTCGCAGTGCGCCCCATCCGAAGGCAAGGCTTCTCAGCGCCGCAAACGGCACCACGCAAACCGAAGCGGCTGATGCGCTTACGGTGCAAAACAGAGCATGTGTCCCTTGAACTGGAGCGCACATCCTGCGGCACCACTCCAGTTGATCAGAACCTGCTGGCGGTGTCCCGTACGCTTTTCAGCTCACCCGGCGGACGCATGCCGTCTTCATACGCAACCAGCACCTGTGCCGGTAAGGCCCGTTCGCCAGCCAGTGCCGCCGTTCGCCTGTAGGCGGCCGCGATATCGGCCTTTTGGCCCAACGCCAGCGCCACCCGCAGGCCCAGCAGGTTTGCGCGATAGTCCTGCTCCATGCGCTGGGGATCATAGCCTTGCAGTTCAGCCAACACCTGTTCGGCGGCCTTCGTATCGCCGTGCTGCAGCAGCAGTTCGATCAAGGGCTCGCTGGCTCGCAGCATGACGGACACATGACCCATCTGACGCGCTTGCGCCAGCGCCAGACGGAACTGGGTCTGTGCGTCCTGCGATTTGCCTTGGGACCACAGCCATCGCCCGCGGACGATGCGACCGATGTCCGACTGGGGTTGCTGCAGTGCTTCGCGTTGAGCGGGTGAGGGCATGGGTATGGCTTTGCCGTTGCCGTTGGCCGCCAGATCCTGCGCGGCGATCATCCATAGCAGCAGCGCACCTTCTTTGCTTTCCAGATTCAAGCTGTCGTTCGTGCTGTATCGGTTAAATGCATGTGCTTCCGTAGCGGCGGCGAGCGCCTGTTCGGTGTGGCCGGAAACCAGATGATAGGTGGCGGTAACAATGGAGGAATAGCGCTCGTCGCGCATCGCTTCTCCTTCTTCGATGAGCGACTCCGCCTCACGCAAACGGCCCATGCCCGTCAGTACCAGTGCACGCAACTGCACGACCCGGGTCCGACGTTCCGAATCCGGTACCGCTTGCAACAGCTGCATGCTGCGATCGCTGCTGGCCAAGGCGTCGCGCCAGCGCAGCAGCTCGACTTGGATTTTGGTTGCGCCGTTGCGCGCGTAGATTTCCTGGACAGGATTATTGGACTGCTGACAGAGGTTGGCGATTTCGATCATCAGCGCCAACGCATCTGCAAGGCGACCCATGCGCATCTGCACGCGTGCCAAAGTGTCGGCTGCATTTGCAGCACCATGCGTGTCGCCGGCCTTGAGCAGCAAAGCTCGCGCGCGGACGAGATCGCGCACGGCAGGTTCGAGCTGATCGGCTTTCATCAGCCCATAGCCTCGTGCGGACAGCGCTTCGCCCATGGCCTGTGGCGGTGCTGCCTGCCCGGCAGACTCCAACAGCTCGACCGCCAACTGTGCTGGCGCGAGGATGTCTGGCGCCGCCTTTCCGGCCGAGCCACTCAAAAAAGACTGCCTGGCAAACAGCTTTGCCTGCCAGACAGGGTCATCCGCAGTCTTGGCCCTGGCCTGTTGCAGCGCCAGCTTCTTTGCAGCGCGATCAAAACGTCCGCGTTCGATGTCCAAACGGATGTCCAGAAGGCGGGCATCGGGTGAGTCCGCCAGATCAGCAGGCAGTGCCGCCAGGCCCGCGCGGACCTCTTCATATTTGCCCCGCCAGAACGCATCCTCAAGGCGTGCCAATGGGCCAACGGCGGTGGCGGTCGCGGTGAGTGTGGCTGCGGCGATGGACGGCTGCGTCGCGACTGCGGCCGGTTCAACCTTGCGCCACTGCCAGCCGACTACAGCTACGGCCGCCAAGATCAGCACAGCCGCAGCTGCGATGCGCAGTTGTCCGTTGCGATGCCACGGCGCGTCAGTCGCGCGCGGCGCTGAAATAGGCGCTGATATAAGCGCGGATATGGGCGCGGATATGGGCGCTGATGTCGGCGCGACCGGATCCGTATGTGCAGGAAGTGAAGTGTCCGGGATCGACGCGGCTGCATCCACCTGCATCGGCATAGACAGCTCAGGCACCTGCGCTTGGGGCGCGGTGTCCGCAGCCGTGGTATCGCATAGCGCCCCCACCCAGCGATAACCCAGCCCGGGCATGGTCCGGATCAGCCGCTGTGCCTGTCCATCGTCGCCAAGTGCGCGGCGTGCCGCGAGGATCACCTGGGACAGCTGATTATTGGTCACGTTGTCATGACCCCACACTTCGCGGATCAGCTCGTCATAGCTCACCACACGCTGCCGGTGCTCGACCAGATGGCTGATGCAGTCCAGGACCTTTCGTGAGATGTCGACCTGCTGTCCCTGCCGCGTCAGCAGCGCCCCTTCGCGATCCAGACTGAAGTCGTCCCAACGATACTGCATCCAGTGTTCTCCGATCCATCCTTATTCGCGAGGGGCAAATCAAACAACGCGACCTGCAGGGAACGCCGCGCAGGTCACACCCTTCCGGTGACCGCAATGAGTAGTCTGACACGCTGCGCGTCAGCCATCAGCCGCGGCACCGGGCCTACGTCACGGAGGCACCCCATTTGATCGCCTGTTGTGCTCGCTCAAGCGACGGTGCGGATGCGAAAACGCAACGGGGCCAGATTGGAATGGCACTTCCTTAAAGCCCGTGATCCTTGCAGAGGCTGGGATACAGCGCTTTTTTAGTCACAGGAGCTTGAAGGCGCTGGATTACCGCCTGCGAGGAATGACTGAAAACAGAAACTGGCGCTTAAGTAAATGACATTCGAACCTGACTCCGTTTAGGCGGAGGGAGGCGACCCAGGCCCGATGGGCCGGTAAACGTGACCATGACCACGTATTGATTCCGGTTGTGATCGTTTCATGATCGTCTCATGAGGCATTCATGAGGCCTTTGCATGTATTTCACGGCTGTGAAGACCAGGATCAAAGCGTGAGTAGCTTGGGCTGATGCACAAGACAGCTGGAAAACAGCCGGGCAATTCACGTCGATATATGTAAGTAGAGCTGCGGAATCTCATCCGGCAAGAAAGAATTCCATCCTGCCCACGGTTTTCGGGCTCCGTTTTGAACATCCACCATCATTCAGGAAGAAAGTCATGGAACTCAAGTGGAGTCTGATTGCCATCGCACTGTTGGCGACAGCAACAGCAACAGCGACCGATGCGGCCGACAACCGTACCGGCCAACAGATACAGGCCCCTGCCAGCGACGCCAAGCCGTTGCAAGGCCGCCTCGAGGTGATTTGGGGCGATGGTCGGCCAGGACCAGGCAGGAAATCCAAGGCCATCGTCAGATTGGTTGAAGATAACGGGCGCCGGCATCTGCTCGATCCGATCAGCGCGAAACAAGCGGCAGGCGAACTGCATGGCTTGGCCAACCGCCGGGTGGCCGTGACCTTGGCGCCGCAATCGCGAACCAAGACCTTGGGCATGTATGACATCCTGGTTCCAGAGATCATTGTGCCGATCGACGACTTGGAGGCCGGTGGTGGGTTCTCTTCTAAGGCCGGTGACATCTCTACCAAGGCGGTCAGCGGAACCAAGTCCTGGATCACAGTGATGTGCAAGTTCAAAAATCTTGCGACCGAGCCCAAGCCCAAGAGCTACTTCGTCGATATGTATGCCAACGTGTCCGGGCGGTTGGATCACTATTGGCGCCAAGTGTCCAATCAGAATATCAACGTGTCGAACAGTAATGCCTCCGGTTGGCACACGCTGCCGCAGTCACGTAGTTACTATTTCCCCAGTGGTCTGGAGCCGAAATGGGACGATCTGACAAAAAACTGCTTGGCGGCAGCCAATCCCAGCGTCAATTACGCCGGCTACTTCGGTATCAATATGGTGTTCAACGGAGAATTGGACGGCAATGCTTGGGGCGGTTCGGAAACCCATACGCTCGACGGTGTCACCAAGTCGTGGCCGATCACCTGGAATCCGCCGTGGGCCTACATGAATATCCCGTCGCAGTACTCGGGCATATCGACAATCGCGCATGAAATGGGGCACGCCTATGGCTTGCCCCACTCGAACAACTCCGATGGCGACGATGATACCTACGACAACCCCTGGGACGTTATGAGCGGCGGCTGGGATGAAACGGCCCTCGACCCTGCCTATGGCTTGCTACCGCAACATTTGATCAGTTACCAAAGAAACCTGCTTGGCTGGGTCGCTGCTGCGCGGCTGCGGACGCATAACTACACCACCGCCACGACCACCTACACCCTCGACCGCGCCAGCCTGCAGACATCGACTAATGCGCTGCTGATCAAGCTCATGGTGCCGGGTGGAACCGATTACTACACCATCGAGGCCCGCAAGTTAAGCGGAGGTATTTACGAATCCAAGCTGCCGGGAGACGCTGTGATCATCCACTCCGTGAAAAGTGGCAGAGATGAGCCTGCGTGGATCGTAGATGCCGCCACTACCCCGAGCGACTATTCCAACAAAGCAAGCAATATGTTCACGGCTGGCGAATCCTGGACCACGCCTGAGCCGGCCGGCAAGCGCTTCAAGATAGAAGTGTTGACCGCAACGCAAAGCGGCTTCACGGTCAGAGTGTCAAGTTTGTAATTGCAGCGGCTCCTCCGCACGTAACAATGTTTCGTGCGGAGGAACAACGACGTCGCCTGCCATTACTGTAAATCGTGTATCGATACATGGCGAGGCATGCAAGTTTATCTGACGTAAAACCCGAAACTTACCAGCCAACAGCAACCATAAGGAAGCAATCTCATGCAGAAACAAGCCTTGAAAATCAACACTTCGAGCAACCGTCAACGCGTGCGCATTGTATTTGCCACTCTTGCGCTGGCATCTGCGATGATCATGCCTGCGTCGGCTCAAGCACAATCCGCATCGCCGACAAAAGTAATGATCTCTGTCCCTTTCAAGAACGGGCTTCCCGGCACACTGGTGGAATGCTACATTCAAGCAAATCCACTCAATTTCTCCGGTACAAATCAGACGCTGTCGAACGCCTCGGTCAATTGCCAGATAGCAAAAGGATACTATGGTTATAACACTTCGGTGTATGTGAGTGTGCCTGATGTTTCTTTGAGTGCTTACAAAAACGGAAGTCGGTACGCAAGCGGTAAGTCTCTGGAATTGAGAGCCGGCAATTCGTTTATTACCTATGGACTGGCGGGCCGTCCGCCGCTTTGCGTGACAGGCCAAAGCTATCGATACAGGACTGAATTCACAGGCCGATTGAGCGTGACTGCACTGTATAGCGGGGCACAATCTTCTTCCGGCCCGCAAAGGGTAACAGGCATCACTACGTCATACACGGCAGCTTCGGGCAACTGCAATCCATAAGTGGATGAAGCGTAATCCACTGCGCGGGTTACGCCCTCCGACACGATACCGACCATTTTGTGATCCTACAAAAATCACACCCTTTTGCGCCCCGCAAGCTGACACTGTTGATGAGTGAGACAAAGCAGTCGCTTAAATCCTATATTTTCTAAGACAAACACTTCTAAGGAAAGACAACTATGACGAAGATGATGCTGATTGCACAAGTCACGGCCCTCTGCGCTGCAGTGTCCTTGACCCTATCCGCCCAGGCAGCCCTGCCCGCAGCCGGAACCATATCGTCGGCAAATGACGTGTTGGATGGCTCTCGTGTGACTGCCAATGAGCACAGATATGTCATCCGAATCTTGGATTTGCATCCCGGCAGCGTGGTGCCAGGCCGCATTTATGCCGACTCTTGCGTTTACAACGGGCAAAGAAAAATATTCGCGTCTTTGTCGACGAAAGCGACGGCAGGCGCTACGACGAGAGCAGGCACGATCATCTCTGCGAACGTCAGCAGCACAGGTGCGGTCAGCGGCTTCTCGCACCGGGACTTTCCCGAGTGTAAAGAGATGAACGGCATTGCGGTGACGTCGGATTGCTCCACGGTGGCGGCGCTATGCAGAAGGCCTTCTTCGGCGACCGGGTCCACCAAGGATCTGGTGGCCTCGCTCACCAACACGACGTGGAAAGATTGGCTCACCGCAAACACTGCCGATGACCATATGTGGCTATACGAGTGGAAAAATGCCGCCGTCGCCCCTCTCCCCGCCGCTCCGACCAATCGATATGTGGTCAGCAAAGCGATCGGCGGCGGTTGGGAATACGGACACCAGAATCTCGTGCTAAGCGGTTCGCATTACGGCATTTCAATGAAATCCGCGACGGGCGGCACCACGCAACATCAAGCAGACAGCTTTGTCGTGGTCAGCCGCACTGCGCCCGCCATCGACACGACGCGGGGCTGGTTGTGGGCATGCGCAGAGGGACATACGCTGTCCAACCGACCGGCAGTCAATCCGCAGGGCGCATTCGCGGCACTTTGCACCACTGATTGGCACGGAGTTGCCAGTGACTACACCAAGGGTGGGATCTGGATGCACGTTGAGAACCAAAGCAAGACGCTGGTTCGCAGTATTTACAGATCCACACTGAGCACCAATCGCTTCAACGGCGGCGCTACCTCTCTTGTGGCACTTTCGGGTGGCGGCTTTCTTGGCGTATTCGCCGCAACGGATGGCACAACGACCCTACCGACGAAAATCGGCATGGTTCGCTTGAACAGCGTTGGAGCTGTGGTGTGGCAGAAGTGGCTCAGAGAAAGCCCCGGCTACTTCCTGTCTTATCCTCAACTCGTATCACTCGGCAACGACAATGCCGGCGCTCCGCGGTTTCTTGTTGGCTGGGGCAGAATGATGCAATACGTAAACGCATCGACGTTCGACAGCCCCAGCCCAAACGATTCGCAACGTATCGCCAGCATCTACTCCTTGCAAGAGTTTGATGCCAACGGCGACGCGAAAAGCGAATTGCGCGCAGTCACACATGGATGGGGCGAACAGGATCAGATGGTGTCGCTTGGAAAAGGGCGTGCGGGCTGGATCTATACGCCTAACCCCGCGTTCAGCACCCCGCTGCCGACGCCCACGTCGACTTCGCTGCAATGGACGACCTATACCTCCACCTCGATGTGATGTGAGGATGGCGCGCAGGCGGAGCGGATCATGTAACGGCCAAAGACGAAATAAATGATCGAGTGCTAATGTCATTGATTGAATCGCGATCACTTGATGACAGGAATCCGATGAAAAAACCGCCTTCACGCGCCAAGGCTGATGTTGTTTGGCAATAACGCAAGCGCGCCTATATCGATCAATCTTCGCGCGCACACCTGTCGTTGGGCTCAAATACCAACGAAACGACACAAACACAAGGAGAAGTTCACATGACAGCTCATAGCCAAAACAAAGCGAGTACAGGAAAAAACGTCAAGCGGAAGCGTTTTTCGCTTCTAGTACTGGCACTGACATCGGCGATGATCGTTCCTGCATCGGCACTCGCCGCCGATACGACGATCATTGTAAAAATTCCAGCAGGCAGCAAACTGGCGACAGAAGCGAAGTGCGTCATCCTGGCGTCGAATACCGCTTTCTCTGG
>JANOKD010000063.1:0-27675 GCA_031419075.1 Lysobacterales bacterium
GACGAAGGTGCTGCGGGATGCGCGGCATTTGTGCGAAGCTTGAGGTCATGGGGAGCGTGCCGGTGATGGAATCGATAGCGGGTGAATCGATCGATCCGCGCGCGCCATTGTTATCAGCATTCGCGGCGGTTGCAACGCCGCAGTCATCGCGCAGCCAGCGGCTGTACGGGGAGGTTCAACGATGGATATCGGCTATTTCCTGAAGCTGATGACGGATAAAAACGCCTCCGACATGTTCTTGACCACCGGCGCGCCGGTGCATATCAAGGTCGAGGGCAAGCTGTATCCGCTCGGCAATACCGGCCTGCCGCCGGGCATGGTCAAGAAGATCGCCTATTCGCTGATGGACGAGGGCCAGGTGCCGGACTTCGAGCGCGATCTGGAGCTGAACATGGCGCTGTCGCTGGCCGACGCCGGCCGTTTCCGGGTCAACGTGTTCAAGCAGCGCGGCGAAGTGGGCATGGTGATTCGCGCGATCCGCAGCGTGATCCCCACCATCGAAGAACTCCAGCTGCCGCAGGCGCTCAAGAACATCATCATGGCGCCGCGCGGGCTGGTGCTGATCGTCGGCTCCACCGGCTCGGGCAAGTCGACGACACTGGCGTCGATGATCGATCACCGCAACAGCACTTCGGCCGGGCACATTCTCACCATCGAGGATCCGATCGAATACCTGCACAAGCATAAAAAATCACTGGTGAATCAGCGCGAGGTCGGATTGGACACGCACGCGTTCAACAATGCGCTGAAGAATGCGATGCGCGAAGCGCCGGACGTGATCCTGATCGGTGAAATTCTTGACGCCACGACGATGGAGGCTGCGATCGCGTTCGCCGAAACCGGCCATCTGTGCCTGGCGACGCTGCACTCCAACAACGCCGACCAGACCATCGAGCGCATCCTGAACTTCTTCCCGGAAACCGCGCACAAGAATGTGCTGATGAACCTGGCGCTGAACCTCAAGGCCGTAGTCAGCCAGCGTCTGGTTGTCGGCACAGACGGCCGCCGCCTGCCGGCCGCCGAAGTGCTGATCAACACGCCGATGATCCGCGACCTCCTGCGCCGCGGTCAGGTGCACGAAATCAAGGCGGCGATGGAAGAAACCCTGGAAGAAGGCATGGAATCGTTCGACCAGTGCCTGTTCCGGCTGTGCAGGGAAGGCAAGATCGGGATGGAGGAAGCGCTGCGCGCGGCCGACTCCCGCGACGGTCTGGCGCTGAAGTTTCGGCTGTCCGAAGGCGGCGGCAACGAGCACGACCCTTACGCGGTTGCGTTCGACGGCGAGACCAGTACCTCCTTCTCGCACTGAGCGCGCATCGACGGTAAGCACAGCGTCCCGGGCATCGCACCGGGGCGTTTTTTGTTGACGGCGCGAAGCGGGACTGACGTTCAGGGCGCCAGTGCGTCTGCCTGTTTTTCCGGCCGCGCGCTGTCGAACGCCGGCAGCGCAAGGCATTCTGCTTCGATCCGCAGAATGGTCGGGTATGGGGTCAGATCCACGGCGAAACGGCGCGCGTTGTAGACCTGCGGAATGAGGCAGCAGTCCGCCATCGTCGGCATATCGCCTTCGCAAAACGTGCCGGTCGCCGGATCATCGACCAGCAGCGCCTCGAAGGCATTGAAGCCCTCGCGGATCCAGTGCCGCACCCATTCGTCGCGTTCCGGCAGCGGCGCGTTCCACTCGCGTTCGAGGTACTGCAGCACGCGCAGATTGCTGAGTGGATGGATGTCGCAGGCGACCATCAGCGACAGTCCGCGTGCACGTGCGCGGCCGCGCGCGGTCGCCGGCAGCAGCGCGGGCGCGTCCGACCAGACTTCGTCGATGTATTCCAGAATCGCCAGCGACTGCCGCACGAGGCGTTCGCCGTGCTGCAGCACCGGAATGAGTTTCTGCGGATTGGTCTGCGCAAAAGCCGGACTGTGCTGCTCGCCGCCGTCGCGGATCAGATGCACCGGCATCGATTCGTAGGCCAAGCCCTTGAGATTCAGCGCGATCCGCACCCGATAAGCGGCGCTGGAGCGCCAGTAGCCGTAGAGCCGCAAGTGTTCAGTCATGGCCTATCTCCCAACGCATCGCGAACCGCCATCAGCGCCAACCCCGGCAGATCGACCCCCTGCCAGCACATTGGATCTTGCGCGCGCGGGTCTTCAGCGGCAAGCCCGATGCGCCGTAACGGATCGGTCGGGCTGGCTTCGATCAACACCTGATCACTCGTCGCCAGCAGAAAATCGTGCAGCGGCGGATGCTGACCGAACTTGGCGAAGTTGCAGCGCAAGGCGATGTCGAGGCACTGCAAGGTCCGGACCCTGCCGCACAACGCCTGGACGTGCATCAGGTCAGCGGACGCTCGATCCGCTGCTCGATAGCTCCGAAAATATCCTGACCGTCACGGCTGCGCATCTCGATCCGCACCACGTCGCCGTACTGCATGAACGGCGTGATCGGCTTGCCGGTTTCAAGCGTTTCAACCGTGCGCTTCTCGGCGAAGCACGAGGCCCCCAGTGACGTGTCCTCGTTGGCAACCGTACCCGAACCGACGATGGTGCCCGCGGACAGCGGTCGGGTTCTCGCGGCGTGGGCCAACAGTTGGGCGAAGTCGAACTGCATGTCGACACCGGCCTCAGGCGCACCGAACCATGCGCCGTTGATGTGGGTCAGCAGCGGCAGATGCACCTTGTTGTCCCGCCAGGCGTCGCCCAGTTCGTCAGGCGTGACGAATACCGGCGACAGCGCCGAACGCGGCTTGGACTGCAGGAAGCCGAAGCCCTTGGCCAACTCGTTCGGAATCAGATTGCGCAGCGACACATCGTTGACCAGTCCGATCAGCTGGATGTGGCCGGCGGCCTGCTGGGGCGTCGGCGCCATCGGCACGTCGTCGGTCACGATCACTACTTCGGCTTCCAGATCGATACCGTAATCCTCGCTGGGCACCCTTACCGGGTCGCGCGGGCCGTAGAAACCGGCGCTCACCGCCTGATACATCAGCGGGTCGACGTAGAAACTCTCCGGTACTTCGGCACTGCGGGCGCGACGCACGCGCGCGACGTGCGGCAGATAGGCGCTGCCGTCGACGAATTCATACGCACGCGGCAGCGGCGACGCCAACAGCGTCATGTCGAGATCGAATGCGCCCTCGGCCTCGCCCGCGTTCAGCGCTTCGGACAGCGCATTGAGCCGCGGCGCGGTGTTCGACCAATCTTCCAGCGCGCGCTGCAGGGTTGGCGCGATAGCGTCGGCGCGCACCGCGCGGGTCAGATCGCGGGACACCACGATCAGCGTACCGTCGCGTCCACCCTCTTTGAGAGAACCCAGTTTCATCGAAACCTCTGACCATCGTTAGGAATTGGTTTCAATTGTAACTGCGCCGGTGCGCCGGCCGATCAGGCCTCCGCCTGGAAGCCGCCCGCCCGGAACGTCAGCACCAAGGTGTCGCGATGCCCTCCTCGGCTCTCCTCGCCTGCGGCCGCAGGCTGGATCGGCGTGGTCTCATGAATCATCCGCGTATCGTCCAGCAACAGCAGGCTCCAAGGCTCGGTGAGCGTGAAACGCTGGCCGTCGGGGCCATCGGCTTCGAACACCCGGGTTTCGCCGCCGCGGATCGCATCCCTGTCGACGATGAACACCGCGACGAAATCGACGCCATCGCGATGCGCGCCCTCCGGCGTCGGTCGGCCGATACCGTCGCGGGTGTCGATCCGGAACTGATGCGCTTCCACATACCAGGGGTCGCCGGCGCGGACTTCACGCAGACATGCGCCCAATGCACGCAACATGGTTGTCCATGCAGGCGCCGCAACCGTCGCTGGCGCCATCGGCGCGAACCAGCGCTGCAGGCCGCCGTGCAGCGCGTTGTAATCCAGCGGCTGGTAATGCGCGCGATGCGGCGTCTGCCCGCAGCTGTCGGCGCGGACCACGAAGCACGCATGTCGCCGTTGGCGGTAGCGCCCGCCGTCGCGCAGATATTCATCGGCGGGCAGATCGTTCCAGCTCGATGCCAACGCCTGCAGCGCCTCCAACGATACGTCGCAGAGCATGGCGACATCCTGCGGGGCGAGCACCGCATAGCCACGGCTGCGCAATGTGTCGGCCACGGCATCGCGGGAAATGAACGGCGCGCGGAACGTGGTAACCATGTGGACGCTCGACGGTAAAGATGGATGCAGGCCGGAGCCTGACGGATAGTTTCAAGTGTAACTTTTGGCTCATGCGGCGTCATTCGCTGCGGCGGCATACGACAAACTCCACTGCCGATGACAAGCCTGTTACTTTACTGTTTGGACCGCACCTGACGGGGGTATCTTCGCGGTTCCACACATCATCGCCGCCCCTCGTCGCGGCTCACCGGCGCGGACCATCGCTCCGGTCATGGGCAGGCACCACAGGGACAGCCATGGCAACGAGGATGCTGATCGACATCGACCGATTGCGCGCGTTTGAAGACGCGCCCAGCACTGAAGCACTGACTGCCGACATCGATCAAGTGACCACTCCGCTGGGCATCGATTACTGGTTCTATGCGGTGGATCTACCGCTGGTCAACGAACATCCGAATCAACTTCGCATGGGCACCTACCCGGAAGCTTGGGTGAAGCATTATTTCGAAATGGACTACATCAGTATCGATCCGATCATCAGTCATTGTCACGACCACGCGATACCCCTGGCGTGGGAAGAGGCGCAATTTCACCATCGAAGGGTCGTCGACCCACATCTGCAGAAGATCCGTCACCTGTTCGGCGAAGCCCGCGAATACGGTCTCGGCAGCGGCGTCAGCGTGCCGCTGCATGGTCCCGGGGTGTCGTGGGGGCTGATGTCCTACGCGTCCCGCGACCTGCCCGCCGCCGACTACGAAGCGATGCTGCCCGAGCTGCATCTGCTGGCGCATTTTGTGCATGAAGCCGCGCGCCGCTTCGTACGTTCGAAAACTCCGACACGACTGCCGGCACTGACCAAGCGCGAGCGCGAATGCCTGTCGTGGGCGGCCGAGGGCAAAACCAGTTGGGAGATCGGTCTACTGCTCAACATCAGCGAGCGCACCTCGATCTTCCACCTGCAGAACGCCACGCACAAACTTGGCGTCAGTGGCCGACAGGCAGCGATTGCCCGCGCAGTATCAATGGGCCTGATCGTTTCTTTGCGCAACTGAAATTCTGTGCGCTATGCGCCGTCCAACAATTCTGCGCATATTTAACCATCAACAATCATTTTGTTGAGAACGACAATCATTTTTTCTGATACTTGTTCGTATCAGAAGGGTTAATCGCGCCTGATTCCACGTTTTTCTATGCAATTCGTGGCAGACCAACCACTGAAAACGGACCTGCATCAACCTGTAAGGTCGGTCAGCTGCAAGTACTGACAGTGGTTCCGCTCACTTGTGTCTCCTTCAACAACGACGGGGAGACACCATGGCATCAATCATCATTGCGCGCGCAGGCGAACACGGACTCGGCGCGCCGCTTCTGGACAGCATGTATCGGCTGCGTTCAGACGTATTCCACCGCAGACTCGAGTGGGAGGTGCGGGTCGAAAACGGACGTGAGCACGACTGGTTTGACCTGATTGGTCCGCATTATCTGGTCGCACACGACGGTGCCTCCAACGCATTGGGATGCAGCCGACTGTTGCCGACCCTCGGGCCAAACATGTTGCGCGATATTTTCCCGTTCCTGCTGGACGGAGCCCCCCCACCGATATCACCCACAGCCTGGGAAGTCAGCAGATTCGCAATCAGCAGCACATGCGCCGGAGACGGTTTTGGTTTCAGTGACGTACCGGCAACGATGCTCGCAGAGATGTTCCGTTTCGCAAGCGGACATGGCATCGAGGATCTGGTCGGCGTGACCAGTGCGCCGGTCGAACGCATGCTGCGGCACATGGGCCTGCAGGTCGAGCGCTTGGGCGCAGCGCGCCGGATCGGCAAGGTGATGAGCCTCGCATTCCGCATGCCGGTCGCAGAGAACCTGCGTACGGTCGGCTCAGCTCCCGCACAAGCCGTCGCTCGCGCGGCCTGATCTCCGGGCTAAAACACATTCAGACAAAGGAAGTCGCAGCATGCAGCTCGCCTCACGGCATCAGGCGCGAAGACAGCCATTTCAACAGGAGTAAACCGCGCACGCCGCTGTGTAGGCGTGCGCGGTATCGGGCCAGCATCTGTAGCCGTAGCTGTCGCCACCTGTTGACTCAGGCGGCGAACAAAGCAACTTTCTTGCGGACCGGGATCGTTTCCGGAGCATGCCGCTCGCGCAGCAGCGCGGCCGTACCGTCCCACAGCGCACGCCGTGCAAGCAGTGCCTGATGCGCCGCCTCACGGGTGTCCTGCAGTCCGTTGGCGCTGCGCGCCAGTGCGGCATCGATCATCCGGCTCGCCGCTGGGCCGTGGGTGTCGCCATCAAGTTCGATATGCCGCTGCAGGTAGTACACGAAGCCCGGCGCCTGCGCCACGCTCAACCCCCAATGATCAAGCAGGCCCTGGAACATGTCCGGAATGACATTCTCGCGGCCGTAGAAGAAACTCGCCATGACTTCCAGGGTGCTGCCGCGCAGACAGGTGCCGATCGTGTGCTGGACAAAATCGCGCACGAACTGCGGGACTTCCGCCGTGGCAAGCGCATCGGCCAATGAGGCGCCACCGCGCATTTCACGCATGAAATGCTCGAACTGTTCGGTCGATGCGCCTACATCCCGCATCGCAGTCATGTACAGGTCGAGGTGGCTGGCGGGGTTTCCCTCGGCGTCCACATCGCTCTCTTCGGCAAGCACGATATCGTTGATGAGCCGGGCCGCGACCGGATCGCCCGGCGGCATCCACGGCAGCTCCACGCAGGTCAGGTCACGCTGCAGGCGCTTGGCCAACGACATGAAATCCCACACGGCGAACACATGCACCTGCATGAAACTGCGGAGCGCTTCGGTATGCGCGATTTCGGCGAATACCGGATGCGTTTCCAACTCGGATCGCAGGCGACGCATGACCGGAGTCAGCACAATGTCGTCCTGTTTGATTTCCTCTGAGTTCGCAGCTTCCGCATTTACAACCGCTTCCTTCTTCATAAATCCTCCTGGTTCCATCGCTTGGTTCGGGGGAAAAACGGGAACGTCCGAACGAAACCTTCCCTGGTCTGTCCAGACTCGCGGGGCAGGCTTGCGCCAGACCCGGTCCCTTCGGACAACCGTGGATACGGCCTTCCGAAAGCGATACATCCTTGTGTCGCCTAAACCTTATGCATGGCCTTGGAGAACGATGCGGAAGCGTGCCCTCCGAACCCTAAGACCGCAGATAGAGCGGGTAGAGGCTGGCCTCCTCGCGCTCGATCCGCTGTGTCAGCAAGCCACCGACCGTCTGATAGTCCGCGAGGAATTCCGCGCGCATGTTCTGATCGAAACTACTGATCTGGTATTTCTTCACGAAATCCACAACACCACGCGCAATCGCATTCATCTCGCGCCTGAAACTCCGCACCAGCGCGGTGCTCTCCGAATCGCCCTGCATCGCGTTTTCGACGTAGTTATAGAAACGTACGTTCTCCGCGATGAGATGCCCCTCAAGATGCACCTTGAATGCCATCAGCATTTGCGGGATCTGCTGGAAATCCCCCTGCTTGGCATGGTCGCCGATCGCGCCATAGAGCTTAACCAGATCGGCATGATCGCGTTTGAGCGCGGGCACCAGATCAGCATCGTATGCGATGCCGAAACCGGCACGTCGCTGTTCCACGGGAGGGACACCTTGCGGCAATGCCTGCGATCTTGGCCCCTGCCCTCCCCCCAACCACTTCCTAAGAAAATCGAGCACAACATCCCCTGTTGATTCATCCTTCGGCATACGCCGACCACGCGACCATATCCGGACCCGACCGGCGTCGTGTACCTGTCAGAAGTGACAGGTATGATGAAGGTCCGATATGAAGTGATTAAGCGGTCTAAGAACACACCAATTTCAACACGAGACCTGCAGACCGGCACTTGAGCAGACACAACATTCCGGCTGCGAACAGACAACAAAAAACCCGCCTTGCGGCGGGTTTTGCGAATTGGCAGCCCCGGATGGATTCGAACCACCGAATGCCTGAGTCAGAGTCAGGTGCCTTACCGCTTGGCGACGGGGCTGTAGAACAGCAGCGCTGCGATTGTAGCGCCAAGGCCGGAAAGATACCGGCCCGGGCAACAACCGCCAGCCCGTTCGGACTTAGCGCTTCGAGAACTGGCTTGCGCGGCGGGCCTTGTGCAGACCGACCTTCTTGCGCTCGACTTCGCGGGCGTCGCGGGTCATGAAACCGGCCTTGCGCAGCTCCGACTTCAGCGTCTCGTCATACTCGACCAGCGCGCGGGAAATACCGAGACGGATCGCACCCGCCTGCCCCGTAATGCCACCGCCAGTGGTGGTGGCGACAATGTCGAACTGCTCGTTGGTCTTGGTCAGCACCAGCGGCTGACGGACGATCATGCGTGCGGTCTCACGTCCGAAAAACTCATCGATCGGACGATCGTTGACAGTGATGGTGCCGGTGCCCTTGCGCAGGAACACGCGAGCGACGGAGGATTTGCGACGGCCGGTGCCGTAATTCTGCTGAGTAGCCATCGTTTAGATATCCAGGACTTGCGGCTGCTGGGCGGCGTGCGGGTGCTCGGCACCTTTGTACACCTTGAGCTTCTTGTACATGGCGCGGCCGAGGGGATTCTTCGGCAGCATGCCTTTCACGGCGATCTCGATCACGCGCTCCGGATGACGTTCCAGCGCCTGGGCGAGGTTTTCCGTCTTCAGGTTGCCGATGTAGCCGGTGAAGCGGTGATACAGCTTGTCGTTCAACTTGTTGCCGGTGACCGCGATCTTCTCGGCGTTGATCACGACCAGGTAGTCGCCGGTATCGACGTGGGGGGTATAAATCGGCTTGTGCTTGCCGCGGAGACGGCTGGCGAGCTCAGCGGCCAAACGGCCGAGCGTCTTGCCGGAAGCGTCGACGAGATACCAGTCGCGCTGGACGGTCTCGGACTTGGCAGTGAAAGTCTTCATGAGGGAACTCTTGATGGTGGTGCCTGGTCGGACTGATTCCACAGGGACGCTGCCCCGGTGAACTTCGCCTCGCGTTGTCTGTTGTGGAACCGCGGATGCAGGGCCACAAAGAAGCGGGAGTATAGCCGTCCGGACGCGGCGCTGCAAGTAGCGATGGCCCCATCCAGCAACCGGCAAGTGCGGATTTGGCTCAGCGGCAGCACATCCAAAGACCGCTGGCCCTGTCGGCGAACGCCACGGTCACTCCCGAAGCGACTGCCGCTCGAATTTCCAGCAGAATGTCCCGCATGAACACAATCCGAGCACTTTCCCGATTCGACCGCCTGCTTGCGGATGCCCAGAATGCACTGGAAACCGTTGCAGGAGCGCCCCGCGCTGCGCGCGTCAACCCGGGCGCCGACGAACCCGACGTGGTGCTGGACGACGCCGAGCGCCGCCACGCAGCCGGGCTGATGCGGGTCAACCACGTCGGCGAGGTGTGCGCGCAGGCGCTCTATGTCGGCCAGGCTGCGGTTGCCCGCGACCCGCAGACGCGGGCGCAGCTACAGGCCGCTGCGCAGGAGGAAACCGACCATCTTGCCTGGTGCGCGGACCGCCTGCGCGAACTCGACAGCCGCCCCAGCCTGCTCAATCCAGTGTGGTACGCGGGCAGTTATGCGCTGGGCCTGCTTGCAGGCCTACGCGGCGACGGCTGGAACCTTGGGTTTGTGGTCGAGACCGAGCGCCAGGTCGAAGCGCATCTCGAAGAACATCTGCAAACGCTGCCGGCGGCAGACGCGCGCAGCCGGGCGATTTTGACGGTCATGAAGGCAGACGAGATCCGCCACGGCGATCACGCCGAGGCCGCCGGCGCACGAAGCCTGCCGCAGCCGGTGCCGGCATTGATGGCCGCTGCGTCCAAGCTGATGAAGACGGTCGCATACCGGGTGTGATTGCTCTGGGAAGGACTTCAGCCCCTGCACCATTCAGAAGAACATCGGGGCTGAAGCCCCTCCCACACAGTCACACACAGCACGAGGCCGGCTTTCGCCGGCCTGTTTGCATGCGTCGCAATGCAGACGCTCACTCCGCCAGATTGCGTCCCTGATACAGCTCTTCGATCTCACGGCGCAGACGCGCCTCGATCTTCATCCGCTCCTTGAACGACAGGTTTTTGGCCTTCTCTTCGAACAGATAATTGTCGAGATCGAACTCCTTCATGTGCATCTTGGTGTGGAAAAGATTTTCCTGATACACGTTGACATCCAGCATCTCGTAGCGGGATTTGATGTTCTTCGCGAGATAGTCCTGAATCGAGTTGATCTTGTGGTCGATGTAATGCTTGCGGCCTTTGATATCGCGGGTGAAGCCGCGCACGCGGTAGTCCATGACCACGATGTCGGATTCCAGGCTTTCAATCAGATAATTCAGCGCTTTCAGCGGCGAAATCACGCCGCAGGTGGCCACATCAATGTCGGCGCGGAAGGTGGCGATACCGTTGTCCGGATGGGTCTCAGGATAGGTGTGCACCGTGATGTGCGACTTGTCCATGTGCGCGACCACCGCGTCGGAGATGATCTCCTTGCCGGCGTCTTTCTTGTCGATGACGGGCTCCTCGGAAATGAGGATCGTCACCGACGCGCCCTGCGGGTCGTAGTCCTGGCGCGCGATGTTCAGGATGTTCGCACCGATGATCTCGGCCACATCGCTGAGGATCTGGGTAAGCCGGTCGGCGTTGTATTCCTCGTCGATATACGCGATGTAACGCTGGCGTTCCTCTTCGGACACCGCGTAGCACACGTCGTAAATATTGAACGACAGCGCTTTGGTCAGGTTGTTGAAACCTTGCAGCTTCAGACGCGGCAGCGGCTTGACCACGGTATCGATTCCTTGGGAGGGGAGGTTGGGGGCGCGATTATGCGGCATTGCAGCGCTTGGGGGGAGCCGACGCCGCGACGCCGCATCGACTGACAACAGCACTCAGTCTACGATCGTTGTTTGCCGGAAACGTGACAAAGGCCTACTCTTCGTCATCCCCATGTTTTGGCTCACATGAACACACCTCCCGTGGCCACGTTGACACCCTTACGCCGCAACGCGAATCCGCTCGCCCCGACCGTGGCGACGATCGAGCGGTTCCTCTCGCACTGCCACCGCCGCCGCTACCCGCCGCGCACAGAAGTGTTCCGCCCGGGAGATCCGGCCGGCACCCTCTACTACGTGATCTCCGGCTCGGTCAGCATCATCACTGAGGAAGATGACGGCCGCGAACTGATCCTCGGCTACTTCGGCCCGGGCGAGTTCGTGGGCGAAATGGGGCTGTTTGTCGAGAGCGATCGCCGCGAAGTGATCCTGCGCACGCGCACCCAGTGCGAACTGGCCGAGATCGGCTATGACCGCCTGTACCAGCTGCTCGAAGGCCCGATGGGCGGCGACGCCGCACAGCTGATCTATGCGATCGGCGCGCAGCTGTCGCGGCGTCTGCTCGACACCAGTCGCAAGGCCGGGCGTCTGGCGTTCCTCGACGTGACTGATCGCATCATTCGCGCGCTGCATGACCTGACCCGCGAACCCGAAGCGATGAGCCATCCCCAGGGCACCCAACTGCGGGTATCGCGTCAGGAACTGGCGCGTCTGGTCGGCTGCTCGCGCGAAATGGCCGGGCGTGTCCTCAAGAAACTGCAGATCGACGGCAAGCTGCATGCCCGCGGCAAGACGGTGGTCATCTACGGCACCCGCTGAGCCGTGAGCAGCAAAAGCCCGATGCACGACCCCGCCGCGGAAGGGTTCGACCTGCGCGGCGCGGTCCCGGCCGATGCCGATGACGTCGCCGCGCTGCTGACCCAGCTCGGCTATCCCTGCGAAGCAGCCGATGCCGCCGAGCGCATCGCGACCGTACTCCACAACGACCGCCAGGCGCTGATCCTGGCCCGCAGCCGCGGCGCGGTCTGTGGTCTCTTGGCACTGGACTATATGTACTACTTGCCACTGGGCACCACCACGTGTCGCGTTACCGCACTGGTGGTCTCGCCCGATGCACAAGGCCACGGTCTGGGTCGTCTGCTGCTGCGCGATGCCGAGCGTCGCGCCCGCAGTGGCGGCGCCGCGCGGCTGGAAGTGACCAGCGCCGCCCAGCGCACCGAGGCCCACGCGTTCTACCGGGCCTGCGGCTTTACGGATGGCGCGGCGCGTTTCGTCAAACTGCTGGGCGACTGACGCGCGTTCCTGCGGCAAAATAGCGGCCTTCTCCCCGACACCGGCCGGTATCCATGCAATGCCCCAAGTGCCAATCCCCGATGCACCTGCTCGCCGACCTGGTTGAGCCTGTCCACCGCTGCGAAGGCTGCAAAGGCATGTGGTTCGAGATCATGGCGCATGAACAGTTGCGCGACGAAGCCGAGACGATTGATCTGGCCGAACCGGCATCACCGACTGAAGGCAAATACTTCGACCCAACCGCGCCAGCGCCAGTCACGCTGTTGTGCCCGGCCTGCGAGCACTATCCGTTGATCCACATGGTCGACCCGCACCAGCCGCATATCCGCTTCGAGAGCTGCAAGTTCTGCTACGGCCGGTTTTACGATGCCGGCGAATTCCGCGATTTCGTCGATGACGAAGACGATTCGGGCCTTCGCGCTTTCATCAAGCGCACTTTCGTCAAGCACGCTTGATGAAAGCGTTTCACACCGGCCGCATCGAAATAAGCAGCCTTCATCTCTGCGCGGCGCGCATGGTCATCGCCTCGCGCAACGCACGTGCAGCGGCCCTGTCGTCCGAGAACCGCAGGCCTTCCCCTTCGCGCTCGATTCCCAGCGCGCGGTGGCTTTCGGTCAATGACGGAAACGCCGTCGACGCTGCGTAATCGCGATAAGCCGGCGCAAATATATCGACACCGCCCGCACGGTCGAGCGCGGCAACGAAATCTTCCGGCGCGACATGCGCAGTTCCGTCCAGACAGCACTGCGCGTAGCGATCGAGCACCGCTTCCAGCGTCGTGTCGTGATCGCGGCGCAGCCGCAGATCCATCTCCAACCAGTACGCCGCACCCGCCCAGTACACGCGCATGGTGCCGTCACGCTGGCGGCCCATCGCATCGAGCGTCGGTCCGCCGCCGACCGCCTCACCGCGGCGGAACCCTGCGTCCAGACGGCGCCACGCCTCCTCGGGCGCAAGCAATCCCGCGCGCGCGCGCAGCAGGTTCTGGTGATAACTCGCCAGGCCTTCGGCCAGCCAGCGCCCGCGTTCACCCAGATAGGGGTGCGCCAGATGCGAGAACTCGTGCACTGCAGTCCAGTCCGCGCGCAGCTCTTCGTAGGTGGCATCGCGCCGCACGTACAGCAGCACCGACACGACATCGCGCCGTGAAGTCTGCCCCCACGGCACCGCACTCGTGCTGCGACTTTCGGTTTCGTGCACTTCCACCAGCGCCGTGCGCAGCGGGAAGCGGCCCGACGACAGGGTGGTCACACGCGCGGCCTCCTCGGCCCAGCGCTGCAGCATGGCGATACGCGCAGGGTTGTCGATGCCGATGACTGCGATCTGCAGTTCAGTCTCGCCTGCATGCACCGTGCGCGTGTTCACAGAGACGTCGCCCGCAGTCTCACTCGCGGACGCTGTCACGATGAACAGCAGCGCGATCAGGCTGATGGCAAGTGAGGGATTTGAGCGCATGCGGTTTGGATGATTGTGGGCCTGCATAGTTCCACACCCACTGGCTGATGACTGTCCAGGAAATCGACGGATGCCGCTGCTTGTAGGAGCGACGCAAGTCGCGATGCTGTTGGCAATATGAACAACAGCGTCGCGACTTGCGTCGCTTTCAGAAGCTCAACAGCATCGGGGCTGAAGCCCCTTCTACAAGATCAAAAGCATCGCGACTTGCGTCGCTCCTGCAAAATCAAAAAAAGCATCGCGGCTTGACCAACCATTCGGTTGTTAAAAACCGCTGCTCCCACAGATAAAGTGGAGACTATCCGCGCTCCAACATCGGCGGCAGCGGGCAGTGCAAAACGCCGCAAACGGTGCGCAGCAGTTCGGCTTCGCTCACGCTGAGCCTGCCGTCGTGGCTGACTGCGGCGGTCACGGCTTCGATCATCATCTGTTTTGCGGCAGGGTTCAGCGCATTCAGCACCGGCCATACCGTTTCCAGCGCGAGCACGCCTTCGGGCGGCGGCGCGTAATCGATGTGTTCGCGCGGCAGCACGCGCTGCAGACCAGCAAGATAGGCACGCAGTGCGTCGTGCGGGTTGTCGTGTCCGGCTTGGGCGACCAGCGCCAGCAGGATCGCGGCTTCGCGTTTGGCGTCCGCGACTTTGCGGCGACCGAACTGCGCATGCCGCGATGGATCCAGCGATTCGCGCAGCTGGTGCTGCAGCAGCGTGCCCAGGCAGTACTCGAACACCGATACATGACCGTCGGTATTGACCACGGCGTGGAGGGTGTCCAGCACCACGTTGAGTTCCGGGCGCGGGCGCTGGCGCAGCACCGGGAACGCAAGCGCCGCGAGCGGCAGGCGCTGCATCGGGTGCAGCGCGCCAAGCTGTTCGCTGCGCATGGCCTGGGCGAGCACCGCAGTGTCGCGCCCGAGCCGCGCGGCGATTTCAGTGTGCTGCTTGCCCTGCACCGCCGCGTCCTCGTCCAGCAACAGCGCCAGCATCAGCGGCACAACGTCTTCGCGACTCGCAACCAGCGTGCGCAGCGCTTCGGAGATGGTCGAGACGATCGCATCGGCGCGACGATAGTCGTCCGCGGCCGGATGCGCGACCTGCGCGATCACCATCGGCGGGCTGACGTGGAATTCGGTTCCGTTGGCGGGCAACCGCGACGCGAGGTTATCGGCGCTCAGGCCCGATCGCGCGTCCTCTTCCAGACCATTCGGCGGTTGGCTGAGCCAACGCTGATGCAGGTTCTCCAGCTGGTCTTTGCGGAAGCTCGGCTCCAGCGCCTGGATGCGCTGCAGCAGCGGCGGATGGGTCGCGAACAAACCGCTGAGGCCCACGCCGTCGCCGAACAGCATGTGACTGACTTCCTCGGCGTCGCCGGCATGTTCGAGCTTCGCACCGTCGCCGACGCCGCCGATTTTCTTAAGTGCGCCCGACAGGCCCGCGGTCTGACGCGTGAACTGCACCGCCGAAGCGTCGGCCAGAACCTCACGCGAACGGCTGACGCCGGCCTTGATCATGCGCCCGAAGAACAGGCCCAGATAACCGATCGCCATCGCCACCAGCGCCGCGACCACCACCGCAGCGGCACCTTTATCGCGGCCGCCGAAGCGGCCATGCTCCAGAATCTTGCGGCCGATGATCGCCAGCATCAGGATGCCGAACAGCACACCGATCAGACGGATGTTCAGGCGCATATCACCGTTGAGGATATGGCTGAATTCATGGGCGACCACGCCCTGCAGCTCATCGCGGTTGAGCCGTTCCAGCGCGCCGCGGGTTACGGCGACCACCGCATCGGACGGCGAATAGCCGGCGGCGAAAGCATTAATGCCGGCCTCGTGTTCCAGCACGTAGAGTTTCGGCATCGGCACGCCGGAAGCGATCGCGATCTCCTCGACCACATTGCGCAGCCGCCGCAGCTGCGGGTCGCGGGTGTGTTCGGGCACCGGCACGCCGCCCATCTGCTGAGCCACCGTTTCGCCGCCACCGCGCAGGCTGGCGATGCGGTACAGCGAACCCAGACCGACGATGGCCACCGTGAGCAGCGACGCGAAGATGAGCGCCAAGGCGACTTGCTGCGGCGTGCTCTCGTCGCGCGCGCCGAGGGCGATGAGCACGGCGATATCCACCGCGCACACGATGCCGATCACCGCCAGTACGAACAGCAGCACCAGTCGGGTGGAGGCTTTACGCGCAGCGGCCTGGTGTTCGAAAAAGTTCATGCGGAAACCCGGAATGGCGATGCCTGATGAAGAAAGCGTGCTGCTGTCATCCCCAGCATCGCAAGGGACCTGTTGGCTGATGTTTTCGTACGCCGCGCCAACAGCAGGTCCGTCGCGATGCTCGGGATGACAGCGTTCAATCGGTTGGCATCCGCTGGGACACGATATTCATGACACCGTCAGAACTGCACCTTCGGCGCATCGCGCATCTCGGGCTTGTCGGCCGGAATGGCGAGCAGCGCGGCAGCGGCGAAGTTGAACATGCCGGCGATCATGCTCGACGGAAACACTTCGCGCCTGTTGTTGAAGGCCATCACCGCGTCGTTGAACGCCTGCCGCGCGAACGAGACCTTATTCTCGGTGCTGGTCAGCTCTTCGGTGAGCTGCATCATGTTCTGGTTGGCCTTGAGGTCCGGATAGGCTTCGGCGATCGCAAGCAGCCGGCCCAGACCGGCGTTGAGCTGGCCCTGCGCGGCGGCAAGCGTCGCCATCGCCTCGGGGTCGCCAGGATTGGCCTTGGCTGCCGCCAGACCCGACTGCGCGGCGGAGCGCGCTGAGATCACGGCATCAAGGGTCTCGCGCTCATGCTTGAGATAGCCCTTGGCGGTCTCGACGAGATTGGGGATCAAGTCGAAACGTCGCTGCAGCTGCACGTCGATCTGGGCGAACGCATTCTTGTAACCGTTGCGTGAAGTCACCAGACCGTTGTAAACGGCGATCGCCCAGAACACGCCAGCCGCGAGAATTGCGAGCAGGATCAACAAAATAAGCATCGAATCTCCCCTTGTTCATGCAAAAGACGGAACAGGCGCTATGATCGGCCCGTACACGCGGAAGCGATATCCACCGACAGATTGGCACCGATGGTCTGTCGGACCAGAACACTTCCAACCGAAACTGACCCGCAGGCGAAGCATACGCAGGGGTGGCTCGCGATGAAAGACAAGACTCGGCACAACGGACTGCGTCGCTCCGCCCGGACCCGCGCCCTCACATTGGCGTGTCAGACCGGCATGGTGACCATGCTGTTGCCGCTCGCAGCAGGGCTGTCGGCGCAGACACCGCTGCGTTGGGATAACGCGAACCCCGTGAACGGCCCGCTGCCCGGCAACTTCGGCAGCGTGTATTCGCCCAAAGCGACGATGGCGCGGGTGTATCCCGGCGCAGGTTTGAGGATCGCGCCGCTCGCGGCCAATTTCGATGTCCACGAATTCGAAACACTGGCCGAGAATCTGGTCGCCGGTCAGAAGGTGCCGGGTCTGGCGATGGCGATTGTGCAGGGCGGGCGCGTGGTCAGCGCGCGCGGCTACGGCGTCACCGATGTGAACCAGCCCGAGACCGTCGACGCGCACACCGTGTTCCGCCTCGCCTCGCTGTCCAAGTCGTTCGCATCGACCGCGACTGCGATCCTGGTCAATGACGGCAAGCTGCGCTGGGACAGCCGCGTGGTCGATTACTACCCGACCCTGCAGTTCTCCGAGCCGCGCGCCGCGCTGCAGCTGAGCGTGGCCGATGTGCTGAGCCACCGCGTCGGTATCGGCAGCAACGCGTTCGATCGCGATCTCGAGGGCTACGCCGAATATCCGTCGCTGGTGCAGAAGATCGCGTACGCGCCGATGAAGTGCGCGCCCGGCGAGTGCTACGCCTACCAGAACATCGCCTACAGTTTGATCGGCGATGTGGTCCAGGGCGCCAGCGGTCTGCCATTCGACCAGTTGGTCAAGAATCGATTGTTCAAGCCGCTGGGCATGCAGGATGCCAGCTATGGTCTGGAAGGCATCGCCGCCAGCGCGCGCTGGGCCAAGCCGCATATCCGCGGCAAGCGCGGCTGGACTGCGGTCACGCCCAAGCCCACCTACTATCGTGTTGCGCCCGCCGCGGGCGTGAATGCCAGCATCAGCGACATGGCGCAGTGGCTGCTGGCGCAGGGCGGCTATCGTCCGGACGTGTTGCCCGGTTCGCTGCTGGCGACGCTGCACGCGCCGTTGATCGACACGCCCGGCGAAACGCGCGGCTCACAGTGGCGTCGCGACCGGCTGAATTCAGCCGGCTATGGCCTCGGCTGGCGCGTCTACGACTACGTCGGTCATCGCGTGGTCTTTCACGGCGGCGCAGTGCAGGGCTATCGCGGCGTAATTGCGCTGATGCCCGAACGCGATCTGGGCATCGCGATTCTTTGGAATGCCAACAGCGCGGCGCCGTCGGGTTTGCTGCCGACGATTCTCGACCGCGCCATCGGCGTCACGCCGCAGCGTTGGCTCGACAGCGAACCGGAGCCGCTGGAGGAAGGGCTGTATGCACAGGGTCTGCCAACCTTGCCAGAACCGCCGGCGTCCAGCGGCGGCGTCGAAGCATCGGTGTCCAACGCGACGCCCAAGTAACGGCGCAGCAACTTGGCAACAGTGGCGACACGCGATCAGCCTTCGCCGCTTTCCAACACCACTTTGAGTTTCGCCAGCCCCTGCGCGAAATCGCCGCCGACCCAGCGATCCAACATCAGCCCGAACCAGCGCGCGATCGGATTGTTGCCGTGCTCGGTATCGAATGCCCACACCACCCGCGTGCCGTCGCCTTCTGCGGTAAGGGTGAAGGTCGCGATTGCATCGTTCTGCCCTTCGAATTCGAGCCGGGTGCCGACCGTCTGATTCGGCACGCTCGCAATGATGGTCTGTCGGCCCTTGCCGACATCCGACTGTTCGCTGGACCAGCGCATGCCGGCACCGACGCCCTGCGCGGGACCTTCAAAGGTGTAGACGGTCTTGGGGTCGCGGCCGTACCACGGCGACCAGGCATTGAACCGCTGATAGGAATTGAGTACCGCGAACACCTCCGCCGGCGGGCGGACAATGGTGATCGAACGCTCGACGTGGGTGCTGGCGGGCAGCACGAAACCAACCGCGACCAGAACCCCCACCAGCAGCGCAACCGCAACGAGCAACCGCTTCAGAATCGACATGACCATCTCCCAATGAGCCAAGTGCAGGTCATCGTAGCGCAGCTGCATCGACATGGTTGATGGCCCCGACGAACGTCATACCCGCTGCGTCCGCTGGCCGTCGTTCGCGTTGTAGGCGGACGCGGCCGTCAGTGCCGACCGGACATAAAAAAACTCCCTCTCCGCCTGGGCACGCGGAGAGGGAGTTTCGGATACCGCTAATCGAGGTGTTGCTTACATCATCGGCGTGGGTGCTACCGGCACTGCGTCCGGGGCAACCTTCTTGGCGCGCTTCACAGCTTTCTTAGCCTTTTTTTTTGCAACTTTCTTGGCCGGCTTGCTGACAGCCTTTTTAGCGGCCTTCTTAGCAGTCTTCTTTGCAGTCTTCTTGGCAGCTTTCTTGACAGCCTTTTTGGCTGTCTTTTTAGCCGTCTTTTTGGCTGCTTTCTTGGTGGTCTTCTTGGCAGCCTTTTTCGCGGTCTTCTTGGCGGCCTTCTTCACGGTCTTCTTGGCCGCCTTCTTGGCGACCTTCTTCGTGGCTTTCTTGGCAGCTTTCTTGGCAGTCTTGCGGACGGCCGTCTTGGCGGCTTTCTTCACGGTTTTCTTGGCCGCTTTCTTCGCGGTTTTCTTTGCAGCTTTTTTAACAGCCATGAGATGGCTCCTCGTCAGTGAACTTGCATTGGATAGTACGGCCCAGTCAACAACCGGATGGCGGGAGTCGGACCCGCCTTCCACCGCCGGCGCGCAAGGCAAGCCGGACGGATTCCTGCCGGACTCGCAAGTGCGAGATCCGGGTATTCGTGATGCCTGCTGTTGCCCAAGCATTTGCCAGCGCGGCTGCGCGGGGCAATAGAAAACCCGTGGCCGGTACGGTCGCGGGTTAGGCGGTACAAGCAGACGCGTCGTGCTGCGTCGCTGTTTTTCGTAGAGGAGACGGAACCTGTTTCCAGCGGAACGGAAGTCCGGATGGAAGTCGGGTTTGCGCTTTGCGTTTTCGTCTTGATCCGAATCACTCACTTCTGCTAAGGCGACGCTTGGGGCGAAACCTAATCACGCTTTTTTCCACTGTCAACACCCTGCACGAAAAAAAAATTCGCGGCGCCCCCCGACGCTGCGCTGCGCGCGCCGCAGATCATGGTGCGCACGCCGGCTGAAGCTAAGCATCCGACGCGGCACTTGGTCGACACGCCTGAAACAAAAGATCTTTTTTACAGCAGTTTTGTTTGCGACATGCGTTGCTCGGCGCGTATCGAAGGCCACTTGCAACGAACACGACGACGCACGCCGGACATCCGTCCACACAGGTGAACGCATCGCTTGGCGCGTTTCATTGAGCGGTCGATTTTTCGCGCTGCACAAGCCCGATTGCGCGAAAGTGCGCGAACTTTTCGATGCGTTTCTCGGTGTTGCAGCGAGGTGTCGCGTGTTGCGACGCACTGTCGAAAGCGCTGATGGCGACGCGTTGGGGCGATCCAACGGGTGCACGCATGCACCAACGATGCCGCCCTCGTCGGCGTACATCGCGCCTGGATTCTCGCGTCGGTGACATCCGCTGCCACATCACGGAGCAGCGCACCGCCCAACCTGTGCCGATGCCGGCCACGCAACAAAAAAGCCGCTCGCGGGGGGATGCGAGCGGCTTCATCGGACCGGAAATACGCACCGATCGATGTCGGCACGGGCGCGGCAGGATCAACCGCGCAAGATCAGTGGCGGCGAAATCAGCGGCGGCAACTCAGTGCTCGTCCTCTTCCAGCAGTTCGGCGTAGTCGTCCGGCGCAAGCAGCTCGTTGAGCTGATCGCTCAGCTGATCGTTGTCTTCGACATCGACCACAAACAGCCAGCCTTCGCCGTAAGCGTCCTCGTTGATGGTCTCCGGCTTGTCGACAAGCGCAGCGTTGACCGCAGTGATGGTGCCGCTGATCGGCGCGTACACGTCGGACGCGGCCTTGACCGATTCGACCACGGCGCAGGCATTGCCGGCGTCGATGCGGTCGCCGACGCTGGGCAGGTCGACGTAGACCAGATCGCCAAGCAGGCCCTGGGCGTGATCGGAGATGCCCACGGTGATCTTGCCGTCGCCTTCGACGCGGGCCCATTCGTGGGACTTCAGGAATTTCAGATCGCCGGGGATCTCGCTCATCGTGGGCTCCGCAGGGGTTGGCGGTGGAAAGGAAAAGACAGGTCTAGTGTAGAAGCGTGACGGCGCGGATCAAATACTTTCCTGCGCTTTGCCGTCGCGTACGAACGGAAACTTGACGACGCGCACGGGCACTGCCTTGCCGCGGATGTCGACGCGCACATCGCCGAGCTCGCCCGCGGGGACGCGCGCGAATGCGATCGCTTTGCCGAGCGTCGGCGAGAACGTGCCCGAGAGGATTTCGCCGGCGCCGGCAGCGGTGATGACGGCCTGGCCGTGACGCAGCACGCCTTTGTCGTCCATCACCAAGCCGACCATCTGCCGCGGCACACCGGCAGCCTGTTGTGCTTCGAGCGCAGCGCGACCGATGAAGTCGCGCGGCTTGCCATCGGCATCGCTATCCAGAGCGATCGTCCACGCCAGCGCCGCTTCATAGGGGCTGACGGTGTCGTCCATGTCTTGGCCATAGAGATTCATCCCGGCCTCCAGACGCAGGGTGTCGCGTGCACCGAGCCCGGCCGGCTTCACGCCGGCGGCGAGCAGCGCCTCCCACAGCGCGACCACGCTGTCTTCGGGAACGACGATCTCGAAACCATCCTCGCCGGTGTAGCCGGTGCGCGCCACGAACAGCGGCGTGCCGTCCTGCATCATCGCTTCAGTGGCGACGAACTTGCCAATCTTGCTTGCAGAGGGCGCGGTGTCGGCGGAAAGCAGACCGATCACGCGTTCGCGTGCGTTGGGGCCCTGCACCGCGATCATCGCCAGCTCGGGACGTTCAGTGACGCGCACATCGAAGGCGGCAGCCTGTTGGCCGATCCACGCCAGATCCTTGTCTCGGGTCGCCGCGTTGACGACGAGGCGGAAAAAATCTTCGGCCAGGAAATAGACGATGAGATCGTCGATCACGCCGCCCTGCGGGTTGAGCATGCAGGTGTAGAGCGCCTTGCCGCGCTTCTGCAGCTTGTCCACCGAATTAGCGACCAGATGACGCAGGAATTCGCGGGTGCGCACGCCGCGCAGATCGACCACGGTCATATGCGAGACGTCGAACATGCCGGCATCGCGGCGCACCTGATGATGCTCATCGATCTGCGAGCCGTAGCTGATCGGCATATCCCAGCCGCCGAAGTCGACCATCCTGGCGCCGAGCGCGCGATGGGCGTCGTTGAGAATGGTCTTCTGCGTCATCGTACCGGCCCTGCTGAAAGAGCCGGCATTATCCCAGAGCGGAACGTCGCGTGCGCAGGGTGTTGATGACGATACGCACGCGCACGTCAGTGCGGGCTGCAGCGTTGTGTTCGACAGCCTTCAGATACCAGCACTTAAATTGGCGCAGTCCACGCTATCGACCGGAATATCGCTCAGCTTTCCGGTAGCGGTATCGAAGCGACGCGCCCAGGTTGCATCGGACGAAAACTCCGCATCGCCGTGGCGCACAACAGCGACAAGACCCGGCGCGTCCGCACCGTTGAGGCGGCAGCCGGCGATCTGCAGGTCGTAGCCGCTATCGATGCTGGGGGCGTCGACGGCATCGGTGACTTCCCACTGCGGCTGCTTGGCAGCCGTGTCGATATTGCGCGATGCGAGCAGATAGCGCACCGACACCTCACCGCTGGCGGCACGGTTTCCAATGGTGGCCACGCCGAAGTCGCAAGCGTGCTCGAGCCCCTCGCCGCCGGCCACGCAGCTGCCCGACGCCTCTTCGAGACCATCCGGATACGGCGGTACGGTTTTGCCGATCAATGCGGCGGCGCCGGAAGCGGCGGTTGGCGACGACGTGGGCGCAGTGTCGGCTGCGGCTTCAGGGTTAGCGGCCGGAGCGGTTTCGACAACGATCGCCGATTTTTCTTCCGGCTTGCAGGCGGCAAGCGTGGCAATCGAGAAAATCAGCGCAGCGCTTGTCAACGTGCGGCGCAGCGGACCGCATGTATGCACTGCGTGCGCGGCGGAGCGGTTGATCGGGGCAAGGTGCAACATCGGGTCTCTCCTGATTGAGTAATTTCGAAACGCCGTGAACAGCGTGCGGCGACCAGCGTAAGGCGTCGAATCAGTCCACCGCCTCCACCTGCAGGGTCATGCCGTTGGCGCCGAGGATGCGCACGCTGGCGCCGGCCGGCAAGTCGGGGCCGCTGACCGCCCAGTAGGCATCGGCGATCTGCACGCGGCCGGTACCGCGTTCGATCGCACGCTCCAGCACGACCACCTGCCCGACCAACTGCGCGGCGCGGCGATTCAACGCCGGCTGGTCGGTCACCACATCGTCGTAGCGGCGGAACCATTTGCGGTAGGCGAGGATTGAAGCGAAACCGAGCACCACGAACAGCACCGCCTGGATGAGGAACGACAATCCCGGCACCAGCCACACGATTACCAACACCGCGCTGGCCGCGAACGCCAGCCACAGCATGAAGGCGCCCGGGGCCAGCACTTCCGCCGCGAACAGCAGCAGCGCAACCACTGTCCAGGCGAACACATCCCAACGCATCTCGAACGGCATGGCTCAGCCTCCGCTGCGGGTGATCGCTGGCGGCTTGCCGGCCTGTTGATTGATGAGCGCTTCTTTCGCCAGCTCGGTGATGCCGGCAAGCGAACCGAGGATGCCCGCGGACTCCATCGGCAGCATCACGAACTTCTGGTTCGGCGCTTCCGCCAGCGCCTTGAACGCCTCGATGTATTTCTGCGCGATGAAGTAGTTGATGGCGTTGACGTTGCCGGCGGCGATGGCGTCGGACACCATCTGCGTCGCTTTGGCTTCGGCTTCGGCCAGACGCTCGCGGGCTTCGGCTTCGCGGAACGCGGCTTCGCGCTTGCCCTCGGCTTCCAGCACCGCCGCCTGTTTGTCGCCCTCGGCGCGTAGGATCGCCGACTGGCGCACGCCCTCGGCTTCCAGCACCGCGGCGCGTTTGTTCTGTTCGGCCATCTTCTGCTGCTGCATGGAGGCGATCAGATCGCGCGGCGGCTGGATATCCTTCAGCTCGATGCGATTGACCTTCAGCCCCCACGGGTGGGTGGCGTGATCCACCGCGGTCAGCACCTTGGCGTTGATCTCGTCGCGCTTGGACAGCGATTCATCCAGATCCATCGAGCCGATCGCGGTGCGGATATTGGTCATCACCAGATTGATGATGGCCACTTCAAGCTGGGCGACCTCATACGCGGCCTTGGCGGCGTCCAGCACCTGGAAGTAGACCACGCCGTCCACTTTCACCACCGCGTTGTCCTTGGTGATGACGTCCTGGCTGGGCACGTCCATCACCTGCTCCATCATATTGATCTTGCGGCCCACGCCGTAAAAGATCGGAATCAGGAAGTGCAGGCCGGGCGCCATGGTGTGGGTGTATTTGCCGAAGCGTTCGACCGTCCATTCGTAACCCTGCGGCACCATGCGCACGGCCTTGAAAAAGATGATGACGGCGACGATGACGAGCACGAAACCGATAAATGGACCCATCTGGAACTCTCCCTGCTGGAATGCCGGCAGTATAGGCCGCGACCGGCGCGTGGCCAGTGGCTTTCGACTGCCTGCGACGGTTTGGCCCGCCGGTGCATCCAGATGATGAGATGACCCTTCGACCCTCCAGCTTCGCCATCGATGTGCCTGATGCGCTGCTCGCGCGCATGCGGCAGGGCGAGCACGCGGCGTTCGAACAGATCTATCGCTGGTTCGAACGCCCGGTCTTCACGCTCGCACTGCGGATCTGCGGTGAACGCGATCAGGCGGCGGACGTGCTGCAGGACACCATGCTTAAAGTGATGGCCCGGGTAGGCGACTTCCGCGGACATCGCAGCGACGGACAGCACATTGATAGAGCGCATAACGGCAGCCCGTTCTGGGGCTGGCTGCGACAGATCGCGGTCAACGAAGCGTTGATGGCGCTGCGTCGCAGCCGCAACACCAATCAAGACATGGACGATTCCGATGATACCGATTGGGTCGATGATCGCACTCCGCCGCCGCCCGCCGCTGCTGATGCGGCCTGTCTGCAGCGTGCGCTAGAGACGCTGCCCGCGAACACCCGCTCCGTGCTCTGGCTGTATCACGCCGAGGGTTACACCCATGACGAAATCGCCGCACTGATGCAGCGCACGCCCAGTTTCTCGAAATCCCAACTCGCGCGCGGCACCCGACGCCTGCGCGCGCTGCTGGAGCCCACCGATGATGTTTCGACTAACGCACCTGTCCGCGAGGCCGCGCATGGCTGACGCTTCCCGCTTCTCTATCCCACACAGCTGGGGCGATGCTTTCGCGGCGTTGCCGCTGGAGGCGCCGCCAATGTCGCGCTGGCCAGATGTGGCTGCGCAACTCAATGCACCCCACAACACCGGAACGCTGCGCGGGCGCACTTGGCTGGCGCTGGCCGCATCATTGTTTGTATTCGCGGCCTTGCCAGCAGCCTGGATACTGCGCGACGCGCCCGGCGACACGACACGGGCGCAGCCACCGATCACAACACCGATCATTGCGAAAACCCCTGCAGCGACCGCACCCTCATCCGGGGACATCCCATCGCGCAACGGCGTTATGCCGGACATCAAGCCCGCATCAGGCGCGGTTGCGACCACCGACCATCGCGCCGCTATGGGGATCGAGCCGGCAGCGCGTGCGACGTCGCCACAGCGTGCAGTCAGTGCACACCGGCAACCGGCGCGCGAACGGCGAGTGCCAACGACGCGCATCGCAATTATTCCGTCCAATCCCGCCAACAGCTCCGCATCGCTGGAATCGCTCTACGCCGCATCCGCACAGCTTGAAACGCTGCTGAGCTTGGCCCGCGACGTGCGGGTCGAAAGCGCGCCGGCCGCAGCGCTGGCCGGCGCTTTCGATGCCGATCTGGCGACCATCGATGCGCAGCTGGCCCAGCCGGGCCTTCCCGCCGGCGAGCAGTTGGCGCTGTGGCAGGCGCGGGTCGAAACACTGCAGCAGTCGGCCGGTTTCGAGAGCCATCTGCGCCTGCTAGCCGCCGACGGCAAGCGCCTCGACGGTGCGCTGGTCAGCGTCGATTGACCGTATGCCCTTGGAACCTGTTCAAAATTTCTGGTCTGGAAAACATGTCATTCCGAACGAGGGCGAAGCCCGAGGAGGGATCTGCTTGTGCGCGGTGCGCACAGCAGCAGATCCCTCCACCCGCTGCGCGGGCGTTCGGGATGACAGCGGGATTGCCCGTTTGTGATTGAGGAACATTCTGAACAAGCACTTGTTTCCGTATTTCGATATTCACGCCCATCCACCGATCGAGGTTCTTATGACATCGCCACGCTTCAAACGCCTCGCGACCGCAGTCGCTTCCGGGCTCTTGTTGACCGGACTTTCACTGGCCGGCGCTGCGTCGTCGCAATCCAAAGCGCCCACACCGGCCCAGCAGAAAGAAATCGACGCCGCTCGCGAGGACCTGCAGCGCGCTGCCAAACGCGTCGCCGAGCTGTCGAGCCGATACGGCGCGCAGGGTGTCGATCTCGCGCATGCGCTCTCCGCACGCCCGGTAATCGGCGTACTGTTCACACCCGATTCGCGTGGCGGCGTGCGCATCGCAGGCGTCACCCCCGACGGCGCCGGGGCGGCAGCGGGTCTGAAGAGCGGCGACCGCCTGCTGCGGATCGGCGACAAGATCATTGAAGGCGACTCGGCGGAAGTCCGCGTCGAAAACGCGCGCAGGATGTTGCAGAACATCGACGTGAACACCGCCGTCAAACTTCGCTATGCGCGCGGCGATCGCGAAACGGCCGTTGAGGTCAAGCCCAAGGTAGACAGCCGGATCATGGTTTTCTCGGGCGACGGCGCGATGATGCGCCCGGGTGGCAACGTCATCGTCCGCCGGCTGGACAATGGCGTCATCGATATCGACACCGACCGTATGGATATCGAAACCCTGCGTCACAACCATCCACTGAATGACGCAGATGCGCCGCGCGTGTTCGTATTTTCGGACCACCACCTGCAGGAGGATGACGCCGGTCAACCGCGTGTCGAAAAGCGCGTTGTCCGCATCGATTGCAAAGGTGATCAGGAAGCATGTCGCAAGCAGGCGCAGGAAGACATACGGCTGCGATCGCCCATCGATACCGGCGGCTCGCAGGGCATGCAGACCCATGTTTTCCGCTTCGACTGCAAACCCGGCGAGACCTGCATGGGCCCGGAGCGCCTGGCCGACGCCTTCCGCTGGAATGGGCTGAATCTGGCGTCGCTCGATGCACAGCTCGGCCGCTACTTCGGCACCGACAAAGGCGTGCTGGTGCTCAGTACCGGCGCGGTCTTGGGACAGCTGCAGGCCGGCGACGTGATGCAGCGCGTGGATGGCAAAGCAGTGGATAGTCCGCGCGCAGTAATGGATATGCTGCGAGACAAGTCAGAAGACAGCATGGTCGCCGTTGATTACCTGCGTGATCGAAAAACTGGCAGCACGCAAATCAACGTGCCCAAAGCAATGCTGTTTCCGCCAATGCCGCCAATGCCGCCAATGCCGCCGGCACCGCCCAAGCCTCCGGAGCCGCCGGCACCTCCCGCGCCTCCGCCGCCGCCGCGCGCGAATTGACCTGAGCCAATACTAACGACGCCCCGCCACCGGGGCGTCGTCGTTTCCGGCTCAAGCCGTCACCGCCTCCACCCGACGCCAGACCGCGTCTTCAACCGTGTCGGCCAGGGTCAGCGCTTCAAGATTCTGCAGCAGCTGTTCGACCCGGCTGGCGCCGAGAATCACGGTGGACACATGCGGGTTGCGCAGGC
>JANOKD010000064.1:0-146170 GCA_031419075.1 Lysobacterales bacterium
AATCCCTTGGCTATCCATTCCCGCACCAACCCCCGTCGTGTCGATGCGCTCACCACTTTTTTCGCAGCGCATCCTTGATCAGGTCATTCTCGAAAACCTGTTCGGCGAGCAGCTTCTTCAGCCGCGTGTTCTCGGCCTCCAAGTCCTTCAGGCGCTTGGCATCGGGCACGCTCATCCCGCCAAATTTGCTACGCCACAAGTAATACGAGGCCTTGCTGAAGCCGTGCCGCCGGCACAACTCCTTGATCGCCATGCCGGCATCGGCCTCACGTAGAAAGCCAATGATTTGCTCTTCTGAAAAACGCTTCTTCACGTCCAATCTCCTTCGTCTGGGGAATTGGACTCCATATCGCCGTGCTACTCAAAACTGGGGGACGTCGTGAGCACCATCAGAACTGCCCGCTCGCGCACTTCCGGGGAATACTTCGTCTGCTTTGTCATTGCTCCATCCTCTCAAGAGTTGGAGCCTCCGGGAAAGACGGGGCGGTTCAGCATTCGTGCAGTACTGCAATCCGCAGAACAAAGTCGCACTGGGCTTCGTAGAGGGATTCAACAACAAGATCCGGGTCACCCAGCGTCGAGCTTATGGTCTGCGCGATGAAGCGTATCTGCGGCTGAAGATACTCACCTGCCAGCTTCCGGAGCTGTGATCCGGGTGGAATTTACCCACACGAATTCACGAAGAGCCTTTATTCATACAGTGCATGAAAGCGCTGACCGCAAGAAGACCCTTCTTTTTAAAACCGTCCATATAAAAACCCGATCTGCAAAGCCGCAGACCGGGTCGAGTTTTATAGCAATTCTTCTAGCGATCAAAACCTTGCTTTGAACTCTACACCCCATGTCCGTGGTTCGTTGAGAAAGCCGGTGAAGTTGTTGAAGTCGATGCCGCCGACGATGGTTTCCTCGTCGGTGATGTTGCGGCCGAACACCGCCATTTCGTAGCCGCCGTCGTTCCAGGCGTAGCCAAGGCGCAAGCCGCCTTCGAGCAGTGGATCGCCGGTGAATTCGGTCGATTCGTACAGGAAGAAATTTACCTTGCTGCGATACGCCCAATCGGTGTATGCGAAAAATTCGCCGTGGCTGGTGGGGATACCGTAGCGCGCGGTGACGTTGTAGACGTGCTTCGGTGCCTGCGGCAGGGCGTTGCCGTTGATACGGAATGTGCCCGGCACAGTGCCGGCCGGGTCGCGCATGGTGCACCCGCCGCCACAGCCGAACACTGCAAGTGCGGCATCCTGGATTTCGGTGTCGTTGTAGCTGGCGCCAAACGTGACGTACAGGTTGTTGCTCAACCACGCCTGCACATCGAGTTCCGCACCTTGGCCCACGGTGCGGTCCGCGTTGACCAGACGGGCGACGTTGGCGTTGCCGCCCACGGCGGTGAGCTGCTGGTCGTTGACGGTGTAGCGATAGAGCGCGAAGCCGAGGCGCACGCGATTTTCCCAAAGCTGTGCCTTCACGCCAGCTTCGTATGACAGCACGGTCTCGGTGTCGGCCACAGTAACCAGCTCGCTGGCAGGCAGTGTGGCGTCAGCGAACATCAATCGGCCCTGCACGCTGGGCGCACGGAACCCGCGGGCGACGCGGCCATAGACATTGATGTTGTCGTTGATTTCATACACCGCACTGAGATCCCAGCTGACGTCGGTATCGCTGGGGCTGACTGTGATCGGTGCGATCGGCGGACCAAACGGGCCGACAACGCGCTCGGCGACGAAGTCTTTCTTGTCGTCGGTGTAACGCACGCCGGCACGCAGTTTGAACTTCTCGGTCACGTCGAAATCGCCGGAGGCGAACACCGCCCATGCAGTGTTGTCCTGACGCTGGGTGGCATATCCGTTGCGCGGATTGCCGGCGGCCAGGCTGTCGTAGCTGAGGCTGTCGACGTTGATGGATTCGTCGAACCAGAACAGGCCGGCCTGCCAGTCGAAGCGGCCCCATTCGTTGGACTCGACGCGGAATTCCTGGCTGTACTGGCGATGATTCGGCAGACCATCCGCGGACTCGGCCGGGAACGGAATGAAGCCGGGGCCGAAGTTGCCCGGGCCCAGGAAAGCTGCACCGAAGCCGCCATCGATATCGCCGCGGCTGAACGCGTCGACGCTTTCGTAGCCGGTGATCGAGTACAGGCTCACTCGGCCCAGATCCCAACGCATGCGCAGGTTGGCGCCGATCTGGTCGAGATCCTGCTTGTTGACGCCGTCGATCGACACTTCATCGCGATCGAAGCCGCTGATCAACTCGTTGGTGCCGGGCCGGATGATGTTGGCGCGGAACAGGCGGGCGGTGCCTTCCAGCTGACGCGCATGCACATTGAACAGCGCTTCGAAGGTGTCGCTGGGCTTAAACAGAAATTGCACGCGCGCCGCAGTGTCTTCGTAACCTTCGAGATCGTCGCTGCCGCCGTCGAGCGTGTTGTCGACATAATCGTCGCGCTGCTGACGCTGCACCGAAACGCGTGCGGACACGGTTTCGCCCAGCGAGCCGGTAATCGCGCCCTCGGCGTTGATCGTGTTGTAAGAGCCGTAGCCGATACGGCCATAGCCGCCGAAATCTTCTTCCGGGCGGGCGGATTCAAACTTGATCACGCCGGCCGGCGAATTGCGGCCGAACAGGGTGCCCTGCGGGCCGCGGGCCATTTCGACCTGGTCCAGATCGAACAGCGGGAAGCCCTTGAGGATCGGATTCTCCTGAACCACGCCGTCGTAAACCAGCGACACGGGCTGCGAGGCGTTGACGTCGAAATCGGTGTTGCCCAAACCGCGGATGTAGAAGCGCGGGAACGCGCGACCGAACGAAGACTCGATGTTCAAGCTCGGCAGGCGGCCCGACAGCAGGCGGATGTCGTCGCCGCTGGCGGTCAGCACTTCGAGTTTTTCGCGGTCGACGGTGGTGATTGCCATCGGCACGTCCTGGATGTTCTCGACCCGGCGCTGTGCGGTCACAGTGATGGCGTCCAGCTCAGGTGCGCCCGGCTCGGCGGCGGTGTCCTGAGCCATGGCCGGCAGGGCGAGGAAAATGGCGGCAGCAAGTCCGCCGTAACGCAGCGCACGGCGATTGTTTTGATGGGAGTAGGTCATAGGTGAAATCCTGGCTGATGGAAAACATTGGAAACAAACGGGAGTCGAGTAACGCGCGCCGGGCTGCGGTATTTCCGGGCAAACGGCACACTGTTCGGGTGGCAGAATTGTAAACAATTCGTCAATTCAGCGTGTTGCAGCGTGCACACAATTGGAAATGTGGTTGCAACATGGCTTTCGTCATGGGCCTTGGGCTGCCCCTTCCGTTACCCTGTTCTTTGCAATTCCGCCTGCACCCAAGCTTCGAGGATCGCCCATGACCCGCCCAATCGCCTGCGCTCTGGCGCTGGCCATCGCTGCCGGCCTGGCCGGCTGCGCCAGCACACCGACCGCTTACGCCGCCAACGACAAGACCGACATGCCCGCACCCGCCGCTCAAGACAACCCGTTTTTCGCCGAAAGCACCCTGCCGCTGAAATACCCGCCGTTCGATAAGGTCAAGGACAGCGACTTCGGTCCGGCCTTCGACCGAGGCATGGCCGAGCAGATCAAGGAAGTCGAGGCGATCGCCAACAACGCCGAGCCGGCCACATTCGACAACACCATCGTTGCGATGGAAAAAACCGGCCAAGTGCTGGGCCGCTCAGCCGCCGTGTTTTTCAATCTCACCGGCGCCGACACCAACGACGCGCGCGAAAAACTGCAGGGTGACTATGCTGCCAGGCTCTCAGCGCACGGCGACGCTATTTCGCTGAATCCCAAACTCTTTGCACGGATCAAATCGCTGCATGATCGCCGTCAATCGCTTGGTCTGGACGCTGAAGGTGTACGCCTGATCGAACGCTACTACACCGACTTCGTCCGCGCCGGCGCGAATCTGACTGAAACCCAGAAAGCGCGGATCAAGGAGATCAACAGCGAACTCGCAACGCTGGGCACCAAATTCAGCCAGAACGTGCTGGCTGAAGTGAATGCTGCGGCGGTCGTCGTCGACAGCAAAGCAGAACTTGCGGGCTTGTCGGAAGGCCAGATTGCGGCTGCGGTCGAAGCTGCAAAAGCGCGCAAGCTCGAAGGCAAATACGTCATCGCGCTGCTCAACACGACCGGCCAGCCGGTGCTCACCCAGCTCGAAAACCGCGCACTGCGCGAACGCGTCTACAAGGCGTCAATCGGACGCGGCAGCCAAGGCGGGGAGTTCGACAATACCGGCGAGGTATCGCAGGTGCTCAAGCTGCGTGCCGAACGCGCAACATTGATGGGATATGCCAATCACGCTGCCTTCGTACTTGAAGACGAAACCGCCCGCAGCCCCGAGGCGGTCAACGCGATGATGATGAAGCTCGCTCCGGCTGCCGTCGCCAACGCCAAGCGCGAAGCCGTGGACATGCAGGCGGCGATCGACGCGGAGCAGAAAGCCAAGGGCCAGCCGAGTTTCAAGCTGGAGCCGTGGGACTGGGCCTTCTATGCCGAGAAGGTGCGCCAGGCCCGCTACAACTTCGATGAATCGCAGCTCAAGCCCTACTTCGAAATGAAGAATGTGCTGGAAAACGGCGTGTTTTTTGCTGCAAACAAACTCTACGGCCTGAGCTTCAAGCAGCGCACTGATCTGCCGGTCTACCACCCCGATGTCACGGTGTATGACGTGTACGACGCCGACGGCAAACAGCTGGCGATCTTCCTTGCCGATATGTACGCACGCCCATCGAAACGCGGTGGCGCATGGATGAACGAATACGTCTCGCAGTCGGGCCTGACCGGCAATCTGCCGGTAGTCGCCAATCACCTCAATATCCCGAAACCGCCGGCCGGCGAACCGACGCTGATGACCTGGGACGAAGTGACCACGACGTTCCATGAGTTCGGTCATGCGCTGCACGGCATGTTCTCGAACGTGAAGTACCCGCGCTTCTCCGGCACCAACGTACCGCGCGATTTCGTTGAATACCCGTCGCAGGTCAACGAAATGTGGGCCGACTGGCCGGAGGTGCTTGCCAACTACGGGAAGCACTATCAGACGGGTGCACCGATGCCGAAAGAACTGCTGGACAAGGTATTGGCGGCATCGAAGTTCAATCAGGGCTTCACCACCACCGAATACCTGGGCGCCGCAATGCTCGACCAGAGTTACCATCAATTGACCGTCGACAAAGTTCCGGCTGGCAAGGATCTGATCGCGTTCGAAGCCGCGGCGATGAAGCAGAACGGCACCGATTTCTACGCAGTGCCGCCGCGCTATCGCACCACGTATTTCAGCCACATCATGGGCGGCTATTCGGCCGGCTACTACGCCTACATCTGGTCGGAAGTCCTGGACGCGGAAAGCGTGGAGTGGTTCAAGGAGAACGGCGGCCTCAGCCGCAAGAACGGCGACTGGTTCCGCGCCAAGCTGCTCAGCCGGGGTGGTTCGGAAGACGCCATCACCACGTTCAAGCAGTTCCGCGGACGTGATCCTCAGATCGAACCGCTGTTGAAGCGTCGCGGTCTGACCACGAACTGATCACAACGCCATCGTGGTATCGCACCGCCCGGTTCGTCCGGGCGGTGTCGTTTCTGGTGTTCTCTCATCGCAGGAATGACATAAGCTGCACCCATGCCGCATTCGCTTCTAGACCCGCACATCAATTCCACTCTCGCCGATGCCCACGCGCTGCGCGCATGGCTGGATCGTTTTGAACGTATCTTCGTACTCACCGGCGCTGGGGTCAGCACTGCGTCGGGCATTCCTGATTATCGCGACACCGACGGCGCATGGAAACGGCCGCCGCCGGTCACCTATCAGGCGCTGGTCGGCGACCCCTCCACCTATCGCCGCTACTGGGCACGCAGTTTCGTGGGCTGGCCGAGCTTCTCCAACGCGCAGCCGAACGCGAGCCATCGGGCACTGGCGGCTTTCGAGCACACAGACCGCATCACCGCGTTGGTGACGCAGAATGTCGACACGCTGCATCAGCGCGCCGGGAGCCGCAATGTGATCGATTTGCACGGACGGCTGGATCGCGTGGTTTGCCTGGGCTGCGGCGACGAACAGCCGCGGACCGCGCTGCAGACCCTGATGGCGGCTGCGAATCACGGCTGGAGTCCGCATGCATCGGCGGTGGCGCCGGACGGCGATGCCGATATCGATGCCGCCGCCGTCGCGACGTTCGAATCGCCGTACTGTGTACTGTGCGGCGGCATGCTCAAACCGGAGGTCGTGTTCTTCGGCGAGAACGTGCCGCGCCAGCGTTATGCGCAGGCAGTCGGCGCACTCGATAACGCCGATGCGATGCTGGTCATCGGCTCATCGCTGATGGTGTACTCGGGTTTTCGCTTTGCACGCATGGCACACGAACGCGGCGCACCCATCGCGATTCTCAATCGCGGACAGACCCGCGCGGATCATCTCTACGATCTGAAACTCGAAAGCGACTGCGGCGCGGTGCTGTCAGCCGCAATGGATTCGCCATAGCGGATGAATTCCACAACTCAGGCTTACTGTGTCGGCTGCGCAGCTGAGGTATCTTGCGCCGAAGGCAACACCAACGGCTTGACTACGACGAACATGCCGCGATGTTGCGGCGCCAAGTGGGGCATCAGCACGGCGGTGGGCACTTCGACCGTACGCACACCGTCGACATAAGGCCCGACCTGATACGGCGGAAACACGAAGCGCAGGCCCATCAGCTTGTCGCTGTCGGGCGCTAGCACCGGTTCGAATGCGGCAAACGAGGCTGCAACCGGCTCCGTGCCGTCATCGATCATTCTGCCGACCGAGCGTATGACATCGGCGCGTTCGTCCGGGGGCAATTCGTCGCCATCCACGCGCTGCGACAGCGCAGCATGGAGCTGCTCGCGGGTGTAATCGGAAATGGCGCGCCAGCTGCGCGGATCGCCGAACAGACTGTCGGAAGACAACAGCATATTCTGCTGCGGCAACCATACAAAACGCGCGACCAGCGGCGTGCCGTGGGCTCCGCCGGTAAAGCTGCTCCCATCACCAGCCACCGCGACGATCTCCGGGGTCTCCGCAAGCAGGGTGAAATTGAGGGTGAGGTCGTAAGGGCCGTTTTGCTTGGCAGGATCGCTAGCGGTCACCGCTTTCAGCAGCTCGGCGCGCGCGGTGTCTGCGTAGCCACGCAGTGCCTGCGCCAGCCCGGGATATTTGGAAGCATCCGGCGGATAGCTGATGCCGATGATGTATCGGGCATCGTTTTCGATCACATCTTTCAGCGCGGCTGGCGCTGTTGGCGCCAGGGCCGGCGCTCCAACTTCGGTCTTTGGCTTCGGCGCAACATCCCGGTCCTTGTTGCAGGCGGCCAGCAGGACTGCAGCGCTCAACACGGCCGCGAGCGGAAAACGAATCGACTTGGACATGGCGTAACTCATGGAAGATTGTTTCTGTGGAGTTGTTTCTGGCGGCAACGTCAGCTGCCTCAGCGAACCGAGAACATTCAGGATAACGGATGAGGCGCACGGACCGAAAACCGTTCAACACAATACCGGGCAATCAAACCTGCAGACAATAAAAAACCCCGGGCGCGAACGCCCGGGGCCCTGTTTCATCAGCGGATATTAGACCGCTTGGACTTCGTCGGCCTGCAGGCCCTTCTGACCCTGCACAACCTTGAAGGTGACCTTCTGGCCTTCCTGCAAGGACTTGAAGCCATTGCCCTGGATCGAACGGAAATGGACGAACAGGTCCTGGCCGCTTTCCGGGGTGATGAAGCCAAAACCCTTGGCATCGTTGAACCACTTGACGGTGCCGCTCTGACGATCTGACATGGTGCTACTCCTAAAATAGATAGTTGGATGGATACACGGCGGGCTTTTCGAAGCCGATACCGGACCCGGTGGAACCAATAAAAAGCCCTAGACGTGAACGCCTAGGGCTATGTTTCATAAGCGCACGATTAGAGCGCCTGAACTTCGTCGGCCTGCAGGCCTTTCTGGCCCTGCACAACCTTGAAGGTCACTTGCTGACCTTCTTTCAGAGATTTGAAACCATTGCCCTGAATTGAACGGAAATGTACGAACAGATCCTGGCCGCTTTCCGGGGTGATAAAGCCAAAGCCCTTGGCATCGTTGAACCACTTGACGGTTCCACTCTGACGATCGGACATGGTGTGTTACTCCTCATAAACATAAACAGTCGGGTACATACACGGAGCCTTTCGGCGCCGCGACTGTCTAGCCAGGGGTAACGCGAACGATGAGCGGATCGTCTGGGCTTGACCGAGTGAAACCCCGTCGGGAAAGCCTTTAAAAGGAATTCAGGACGGGCCGCTGACGGCTTGCAACCTTGGATCTACCGCATCGGGCCACGATGTACCGTGATCCCGCTTGGAACAGTGTGGCTACCATACACCACATCGTCACGGTTTTGGGAAGCAGGAAGGCGAAGTTTGCTGGACCAGTGGGCTGAAACCCGGCAAAGAACGCCCGTGCGTCATTGGTTAGACCTGAATCTGCCTGTTTTACAAGCGGTTCGACAAGCAACGTGCCCAAAAGCGCTCGCCACCCGACATGCGCCCAACCGAGTCAATGGCGGCCGGCATCGGGCTGAAAGCTGACACATTGCGACAGATACAGGCGGCTTTCGAGACGTGAAAGTCGCTGGCACGGTTCGTGCTTGATGACTTCTTTGAAACACCCGTGCAGCGTGCTCCACCATTCCAATATCGACACCTTAACTTCTCTGAGGAGTCCCCATGCAACTTGATACTCCCGCCGCAGCCAACGTCAGCGACGACACCATCGTCGCGCGGCTCTACGATCTCTCGCGACAAGGCGATACCACCACCCGCGAGTTCCAACTGCTGGATCACGTGATCCAGAAACGCCTGCAGCAAACCTACGGCGGCGAGTTCACATATTCCGCCTACGCAGCTTGATGCGATACCGTCTGGTCAGTCTCCGCCCAACGCGGGGCTGACCAGACGGCTCAAGAACTGGCCGGCCAGCGCCGGCTGCTGCAGAACCGTGAACATCACACCGTAGAGTGCGCCCCAAAGGTGCGCGCTGTGGTTGATGTTGTCACCGCCTCGCTTATCCATCCACACGCTGTAACCGATGTACAGGCCAGCAAAAATAAACGCTGGCACCGGGATCGGAATCAGGAATAAATAAATCCCCATCCAAGGGTCGAGCAGGATCGACGCGAACAAAACCGCCGAAACTGCGCCCGAAGCCCCGAGACTGCGATAGCCGGGATCGTGGCGATGCCGCATGTAAGTCGGCAGGATGGCGATCACTATCGCCGACAGATAGAACAGCAGGTATCCAACCGGCCCGATGCGATCGCTGAAATAGCGCTCCATCGCCTGCCCGAACGAATACAACGTGACCATATTGAAGATCAGATGCATACCATCGGCATGGATGAAACCGTGCGTGAGCAGTCGGTCATATTGTTGTTGGCGTTCGATCGCCGGTGGCCACAGGATCAGACGATCAAACCACTGCGGGCGTTCCCAAGCCTGCCAAGACACCAGTGCGGTGACAGCGACCAGCGCAAGTGTGATGTAGCCGCTCATCCCCTGCCCTGCTTGACTGTTGCGCGGCAATGACGTGATGTGCCATCCCGCGACATGCCATACAGCAACGTGCGCTCAAACAACCTGCGATCAAGCCTCACGGTAATAATCCTGCAGCGGATAACGTCTCGCATACCAAGCGAAAATCAGCGCCGCTACGAATGCGAACCCGGCGAAGAAGAACATCAGAAACGCGTTTTCGCTGAGCCCTGTCGTTGCGATCTGCGCCATCGCAGTTTCGTTGCGGACAGCCGCGTTAGTCAGCAATACCCACACATTGCCGAACGTCACCGAGAGCATCCAGAAACTCATGATCACGCCTTTCATCTTCGGCGGCGACTGGCTGTAGGCGAATTCAAGGCCGGTGGCCGACACCAGCACTTCGCCGAAAGTCAGCAGTGCGTAGGGCGCGATCTGCCAGGCCAGCGACACCGGGTCACCGCCGTCGATTGAGAGTTGGATCATGCCGGCCGCGACCCAGGCCAAGCCCGAAAACCCGATGCCGAAGCCCATCCGGCGCAGCGCAGTGACCCTGAAGCCCAGCTTCGTCAGCAGCGGATAGAGCACAAGATTATTGAATGGGATCAGCGCCATCACCATCAGCGGATTCAGCGCCTGCATCTGCCCGGCTTCCTTGACCAGCCAGCTCGGCCACCACCACATGTCGTGCGGCATCATCATGGTCTTGCCCTGTATCACCCATGTGGAAGCTTTCTGATCGAACAGCGACCAGAACGGGCTGACAATTGCGAAAATAATCAGGATCCGCAGCACCGCCCGCACACCATCGACCGCGGGATCTGGATGCAGGCCGCGCGCCCGCTCCAGCTGCATCGCAGTGCCGACGCCACCCAACAGCAGTACCGCGCCCAATGCGAGGCAGAACGAAATCACGAAACCGAACCCCTTCGGCCACCATGCTGGCGACACAGCCCAGCCAAGCAGCAACGTCGCGGCGATCGCCAGACCGGCCATCGCCATCAGACTACCCGCACCTTTGCCGGTGTCGCCGCCGCGCAGCGCAGTCTTGACCACATTGAGGAAGGAATGCGGATCGGGAGGCGAAGGCGGCATGTTCACGTACTTGGCGCGGCCCATCCAGAAAATGACGGTGGCAATGAACATGAGAATGCCGGGAATACCGAACGCAATCGCTGGACCGTATTCGCGCAGGAAAATCGGCATCAACAGCGAAGCGAAGAACGAACCGAAATTGATCGTCCAATAAAATGCGTCGTAGACGATCTTCGCCAGATGCTTGTTCGATTGGGTGAACTGATCGCCGACGAACGACGACACCAGCGGTTTGATACCGCCTGAGCCGAGCGCGATCAGGAACAGGCCCGCATAGAATCCAGTGCGGTTGCCCTCGAAAACCGCCAGACAGGCATGACCGACGCAGTACAGCAGCGACAGCCAGAGGATGGTGTTGTATTTGCCGAAGAATCGATCCGACAGCCAGCCGCCGAGCAGCGGGAAGAAGTACACGCCGATGACGAAGCTGTGGAAGACTTCCTTGGCCATGCCCTCGCGTTCGGCGGCGGGCAGATAGGACAGAATCACGCTGCTGATCAGAAACTGCACCAGGATGTTGCGCATCCCGTAAAAACTGAAGCGTTCGCAGGCCTCATTACCGATGATGTAGGGAATCTGGCGGGGCAGCTTTGCCGGGTCTCTGGCGCGATCTCCAGCGTGCGTCGCTTCAGCGGTCATGTGCGGGTCTCATCGTGATGAACGGGGCCGCCGCTGACTCGGCGGGCACGGAATTTGGGAGTGTAGTGCGGAAAACGTCGTGGGCGCATGTCTTTGAACGGCGCTGCGGCGCAAGTGCGGTTCAAAAGGCTTGGCTCAAACCCACTCCGTCAAGCCTTCACGCGCGTACAGCTCTGCGAACGACGGCCGCGCCTTCAGTCGGGCCGCCAGCGCCGCCAGATGCGGCCAGGCAATGGCCTGCTTCGGCATATTGCGCGACCAGCGCATCAGCATTACCAGATAGAAATCGGCGGCGGTCAGGCGGTCGCCCAACAGATGCGGCCCATGCGCAGCAAGATGCGCATCAATGCGTTGCCACTGCGCTTCGATCCGCGGCTGCACGCACTGCAGCACGGCCTCAGCATTGGCCTCGCCCGCGGGCTCATGCGGATACCACCACTGCCGGAACAATGGCTGCACCATGTTGGCGAGATTGAACATCCACTGGCTGTAAGCGATGCGCTCCGGGTCCGCCAGCGATGGCGCGAGCATCGCGTCCGGGAAGGCATCGGCCAAATGCATCAACAGCGCGGCGGCCTCGTAATGCGGCGTGCCGTTAACGATCAGCGTCGGCACCACGCCGTTTGGATTCAGCGCCAGATACTCCAGCTGCTTCTGCGCGCCCGCAGCGGTGTCGACCAGCACCAGCGTATGCGGCGCGTCCAACTCGATCAGCATCCAGTGAACGACAAGGCTGGCTGATCCAGGAGAATAATAGAGCGTGTAGTTCAAGGGCTTCATGGCTGCTCCGGCATCAAGGCACCAATTTTCGCATGACCCGCGAGCTGATCGCGCATGACCATCGACATGTCCGCAGCCGGGCCGATAGCGGCACAATGGCTCGTCATTTCCGGTCCTATCCCACCATGCGCCCTGCCCTGTTGATCGCGTCGCTCCTGCTGATAGCGGCAGCCCACTTCACCGACGCCGCATCGGCCGCAACGCCTGCACTCAACACCGAAGCCGAACGCAGCGGTTACGCACGCACCGGCCGCTATGACGAAGTGATCGCGCTGTGCGATGCCTTCGCGCGGCGCTATCCGGACAGGGTCCGCTGCATCGACTTCGGCACTACGCCGGAAGGCCGGCCGATGAAAGCGCTGATCGCCAGCGACAGCGGTGCGTTGAGCGCAGAGGCCGCAAGGGCGGCGGGCGTTCCGGTGGTGTTGATACAGGGCGGGATCCACGCCGGCGAGATTGATGGCAAAGACGCAGGTTTTCTTGCGCTTCGACAGGTGCTTGAAGGTCAGGCCGCGCGCGGCGCACTCGACAAACTCGTGCTGATGTTCGTCCCGGTGTTCAACATTGATGGCCACGAGCGCTTCGGCGCATGGAACCGGCCCAATCAGAACGGCCCAGCCGAAATGGGTTGGCGTACCACGGCACAGAACTACAACCTCAATCGCGATTACGCCAAGGCCGATACACCTGAGATGCAGGCCATGCTCGCGCTGGTGAATGCATGGGATCCGATCGCCACCATCGATCTGCACGTCACCAACGGCGCTAAATTCGAGCATGATGTTTCGATCCAGGTAGAACCGCTGCATGCCGGCGACGAAGCGCTGCGCGACGCGGGACGTATCCTGCGCGATGGCACCATCGCAGCACTGCGCAAAGCAGGCTCGCTGCCGGTCGCGTTCTATCCGTCCTTCGTCGAAGACGACAACCCGGCTTCGGGCTTCGTAGACGGCGTGTCCCCACCGCGTTTTTCCATCGGCTATTTTCACCTGCGCAATCGTATGGCGATGTTGGTCGAAACCCATGCCTGGAAGGATTATCCGACCCGCGTGCGCATCACCCGCAACACAGTGGTCGCTGTGCTTGAACTGGCAGCGCAACACGGTGCTGACTGGCGCAGGATCGCAGATGATGCCGATCATCGCGCGCAGTCACTGGGCGGCCAATCGGTGCCCTTGGCCTGGACGGCAACCGACACGGCCCGCACGATCGATTTCCGCGGCTATGCCTATAGCCGCACGCTGTCTGACGTCTCCGGCGCGCTGATGACACGCTACGACGATACGAAGCCGCAAGTCTGGAAAGTGCCGCTGCGCGACGAGATCGTGCCCGCTGCAAGCGTCACCGCACCGAAGGGCGGTTACTTCGTCTCTCCCGTCTACGCCGGCTTGGTCGCCGCAAAACTTCGGCAGCACGACATCGCGTTCGACAGGATCACGCATGCGATGCCGCAAACCAAGCTTGAAGCGTTCCGTGACGAGACGCCGGTGTTCGCCGCTGCGTCATCGGAAAGCCACCAGCGGCTCACCGTTGATGGTGTGTGGAAAAGCGAAACACACGCCATCGGCAGCGGCGCACTGTTCGTGCCGATCGCGCAGCCGAAAGCACGACTGATCATGGCGCTGCTCGAACCGCTGGCGCCCGACTCGATGCTAGCCTGGGGGCATTTCAACAATGCTTTCGAACGCAAAGAATATATGGAGGATTACGTCGCTGAAGAAGTGGCCCGCGAAATGCTCATGCGTGATCCTGCACTGCGTGAGCGCTTCGAGCGCAAGCTGAAGGAAGATGCGCTCTTCGCCGCAGACCCGCAGGCGCGGCTGGAATTCTTCTATCGACTGCATAGCGCATGGGACGAACGCTACGGGCTGTATCCAGTGCTGCGAACGGATGAGTCGGAACCGCTGATGCACTGAAATCCTTGTTTCAGTGTCAAAAGTGCGTCTATTGATCGAGACGCACTCAAAACGGTCGCGGCAGTCCCAACGTCGGCGCCAGAAACCAATAAGCGCCGAACAGCATCGCGGCCCACCAGAACAGTTTGAATACGAACTTCACCACTTTGATCGCGAAGTACGCAGCCACGATGGCCAGTACCAGGCCGATCCAGCCGACATCCGCCATACACGATCTCCCGTTGAGTGCGCACCCGACCAGCGCGCAAATATGTTGCCGCCGTCGACGCGCTCAGCGCGCAGTCTCCGGACCGATGGCGGATTCTGCCTCTTTCGTACGCGAAATGGGAGCCAAGGTGGCATCGAGCGCGATGCGATCATCGAATACGAAGCAACTGCCGGTATAGCCCAACCCGCCAACCGCTTCAAAGTAGCCCAGGATGCCGCCTTCCAGCTGCAGGACGTTGTCCATGCCCTGCCCACGCATCCACAGCGCAGCTTTTTCGCAGCGGATGCCGCCGGTGCAGAAACTGACCACCGTGGCGTCGGCCAAGTCTTCGCGGCGCGCCAGCACCGCCTCGGGCAACTCGGTGAAATTATCGATCGGCAACACCGTCGCATTATTGAACGTGCCGTATTCGGCCTCCTCGCGGTTGCGTGTATCCAGCAGTACCAGCCGGCGTCCGTTGTCGTCGGCGCCCTGTTCGATCCAACGCGCGAGATCATGCGGCGAAAGCGTCGGCGCACGGCCGCCAGTGGGCGATGCATCCGGTCGGCGGAAACTGATGATTTCCGACTTGACCTTGACCTTGAGCCGCGCAAACGGCACCTCCGCCGAAAGACTGGCTTTCACCGAAATGCTTGTAAACCGCGCGTCTTCGTGTAGATACGCAAGAAAATCATTGATCGACGCTGCTTTACCGGCCAGAAACAGATTGATTCCCTCACCCGCCACCAGCACGGTCCCGCGCAGTGCGCCGATCTGCGCACGGACATGCAGGCGTGCGGCAAGCGCATCCGGATCTGCGACTGGGACGAAATGGTATGCGGCGATATTCTTGATCAGGCGGTTTACGTTCATGCCGCAATTCTAAGCGGCCAGCGCGGCCTGGAGATTGTGTCGTGCCTGCGCCTCGAACCGATCGCGAAAGAAATCGCTCATGAAAATCCTGTCTGACGCGAGCAGCTTCTTGAAAAATTGCCGGCGCTTGATGCGATACAGCCAACGCGGCACGGCGCGGTATTCCTCGGCAATGCCGCGGTCGTAGGCAGCGAATGTCTCAGCTGCGGCGCCGAGGATAGCCATATCGCAATCCAGAAAATGACGCGCATCCTCGCCCGCATCGCCGCTGCCCGCGTCTTCGACACGTAGCGAGCCATGCCGTGCGGTCAGCAGGATCAGATCGGCAACGCGTTGCGCATTGATGTCCACGTCAGCCCCCCAGCGTTCGAGATGGTCTTGCGCGAGGCGCGCGGATGCAGCTTCATTATCGCTACGACCGGCAACGTACACGGCGTCGTGATACAGCACCGCAAGCCGGACCTCGGTCGGACGGTGCCATCCCGGCCCCGCAGCGACTGCACGATAGTGCACGAGCACATCCTGTACATGTCCAAAGTGGTGGTAGGCGCGCGGCGGCGACGCATAGGCCGCCTGCAGTGCGTCGAGCTGCTCGCCCGGCAGCGACAGAAAATCTTGTGTGTCGAAACCTGAGATCAAGCGGATATCCTGCAGAGCATCATGCTCCAGGTAGAGCGGACTTCAGTCCGCTGCTCTTCTTATAACAACAGCGGACTGAAGTCCGCTCTACTTCTTGGCGATGAGCAGCGGACTTGAAGTCCGCTCTACATCCGCTCTGCATCTTTTAGCTGCTGACTACGCTCAAGGTTGGCGAACGCTTGGTCGACTTGTAGTCCGCTGCAGTTTCGGCGGTATACGCGCAGACACGGTTACGACCTTCGTTCTTCGCCCGGTACAACATCTGGTCGGCATGCGAGAGCAGGCGCGACAGATCGTAGCCGGACTGCGCCGTCGAACTCACGCCGAAACTTGCAGTGACGACGAACGAATAACCGCATTCCCGTGTATCCAACTGCGCGAGCTGCGAGCGGCAGTCCTCTGCAAGGCGCGTCGCTGTGGACAAATCAAGTCCATGCAGCAGCACCGCAAACTCTTCGCCGCCGATACGTCCGAGATAGTCAACTTTGCGACAGTGCGCAGAACAGGTCTTGCCGACCTGCTTGAGCACCCAATCGCCCGCACCGTGGCCATAGGTATCGTTGATCGCCTTGAAGTGATCGAGATCGAACATGACCAGCGCCGCCGATTCACCGGCACGCGCTGCGTCTATCAGCGCACGCTCGGATTTCTTGGTGAAGTAGTGACGATTGCCCAACCCCGTAAGCGTGTCGGTCTGCGCCAGGCGCTGCAGCTGCCCCTGATGACGCTTGATCTGGATGGCCCAGAAAATGATGCCCGCGAGCACCAACATCAAAAATACCATCGCCAGGCGCGCCTTCTGCGCGCTCTCGCGTTCGAGGGTCTGCTGTAGCCGGAGGACTTGGTTGTTGCGCTGAAGCAGCACGATTTCTTTATTTTTCTGCTGCGTCTCATGCCGGACGATTTCATAGGCAAGCTCACGCGCCCTCACGTCACTCTGGTGTGCCATCTCCGATTCGGCATACCGTTTATAGAGATCGAGGGCGACCGAAGGTTTCTCTCTTGTGGAAGCGATCTGGTACAGCGTTTTATAAGCGCTGACTAATGGCTCTGAAGATGCAATGGCTTCGCCCAAAGCAACTGTAGCTTTCGCATGTTCTTCAGCTTCTTTCACATCACCCAAGTTCAATTTAATTTCTGCGAGAACCGAGTGAAAACCAGCGATCAAACGCGGGTAGCGAGTCGCCTGCACCTCTGGAAGCGCCGTCTCAAGGATAGTCAACGCTCTCGGATATTGCTTGGCTTCAGCCAACTCTATGGCCCAGAAAGCACGAGTCATATTGATGGCAACAGGCTCATTCGCCCTGATGCACTCTTCGATAGCAGACTCAAATCGATTGTCGGCAATCGCACTACCCAGTCGCTGGTCGGATTCGAGAACGATGTTGCTCGCGAAGCATTTCTGCCGCGGAGCGGGCGCATCACGTAACACCTCGCTTGCATATTGACGCCCGAGCGAAAACTGCCCCATCTGATTATAAAGAATTGCAATTCCGTTGACGCCATTGTGCTTGATCGATTTTTCCTTGACTTGATTTCTCAAGTCCAAGGCTAAACCGATGTACTTCAAACCAGTCGCGAAGTCACGCTTGATAGCTGATGTGTTCGCAATCAGGGTGGCAGCCCTGAAACGCAGCTCATTACTTTTGGCTCTGCTATACAGACTCTTGGCCTGCGAGATCGCATTGTCAAACTGATCCGCATACATTGCGGATCGATAAGCTCGCAGATATTCAATCTTCTGAAGCTGTAAAGGCGTCGCCTGTTTGGCCAAAGACTCCAGCCGCACCAAGGATTCTTCAAACTTGGCAGGATCAGAACTGCGTAACGCGTCTGCTTCCTTGAAAACCGTCTCGACCTTATTGGAAGCCGAAACGCTGAAAGCCCCTACGGAGGCCAATAAAAAAACAACTAGCGCAGACGCAGCAGGTCGGATGAACGACCTGTTGCGAATCATGCGACGGCGATTAAACTCAGTTGCCAACAGGCGGCTCATTTCCATTCGGAGCGTCATCATCATTTTCCTGGTCTGGTACTTTTTCGCCTTCCTGCTCATTTGGACTGGCAATCAAACAGTACATCGGCATCACCACATCCATCGCATTACGCAACTGTGACTCGTCTCTGGCGCGCAATGAGAGCCGCTCTTTCTCAAGCAAGTCCAATGCATCAACCGCCGTTTCATACTCGAAAGCCCCCATTCTTGCCACCGCAGAATTACTTCCCATAGCTTCAAGGAACTGGATTACGTTCGACATTGACTCCCCCATTGTGCTTGATGATTCAACGTGGCTTTGACCGTTCGTCGGCCAAACCAATCGCAAGTAGTGCGTAACAGGTTGTGCAAGCCCTTGAAATTGACGGCATTCCCCAAGGCATCAGACTCGCAGCTACCATTCGCCCATGCAGGCTATGCGAAAAAACCATCTACATCAATCACTTCGACCAACTTCACTCTAACATCCAAATGCCAAACCGACGCCAGTCTCATGACAGAGAGAGATTACCTAGGAAATGCCACTAAAGCTTACCGGGGAAAACCTGTGCAAAAAACGCCAACCACAATAGCGTTGGCGTTGCAGATACCTCCCAGCTCTGATTTCCTGAAAGCCAGTCTGGTGTAAATACGACGCAGCGCATTGCACCACACCCATCGACGGAAGGGACCAACGCCACCACATCACATTCACCAAGCGCTTGGCGCTGAGCCAGAGTCAGGGCGAGAGCGCTGATGGCGGATCGCATCTGCGCCTTCGAATACTGTCCTTGGCCAGCCTATTCGAGCAAACGAATGACGTTCGACACTCAAAATCCACTTATCTATGCTGAATTGCATCAAATATCCCAGTCGATACAGGCTGCAAGCCGCACGGGCACCTGAAGCGATACCAGTCTGAGGCTTGGACCGAATCCACTGAACTTGGTTCAGAGATTCTTACTTGCCCGCGCCAATCCGCTGTGCCGCTTGGGCCGCATCGATGGCTGCGATTCTATCCAACATATCCGCGTTGCGCTCCATCGGCCGTGCGGGGGGCACCACCAAGGTGGTCTGCATATGAAGATCCGCGTCCACTAGCGCCAAGAGCGGCATACGCTCCATCCGAGGCGTCGAGATAGGCAGGGTTGCGGCCTCATAGACAATGACTTCATGCTCAGCCGGATAGCCTTCAGCAACAAGCAGATCGAGCAGCAGCCTGCGATACGGTGCACCCGTACCAAAACGGGCCAGGGAACGGTCGCCTGCCAAGCCGATTTGCCAGAGGATGAGATAAGCCGTGGGATCGATCTTCCGTCGATAAAACATCAACTGACTGGTTTCGTAGTGCTGGCAGCCATAGGTGCCGGGGTCGATCCCCAGGTCGGCATAGAGGCAGTCTTCAGCTGAAACGCCAGCATGCATTTCAGCACCGAAGCCTTCTGCTCGTGCCTGAGCAATCGTGTGATGAGGGACTTGGGCGAATACGCCAGGATGGCCATAAAAAACACCACAGACACGCCGACCGGCGCGGACCTCGACCATCATTGCGGCAATCATTTCACGATAGCTGTCGGTGCGGCGTTTTCCCTCGGCGTAGAACGGCTGCAGACTGCGCATGTCCGGCCGCATCTCCTGAAGCCAAAGTTCCACGATGGCGTCCGACACCAGACCGAAGACGATATCCGCCTGTTCGATCTCGCTGCGCGAGCGAGGCGTGACGTGAGCGCCCAGCATCATGCCCAAGCCAACCGCAGAATAGCTTCCGTTTTCTTTCATATTTCGATTCCCGAGTTCAAATTCGCAAAAAACTTCGCAGCTCAACCGTTCATGGAACGCGTCTGGCCAGCCATTCAGCCCGCGTCATACGCCACCCAGTCATTGCATTGCCACCCGGTGCCATATTTTCAAACCCGAGGGCGACACCAAGCCGCCCCACTCGGACGTTGACAGCGGCATGACGCGCGATCACGACCCCAGCGTCCAAATTCCAGCGGTTATTCATCAGCATGTCCACGATCTTCCCAGAGACATCCAACCCGATGCCAAGCCCCTGCCACCGCGGCAAGAACATCAATCCAAGCTCAATCAATATCGGATCATTCACGTCACGTATGATCGACAATATGCCGACTGCATTGTCCGAAACCTGATCCGACAAGCGCCAATAACGCGCCCGCATCGGCCACTCCACGTTGTAGCGGCATACTTTCTCGAATACACCGGCCGACTCGGCCACGCTCATCACTACACCAATCTGCGCCATCACCGCAGGATCGGTATAAAGCGCGCGATACAGCTCGCAATCCCCCTCATCCACCAGTCGCGCACGGACACGCGCCGTTTCGAAGGTCCAGTCGATCGGATTGGTCGATGTGGCGCTATCCATACCGTGGTGTCCAGATCACAGAAAACTCGCGAATTCGTCCAGCGCAAGCCGACGGATATCCGGTACTTGGCAGTCGGTCGCGGGGTGGCCGACGACCAGCAGCAGGTAGGCCATTTCGTTTTTCGGCCTGCCCAGGATCTCGTTGAGAAAGCCCATCGGGCTGGGGGTGTGGGTCAGGGTCGCCAGGCCGGCGCGATGCAGTGCGGCGATCAGCAGGCCGGTGGCGATGCCCACCGATTCGTGGGGGTAATAGCGCTTGAGCTTGTTGCCGTCGGCGTCCAGGGCGAAGCGCTCATAGAAGATGCCGATCAGCCACGGCGCAATGTCGAGGAAGGGTTTGTCGGCATCGGTGCCCAATGGGGCGAGTGCGTCCAGCCACTCCTCCGGCGCGCGGCGTGCGTAGAACTCGCGTTCTTCGGCTTCGGCGGCTTCGCGGATATTGCGTTTGATGGTGGCGTCCTGCACTGCGACGAAACGCCAGGGCTGCTGGTTGGCGCCGCTGGGGGCGGTGCCGGCGGCGCGCAGGCAGTGTTCGATCACCGCGCGCGGCACCGGGGTGGGCGCGTAATCGCGGACGGTGCGGCGGCGGGCGAGGTCATCGGCAAAAGCACGTACGGCATCGGTGCGTTCGTCGTCCGACATCAGAGGCATCGGCGGTAGGGCGATGGTCGGGGCGTTCTGCATCACGGGATCATCGGGACTCGCAGGGTGTCTGCGGCGCAAACCATAGCAGGCTCGCTGCCGGCTTGAGCCGCGGCATCGGCCTCACTAGACTGCGTCGATCGCGTGCCACCGGCACGCCGGCCGGGGAAGCCGATGCATCCGTTATTGATTCTGTCCGCGATTCTGCAGATCGGCTGTGCCGTGCATGCGGTCCGCACCGGCCGGGCGTCGCATTGGCTGTTCATCCTGCTGATCGGCTCTTACATCGGCATCGCGGCTTATCTGATTGCGGAAGTGCTGCCGGAGCTGCGCAACAGCCGCGGCGCACGGCGCGCGCTGCGCGGTGCGCACGACCGTATCGACCCCGAGCGCCGCAAGCGCGCAGCCACGCATCAGCTCGACGTAGCCGACACCCTCGACAATCGTCGCAGGCTGGCGCAGGAAAGCTTCAACAGCGGCGACTACCAGCAGGCGGCGGAGCTGTACCGCTCCGGTATGCGTGGCCTGTATGCCACCGATCCGGAGCTGATGCTGGGCCTCGCCCGCTCGCAGTTCGCCCTCAACCTCAACACTGAGGCGCGACAAACGCTGGACGCACTGATCGCAGCCAACCCGGACTTCCGCTCCAGCGCGGGACATCTGCTGTACGCACGCTGCCTAGAGGCAATGGGCGATGTCGGCACCGCCATTGAGGAATACGAGGCGCTGGTGGAAGGCTTTCCGGGTGAAGAAGCGCGCGTGCGTTTCGGCCTGTTGCTGAAGCGCGAGGGACGAACGGCGCAGGCGTCCGAGGTCTTCAACGCCGTGTTGAAGCGGTCGCGGGTGGCGCCGAAGTATTACCAGCGCGAACAGCGCGAGTGGATCGATATCGCGACGCGCGAAGCCGCGGCCAGCGTCAGCTGAGCCCAAGCCACACTGGCGATCACGCCTCGTCCACGCCGGCAGCCGTTAGCATGGCGAAATGCCTTCCATGCCGCCCATCCGATTGATCGCTCCGGACACACCGACGGACGTGCTGGTCGCCTACAGCGGCGGAATGGATTCGACCGTACTGCTGCATCTACTGGCGAACGACGCAGCGGTCCGCGGCCGGGGGCTGCGCGCGCTGCACGTGCATCACGGATTGCAGGCCGATGCCGAAGCCTGGGCGGCGCATTGCATCCAAGTGTGCGAAGACCTCGGCATCGATTGCGACATCGCTAGGGTCACGGTCGACCGCAGCAGCGGTCTGGGGCCGGAAGCCGCGGCGCGACAGGCACGTCGGGACGTGTTCGCACAGACACTGCGTGCGGGAGAAACGCTGGCGCTGGCGCAGCATCGCGACGATCAGGCCGAAACCTTCCTGCTGCGCGCCCTTCGCGCGTCCGGACCGGAGGGTTTGGCCTCAATGCGACCTTGGCGAGACTTCACCGGCGGCTGGATGTGGCGGCCCCTGCTCGACACCCCCCGCGCGGCGCTGTTGGCCTATGCGCAGGCGCAATCGCTGGTGTGGATCGAAGATCCCAGCAATGCCGACACCGCACTTGATCGCAATTTCCTGCGCCATCACGTCCTGCCGCTGCTGCGCGAGCGCTGGCCGCAGGCCGATGCAGCTTTCAGCCGCGCCGCCGAGCTGGCCGCCCAAAGCAGCGAACTTCTGGGCGAGCAGGACGCAGCGTTGTTTGCAGCGGTGCGCGAGGGCAGCGGAGCATCGCTGTCGGTGCCGGCCCTGCACACGCTGTCCGCCGCGCAGCGTGCGCGCGTGCTGCGCCACTGGGTGGCGAGCCTCGAATGGCCGCCGCTGCCGGCCGAAGGCGTCGCCCGGATCGAGGCGGATCTGCTTGGTACAGCGTTCGACGGCCCCGCCCGCGACCGCATGCCCTGCTTCACGTGGCGCGGCGTGGAGATCCGGCGCTGGCGCGATGCCCTGCATGCGGTTGAGATCGGACGCGCACTGCCGACGGACTGGTCCTGTCGCTGGGATGGGCATGCGCCATTGGATCTTCCGAACGGCGATGCGCTTGCGCTGCGGGGTGCAGACGGTTTCCCCGCCGCGCTGATGGCGCACTCACGGCGCGGCGGCGAACGCATCCTGCTGCGGGATCGCGGCGGCCATCATCACGCGCTGAAACATGTGCTGCAGGAGCGCAACGTGCCGCCGTGGGAACGCGCACGCATGCCGTTATTGAGCACAGACGACGGCATCCTGCTCGCAGCGGGCGACCGTATCCATTCAGCAGGTTTTGAACACTGGCTGCAGTCGCAGGGCGCAACGCTGCGGTGGACACGGGTTTCAGCCTCTGTCGGCTGAAACCTTGAAGGCTTACACTCGCCGCATGGCCCGAAAGACTTTATCCAGCACAGAAACAGCCGGCACCGCCGCAGACGCTGCCTCGGCCGCATCTCCGGTCGCCGACTTCGAACAGTCGCTCGATGCACTTGAACATCTGGTCGAGAAAATGGAGCAGGGGCAGATGAGCCTGGAGGATTCCCTCGCCGCCTACGAGCGCGGCGTCGGTCTCTACCGCCGCTGCCAGCAGGCGCTGGAACAGGCCGAACTGCGCGTCCGTTTGCTCAGCGACCCGGAACAGCCCGACAGCGCCGAACCCTTCGGCGATGCCCCCAGCAGCAATGGTTGATCCGCGCTCGGCGGATCACGCTTCACGCTTCACGATGTGGCGACAGCGTGTCGACGCAGCGCTGGAACATGCGCTGATCCACCGCACCTTGGCCGACTCACGGCTACAGTTCGCTATGCGCCACGCCGCGCTGCTGGGCGGCAAACGCATGCGTCCACTGCTGGTCTATGCCACCGGCGATTTGTTGTCTGCGGATATGGCAGCGCTTGATGCGCCGGCCAGCGCCGTCGAACTGATCCACGCGTATTCACTGGTGCACGACGACCTGCCGGCGATGGACGACGATGCCCTGCGCCGCGGCCAGCCCACGGTGCATGTCGCTTTCGACGAAGCCACCGCAATCCTCGCCGGCGACGCGCTGCAGACGCTGGCGTTCCAGCAGCTTGCGGAGGCGCCGCTGCCGGCCGACGCGCGCATCGCGATGGTACGCGAGCTGGCCATCGCCAGCGGCGCGGCCGGCATGTGCGGCGGGCAGGCATTCGATATCGATGCGACCGGCCGTGGCGGCGCTATTTCATTGGACGAACTGCAGCGGCTGCACGCGCTGAAAACCGGCGCGCTGCTGCGCTGCGCGGTGCGTCTGGGCGCGATTGCCGGCAGTGCCGACGACCGTGCGCGCACTGCGCTCGACTGCTACGCCGAAGCGCTGGGGCTGGCGTTCCAGATCCGCGACGACCTGCTCGATATCGAAAGCGACAGCGCGACGTTAGGCAAGACCACGGGCAAAGATCAGGCGCAAAACAAGGCGACCTTTCCAGCGTTGATGGGCGTCGAAGCGTCGCGTGCCAAGCTGTCGGAACTCGCCGAGGTCATGCACACGTCGCTGACGCCATTCGGCAATTCGGCCGTCCTGTTGGCCCAACTTGCGCGTCAGGTAATCGAACGCGACCGGTGAACGGTCTGCGATGAGCAGAAAACATCTGTCATCCCGAACGAGGGCGCAGCCTGAGGAGGGATGACAAGCCCAGTGTTTGCAGCGTTTTTAATTGCCTCTTTGAAAATCAGAGCACTGGAACCGCTCTGCCGACACGTCTTGTTCGGCAGAGCGATACGCATCAGAACAAACGAATCGTCAGCGGATAGCGATACATCTCGCCGTCGTAGGCCTTGACCGCGGCGACAATCGTGAACACCACCCAGGCGATCGCCAGAGCGATCCACAGCGGCACCGCGATCAGCAGGCCGAGGCCCAAGGTGAACACCACCAGCACGAGGCTGGCGGCGGCGTAAAGAAACATGCTGAAGTTGAAGTTCAGCGCTTCCTTCGCGTGCGCAGCGGCAAAGCCGGATCGGTCGCGAATCAACAGCCACACCACCAGCGCGGCGATGGCGCCGGCGATCCCCGCAAACCACGACGTCGCGAAGGCGGCAACCAGCGCTGCCAGATGTGCGCCTGCGGCCCAGGTGCGATCGCTGGACGCAATGTCCGACGCAACGAGCGGTGCGGTGTCCACGGAGTTCAGGGTGTCGTTCATGGCGGAATCCTCCCAAAGCGGACCTTTGGAATGCGCGTCCGGAACCGTCCGGCGCGGATACAAGATGCGGGATCTGCGTGCGTAAACAAGCCAACCAAAGACATAGATGGGGAGACGGGAGACGGGAGACGGGAGACGGAACAGCATGTCATCCCGATCCTGAGGCGAGGGGCGTGCTTTTCCGGATCGAAATCAACATCGCGGCTGTCGATGACAGATCGATCGTGTCGCTTTAGGCCGAAACCTGATCAAGTCAACAGCCCCTCCAGCGGCTTTACTGCGCGGCTGTCGGGAAAGATCCGCGTTTCCAGCGCCGCTTCCGGCACCGCCAGATGCCCGGCCAGCAGCCCTTTGAACACAGCCCGCAGGTCGGTGGTCGGGCGCAGGTCGCGGCCTTCGAGCAAGGCACCGGCCGACAGCCCGGGCCAGTCGCCGCCGACGCGCCCGCCGCGCACCGCGCCGCCCGCGAGCAGGGCAACGCCGCCGACGCCATGATCGGTGCCGGCGCTGCCGTTGACGGCGACAGTGCGGCCGAACTCGGTCACCACTACCACAGCAGTGCGGCTCCAGTCGTCGGCGAGTCCCTCGCGGATCGCGCGCAGACCAGCGTCGAGTTCGCCGAATTTGCGATCCAGCGCGAGCTGCTGACCGCGATGGGTGTCCCAGCCGCTGTCTTCGACGAACGCGATCCGGGCGGCGTCCGGCCCACGCATGCGTTTGGCCGCAGCGGACATCGCGTCGGGCAGCCTGAATGCGCCTCGCTTATCCCCCGTTTCCGTCGCCGCCGTTTGCATCGCGTCCGCGTACATCGGTGCGAGCCGCGCATCCGCTGCATATAGCGGCTGCAGCTGCTGGATCAGCGCATCGGGCAGATCGCGCGGCAGCGGCGGCGACCAGATCTCGGCACGTTCGGAGCCACGCATCGCCAGCGGCATCACCTGGGCGATGGCGACGCCCTCGGACGCCGCCATGCTCTGAATGCAGCGGCCAATCCAACCGTCGCGCGCGCCGCCGGGTGCAGCGGTGCCGTTTTCCAGGCAATCCTGCGCGTCGAAGTGCGAGCGCTGCTGGTATGGCGGCGCCACCGCCACCAGCGGCAAGAGCTGTTTGTCGAGGTAAAGCCGGTGCGCGAACGTCATTTTGGGATGCAGACCAAAGCTGCCGTCCAACGTCAGCGCATCGCGTACCGCAAGTGCGCCCCGAGCACGAAGATAATCGGCGTCGTCGCGCGGCGGCAGCAGATGCAGGCCGTCCATCGCGCCGCGCAACAGCACCACCACCAGCCGCGTCTGTCCGCCCGATGCAGCGGTCGACAGTCCCGGCCACAGCGTGAGCATCGCGGTGCCCCCAAGCGTAGCGAGAAAGCGGCGGCGTGAGACATCGGTCTTGTGGTCATGGTTGGTCATCACACTCTCCATTGAAACGCGGGGCTGGCGAACAACATCGCGAAACCTTCCTGCGGGGACCCCGCACGGCGCAGCAGTTCGGCGAAAGGCCCCTGCACTGCAGCTGCGCCCAGCACATCGGCCGCAAGTTCGACCGGTTTGCGTGCGGTCGCAAGCTGTTCGGCAAGTACACCGGCCGCCTGCAGACGTTTGCGCAGCGCATCGCCGCTGGCCCAATCTGCAGCGGTGTCGGGAAACCCCGCCGGCGAACGCGGCGTGAAGGTTGGCTGGCCAAGCTGCTGCAGCAATCGCATCAGCACCAATGGACGACGGTCCATCTGCATGGCGCCGGCGCGCATCGCCGACACCACGAAATCCTCGGGCGTCTTGAATTTACGCGCGTCGGCGGACCACGCGGCATCGTCATCGATCAGCGCGCGATACAGGGCCGGCAGCGATCCGCCGCTGCGCAGAAAAGCGGCGGCCATCCGTTCGACCAGTGTCGCTGGCGGCGTGTCAGACACGAAATGCCGTGCGAGTTTCAGGCTGAGATGGCGCGCGGTGGCAGGATGCACAGCGAGGTCGCGCAGGATGTCGCGGCCCTGGGTTTCGCCGCCTTCCGCATAGCGTTTGCCGAGCACGCTGCGTGCGCCAGGCTCATGCGCTCCCGGACGGAACACAAACGCAGAAGTCGCGCCACTTTGCGTATCCCGCCGCACCGGCGTGCCCCAGCCGGTGATCGCTTTGGCCAGTTCGACCACATCCTGTTGCGCGTAACCGCCATCGACGCCCAGCGTATGCAGCTCAAGAATTTCACGCGCCAGATTTTCGTTCAAACCCAACTTGCGCTTGGCGTCGCGGCGCTCTGCGCGCTGCGCCAGCGTGGAGGCATCGCCGACGGATGCGGCATTGTCGAGATATAGCAACATGCCCGGATGGCTTTCCACCGCCGTCAGCAGATCGGCAAAGTTGCCGAGCACATGCGGCCGGATCGCTTCGCGCTCCATCGGCGCGGCCAGCAGGCGCGCACTGTTTTTGTCGATCGAAATAGCGAAATGATTCGACCAGAAATGCACCAGACGCTCGACGAACGGCGTCGAAGTGGTGGCGGCGATCCGATAGCGCAGCGCGATGTCGGCCATCGCGTCGCGACGGATTTCCTGCTGCAGCGGTGTGCGCTGGATATCGTCGCCAGCTGCGGTCGCGGTCATGGATGGCATTGCATCTTCGGCGACGTTGGCTGCGCGTGCACCTGCCTCCTTGCGGGCACGTCGGCGCTGCTGGCGATACTCGGTCTGGCGCTGGATGATTTCGAGACTGTCCGGCAGATTCGCGAACGCTGTCATATCGGGATTGATGCGCAATTGCGCCTGCAGCCCGCCGCGCGGGTCGCCCGCCTCGGCTAATTCGCCCGGCACCGCCCCAAGGCCGAACCGATTGACGGCTGCGGTTACCGCTGAATTCGTCATGTGTGCGCCCGGATGCGGAAGACTTCAACGCAAACGCCTGTGCAGGCGAATGGTTGACGCTTCTGCTTTTGGGCTCAAAAACAGTCAAATCTAAAAAAGCCCCGGCGCGACCTGCGCGCCGGGGCTCCATGGATCCAAAAGGACAGCTGGATTATTTGACCAAGCGCAGCGAGAACGGATATCGATAGTTTTCGCCATTATTGGCCTTGATACCCGCAATAATCGTGAATACCAGCCAGAAAATGCCGACGAGGAACATCAGCGGGCCGGTGATAATAATGCCGATACCAAGCGTGACAAAGGTCAATATGAACAAAACGAACAGGATGATCGCGACGAGGATGTTGAAATTCAGCGCTTCTTTTCCCTGAACATCGACGAAGGGCATGCTGTCTTTCTTGATCAGCCAGATCACCATCGGGCCGAGAAAACAGCCTGCTCCGGCAATAACGAAACTGGTCAGAAGACCTGCCAGGATCGAAGAAAGATGAGCGAACATCGCCCACTGGCGTTCTTCGGCACTGGGGGTTCCAGCCGATGATGGAGGCGGTGTGGTCACTTCGTCGATATCTGTCATGTCGGGTCCTCGGGAATGAATTGCTGTAAACCCCGCGGGCGGGGGAGAGCGGAGCACTGCTGCAGTGCGCCATGAACAGTATGAACGTCAAATCTCCCCTGCGACGGTCATCCTCCCCAGCAGCACCGAGCCCATCCGGATGTGCGAGCGGGTATCGACATCGGTGCCGATGGCTTCGATGTTGCGCAGCATCTCGCGCAGGTTGCCGGCGATGGTGATGGTGTCGACCGGATAGGCGATTTCGCCGTTCTCGACGTAGAACCCGGCCGCGCCGCGCGAATAATCGCCGGTGATGGCATTCACGCCCTGCCCCATCAGCTCAGTGACCAGCAGCCCGGTGCCCATGCCGCGGATCAGGTCCTGCAGGCCGCCGGCATTGGCGGAGACGTCGAGATTGCACAGACCGCCCGCGTTGCCGGTGGTCTGCAGCCCAAGCTTGCGCGCGGAATAGCTGCCCAGCACATAGCGCTGCAGGATGCCGTCGCGCACCAGATCCGACTCGCAGGTGGCGACGCCCTCCGCGTCGTAGGCGCCCGAGCGCAGGCCGCGCATCAGAAAGGGTTGCTCGCGGATCGTGCACCACTCGGGCAGCACGGCGGTGCCGACGCTGTCCAGCAGGAAGCTGGCGCGGCGATACAGCGCGCTGCCGGAGACGGCGCCGGCCAGATGCCCGATCAGCGAGCGCGCGACTTCGGCCTGGAATAGCACCGGCATGTCCCCGGTGGCGAGCGAACGCGGCGCCATCCGCGCAAGCGTGCGCTCCGCGGCGCGACGGCCGATCGCCGCTGTCGCTTCCAGATCCTCGCGGGCCAGCGCGAAGCTGTACCAGTGATCGCGCTGCATGGCGTCGCCCTCGCCTGCGATCAGCGCGCAGCTGATGCTGTGATGGGTGCTGCGCTCGCGGCCAATAAATCCGTGCGAATTGGCGTAGACCCCGACGGCCGCACCGCTGGATACCGAAGCGCCGTCTGAATTGACGATGCGCGGGTCCGCGTCGCGGCCTGCGGTTTCGCAGGCCAGGGCCAGATCCACCGCTTCATCGGCCTCCAAGGCCCACGGGTGCCAGCTGTCGAAGCTGCGCAGGTCGGTCGCCATCAGCCCGGCATCGGCGAGCCCTGAGGCCGGGTCGTCCTCGGTATGCGTTGCGATGGCGCAGGCTTGGGCAACCGTGGCCGCCAGGCTCTCCGGGCGCAGATCGGCGGTGGTCGCGCTGCCTTTACGCTGGCCGAAGTACACGGTGACGCCGATGGAGCGGTCGCGGGTGGACTCCACGCTTTCCACCGCGCCCATGCGCACGTTGACGTTGAGGCCGCGGCTTTCGTCGCAGCTCACTTCGGCCTGGCTGGCGCCCTGGGCGCGGGCGCGGGCGAGCAGATCCCGGGCGAGATCGGACAGGCGATCCAGACGGGTTTCGCTGTCGTCATGGCCGGTGGCCGCAGAGGCAGGGGAAGAAACGATCGCGTTCAATGCATTATCCTGTCGCCATGAGAGGCAAAGATTTTGAAACCGGTGAATTTCTGTCCCCGAGCCGCAGTCAGCAGCGGCGCGAGGCCTTGGAAGTGCTTGAGTTGGCACGCCAGCTGTCCGAACTGACGCCGCAGCAGATCGCGCGGCTGCCGGTGCCCGACAGCCTGATTCCGCATATCGACGACACCCGGCGTATCCCGTCGCACGGCGCGCACAAACGCCAGCTGCAGTTTCTGGCGAAACAGATGCGCCGGGAAGACGACGAGACGCTGGAAGCGATCCGCGACGCGCTGGACTCCAGCGGCGAATCCGCGCGTCTGGACGCCGCGATGCTGCATCGCGCCGAAGACTGGCGCGAGCGGCTGATCGCCAACGGCGACACCGCGCTGACCGAACTGCTTGAAGAGTACCCGCACGCCGACCGTCAGCACCTGCGCCAGCTCGCGCGCAACGCGCATGAAGAGAAGCTGCGCAACAAGCCGCCGCATGCGTTTCGTGAACTGTTCCGCGAGCTGCGAGAGTTGTTGAAGGCGCCGGATGTCGACGACGGCGAGCCGGACATCCCGGAAGAATAAAAACGCTGTCATTCCGAACCGCGGCTTTTTCGGGGTGAGGAATCTGCTGTTGTCACTGCAGCGCGAAGCCAAAACAGGTCCCTCGCCTTTGGCTCGGGATGACAGCAAATGTTGGCGTCTCGATTGCCTGTCCCCTGCTTGCTCACGCCTTTGTCCCACCCACCGTGATCTGGTCGATCAGCAGCGAAGGTTGGCCGACGCCGACCGGAACGCTCTGCCCGTCTTTGCCGCAGGTGCCGACGCCGTCGTCCAGCGCCAGATCGTGGCCGATCATCTTCACCCGCTGCATCGTTTCGGGGCCGTTGCCGATCAGCGTGGCGCCCTTCACCGGCGCGGTCACGCGGCCGTCTTCGATGAGATACGCCTCGGTCGCCGAAAACACGTATTTGCCGCTGGTGATATCGACCTGGCCGCCGCCGAAATTCACCGCGTACAGGCCGCGCTTGACCGAACGGATCATGTCTTCGGGCGAATCCTGACCGGCCAGCATGTAGGTGTTGGTCATCCGCGGCATCACCAGATGCGCGAACGATTCGCGGCGACCGTTGCCGGTGGCGGGCATGCCCATCAGGCGCGCGTTGAGCGTGTCCTGCATGTAGCCGGTCAGCACGCCGTCCTCGATCAATGTGGTGCAACTGGTCGGCGTGCCTTCGTCGTCGACGTTGAGCGAACCGCGGCGGCCCGGCAGCGTGCCGTCATCGACAATGGTGACGCCCGGCGAAGCCACGCGCTGGCCCATGCGACCCGCATACGTCGATGTGCCCTTGCGATTGAAGTCGCCTTCCAGCCCGTGGCCGACCGCTTCGTGCAGCAGCACGCCCGGCCAACCGCTGCCCAGCACCACCGGCATCATGCCGGCCGGCGCGTCGACCGCTTCCAGATTCACCAGCGCCTGACGCAGCGCTTCGCGCGCGAAGCGTTCGGGTTTGTCGCCGCCGAAGAGTTCTTCGTAGGAATGGCGCCCGCCGAAGCCGGCGCTGGCCGATTCGCGGCGGCCGTTGTGTTCCACGATCACCTGCACGTTCATGCGCACCAGCGGCCGGATGTCGCCGGCCACCACACCATCGCTGCGCGCGACAAAAATAGTGTCCAGCGCGGCGCTCAGCGAGACCACCACCTGCTGCACGCGCGGATCGGCGGCGCGCAGCATGCGATCAACGCGGCGCATCGCCTCGAGCTTATCGGCGTTGGCATAGGCGTCGATTGGATCGACCGCTGGATACAGCGTGGCCGGCGCCTTTCCGCCGGTCACAATCAACGACGCCGGCGTGCGGGTGTCGCCGTCGCGGGCAATCGCACGCGCTGAGCGCGCAGCGGCGAGCAGCGCGTCGGACTGGATTTCATCGGAATAGGCGAAGCCGGTCTTTTCCCCGGAGATCGCGCGCACGCCGACGCCTTGGTCGATCGAATGCACGCCGTCTTTGACGATGCCGTCTTCCATCGTCCAGCTCTCGCGGCGCGAATGCTGAAAATACAGATCGCCGAAGTCGATACCTGGCCCGAGCAGCAGGCCGAAGGCGCGTTCTAGACCGGCATGGTCCAACCCGGCAGGTGCGAGCAGGCGCGATTCGGACAGTTGCAGCATCTGGGACATGGAGGTTCCGGTGTGGTTCAGTGGTGTAAACAGGAATAGCTAGTACGAAGTGGAGGCGGAGACAGACGCGATCAAGGTCGACCGCTGCCTGCGCTGGATGTGCCGCGGGCGGAGGCGTTCGGGCGATCAATCACTTCGACCTTAGGATCTTTCCACGGGCCGGTGACGCGATAGTTTTTTGCTGCGGCCTGTCCCAGCGGCTTCTGCAGCACCGCGTTCGCGACCGCGCCCACCGCTGCACCCACCGGGCCGCCGGCGATCGCGCCAACCGCAGTAAGCAGATTGCCCGCCTTGGGCAGCACTTCGATGGTCTGGTCGAAGGTCTGCGCACGCAGATTCGCCGCGCCGCGGATGTTGATGCGCGCCGCCGGGCCGTTGATCGCCAGATCGTCGCTGCGCGCAGTACCGCCGCCGAAGCGCACGGTGCCGGCGAGGGTATTGAACGCGAAGCCCTTCGAGAAGAAATCGCGGAAATCCAGGGTCAGGCGACGCGGCAGCTGGGCGAGACTCAACAGACCCAGCACTCGCCCGGGGGCGCCGGGCTCTACTTCCACCAGACGGCCGTCCTTGACGTCGAGTTTCAGCGTGCCGTCGAGCGTGGCCACCTGGAACGCCATCGGGCTGCCGGCCCACGATGCGTCGAAACGCGCGTCGCCCTTGCCGCCGTCGAGACGGCCGCCAACGCCAAGATCGGTGAGCAGTGCGCCGAAATCATCGCTGACCAGCGTAGCCGACAACTGCGTGCGCGCCGCGGCGCCGCGGCCGCTCCAATCGCCGGTGAGATCGATCCGCCGTTTCGCGGTGCGCGTCTGCAGCTGCAGGATGTCCATCCCGGTCGCAGTGGCGCGCGAACGGAACTGGGTGTCGCCCAACGTCGCCCCGGCGATGCGTAGATCGTCGACGCGCAGATTCATCGCCGGGATCTTTGCCGGATCGACATCGCTGCTGTTGTTGGCGGCGGCGCTGTTCACGGTTGGCGCTACCGATGCGCCCGCCCCACCCGCGCTGCGCCAGTGCAGCCGCTGCAGACGGCCAGCGACCGTGCCGCCCGCGGCGTCCGGCACCAGCAGCGCACCGGCAAGGGCCGGGCCATCGAGCTGCACGCCAAGCCCGCCGCTGGCCGGTACGATCTGCAGGCGGGTGTCGGGGAAATTCGCGCCGAGCAGCAGCAGCCGTTCGGCGCTGACATCGGCACGACGCAGCGCCAACCGGCTGCCGTTCCCGCCATCGCCGTTGGTCAGCGCAACCCAACCGATCGCATCCAGCGTCGCAGCGCGTCCGCTGAGGATCAATCCCGACGCGGGCGGGGCCTCGACGACGCGGTCGCTGCCGAACGCCGCCCGGATGCCGAGCTGGCCCTGGGTCTGTTTCGCGCGCAGTGCAAACCGCTGACCGAAGGCGAGGGCTATTTCGCCCTTGCCCAGCGGCAGCTGCAGATCGATCGTGGTTGGTAAAACAGTGCCGGCGGCTTTGTCCATCGGCGCCGGCAGATCAAGCGTGGTTCCGGCAAGATCGGAGCGCAGCTGCAGACGCGTTATCTGCGCGGCAACCGGCGCTTTAGCCGATGCTGATGCCAGTACTGCTGATGTGGATGAAGCGCCTGCCGCCGTGCGTGCACCGCTGCCGACGGGAATCGCGATGCCGGCAGTCCAGCGCGAGCGACCGCTCACATACGGTTTGAGCCAAGCCAGATCGCTGCTGCGATTGAGCAGATCATCGGTGGTCATCGAGGCTTCGAGTTCGGCCTCGAATCCCTGACGTTTGTCGCGCACGTGGCCGGGACCGGCGCGTAGCGACAGCCGTCCGTCCTGACGGTCGTACTGCGCACGCAGCCCGTTCGCGCTGAAACCGTCCTGGTTGTAGCTTGCGCGGCCGTTCACGCCGCCGAAAGCGAGCTTCCATTCCGATTCGGCCAGACGCACGCCGCGCAGATCGATGTTGCCGTCGATCCGCGGCCGCTGCGATGACCCGCCGTGCAGCGGCAGGTCCAGCGCGAAATCGACCGACGCCGGCCCGCTCGCGCTGAGCGTGGCGAGCACGCTGGCGTGCTGTTTCTGCAGCGGACTCTGCCGGACCAGACCGAGCAGTTTGGCGGCGTCGGCATCGGCGCTGGCGTCGATGGTCAGCGAACCCTGGGCGAAATCGGCGATCCCCGCTTCGAATTCGCGAATGCCAACGTCCGCCAGCACCGCCTTGCCGCCCACCGAGAAACCGTTGCCGATGAAGGCGATCTCGGCGTCCATATCGGCCGTGGCCGGCCAATCGTTGTTGAACTTGACGCGCATGTCCTGGAGCGTGGCGCGGGCATCGAACACGCCTTTGGGCGTCGCACCCGCGACAGGCTTGAACGGCCAGTCGTCGAGATCGCCCGTGATGACCGCGCGCCCGTTGCGCACCTGTCCGGCGATCAGCGCGGTGTCCAGCCACGTGATCAAGGACTGCGACATGGTGTGCCGCGTCCAGAAGCGTTTGGCGATGGGCGCAGCAGCATCGTCGAGATGGGCGGCGATATCGATCCTCGGCCTGCTGCCGTCGCCCTCGAACCACAAACCGCCGCGGAAATCAGCGCCGTAGCCTTCGCCGTCGATCCGCAGCGCAGGCGTTTCCACCCGCCAACCGTTGCCCTCGCGCCAACCGATCGCTTCGCCGCGCAAACCGACCACATGCGTCGCACCGAAGCCGCGCGGCCAATCGAAACGCAGCGCTGCTTTCGGGTCGAAGGTGAACGCAAGCGCGTCGGCATCGCCGCGCAGATCGCCGCTCAATCCGCTGATACCGGGGGAGTTGCCCACCGGCGCGAACTGCAGCCCGCGCACCACCGCTTGCGCGGTCATCGCGCCGCCGCGCAGGCCGCCCACGCGCACCCGTTCGAGCACCGCGCCGGGTTTGGCCGACACCAGCCAGCGCCGCAGCGCGGGATCCAGCCGGTTGCTGAGCGCGATCACCGAAAACAATGGGCCTGCATCGATGCGTTCGGCGCGCAGGCCGTAACGCTTGCCGCCGGCGAGCACCAGACCATCCAGTCGCTGCGGTTTGCTGTCGGCCTGCGCGTGCACCTGCATGCTCGGCGCATCGAGGCGCCAACCGCTGTCGTCGGCAGACCAGTGCGCGACGGCCTGCAGCCGCGCGAACACCGCGACAGGTGCCGTCGCATCCGTCGCGCCGTTTGGTTCGGCAGGCACTGTTGTAGCAGGCTTCGCAGTCTGCGCATCATTGAACGGTGCACCGCGCAGACGCACGTCCGCCAGATCGCCATCGACGCTGATCGCCGAAACCTGACGCTTGCGCAGGGTCGCCCAGACTTCGGCGCGGCCGCGGCCGGCTGCAATCGTCACGCCGCTGATCCGCAAGACCGACGACCACGCCGACAGATCCGCATCTTTGGCCGCAGCGTACAGCCGACCGTCGCCGGTCTCTCGGTCGAAATCCAGCACCACATCGACCGGCGAGGCGTCGCCGCGGATCCGCGCGCGCAGACCGCTGCGCACACGGTTGCCGCTCACCTGCAAACGCACGTCAACTTCGGGAACAGTGGCCTCGATGTTCAGCGATGGCGCCGAAATCCCGAGCTGCGCGTCGATCACCTGCAGCTCGCCCAGACCTTCCAGCGCACCCAGCGGATCGCCGCCCTGCGCCTGCCCCGGCAATCCGCGTACCTGCCAACGCCCATCATCGGCACGCACCAGGGTCAGCGCCAGATTGCGCACGCGCAGCTCGGTGAACGAACGTCCGGGCAACAGCCCCGCGTATTGCGAGACCAGAATCTCCGCCGCACCAATCGCGACCGCATCCTTGCCCTCGCCCACGCGCAACCCGTCGAGGCGCAGCAGCGGGCCGCGTCGGGTCCACTCGGTCTGCACGCGATCAAACTGCACCACCCGCCCAGCGCGTGCGCTCAACCATTCGGCGATGCGGTCGGGATGGCGCTCGGCCAGCGGCAACAGCTGGCTGACGATGCCCGCAGCCACGGCCAGCAGCACCAGCGACACGGCGGTGACGTACCACAGCCCCCGACGCGCCAGACGCAGACGGCGGCGCAGCGAGGTGGGCATCAGCCCCACGCTCCGCAAGGCGTGGTCGTGCGCTTACAGCAGAACCACATCGAACTGTTCCTGCGTGTACTGCTCATCGGCCTGGAAGCGGATCGATTTACCGAGGAATTCCTCCAGTTCGGCCACCGCCGTGGATTCTTCTTCGGTGATACGCGCGACGACTTTCGGCGACGCGATGACCAACAGCCGCGCGGCCTCGAACTGACGCACCGCTCGGGTGATCTCGCGGAAGATTTCGTAGGTCACGGTCTCGGCGGTTTTCAGCGTGCCGCGGCCGCTGCATTCGTGGCAGGCCTCGCTCAGCTGTCGCTGCAGGCTCTCGACCGTACGCTTGCGGGTCATTTCGACCAGACCCAGCGGCGAGAAATCGTAAACAGTGGTCTTGGCGTGATCGCGCGTCAGCGCTTTCTCCAGCGTGCGCAGCACCTGACGACGGTGTTCCGGATCGATCATGTCGATGAAATCGATGATGATGATCCCGCCCAGATTGCGCAGCCGCAGCTGTCGCGCCACCGACTGCGCGGCCTCCAGATTGGTGCGGTATACGGTTTCCTCGAGATTGCGCTGACCGAGAAACGAGCCGGTATTGACGTCAACCGTAGTCATCGCCTCGGTCTGGTCGATCACCAGATAGCCGCCGGATTTCAGCGGTACTTCTTTTTCCAGCGCGCGCTGGATCTCGTCCTCCACGCCGTACAGATCGAACACCGGCCGCGCGCCGCTGTAAAGCTCGATCTTTTCGGCGAGACCCGGCATGTACTGCGCGGCAAACGTGCGCAGACGGTCGTAGGTTTCGCGCGAATCGACTTTCACCTTCTCCACGTCGCGACGGATCAGATCGCGCACCGCGCGCATCGGCAGGCTCAGGTCTTCGTAGACGCAGCCGCCGACGGGCGTGGTATGCACGTTCTGTTCGATCAGCGCCCACACACGGCCGAGATAAGCGATGTCTTCGGCAAGCGCTTCCGCAGGTTGACCTTCGGCATTGGTGCGGACGATATAACCGGGCGACCCATGCACGTTGTGACCACTGTTCTGGCCGCCATTATGGCCGCCGTTCTGATGTGCGCTCTGACCTGTTCCCGACACCAGCGCTTTCAGCCGCTGACGCTCGGCCTCTTCTTCGATGCGCGAAGACACGCCGATGACCTTGGACTGCGGCAACAGCACCAGGTAGCGCGACGGAATACTGATCTGGGTGGTCAGGCGCGCGCCTTTGCTGCCGATCGGGTCCTTCACCACCTGCACTACGATCTCCTGCCCGTCGCGCAGCAGTTCGGTGATGGAGGGCACCACCAGCGGCGGCGTAGCGGCTGCGGGGACCGGGATAACAGGTTTGTTGCCTTCACCATCCAGTGCGGCTTCGCCCAGTGCGGCATCAATGGCCAACGCGACGCTGGTGCGGAAAATATCGTTGGCGTGCAGGAAGGCTGCACGGTCCAGGCCGATATCGACGAACGCCGCCTGCATGCCCGGCATCACCCGCTGCACTTTGCCTTTGTAGATGTTGCCGACCACACCGCGCCGCCAGCCGCGTTCGATATGCAACTCTTGCAGCATGCCGTTCTCAACTACCGCAACCCGGGTTTCGCGGGGAGTGACGTTGACCAGAATCTCTTCGGTCATGGTGCGCGCTCCTCAGCGGCATGGCTGTGAGCCACAAGGCGGTGAGGCGCGTTGCTGTGAAGCACTGGAAACAGTCCGAACTGACGCAGCAGCGTCGCGGTTTCGTGCAGGGGCAACCCCATGACACCGGTGTAGCTGCCGGAAAGATGCGCAATGAAACTCTGCGCAAGGCCCTGGATCGCATAGGCACCGGCTTTGCCGTCCCATTCGCCAGCGGCAAGATACACGCCGATGTCGTCTTCGCTCATCGGCGCGAACGTCACCTCGGAGACCGAAACCGCCTGCAGTTCACGCGCGGCCGACACCATCGAGATCGCCGAGATCACCGCGTGGGTGCGGCCAGACAGCGTACGCAGCATTGCGGCTGCGTCATCGGCATCAGCCGGCTTGCCAAAGATGCGGCCGTCCAGCACCACTTCGGTATCGGCGCCCAGCACCACCGCTGTCGGTTGGCCGACCATGCGCAGCAGACCGGCGCCGGCTTTCTCGCGCGCAACGCGGCGCACGTAGTCTTCCGGAGGCTCGCCGGGTGCAGGGGTTTCGGGCAGGTCGAGGTCGAGGATGCCAAAGTCGAGACCGAGCATTCTTAACAGTTCTCGACGGCGGGGGGATTTCGAGGCGAGATGCAGCATCGGCCTAGGATACCCTGCGGATCGGCATAGCCTGAACGCAATGCTTGCGCCAACCCTGATCGGGCTCACAGAGCGTTCACTCGCAGGCCCACAAGGGCTCACGCATTGGCAAGAGTCCACTCATTGGAGATACACATGCTACGTCGCCATCGCACTTTGCCCCGTTTGCTCGCTGCCGCATTCGCCACCGTCCTCGCCTCAGGCCTCGCCATGACCGCATCCGCACAAAGTTTGCCCACCATCCCCAACGACGGCACGCTGCTGTCGGTCAGCGCCGAAGCGAAAGTGACCCGGATACCCGATATCGCAACGCTGTCCACTGGCGTGGTCACCCAGGCCGCCGAGGCCAATGCCGCGCTGCGCCAGAACACTGAGCAGATGGCCAAAGTAGTGGCTGCCATCAAGGCCGCAGGCATCGCCGAACGCGACGTGCAGACCAGCGGGATCAGCATCAATCCGCAGTACCGCTACGCCGAGAACCAGCCGCCCGCGATCACCGGCTATCAGGCCAGCAACACCCTCAATGTGAAGGTGCGCGACATCGCCAAGTTGGGCAAAGTGCTGGATACGCTGGTCGCCGTGGGTGCGAATCAAGTCAACGGCCCCAGCTTCGAGATCGACAATCCGGACGAGGCTTATGACGAAGCCCGGGTCGCAGCGATCAAGAAAGCCCAAAGCCGCGCCGAGCTTTACGCCAAGACCCTCGGCCTGCGCGTACGTCGCGTGGTCAGCATCAACGAAGGCGGTGGCAATGCGCCGCCGTCACCGATGCCGGTGATGCTGCGTATGCAGACGATGGAAGCGTCTGACACCCCGGTATCGCCGGGCGAGAGCGCGCTTTCGACCACCATCAACGTGATATTTGAACTCGGCCGCTGATCCAAGCCGCTCCACGCTCACCGACACCCGCCGAAAGGCGGGTGTTTTTGTTTGCGCGCATCGCCCACAAAAAATCCACCCGGCTTAACCCCGCCCGAATCAACGGCGCGTTTCCTCCATCGTCCCCAACCGATGGAGGTGCACCATGATCCTGACTCAACGCCATCCACATGCCCAAGCAGCAAGCCTGCAGCTGGCCATCGCGCGCATCCAGCCGTCGCGCATCTTAGGCATCGCCGGCGCGATCACCCTCAACGCCGCGGCCTTGATGCTGCTGCTGGTGCCGGTATCTGCGCCGATGCCAGCAGCGCCCGCAGAGGACACCACTGTTTACGAGCTTGTCGAGAAGGTCACGCCACCACCGCCGCCGATCCCGATCGAGGTGATCCGGCCGACCACGGCACGCAGCACAACACCGACGCCAATCACTCCATCCACGCAGCAGACACAGACGAATCAGGAAGTGATCGTTCCCGAAGGCACCGATTACACGCCTCCAATGAAATCGGAACCCATCACGGACATCGGTCCCGTACTTCCACCGAATCCAGACCCGCTGCCAAGCACGCGGCTTGAATACGCGTCGGCGCCGGCCCCAACGTATCCGCGGGACATGCTGCTGGACGGCAAAGAGGGCACGGTGGTGCTGAAAGTCCTGGTGGACGTGGACGGCAAACCGCTGTCGGTAGAGATCGAACGCAGCAGTGGACATCGCAAGCTCGACGACGCCGCGCGTAGGCAGGTGTTGCGCAAGTGGATGTTCCGTCCGGCGATCCGCGACGGCCAGGCGGTGCAGGTTTACGGCATCGTGCCGGTGAGCTTCAGTCTGAGCCTGCAGTGATCTGTGAACCTGTTCAAAATCTCTGATTTGGAAAAAAATATGTCATCCCGAACGAGGGCTAAGCCCGAGGAGGGATCTGCTTTTAGCCGGTGCGCACAACAGCAGATCCCTCCACCCGCTGCGCGGGCGTTCGGGATGACAGATGATTGATCCGTTCGCGGTTGAGACATATTTTGAAAACATCTTGGCCGGTCGCGTTCGCACGACCGGCTGTTTTTTCTTATCTGTGCTCAGTTCTGCACCCAGCGCGCGTCGGACAGACACCACGACAGACTGCCGCTGGTCTTGTAGGTCCAGTTGTAGCGACGCGGCGGACTGTTGCGATACGCGGTCGCACCGCTGGCCGGTGCGGTAGGCCGGGTCCATTCATTGGTTTCGTAACTGTAGGTGCGATACAGCTCGTTCGCCGCCTGCTTCAGCGTATCGTCCTGCTGCTGGGTGATTTTGCTGAAGTAAAAAGCCCAGGCCATCGCACCGGCCATCGACAGGGTATGCTCGGGGCCGACGCCATCGGCGGCATAGGTCGAGCCATCGACCAAGGTCACATAGTCGACCAGGCGCAGATTCTCCGGCGCACTGGTGTAATAGGTACGCTGCGATGGCGAGTACGACTTCGCGCCGAATTTCAGCGCATTGCCGGTGCGGCGAATGAACTGCGCCACTTGGATGTTATCGGTGACGAGATAAGCACGCACCATCGGATCGATCACGAACGGCGTCTGCCAGAAGCTCACCAGCAGGCTGCCGCTGGGGCCGTTGCCTTCCTGCCCGCCGAACTTCCACAGACCGCCGTCGACACGATTGGCAGGCAGTGCGCCGCCGGCGCCGTTCTGGTGCCAGATCAGATTGTCGGTAAGCGTGAGCACGCGCTCGCGATACGTCTGGGTTGCGCCGGTCTTGTAGGGCACGTTGCCGAACAATTCGTAGGCCACTACCAATCCCATCAGCTTGATGCCCACGTGACGCTCGGTATAGCTGCTGGACGACGACCAGCGATCCGGTTCGTCGTTGGCGTCCTGCTGCGCTTTCGCGGCCAGTTTGGCGCCATCTTTAGCCAGATCATCGCCGGTCAACCAATGCGTATATGCCAAGCCTTCGGAATAGCTGTACATCGCACCGTTGGCGCCGATGTAAGCGGCCGGATTTGGATTTTTGAGCCTGAAAGTACCGACCGCACTGTCCGGCGTCGTGCCCTGCGGATAGAGATTGACGCGGTAATACTCCGAGGCGCGCACCGATTCGCGCAGTGCTTTGAAAAACCCGCTGCGGAAATACAGGCTGTAGAAGGCGGATACGCGGTCGTACAGCCACGGCTCGCCTTCCGCGGCTTTATAAGGAATCTGATTGGCGGCGGTGACGCGCGCATCGTCTTCGTTGATATGCGCATAGAAGAAATTCTTCGAGGCGTACATCTGTTCGGTGTACGCCGGGTAATGCTCGGTGGCGTCCATCGTGGCCGGGTCGTCGCGGGCCGCCAGAATCTCCTGTGCGAACGGGCGCATCGGGCCAAGCTTGAGCAGACCTTTGCTCAGCATTGCCGACGGCAGCACCGCATAGACCTTCGGTTCGGACACACCGTCGCCGGCGATGAAACTGCCGGTGGTAACCGGCTGCCATCCGTTGCGCGGGTTCTCCAGCGACGCCAGCGACTGGCTGCGGTTGTTATAGCCCCAGTCCACTCGCACCGTTTCGAAGTTCGGATACGTGGCGGTGAAGGTGTAGCGGATCTGCACGCGCGCGACACGCACCGAAGTGCCGTCCAGCGCGGCGTTGTTGATGTGCCGCCACGGCGTGAGCTGTTCGACATAGGTTGGAATTTCGATGCCTCTGGCATTCAGCACGCGCAGCTTCGACAGGCCGGCGACGGTAATCGAGTCGCGCGGAAACGGAATGCCGAACGTCACCAGCTGCGAAGTGCCGGCGGCGACGCCTTCGATCGGATGCAGGCGCACATCGACCACGCCGAATGTTTCGGCGGCCGCCATCAGCGGTTTGAAGACGTTGGGGCTGATGATGCCACCCACCGCGCGTTCGGCAGACGGGGCGGCAGATGCCGGAGCGGCGATGGACGGCGTTGCGGCAGGCGCGACCTGAGATTGCCGCCGGGCCTGCACGGACACAGCATCGCGCGGTTCGCCCTGTATCGGACGTTTGGTGGCGTTGTCCGCAGCGCGGACTTGCGCATTGCCGGCATCGCAGGCATTCAGCGCAAGCACGACCGCAAGAACGGAAAACGATTTGACGAAAAAGACGGAATAGAGACGGAACCTGGGCATTGGAGCTCCTGCTGCACAGTCGCGCGGGGGAACGCGAACCGGTGAGAGTACCGAGATGGGGGAGACCTGCAGGCGGTCGGCGGCGAGCCTGCAGGGCGTGCAGAACATCACTGGGCCATGTTCAAACGCCAGCGGACTATGCGTTCTGTTGTGAAATAAACCGTGACCAAGGTCATCTATATTTGCGGAATGCTTGTTTTGCCCGCTTTTTTTGCGCACGTTCACACTTCCGACGTGAACTGTAGGGCCTGAAGATGGGCCGATGTGCGCACAACAGGCGCGATGTACGCCGCAACCGATGCCCTTATGCGCGAAACGGACTCAGGCGCGATGATAAGGATGGTTCGCCAGCAGTGCGGCGGCACGATACAGCTGCTCGGCCAACACCAGCCGCACCAGCATATGCGGCAGGGTCAATGGCCCGAGCGACCACGATTCGTCGGCACGCATCAGCACGTCCGGCGCATGTCCTTCGGGGCCGCCGATCAGGAAGGCCAGGTCGCGGCCGCCGCCGCGCCAGTGCTCCATCCGCTGCGCGAGCTGTTCGGAGGTGTGCGCCTTGCCGCGTCCGTCGAGGGCGACGATATGCACCGATTTGGGCAACGCTGTCAGCACGCGCGCGCCTTCGTCAGCCGTCGCACGCGCAGCATCCCGGCCCTTGCCGCGCAGGCCGGGCTCGATTTCGATTAACTCCAGCGGCAGCCAGTGCGACAGCCGTTTCTGGTATTCGGCAAAGCCCTGCGCAACCCAGGCAGGCGCACGTTCGCCGACGGCGATAAGGCGTGCTTTCACAGCACCAGCGCTCAGGCCGCCGGCTCGCTCACGCGCACGGCAGTGCCGTAGCACAGCACTTCAGTGATGCCGGCCATCACTTCGGTGGCGTCGTAACGTACGCCGATGATGGCGTTGGCGCCGAGGCGGTCGGCTTCGCGGCACATCTGGTCGAAGGCATCGCGGCGCGCCTGCTCGCACAGCTCGCGGTACAGGCTGATATCGCCGCCGAACAGCGACTGGATGCCGGCGAAAAAGTTGCCGACGATCGACCGCGAGCGCACGGTGAGGCCACGGACCACGCCAAAATTCTTCAGCACGGCCTGGCCGGGCAGCTCAAAAGCAGTGGTGACGCACGTTCGCTGCATGCGGATCAGTCGTTGGCATCCGGCGGCTGATCGCCGATGGTCCACAGCCGCTCCAGTGCGTAGAACTCGCGCACGCGGGGCAGCATCACATGGACAACCACATCGCCGAGGTCGGCAAGCACCCATTCGGCTTCGCGATCGCCTTCGACGCCCAGCGGCATCACGTCAAGCTCTTTGACCTTGCGCACCACTTCATCGGCAATCGATTTGACGTGGCGGGTGGAAGTGCCGGACGCGATCACCATGTAATCGCAGACGCTGCTCTTGCCGCGGACATCGATTTCGATCGCGTCCTTGGCCTTGAGATCTTCCAGGGCAAGATGAACCTGACGCAGCAGCGCTTCGGGCGACGGCGCCGGGGTAGGCAGCACGGTTTTGATCACGTGCGCATTATTGGAGTTGGACAAGAGCGATCCTCGCTTGGAATGGCGGAATTATACCCCCGCGGATGCAGCGGGCCTGCTACGGGCCGCTGGCGTAGAGCCCGTGCTCGACGATATAGCGCGACACCGGCAGCGGCAGCAGGTGGTGCCAGGTCTCGCCAGCGGCGATCCGGCGGCGGATCTGGGTTGCAGATTCGCCGTGCAGCGGCTGGCGCAGGCGCAGCACTTTGCCGCCTGGGGCTTCGCGCAGGGACGCCGTGTTCAGGGTCCAGCGCGCGCCGACCAGCCGGGCGACTTCGGGCGGCAGGTGTTCGTCCAGCGCGCTGCCAGGGCGCTCGGCCACCACCCAGTGCGCGCCAGCGAGCAGCGCTTCGGGCTCTTTCCAAGTGGCCAGCCCATGCAGGCTGTCGGCACCGATCAGGAACGCCAGCGGCGCCGATTCACCGTGCTTCGCGCGAAGTTCGCGTAGCGTATCGATGGTGTAGCTGGGCGTATCGCGCTGCAGCTCGCGGCGGTCCACGCGCAGACCGGCGTGGCCCTGGATGGCGAGATCGAGCATCGCCGCGCGGTGCTCGGCGGTAGCGCCCGGCGCAGTGCGATGCGGCGGATCGGCGGCCGGCATCATCCAGATCGTAGTGCCCAAGGCATCGCGTGCGGCCAGCGCAATCGCGAGATGGCCGTTGTGCACCGGGTCGAAAGTGCCGCCGTAAAAAGCCCGAAGCAGGACCATGCAGGTTCAGCCACGGGCCCGTTGGGTCAGCAGCGGCAGGCCGCGCGGCTCCGCGACCGCCAGCAGCAGACGTTCCAGCGCCAGCCAGGCATCCGCGGGCTCCTCACCGATCCGCGGCCGGCCTTTGGCGATGCGGTCAACGCGCCCGGCTTCGACCACAAAACGCTCCCAGCGCGCGGCGTCGTGGCGCTGCAGCGCCCGGCGATAGACCGCCTGCTTGGCGTCCCACACCCGCTGGGCTTTGAATTCGGCGGCCATGTTGGCGCCTTTGGCCTGCGCCCGCGCCAGTGCGGCGGCGCGCTGCAGCTCCATCACCAGCATGCCCATCAGCGCCGGCACCGCCTCGCCTTCGGCGCGCAGGCCGTGCAGCATGCGCAGCGCCTGCGCGGGCTGGCCGTTGAGGGTGGCGTCCAGCAGCCGGAACACATCGAAACGTGCGGCATCGGCGACGTACGATTCCATCCGCGCCAGATCGATCGATTCGCCGTCAGACAACAGCGCCAGCTTGTCGATCTCCTGCGCGGCCGCCAGCAGATTGCCTTCGACCCGCTCGACCAGCCGCTCGATCGCGTCTCGGTCGGCGCGCAGGCCGCGCAGACGCAGGCGGCGCTCGATCCATTCGGGCATTTCGTGAGGCTTGAGCGCCCAGGCGGTGGCGTGATGACCAACGCGGGCGATCGCCTCGCTCCATTTGCCGCCGTGTTGGCGGCTCCAGTCTTCGCCGGTGATCAACAGCACCACATCGCCGGGCGGATCGGCGCAGAACTCGGTGATGAACGCACTGCCGTCCTTGCCCGGCTTGGCCGACGGCAGCCGTACTTCCAGCACCCGGCGCGAGGCGAACAGACTCGGCGCGTTCACGCTTTGCGACAGCTGGTTCCAGTCGAAATCGCGGCCATCAGCGTCGAAAATCTCGCGTTCGCCGATGCCTTCGGCCCGCGCCTGCGCGCGCACGGCGTCGGCGGCTTCCAGCACCCGCAGGGTTTCCGGGCCGGCGATCAGGTAAGCCGGACGCAGCGGTTCGCTGGCGAGCTGCGCGGTCAGACGTTCCGGAGTGAGTTCCATTGCTAAGGTCGCGCGGGCCGATGCGGCCCCGCGCTCAGGGCGCTCTCGCGGCCCCGGGCGCACGCAGGGCGGCGTCGATCCGGCGCAGGATCGCGGCGTTCATGTCCTTGCGCATTTCGTTGACCAGCAGCTCGCGCTCGCTGTTGCGGCCGATGGAGTCGCTGGGCGGCGCGATGTAGTCGCGCGACAGCTCGACCGCCTGCTGCGGCACGATCATGCGATCGGTCGCGCTGCTGTCATCGGTCGCGTCGCCCTCATCAGTCGTTGCGTTGTCGCTGCTGCCGGCATTGGGCTTGCGCAGTTGGAATACCACCGCATAGCGCAGGCTGTATTCCTGCGCGCGGCCCAAGGTGTCGACGGCGATCGGCAGGTCGACCCATTTTTCGGACAGGATTTCAAGCTTGGTCGAGGTTTCGACCGCATCGGCCGCCGCCGGGGTCGCGCCTGCCCGCTCCAACGAACGCGCCAGTGAATCGGCGAGCGGGCTGTAGGGGTCGGGCGCCGTCACCGCGACCGGACCGAGGTCGGGCGGCAGCACCAGCGCGCTGCGGAGTTGGAAACCGCAGCCGGCCAGCGGCAGCAGCAGCGACAGGACAAGGACGGATCGAAAACTTTTCATGGGCGCAGTCTGGCGGAGGCGGGAGTGGCGGGCAAGCAGCGGCAAGGGTCAGGCCGCCACGATATTCACGATCTTGCCCGGCACCACGATCACCTTCTTCACGGTCATGCCCACCATGAATTTGACCACGTTGGGCTCGGCCAGGGCCGCCGCTTCGATCTCCTCACGCGGCGTGTGCGTGCCCATCTCGATCGTGCCGCGCAGCTTGCCGTTGACCTGCACCGCCAGCGTCACCGCGTCGCGAACGAGTGCGGCGGGGTCGGCCTGCGGAAACGGCACGTCTTCCAGCAGCGCTTCGGCATTGCCCAACACCTGCCAGAGGTGATGACTGATGTGCGGCGTGACCGGATTGAGCAGCAGCACCATCGTCTGCAGCGTTTCGTGGCGCACCGCCCTGCCCTGTTCGCTCATGTCGTCGAATTTGGAGACATGGTTGAGCAGCTCCATCAGCGCCGCAATCGCGGTGTTGAAGCTGTAGCGACGGCCGTAGTCGTCGCCGACCTTCTGGATCGCCTCATGCAGATGCCGGCGCATGGTTTTCTGCACGGCGTTGAGCTGGATCGGATCAACCTCCGTATGATCCGGCTGCGCAGCGTGCGTGGTCACTTCACGCCAGAACCGGCGCAGGAACCGCGACATGCCCTCGACGCCGGCCTCGTTCCACTCCAGCGACTGCTCCGGCGGCGCGGCGAACATCGAGAACAGCCGCACGGTGTCGGCGCCGTACTTGTCGACCATCGCCTGCGGATCGACGCCGTTGTTTTTCGACTTCGCCATTTTTTCGACGCCGCCGATATGCACCGGCTGACGATCGTCGCGCAATGTCGCGCCGACGATGCGACCTTTTTCATCGCGGATGACTTCAACATCCCCAGGATTGAACCATTCCCGTCTCCCGTCTCCCATCTCTCGATAGAAGGTGTCCGCGATCACCATGCCCTGACACAGCAGATTGATCGCCGGCTCGTCGCTGTTGACCAGGCCTTCGTCGCGCAGCAGCTTGTGATAGAAGCGGAAATACAGCAGATGCAGGATCGCGTGCTCGATGCCGCCGATGTACTGGTCGACCGGCGTCCAGTATTTCGCGCGTTCGTCGACCATGTCGGTCGCGCCCGGCGACGTGTACCGGGCGTAGTACCAGCTCGATTCCATGAAGGTGTCGAAGGTGTCGGTTTCGCGCTCGGCCGGGCCGCCGCACTGCGGGCAGGTGGTCTTGCGCCACTCGGGATCGGCCTTGATCGGCGACAGCACCACGCCGGCCGCGAACGCGTCTTCGACGTTCTCGGGCAATATCACCGGCAGTTGGTCTTCCGGCACCGGCACCGCGCCACACGTGCTGCAGTAGATGACCGGGATCGGACAACCCCAGTAGCGCTGGCGGCTGACGCCCCAGTCGCGGATGCGGAAGTTGACCTTGCGGGAGCCCGTGCCCTCGGCCTCGAAACGTGCGGCCAGCGCGTTGAGCGCGCCGTCGAAGTCCAGCCCGTCGTACTCGCCGGAATTGATCAGCAGGCCGCGTTCGGTGTACGCCTTGTTCTGTTCGACGCCTTCAAAATAGTCGCGCACAACCGCCAACGCGGCATCGACCTCGACCACGTCCACAGGTGCGTGCGCACCGAGTGCGACCGCCATCGGATCGTCATGGTCGGCGACATGCGAGGCGATCTCCGTCAGCGCATCGCGGACCGCCACTGGCACGATCACCGGTTTCACCGGCAGGCCATAGGTTTTGGCGAACTCCCAATCGCGCTGGTCGTGCGCAGGCACCGCCATCACCGCACCGGTGCCGTAGCCCATCAGCACGAAGTTGGCGACATAGATTGGCACGTCCTCGCCGGTGAGCGGGTGGATCGCCCATTGGCCGGTGGCCATGCCGCGCTTGTCCTGGGTCTCCAGCTCGGCCTCGGACACGCCGCCCTGCCGCAGTTCAGCCAGGAACGCCGCCAGTTCGGGGTTCGATTCGGCCGCCTTCAGCGCCAGCGGATGCTCGCCCGCCACGCTGATGAAAGTCACACCCATCAGGGTGTCTGGGCGCGTGGTGTAGACCACAAGCTCCCTCAGATCGGGCGGCAAATCATCGCCGTCGACGCGGAATTGGATCTCCAGGCCTTCGCTGCGGCCAATCCAGTTGCGCTGCATGGTCTTGACCGACTCCGGCCAGCCCGGCAGCGTGTCCAGACCATCCAACAGCTCCTGCGCGTACGCGTTGATCTTGAGGAACCATTGGGGTATCTCGCGCTTCTCGACAACAGCGCCCGAACGCCAGCCGCGGCCATCGATGACCTGCTCGTTGGCCAGCACGGTCTGATCCACCGGGTCCCAGTTCACCACTGAATTTTTTCGATACACCAGACCTTTCTTCATCAGCCGGGTGAACATGCGCTGCTCGTGGACGTAGTAGTCCGGGCGGCAGGTGGCGAATTCGCGCGACCAGTTGATCGCGTAACCCAGCGCCTGCAGCTGGCTGCGCATGTGGTCGATGTTGGCGTAGGTCCACTTCGCCGGCGCGGTCTTGTTCTTGATCGCGGCGTTCTCGGCGGGCAGGCCGAACGCATCCCAGCCCATCGGCTGCAGCACGTTGTGCCCGGTCATCCGCCGGAATCGACTGATCACATCGCCGATCGTGTAATTCCGCACGTGGCCCATGTGCAGCGCGCCCGACGGGTACGGCAGCATCGACAGGCAGAAGTATTTCGGCTTGTCGGAACGCTCATCGACCTCGAAGGCGCGCGTATCGCGCCAGAACGTCTGGGCCGCAGCTTCGGCTGATCGGGGAGAATACTGGGCAGGCTCAGTCTGGACAGGCTCGACGGACACGGCGACAACGCTTCACTTTGGACAGGACCACCAAGCCTACCGCAGCGCACCACCCACCGCCAGAAAACCGGCCCTGACGCCCTGACACAGCGTCAGGGTCGATGCTTCAGCGAATCAGATCGGCCTGGAATACCGCAGTGCCGGTCAGCAGCCCGAAATGCCCGGTCACGAAGTTATAGGTCGCGGTTTCGCCCGCGATCTGCGAACTGTGGATGCCTCCCACCGTGCAAACGCCGGTCGAGCAGACGATCTGATCGGTCCACGACTTCATCGAATACATCCGCGTGCCGAAGCGTTTGCCCGACAGACCGTTCACAAGCGGACTGCCCACCGACAGGCCCCAATAACCGCAGGTGCTGGTGGGAACATTGAACGGATAACTGCCGCAGGACCAGAGCCCGCGATTGGCGCCAGCGATGCCGACGAAGGCGTCGACATAGCCGCGCGCTGCGATACGGTCGATCACGCGCGCCGAGAGCGTCACGCCCATCGAATGGCCGACCACATCGATCTTGCCGGTGCATGAGGTCGCGATCGCATCGATGATCGCGTTTTCGACCGGCGTCTCTTCGCTGCCGCTGTGGTCGTTGCAGGCCGGACAGGTCTTGCTGCCCCAACTCGGCCGAAGCATCTGCGCGGCGGTATAGCCGCGCCGCTGCAGTTCGGCGTAGGTATTGTCGAAGTCCGCAGGCTTTCCGGCATTGCCGTGCACCATCACCACGCTGTCGACGCAGGCCGCCTGCGCAGCGCTGCCGAACAACACCAGCACGGTCATTGCAACCGCGAAATAACCAATTCCTTTCGACATCCGCTCGCGCTGCATATGCCTATCTCCATGACCGATGATGGCGCCATGTTGGAGCCTGTCGGTGCGCGCGGACAGTGGACGATAGGGCATCGTGCAGTGCAGCATCCGGGATGAAGATGGGGCGACTCAGGGGGAAATGAGGATCGCTGTCCCCACCGGCACCAATCGCCAGACCTCTTCCACCTGACGGTTGGTCAGCGCGATGCAGCCGTCGGTCCAGTCTCGCCAATAGCCTGGAGGCGTGCCGCCGTGAATCATGATGTCTCCGCCGGGGTCGACGCCGCGTGCACGCGCATTGGCGCGATCGGCATCATTGGGATAGGACACGCGCAGCGAGAGGTGGAAGCGGCTTTTTTCGTTGCGAAAACTGATCCGGTAACGCCCTTCCGGGGTTCGCTCGTCGCCCTGCTGACGCTTGTGGCCCACCGGCGCGTCGCCGAGCAGGATTTTATATGTCTTGATCACCTTCCCATCGCGCAGCAGCTGCATCCGCCGTTCGGACTTGTCGACGCGGATTTCGTCCGCACGCTCTGCCGACGGCGCGAGCGACGGCGGCGGCGCTGCGGAGACGGAAACGACGGATACGGTCATCGCTGCTGCGAGCAGTGCGACGCGCTTGTATCGATGATTCATCGCGGCTCTCCAAGTACGGCAAGTCTTTCGGTGAAACCCGGCGGCAACGGCCAACGTCCGAACCATCCGCTGCTGGTTCCTGCCAGCACCCGCAGCGATTGGCCGCGGCCTCCAGGCACACGCGACAGCGGATGAAACAGCAGATCGCGCAGCGCAGCGATACGGTCGTGATCGGATTGAAACAGCGGCGTCAGCCAGCGGCTCCAGAAGTGATAGATGCCCAAGTGCTGGCGGCGCACGCGTTGATAAGCGGCCAAGGCTTCGGGCAGATCCGCTGCCGTGCGCAGCGCATCGCGCAGCGCCAGGGCATCGGCCAGCGCCATGTTCACGCCCTGCCCCAACTGCGGACTCATCGCGTGTGCGGCATCGCCGATCAGCACCGCTCGGCCGCGATGCCAGCGCTTGACCACCGTGTCGCGGTAGCGCGCCTGCGCAAGCCCTGCGGGCACCGCTGTGGTCTGCAGTCGCTGCGCGGCCTGCGGCCAGATCTCTGCGACATCGGCGCGCCAGCGCGATTCATCGCGGCCAGCATCGGCCAATCCGGATGCAGGCAGGCTCCAGAAAAAACTCAGTCGCGGCGTCGGATCTCCGGGGCGTGTGCCCACCGGCAGCATGCCAACCATCTTCCGCGCATGACGATAGCGCTGACGCAGTTCATCGGGCCACGGCCACGCGTCCGCAGACACCAGACACCACTGTGCGCCCCAGGAATACGGCCGATCAAAGACGATCTCGCCGATCTGCGCGCGGAGCTTCGAAGCAGCGCCGTCGGCGACGACGACCAGATCGAACGGACCATGCGTATCGCCCTGCTCATCGCGCAGCAGACCGTGCTCGTGATCGACATCGACAATCTCGCGGCCGCAGTGGATGCGGCGCTGCTCAGTCCAGGCAAGATCAAGCATCTCGAACAGCGCACCACGCTGCAAACCCAAACCGAACAGCGCCGGATGCAGTTCGCGGTAATGCATATCCATCACCCTGCGCGAAGCCGTGCTTTCGCCATACAGCCGGCGCACCACCGCGCCGTGTTGGAGCGCAGCATCGAGCAGACCGAGTTCCCACAGCACACTCAATCCCGTGGGCTGCAGCAGAAATCCGGCGCCGACCGGCCCCGGTACCGGCACGCGCTCGAACACCTCGACGCAATGACCGTCACGGCTCAAGGCCACGGCAAGCGTTTGTCCGGCGGTGCCGTAGCCGACCACAGCGATGCGGATCGGTGTCTTCATGCGCATCAAACTGGCGAAAGGATCGCGACTCTAGCGCATCGCCGATGCGGATGCTGCGATGCAGTAAATACCGGTCCGTCGTGTGGATATCCGCCCGCACCCATGCGCATCGCGAACAGGCGCGGGCGGCATCGATCAATCGTCGTTGAAGGCGATTATACTTTTCGCCTTCACGGCGCAGTCCTTGGGACAACTGCGCTCATTTTCGCAAGATCTGGCGCAGACGCCATCCCCGCATCTTGCACATGCGAGCTGGATGGGCGCTTCTTGGATCAGCACTTCTTGAGTGCGGCCTTCTTGGACCGATTCTGCCGAGCTGCCGCAGTCTTTGGGGCAGCTCAATGTGGTCTCACCGCATCGCTTATTGCAATAACCATCGCCGCATTTGCCGCAAGCGTTCGTTTCGGTGGCGCAAACGCTGTTTCCTCCTTCATCGACGGCTATGCTCGATGGAGCATACAGCGCAACAACCGCGAACAACACGAAGGCGACTATCGAGATCGACGAGAACTTCCAGATTTTCATAACGACACCTCCCAGAAACGGAAATGGATAGCGTCGGAATTTCGGACGCCGGACGCAACGACCGGGCGAGCGACGCATCGAACCCTGCGAATGGCTGCCTTGTCGTCCGCCGACCATACCCCCCTCCCACCATCCGGACAACCATGCGCATCCGACTGGACCAGGTCATTGTCGGCGGCATCCGACACTGTGCTGCTTTCCGGAACTGGGCAGAGCATCGCCGGCCAACGCGAGCGGCAACGTCGCCATCTTCGTGCACCGCCGTCTCCTACCCCGATCAACACTTGTATCCGCTGACTACGGTCAATCCGATGAAAATCGTCGCCAACCGGGAGGCTTAAGCGCAAAAAAGCCCCGCCGAAGCGGGGCCTGCACGTCAGGGGGACAACCACAACAGTCGTTGACCTCACGCAACCGGCGTAATGTCTGCCGCCTGCGCGCCCTTCGGGCCCGTGGTGACTTCATAGCTCACGCGCTGGCCTTCCTGCAAACTGCGGAAGCCCTTGGCGCTGATCGCGGAGAAGTGCGCGAACACATCGGCACTACCATCTTCGGGGGCAATAAAGCCAAATCCCTTGGCATCGTTGAACCATTTCACTGTTCCGTACTGCATATTCCTGTAAACCTCGAGTTGGGTGCGGTGGCGTGCGCTGACGTGGTCCAAGCTAGGGCCCAGATGGCGCACGGCGGGAGTATGCCTGAGCAGAACCTGTACGCAAGAGGGTGTGAGGCCCCGAAAGACGACTGATGCCGAGCGCGGCAGGGTCAGTCCGTCGCAAGCAGTGCCGACAGCAGCAGCCTGAGCCCGGCGCTCGCCGCTTCGACGTTGGCCAACACCTCATCGAACGTGATCTGTTCGTCGGGGTCCGGGCCTGCACCTGCAGCCCAATTGGCGACGATGGCAAGACAGGCGTAATCGAGGCCCAACTCGCGCGCCAAACCCGCTTCCGGCATACCGGTCATGCCGACCAGGTCGCAGCCATCGCGACGCATCCTCGCGATTTCCGCCTTGGTTTCCAGCCTCGGGCCCTGCGTCGCGCCATAGCAACCGCCGTCGACGATTGCCACCCCGGCGCTCGCCGCTGCGCTCAAGATCTCGTTACGCAAGGTCGGCGTGTACGGATCGCCGAAATCGACGTGCAGCACATCGCTGCCCGGTTCTTCGCAGAGGGTGGAGATACGCCCCCAGGTGTAATCGATCAACTGATCCGGGCAACCCAGTGCGCGCGGTGCGAAGCGCCCGGTGATGCCGCCGACGGTATTCAAAGCGAGCACGCGCTGCGCCCCCACCGCCTTCAGCGCCGCCAGATTCGCGCGATAGTTGATCCTGTGCGGCGGCACCGAATGGCCCTCGCCGTGGCGGGCGAGAAACCCTACCCGCTTGCCGCCGAGCATACCGATGCGGATCGGACCGGACGGTGCGCCGTAGCGGGTCACCGGCTGGTGGGTTTCGACATCCTGCAGGTCGGCAAGCGCATACAGGCCGGTGCCGCCGATGATGGCGAGATCGAGTTGAGACACCATCGTCATCCGATCAATCCTTCAACGCGTAGATCGCGGGCAGATTGCGGCCCTGTTCGCGATAGTCCATGCCGTAGCCGAACACATAGCGATCCGGCACCTCGACACCAATATAGTCAGCTTCGATACCTTCAACGCGGCGGTCGTGGATTTTCACCGCCAGCACCGCAACGCGCACATCGGCAGCGCCCTGATCTTCGCACCAGCGTTTCACCGCCAACAGCGTGTGGCCTTCGTCAAGAATGTCGTCGGCAAGCAGTACGCGGCGGTCGCGCATCGGTGTCGCCGGACGATGCAGCCACGCCAGCCCCGAGCCCGAGGTGTTGCCGCGATAGCGGGTGGCATGCAGATAATCGAATTCGAGATCCAGACCGCGTTCGCCCAGCGCAAACGCCAGCTGCGCGGCGAACGGCATACCGCCGTGCATGATGGTGACGAACAGCGGCGGACCAGCATCGCTGACGTAGTCCGCACGGATGCTGTCGGCGATGGTCTGGATCGCACTTTCAAGCACCGCGCGATCGTGGATCACGTCCGCAGCCGGCAGCACTTCGGCCAGCGTCGGCGCGGTCATGCCGATGCTCCCAAGGCATCGGTCATACGCGTCTGCGCATCACCGTATCGCGCTTCGGCGAGCAGGCCGTCCCAACCCATCGCACCGCGACCCATCAGCCCGGTCAGCGCCATCGTATTGAGCGCACGGCCCTCTACTGCCGCCAGCGATTCTTCGGCCAGCTCGGGATGGCACACCAGCACGACATCGCAGCCGGCGTCCAGATGCGCGTCGATGCGCTGCTGGATGCCGCCGGCGGAAAAAGCAGCTGCCATGCCGATATCGTCGGAAAACACCACGCCGCGAAAACCCATCTCTTCACGCAGGATCGTGTTGATCCAATACGGCGAATAACCGGCGGGCTCCGGCGCAACCTGCGGATACGTGACGTGCGCCAGCATCACCGCATCGGCGTTGGCTTCGATTCCGGCAACAAACGGCACCAGGTCGTGGGCACGGATCACGTCAAGCGGACGGTCGTCGACCGCCACATCGAAATGAGTATCTTCCAACACCGAACCGTGGCCCGGAAAATGTTTGAGCGTCGCCGCCATGCCCGCACTGTGCATGCCGCGCACGTAGGCTTGTGTGAAGTCGGCGACGATGTGTGGATCGTCCGAAAAAGCGCGATTGCCGATAGCAAGATTGCCGCGACCCAGGTCGACCACAGGCGCAAAGCTCAGATCGACGCCGGTTGCGCGGATTTCACTGGCCATCAGCCAAGCATGCTCTTCGGCCAGCGCCAGGGCGCGCACTGGGTCGGTGGCGTAGAGCTTGCCGAAACCTTCCAATGGCGGCAGCGCGCTGTAGCCGCTGTCGAAACGCTGCACGCGGCCGCCTTCCTGATCGACGCAGATCAACTGCGGGCGCGGCGCGGCAGCACGGATCGCGGCGGACAGCTCGGCCACCTGCGCTTTCGAAGCGAAATTGCGCTTGAACAGGATCACGCCGGCACAGGCATCGTGCTGCAGCCAGTCGCGTTCCTGGGCGGTGAGTTCAGTACCGGCGACGCCGATCACAAGCATGGGGAAGACTCCAGATCAGTGGCCGCTTTCTCCGCTTCGCTCCATTGCGAATACGGCCGCGACGCCAGGGCGAGATTGTAATAACGGCTGCTGTCGGTCGCTTCCATGCCCAACCACGCCGGACGTTCAAACCATTCGTCGCCGGAGTCGAGCTCGATTTCCGCAACGATCAAACCGGCGTTGTCACCGAAAAATTCGTCGACTTCCCAGACATGCCCGGCATGCTCAACCAGATGTCGATGTTTATCGATCCGGCCACCGACACACAGCGCCAACAGCGCGCGCGCGTCCTCAACCGGAATCGGGTAATCGAACTCCTGGCGCGTATGGCCCAGCTCGCGCGATTTCAGATTCAGCCGGGCATCGTCCCCCTCGATCCGCACCCGCACCGAAGCGCGCTGCGCACCGCTGTCCATCGCGGCCTGGTCGTTGATATAGCCTTGCGCCATCACGATCACCCGGGAGACGTGTGCGCGCCAGGCGTGGTCGAGGACGAGAAATTTACGTTCGATTTCAAGGGCCACGTTCGGTTCGAGTCCTGGCACGGAGCATGCCCGCAGGCTGGGGCGGTATTGTAGGCGCTCCAAGCAGCTGCGGAACGACTGCGCCCGATGCGATGGTTTGACTTTCCCGCGGCCATGCTAGGATTAAGGCGGTTGCTCGGCCTTTAGCGAATCTTTAACAATTCTCGGCCTGCCGCGCGAAACTGACGAACGCCGATCGTCCACCACATCATCAGGATTATCGCCATGCGCAGCGACATTCTTAAGGACGGCATGCTTCAAAACAGCAATTCGCCGTTGAACGAGGACGCGAAAAAGCGTCAAGAAGAACTCGATGAGGAAGCGAGAAACATACGCGATTCCATGGGACTGGATTTCCTCGGCGATTCCGACATCACACCGGATATCGATGCCTCGACCGATGAATTGATCGATATCGACGATCTCGACGGTACTCCCGCCTTTCTGCTGATGCCGCATGAGCGAAAGCTGCCGATCGCCATGCAGCGCCAACTGATCATGGCGCGCAGAAGAACCAGTGACGGTATCGACGACGACGATGCCGAACGCTTCATTGTCGAGTCACGCAAAAGTGCTTTGCAGCGCGAACATTCCGATGACCGCAATCCTCCCGCACAGCTTTTGCGCGCGGCAGAGCCCGCGCCGCGGACGGTAGACGGCGACATCGATACCGATGTGAGCAGCAACAGTTCCTCCGGCGGCACACGGATCACCGGGCGCAGCGAGGTCAATGCTGAGGGCGATACCGGCAGCACCGGGGGAGGCAGCCGTATCGAGAAAAGTGCGTCGCCGCACGCGGAAGTCATCGCGACCGTGGTGAAAACGCTCGAGCCTGAAAGCAAGAGCAGCGACGCAGGCACAAGCAGCACCGGAGGCGGTACGCGTATCGAAAAAAGCGCTGCATCGCCGAGTGAAACTGCTGCTGCAGGCGCAAAGACAGTCAACATCGAGACCAAGAGCAGCGATACCAGCGGCAGCACCGGCACCGGCGGCGGAACCCGTATCGAAAAGACCGCTGCAATACCGAATGAAGCCAGCGCAGCGGGCACAAAGACCGTCATCCTCGAGAACAAGAACAGCGATGCCAGCGGCAACGCCAGCACCGGCGGCGGTACACGCATCGAAAAAACTGCTGCGTTACCAAACGAAGCCGCTGCAACCGTCGGTAAAATTGTAGGCACCGACAACAAGAACAGCGATGCCAGCGGCAGCACTAGCACCGGCGGAGGAACCCGCATTGAAAAAGGTGCGACACCACCAACCGAAGCCGGCACCGTAGGCGCGAAAACTGACAAAAACGCCTCCGGCGACGGCGCAGTCGGCGGAACCAAGCTTGATAAGGTCGCGACCGCAGCCGCCGGTGCAGAATCAACTGCCAAGTCGGATCGACCTGCGGCCAATCCGGGGGGCGTGCAGGCGACCGCTGCGGCTGAGTCGAAAACCGACAAACCTGCAGCCGCTGCGGCGAGCCCCGCCGCTGAGCCGAAAACCGATAAACCTACGGCCGCCGCGGCGAACACCGGCGCTGCTGAACCGAAAACCGATAAACCTGCAGCCACTGCAGCCAACCCCGGCGCCGCTGAGCCCAAAGCAGATCGTCCTGCTACGACCAACCCAACCGCTGCCACATCCAGCGCCACCACGCCAGCAACCGCCGCAACGACAACTGCAGCAGTACCTGCACCAACCGCAGCGACACCCGCCCCAGCAGCCGCAACGCCTGCGTCAGCGGCCGCGACACCGGCTCCAGCGGCAGCCACACCAGCACCAACCGCCGCGACACCGGCTCCAGCGGCAGCCACGCCAGCGCCAGCCGCCGCGACACCGGCTCCAGCAGCAGCAACGCCTGCTCCAGCAGCCGCGACACCCGCTCCAGCGGCAGCCACGCCAGCACCAGCCGCCGCGACACCAGCTCCAGCGGCAGCAACGCCTGCTCCAGCCGCCGCGACACCAGCTCCAGCGGCAGCCACACCTGCGCCAGCCGCCGCGACACCGGCTCCAGCGGCAGCCACACCTGCGCCAGCCGCCGCGACACCGGCTCCAGCGGCAGCCACACCAGCACCAGCCGCCGCGACACCTGCACCAGCGGCAACAACGCCTGCACCAGTTGCTGCGACACCGGCTCCGGCGGTCGCAGCGCCTGCGCCAGCCGCCGCGACACCGACTCCAGCGGCAGCAACGCCTGCTCCAGCCGTCGCGACACCAGCTCCAGCGGTCGCAACGCCAGCACCAGCGGCAACAACGCCCGCACCAGTTGCTGCGACACTGATCGCTCCAACACCCGTACCAACGTCAGCAACACCCGGTCAGAGCGGTGCCCCCCTGCTGAACAACCCCAGCAATCAGAGCAACAATCTGTTTGCCGCCGCCTTGAATGGCGTCAATGGACTCGACCCTTCAAGGGTGTCGTTGAACGCCAACGAGAGAACAAATGTCGCAGGTGCGTTGACGGCGAACATGGTTACAACACCAGGCTTCAGTGCCTCAAGTCAGGATCCGTCCAAACTTTCGATTGCGGCCAGTCAAAACGGGGATCGCGTGTTCGCGATCGCCAGTGCTGATCCACGTGCGCAAAATGCGGCCTATACCAGCGTTGAAGTCGCCTCGGCGCGCACACAGCCGATCGAAGTCAGTTCCGCGCAGGCATTGCCTCCTCCTGCCCCTGTCGTAGCCGTGCCACCCGTTGCAGCGGCGCCGGTGATTGAAAGCAGCACGCCGCCCCGATCGTTGAACTGAATCTCCGCGCCCGCGCCACTACTCGGCGCGGGCGGCGTCACTTGGGTTCGAACAACGCGATCGATTCGACGTGTGCGGTGTGCGGAAACATGTCCATCACGCCAGCAGCCTTCAGCTTCCAGCCGCGGTCGTTGACCAGATAACCCGCATCACGCGCCAGCGAGCCCGGATGGCAGCTGACGTAGACGATCCGCTTCAGCCCTTTCAGCGACAGTTGTTTGAGCACGGCGTCCGCGCCGGATCGCGGAGGATCCAGCAACAGTTTGTCGAAGCCCGCACGCATCCACGGCAGCCCGGACAGATCCTGCGCAAGATCGGCTGCATGGAACTGCGCGTTCGCGAGTGCGTTATGCGCCGCGTTCTCGCGTGCCCGCGCCACCAGCCCGGCCTCGCCCTCCACGCCCACCACTTCACGGGCGACGCGCGCCAACGGCAGCGTGAAATTACCCAGACCGCAGAACAGATCGAGCACGCGCTCATCGGGCTGCACGTCGAGCAGTTCCAGCGTCTTCGCGATCATCTTCTGATTGAGGCCCGCGTTGACCTGGATGAAATCCAGCGGCCGGAACTTCAGTTCGATATCCCACTGCGGCAGCGCGAAGGACAGGGCCACCGTCCCGGGCCACAGCGCATGCACCGAATCGAGTCCGCCCGGCTGCAGAAAGATCGCGAAGTCTTCGGCCTTCGCGAATGCGATCAACGCGTCGCGGTCGCGATCGCTCAGCGGCTGCAGGTGACGGAAGACCAGCACGACCGCCGCGTCGCCGGCGATGAATTCGATCTGCGGAATATCGCGACGGCCGTCCATCGCATCGACAAGCGCAGAAATCGCGCCCAGTTTTTCACCGATCTGCGGAATGACCGTGTAGCAGACCGACAGCTCAGCGACGAAACGTGGATCGGTTTCGCGGAACCCCACCAGCGTTTTGTCTTTCTTCTCGACCCGGCGCACCGACAGCCGGCCCTTGCGTCGATAACCCCAGGCGGCATCGGTCAGCGGCGGCAGCAGCGTGCCCGGCTGCACGTGACCGATGCGCTGCAGATTGTCGATCAATACCTGCTGCTTGGAGAGAATCTGTTTGTCTTCGTCCAGATGCTGCAGCACGCAGCCGCCGCAGGTGCCGAAATGAGGACAGCGCGGCCGGACCCGGTCCGGGGATGCGGACAACACTTCAACCGTGGTGGCCTCATCGAAATGGCGCGACTTCGCGGTCTGCTTCGCCATGACCCGCTCGCCCGGCAGGGCGCCGGAAACGAAGATGGTTTTACCGGCTTGATCGTCAACACCGCCGCGGCGCGCGACGCCACGGCCATCGTGTCCAAGCGTAAGAATCTCGAGTTCAAAAGGAGTCTGGTCGATGCGGGCCACGGGATTCTGCGAAGAAATGCGAGCCCGCGATTGTCTCATGCCGCCGGAACGCGGCGTCCGGAAACGACGACGCCCGCAGCAGCGGGCGTCTCGATAACGGAGTGGGATGAAGGCTTATTTCTGCTTCCAAGCCCCACCGCGCTGATACCACCAGCCGCCTTTGGCGCTGTCGACCCACTGTTTGGCGAACACGCTGCGGATCTGGCCTTCCCATTCCGGGTGATTGTTGGCGACTGCGATCTCGCGGTAAACCGCCTTGCGGTCGCGGTTCTCATCGGCAACGGCGGAGTTGACCGGCACGCGGTCTTTCAATGCGAGCGCTGTGGCATCGCGCACTACCACCAGACCGTCCTCGGAGAAGCCGAGAGCGCCTGAATCGAAGTGCGGGCGCAGGGCGCTGTCGAAGCGCTGTTCCATGCGCGACTGGATCGCGGTGATCGCCGGAGTCTGGATATTGAAATCAGGCTGGCTCTGGGCATACGCGGGGGCGATGCCGACCAGCATCAGCGGGTCGAAGCCGCGACGCGGCGCCTTGAACGCCATACCGCCGCCACCGTCAGGTTTGGGCGCCTCGACCGCGTCGTTGATGACTTTCTCAACGAAGACCTTGGCCGCTTCCTTGGCTTCAGCGGCCGGAAAATACACATTGATGGTGACGCAAGCGGTGAGTGCCACCGCGGCGACCATCGAAACCCCCAACAAACGACGCATGCTCGTATCTCCCGGAAAGTGTTTGGATGTGACTGGACAACATCGTACGCGACGACAAGGCTACTCAACGACAGGTTTCAGCTCGCCGCTTCCGACCGCCTCCAGGCGTTCGACCAGCGTCGGCCAGTCCACCTGCCGGTTGAAGCCCACCACGTTCAGACGCGGGATGCCCGCGCCTTGGATCACAGTAAATCCACTGGTGTCTGAACCGGAGCCGGCCGCCGCCTTGCCAATACTCTCCAACCCGCCCATCGCGCAGATCTGATTCTGCAGCCGACACGATATACCGAGCCGCCGATAGCCGAAATCGTCGAACAAACCGATCAACTGCCCCTGCAGACTAGTGACGAACGAAGCATCGCCGACGCTGGAAATGTTCTGCACCGCGCGCTGGCTGATGCGCTGTTTCACGCCGCGGCGGCGCTGGGTGTACAGCTCAGCGTCGAATGCGGTTGCGGTCCAATCGACCAGACGCAGTTCGCGGATGCTGCCGTCGAGCCGACCGCTGATGCTGCCGAAATCGAATACTTCAGTGACCGACAGCAGATCGAGATCGTCGATCGCGAGATCCGCCGACAGCGTTGGCGCCACGCCGAACGGGCGCTCCATCGCCAGCGATGACACTTTGACGGTGCCGTCGAATACGCGCATCTCCAGACCGCCCTCGAACACAAGCCTGTCGTCGATGTAGCGCGCATCCGGAATGCTGCCGCTGAGCGTGCCGCGGAACGCCGGCCAGCCCATGCTTTGCGCGAGTTTTCCGATATCGAAAGCGTCCAGGGTCAGCCCGAAATTCGCCTGCAGTCCCTGCTCGTCGTGCGGCGGCCTCAGTTGAAAACGATCGAAGCGCAGCGTGCCGCCAATCGCATCGACCGAGGCCGGCGAACGCAGCGCGATCACGCCGTCGGCGCTGTGCAGTGGCAACGTGGCAGCGCTGAAATCAAGGCCGTAGAGCTGACCACTGCGCCAGCGCAGTGCGCTGTCGACGGGCGTCGTAGCGGAGTAACGCAGTTCGCCGTCGAGACCATCGAAGCGGAACATGCCGCTGCCTTCTTTCACATCGACGCGATCGAAACTGGCCTCGAAACCCTGCATGCCGGCGGCATCAAGACGCAGGCGGCTGCGCAGCCCGCCCGTCAGGCTCAGATCGCTCAGACCGAAACCGCCAAGCCAGCTCGATAGATAGCGTTTGGTCACCGGCGACAGATCCTTGCTGTCGATCTGGATATCGAGCGCACGCACCGAGCCGTCCGGTGCAAGCGCTGCGCTGCCGCGTGTGGTCAGCGTGTCACCGTCGCCCCAGAACACTGTAGGCAGACGCCAACCGCTCGCGTCGCCGATGGCGTTGATCTCCAGCGTCACCGGCGTCGGCGGCAAGGCGACATACGCGCTGCCGAACAGCAGCTCGCCGCCGCGCAGTGTGCCGCGCAGATCGACGCGCTGTTCGTTGGCGGTGTTGCGGTAATCGAGCGCGAGATTCGCACCAAGGCCTTCGGCGGCGATGCTGCCGTCGGGTGTTTCCAGCGCCGCGGCTGCAAGTATCAGCGGACCGGATACGCGCAGCGGCTGGTTGGTCGGCGCACTGACCACGAGGCGGCCATCGAGCTGTCCGGTCTTCCAGCGGCCCTCGGCCCAGGCGCGGCTGAGCAGCGCCTGCGACCAGATCACAGGCACGTTGATCAGATCGATCCGGGTATCGTCGGGTGCGGCCGCCTGACGATGCACTTCAAGACGCGCACTGCCCTGACCCAGCACCACATCGGTGAACGCGGTGCCCAGATCGATGCCCAGCCGCATCGGCTTTGCGCCGCCGCTGCGCAAGCCGTCGCCAAGCAAGCTGTTGCTGAGCATGCTGTCGCCAAGCAATTCGCCTTCGCAGCGCCAACCACCGTCGCCGTCGCGCAGCAGCGGGCACTGCCACGTCACGTTGCGGAAGGCATAGCCGAGGCCCGGTGCATCCAACGTACCGACACGCAGCTGCAGCGTGCCGCGGTCTGCATTCTTCGGCCAATCAAGACGCACATGCACCTGTTCCAGTGTGGCGATGCCGGTGCGGATCCGCGCGATATCGGCGGTTGCAGTGCGCGCCTGCGCCAGCGGCGGCCAGAGCGCGGCGGACAGCACGAACAGCACGAACAGCAGCAGGATGCGTAAGATCGACATGACCGTCAGCTTAAATGACTTGCGATGAACACATCCGCCTCCGCCGCCCTGCCCCGCATTCTGCTGCTCGAAGACGACCCGGTCAGCGCCGCGTTTCTGGCCGCGGCGCTTGAAGGCGTACCCGCACACGTGGATATCGCCAGCAGCCTGGCCGACGCACGCGTTTCGATAGCGGCGCACACGCACGATGTGTGGCTGTTCGACGCCAATCTGCCCGACGGCCTCGGCACAGAACTGCTCGCCGAGCTGCGCGCACGCGGACTGCGCACACCGGCACTGGCCCATACCGCCGACAACAGGCGGGAGGCGCTGGATGCGTTGATCGATGCGGGCTTCGAGGAAGTGCTGTTGAAGCCGCTGTCGGTGGCGCAGCTGCAGGGCGCGGTACGACGGTGCTGCGGCGATGCATTGACAAGCGATGCTCAAAATTTTTCACAAGATTCTTCGCGACATGCAGCGACGCCTAGCTGCGGCAAACGTCCGGTCTGGGACGACGATGCAGCGCTGCGCGCATTCAACGGCAATCGTGCGCATGTCGACACGATGCGGGATTTATTCGCACAGGAATTGCCGCAGGTGTCGGCGCGGGTATCGGCAGCCTTCGCGAATCGCGATGCCGCTGCGTTGCGCAATGAATTGCACAAATTGCAGGCCAGCTGCGGGTTCGTCGGCGCAGCACGTCTGGGTGCGGCAACGCGCGATCTGCAGGAGGCGCCGAACGCTGCGAACGCTGTTGCACAGTTCGAAGGCGCGCTTCAGGACACGCTGGCGTCGCTGTCAGGTTGAACAACAATCTCCGGATGATCAGCCGGAGCGCGCGGCAGCGCCGCGATCAGCTCCCATGACTTGAGGCCACGCCCACCCAGGTGATGCCACAGCAGCGTGCGGATCACGCGGCGCAGTCCGGGCATGTCGTCGGCACAGGGCTCGCGGTCGGCGGCGAGATCAAGCAGCGCGCGGCCGGTCGCGGTGTGGCTGCGCCCCGTTTTGCCGGTATCGCCCAGCGCGCGCCGCGGGCCGTGCTCTGGATCCAGCAGATAGCGCGCGGCCGGATCGATCGCAGCGCCATCGCCGTCGCAGTCCCAGGCGAAGCCAACGCCCAGCGCCTCGAACAGATCGCGCTCGAACCGCCGCAGGGTCCACGCCAGCGGCAGCTCCAGACCCAGCCGCGCGCGGGTTTCGCCGTAGATGGCGTACAGCATGCCGACGCCGTCATGCCGCGGCGCGAGCCGCAGCATCAGTTCGTTGAGATAAAAACCGGCGAGCATCACGTCACCGTGCAGGCGCGGCGCTTGATCGATGGCTTCGGCCGCGCTCAGTTGCGCGAGTTCGCCGCGCTGCACGCCGTCGAAGCGGATGTGCTGCAGCGGCTCCAGCGCTGCGCGGAGCTGCTGTTTTTTCGGCCCATGCACGCCGCGTGCGATCAGACCCACACGCCCGTGCTCGTAGGTCAGCACTTCAACCAGCAGGCTGGTCTCGCGCCAGGCGCGGGTGTGGAGCACGAAAGCGGGTTGGGCTTGGTATCGCATCGCTACCTGCGATCAGCGAGATATGCAGTGTCATCCCGAGGCGAAGCCGAGGGACCCGTTTTCATTCCCGGGAGAATCAGTAAAAACAGGTCCCTCACCCCATAAAACCGGGGTTCGGGATGACACACGTGTCAGCCTCCACTATGTCCCGCATCAGCGGCTACTCGCTGTACCCGAACGCCTTGAGCGCAGCTTCGTCGTCGGACCAGCCCTCGCGCACGCGGACCCAGGTTTCGAGGAAGACCTTGCTGTCGAACATCCGCTCCATCTGGATCCGCGACTTGGTGCCGATCTCGCGCAGGCGGGTGCCGCCCTTGCCAATGACGATGGCTTTCTGGCTCTCGCGCTCGACGAAGATCACCGCGCCGATCCTGAGCATTCTGCCGTCGACGACGAAGCTCTCGATCTCGACCGTGGTCGCATACGGCAGTTCGGCGCCGAGCTGGCGCATCAGCTGTTCGCGAACCAGCTCGCCGGCGAGAAAGCGCTGGCTCTTGTCGGTGATTTCGTCTTCGGCGTACAGCGCGGGCTGTTCAGGTACGTGCGTCAGCAGCGTTTTCACCAGCGCTTCCAAACCTCTGCGCTTGAGTGCGGACACCGGATGGATGCTGGCGAATTCACGCCCTTCGGTGGCGGTCTGCAGATACGGCAGCAGCACGGTCTTGTCGGGATAGCGATCCACCTGATTGACCACCAGCACCACCGGAATGCCGGCGTCTTTCATCGCGTCGTAGGCCAGCGTGTCTTCTTCGCTCCACTGGCCCGCGCGCACCACCAGCATTGCGGCATCGACGCCTTCTATCGCCCCGCGCGCGGCGCGGTTCATCATCTTATGCATCGCCGAGGCGGTCGCCGTGCCAAGGCCGCGGTGAATGCCGGGGGTATCAACCAACAGCAGCTGGCCTTCCGGGAAAGTAGCGATGCCCAGCAGGCGGTGACGGGTGGTCTGCGGGCGCTGCGAGACGATGCTGACCTTACTGCCAACAAGGGCATTGATCAGCGTGGATTTGCCGACGTTGGGTCGGCCTAGGACGGCGACATGGCCGGCGCGATAGGAAGTAGCGTTCATTCCGGAATTGTACGCGTCCGGTACGCATCGGATGAGGTCGCGGGATGCCTGATGCATCCCGCGACGCACCGGAGACAGACTCAGTAGCCCGAAGTGGCGGCGGGCTTGAGGAACGAAGATGTCCAGACAGTCACGGTGCGACAGGTACCGTCCCTGTTCCACGAGAAGACGATGGCAGACTCCGTGGTGATGCTGCGTATCACGGCGAGCTGTTCGGGATCTTGTGTTGTGCAAGCAGCACTGGCCTCAGTGGCAGCATCAATAGCGACACAAGTACCGGAATATTCGGTCGTGTAGCAGCCGATGTACTGATTGTTGTCAGCGGAAGCTCGCGCATCAGCGAGCGCGCCCTGCGCAAATCTACTACTTATAGAAACCGGGATTTCATCGCGCTTTCCAGCGATAGCGGTAGCGGCCGTGCTAGTGAGTGTCAGCGCAAATACGAGCGCGTAGGTTTGAGCGCGTTTCATGGTGTATCTCCTGTATGTGGCGTTGGGAAAGACTGGCTTTGATGCTTCGGGACGCTAACTCAGCCGAAGCGTATGCAGGCATGCATGCGATGCTCTGACGCTGCAGCCATCAATGCGCTGGGCATCGCTACCGCATGCGGATGCGGTTCTCGTTGATTGCGCGCGACAGTGCTGTAGACAGTGCGAATTGATCCGCCTGCGGCAGCGCACTCAACCTGGCCTGAAATTGAGTCAGCTCCCTGTGATCAATCTGCCTGTTTGGCAGCATCTGAATCAGGCGGCGATCCGCCTCGGCAGCGGGCATACCCGGTGCGGCAGGCACCAAGGCAGGTGCAATCCCATCGCGATACGACGCTTCACGCTCCAGCATCGCCAGCCGGGAATCAATTCTGGCGAGTTGGGCGATGAGGCGATCGGCTGTATCCGCGTCAATTACGGATACAGGCGCTGCCATTCCACCTGCCTCGCCAACCGACATTCTCCCGGAAACAGCGCTGCCCTCGCCCGCACGCGCATACAGCGCCCACGCTAGAGCCGCAACGACAAGGATGAGCAGAACATTCAAGACGATAGAAGCGCGCGACATGAGTCAATTCCGATGAGATAAACAGGGGCGACGCGTGGCGAATCCATGCAAGCGAGGCATCAGTGATGGACTCGCTGGAGCGATGTAGACATGGGTTAAAGCGGAATAAGTGCTGAAACAGGATCAAGCCACCGCATCGAATCGCTGTCGGTCGATGAAACGTACGGCGGATCGCGTTCAAGGCTTTACGGCACGGCCTACCGCCCCTGCTGACCGCAACGCCGCAGGCGCAGTGGGAATTGCCTATCGATCCGGCTCGGATATATTTGAATCAGATGGCTCTGCTTGCATAAGAGGGGCTTTAGCCCAGAGCAGATTATTCACACGGGTTCAGTGTCAAAAGATCGGGCCTGAACACCCTCCTACGAACGCATGCAGCGTTCAAGCCTCTCAGATTGCCTGAGAATCTGTCTTTTTTTCGAGCACCGCCAGCACCGACTCGGCTGCCGATTGCTCTGCGGCACGACGGGAACTGCCTTCGCCTTCGCGGATCATCGCCGGCTCCGTCAGGGTGCAGCTCACACGGAACGATTTGGCGTGATCCTCACCACTTTCTGCCAGCAGCACATAGATCGGCAGCGGGTACTGCCGGCCCTGCAGCCATTCCTGCAGGCGGGTTTTGGCGTCTTTGCCCAATTTGTGCGGCGGCGGCAACGCTTCGATGGCTTCAGCAAACCAGGGTAAGACCGCAGTGCGGCAGGCTTCGAAACCGGCGTCGAGATAGATCGCTGCGACCACGGCTTCCAGCACGTCGGCAAGAATCGAATCGCGGCGATGACCGCCGGACTTCATTTCGCCCGGCCCAAATATGATCCGCTGGCCCAACTCGAGCTTGCGCGCGAGCGCGGCCAGCGCGGATTCGCGGACCAGTTCGGCACGCGCGCGGGTCAGTTCCCCTTCAACGGCTTTCGGCCAGCGGACGTATAGCGCCTCGGCGACGATCATCCCAACCAGGGCATCACCCAGAAATTCCAGCCGCTCGTTGTGGACCACTGCAGCGCTGCGATGGGTCAGAGCACGCTCCAGCAGTCCCGGATCGCGGAATGCATGCCCACCGCAGGCATGCACACCAAAAAAACTGCCTTCGCGGGTATGAGCCACCTTCACCGCAGCGCTGACATCAGTACGAAGCGGAGCCGCCGAGCGGCTGGTCGACCGTGAATTTGCCCACCGCATCGAGATTTCCGATCATGGTGACGCGCACTTCATAGTTGATGCGCATGACCTTGCCATTGCCGACGGTATCGATCTTCACGTGCTCGGGCTTCACATCATCCACGTAACCGATATTGAAGCGCTTGAACAGCTTCTGTTTGATCTGCGCCGGCTGCTCGTTGTCGATACCCGCCTCGGAGGCCAGACTCTTCGCCGCCGACTTCACCCCGTAGTACTCCTGATACATCGGAAACAGCTTCATGCCGATATAGGCGGCAGTGCCCACTACCGCCGCCACGATGGCGAAGCTGATCAAGGTCATACCGCTCTGATTGCGCCGCATAAGAAAATCCCCCGGGACGATGGACGTGATGGATGGAAAACCGCGCTTGAGCGCGCGGGAATATCAGGATGATGCAGACCGCTTACGGAATGCCGCTGCCAATCCTGGAAGTGTCGAAACTGTCGGTACAGAACCAGCCCTTGCAGTTCAACCACACCAGGAACGCCCTGCCGCGAAGCCGTTCTTCGGGCAGATAGCCCCAGAATCTACCATCATCGCTGCGGTCGCGATTGTCGCCCATCACAAGGTACTGCCCAGCCGGTACGGTCCAGTCGCCCTCGCCCTGGTCGACGCCGGGAAGGTGGGTGATTTCCAACACCGTATGCGTGCGGCCATCCAGCGTTTCACGGATTTCGCTGGCGCCGGTCATGTCGGCACCGGGGCCTTTGCCCACATATTCGCCCACTGGCTTGTACACCACCGGCTGGCCGTTCACGGTCAACTGGTTGTCGCGATAGCTCACGCTGTCGCCAGGCATGCCGATTACCCGCTTGATGTAGTCCAGGCCGGTGTTCGGGTCGTTGGGGCCCTTGCCCGGGTAGCGGAACACCACCACGTCGCCGCGCGCAGGCGCACCGACTTCGATCACCTTTTTGTTGTTGACCGGCAGGCGCAGACCGTAGGCGAACTTGTTGACCAGAATGAAGTCGCCGATCAACAGGGTCGGCATCATCGAACTGGACGGGATGCGAAAGGGCTCGGCGATGAAGCTGCGCAGCATCAGCACCACCAGCAGCACCGGAAAGAACGCGCGCGCGTAATCCACCGCCACCGGCTCTTTCGACTCATCCAGCAAACCGTCGGCATTGGCCCGACGCTTGGCGAAGAACAGCCGATCGCCCAGCCAGATCAGGCCGGTCAGCAGGGTCAACGTGACGAGGATGATTTCGAACCAGACCATACAGTCTCCATATGAAAGCCCTTCTCCTGCAGGGAGAGGGGTTGGGGTGAGGGTAAGGCACGGAGCCGCGAACATTCAATGTTCAGCGCTTCGTTACATCCTCATCCGCTCTGCGGGCACCCTCTCCCGACGGGAGACGGCAGAAACATCACTTGCTGTCCATCTGCAGCACGGCGAGGAAGGCCTCTTGCGGGATTTCCACCCGCCCGACCTGCTTCATCCGCTTCTTGCCTTCTTTCTGTTTCTCGAGCAGTTTTTTCTTGCGGCTGATGTCGCCGCCATAGCACTTGGCCAACACGTTTTTGCGCAGCGCCTTGACCGTACTGCGCGAAATGATCTGCGCACCCACCGCAGCCTGGATCGCGACATCGAACATCTGCCGGGGAATCAGCTCCTTCATTTTCTCGCAAAGTTCGCGGCCGCGGCGGTCGGCGTAGTTGCGATGCACGATGATCGACAGCGCATCGACCTTGTCGCCGTTGATGAGCGTATCCACACGCACGAACGGGCCAGCATCGAAGCGCAAGAAATGATAATCAAGCGATGCGTAGCCGCGCGAGACCGACTTCAGTTTGTCGAAGAAATCCAGCACTACTTCGGCCATCGGCAGCTCATAGCTGATCTGCACCTGGCCGCCCATGTAATTGATGCTGATCTGCGAGCCGCGCTTTTCTTCGCACAGCGTGATGCAGTTGCCGACGTAATCCGGCGGGGTAAGAATGTTGGCGCGGATGATCGGCTCGCGAACTTCCTGGACGTAGTTGCTCGGCGGCAACTTGGACGGATTATCCAGCGATATCACGCTGCCGTCGGTCTTCAGCACTTCATAGACCACGGTCGGCGCGGTGCTGATCAGGTTGAGGTCGTATTCGCGCTCCAGACGCTCCTGCACGATTTCCATGTGCAGCATGCCCAGAAAGCCGCAGCGGAAACCGAAGCCCATCGCTTCGGAGCTTTCGGGCTCGAAACGCAGTGCAGCGTCGTTGAGCTGCAGCTTGTCCAGCGCTTCGCGCAGATCCGGATAATCTTCGGCATCGACCGGAAACAGGCCTGCGAACACGCGCGGCTGCATTTCCTGAAAACCCGGCAGCGCCTTGGCAGCAGGATCGCTGGCGAGGGTCAACGTATCGCCGACCGGTGCGCCGTGGACATCCTTGATGCTGGCATTGATCCAGCCCACTTCGCCCGCCCCGAGTTTTTTCAACTCTTTGCGCTTCGGGGTGAACACGCCGACCTTGTCGACCAGATGGGTGCGGCCGGTGGTCATCACCAGAATTTTGGTGCCAGGCACGATCTCGCCCTGCATGACCCTCACCAGCGAGACCACGCCGAGGTAATTGTCGAACCACGAGTCGATGATCAGCGCCTGCAGCTTGTCGGTGTCGCGCGGCTTCGGCGGAGGAATGCGATGGACGATCGCTTCCAGCACATCGACCACGTTCAGGCCGGTTTTGGCGCTGATCGCGACCGCGTCTTCGGCGTCGATACCGATCACGGCTTCGATTTCGGCCTTGACCTTCTCGATGTCGGCGGTCGGCAGGTCGATCTTGTTGATCACCGGCACCACTTCAAGGCCCTGCTCCACTGCGGTGTAGCAGTTGGCGACCGACTGCGCTTCAACACCCTGCGCAGCGTCCACCACCAGCAGTGCGCCTTCACAGGCCGCCAGTGAGCGGCTGACTTCGTAGCTGAAGTCGACGTGGCCGGGAGTGTCGATGAAATTGAGCTGGTAAATCTGCCCGTCTTTCGCTTTGTAAGGCAGCGAGACGGACTGGGCCTTGATGGTGATGCCGCGCTCGCGCTCGATCGGATTGGAATCGAGCACCTGCGCTTCCATTTCGCGCGCTTCCAGTCCACCGCACAGCTGGATGATGCGGTCGGCAAGCGTGGACTTACCGTGATCGACGTGGGCGATGATCGAGAAGTTGCGGATGTTCCGCATCGAGTCAGACATGAGAGCTGGACATGTGGGCTGCGGCTGCCGGCCTTAGCGGCCATTGATCAAACGTCGGATTATCGCACACGCCGACGCCCGACCCTGACCTGTAGGGCGGGCTCAAGCCCGCCGTATCACCGCAAATGTTGAATGAGCGGGCTGGAGCCCGCTGTATAGAGTCCAATCTGCATCAGCTGTCCGCAGTCACCGCTACAAACTGGGTCGCGCCACCGCGGCGCACCAGCAACATCACGGTCTGTCCGGCGCGAACCTTGCCCAGCTCGCGATTGAGCGCGGCGGCACTGCCCACCGGGGTGGTGCCGATGCGCAAAATCACATCGCCCGGACGCACCCCGGCATTGCGCACGGCGGCGCCGTCGATTCTGGCAATCGCCACGCCCTCGCCCGCTTTGAGACCCAGCTGACCGCGCGTGTCGGCATCGATGTCCTGACCGATCAGGCCAAGCGGATTACCTGCGCTGGCAGGTGCCGTGGCGCGCGGGGACGGTCGCTGCGGAGCATTGGCGACCGTGGATTCGTCGAGTTGGGTCAGGGTGACGGTGCGTTCCAGCGGTTTTCCGTTGCGCAAAAGACCTAGCTTGGCGATCGCACCCGGCGCCATCGCACCGATCACCGGCGGCAGGTCGCTGGAGTCATCGATCGGACTGCCGTCGACCGAACGGATCACGTCTCCGGGCTCGATACCGGCTTTTTCCGCAGGACTGCCGGCACGCACGTCGGTGACCAGCGCGCCGCGGGTATCGGGCAGATTGAAGCCCTTGACCGCATCGGCGTTGACTGCGTTCACCGCCACACCGATCTGGCCGCGGCGGACTTCACCGCTGACTTTCAGTTGGTTGGTCACATTCATCGCAACATCCATGGGAATGGCGAAGCTCACGCCCATGTAGCCGCCCGAGTTGCTGAAAATCTGCGAATTGATGCCGACGACTTCGCCGCGGGTATTGAGCAACGGGCCGCCGGAATTGCCGCGATTGATCGCCACGTCGGTCTGAATGAAAGGGACGTAGCGCTGATTGGCATAGGGGTTGGCGCGGCCGACTGCGCTGACGATGCCGGCGGTGACGGAATGATCCAGACCGAACGGCGAACCGATCGCGACCACCCACTGCCCGGGTTTCAGCGCTTTGGAATCGCCGGTGCGCAGATAAGGCAGATCATTCGCCGCGATCTTCAGCACGGCGACATCGGACTGCGGGTCGCTGCCGACGATCTTCGCCTTGAATTCGCGACGGTCGGACAGTTTGACCTTGATCTCCTCTGCACCCTCAACCACATGGTGATTGGTCAGCACATATCCGTCGCCGGAAATGATGAAGCCGCTGCCGAGGGAAAATCCGTCGGGGCCGCCTCCCGGACCCTGCGGACCACTTGGCCCGTCCGGCCCGTCTGGTGCGCCTGGAAAAGGAGAGTCCGGCCCGAAAAAGCGGCGGAAAAACTCCGGCACCTCTTCATCGTCCGGGGCTTGGTCGCGCCCACGCGCAGGGTTGCTGCGGCCCGAGCCGGTGGCTTCGATATTCACCACCGCCGGCCCGACCCGTTCGACCAACTGACTGAAGTCGGGCAGCCCGGTCACCAGCGGCACACTGATGGCGTCCGCAGCGGTGGCGAGCGCGGCGTGAGAGGTCGCCGCCGCAGGCACCGCGGGTGGGCTCGCGGTGATCGGCAGAATGCTGGTCGCTGTGGCAGTAACGGCGACAGTGGCGGAGACAAGCGCAAGCGTACGAAGTGAGTATTTCATCGGGGAAGCGTCCTCGATAAAGGAGTGGAGAGGGAAACCGGCAGCAATACCGACGACCTGGGCCGCCGGCAATGGAGATTGGGACTATCAATCAGTGCGGAAACGGTGGGCCGTCTTCAGCCACGCCTGCAGGCTGCGCGCCAAGGCGCGGCTGAAATGGCTGGAAGACCGGGCCACTTTCAAAGCCAGCGGTCACCTCGCCGGTCACGGCAGCACCAGGAACCAGCGCACGTGGCCATGATTTGGGAGTCATCCCAGCCTCGGCCGCAACCTGACTACCCTGGCTCGCGATGCTTCCAACCTCAACGCTGCGGGCAGTCGCAACAACCTGTGGCGAGGCGGCAGGCTTGGGCGAACGGGTACTCGCTGAGGCGGCCTTGGTCGAAACCATCGACGCGGCAATTGCCTCCGCACGCGCCAGAATGCGCGGGTGCGATCCACGCCGATCACTGGCGCCAGCCATACCGGCCAGCACGACGGCACTACTGCCGGCTTGGGCAATCAGCGATTCCGCAGTGGGGGGTACGATCGGCCCAGACGCGCCGCCGGCCGCTGCAGGGACGGGTGTCGGCACTGAGGGATCCGGCAGCATTGGTGCCGATCCCAAGGCGGGCGCTGTGTTCGCGACTACCGGTATCTGATCGTCCGGCACCGACAGCATGCGGGTGCCGATCAGCGCCGCCAGCACCACCGATGCCGCCAGCGCCGCGCCGCCGCCCCAGCGCAACAGCGGCCCGCGCGCATTGCCGTGGGCGGCAACGACCAGCGACGGTTGATGTTCGATCTCATCAGCCAATCCATCGGCAATGGCGCGACCGACGCGTCGGGAAAAATCCGCCGGCAGGGCGCGGCCGGCCTGGCCACGCATGGCATCGCCAAGGAATTGCCAGCGCTCCCAACAGTCGGCGAGCGCATCGTCGTGCTCCATGCGTCGCAGCAGAAACTTGGTTTCATCGGCAGACAGCGCACCGTCCATCATCGCGGACAGCTGTTCGCGATGCGCATCTCGGGCGTTGATATCGTGGGGAACGGAGGTGTCGGGCAATCCAGTCATAGGGCGTCGGTATCGGATGACAGGTTGAAATGCATTGGGTCAGCGGGTATTAGGTCAGCGGGTCGCGCGTTCGCGCGGGTTGGGCGCATCCAGCAGCGGGCGTAGCTCAATGTCGATCGCATCACGGGCGCGGAAGATGCGCGAGCGCACGGTGCCGATAGGGCACTGCATCTGCTGGGCGATCTCCTCGTAGCTCAAACCGTCCACCTCGCGCAGTGTGATCGCTACCCGAAGCTCTTCGGGCAGAGCTTCGACAGCGCGCATCACCGTTTGTTCCATCTCCTGACGCATCAATTCGCGCTCCGGCGTGTCGTTGTCGCGCATCCTCAACGCCGACTCGAACTGCTCGGCATCGTCGATGTTGATGTCGTCGCCGGGCGGGCGGCATTTATGCGCAACCAGATGATTTTTGGCGGTGTTCACGGCAATCCGATGCAGCCAGGTAGAGAACTGCGCATCGCCGCGGAAGTTTCCGATCGCCCGATAGGCGCGCAGAAACGTGTCTTGGGCAATATCCTGGCACTCGCTCCAATCGTGCACATAGCGCCCGATCACCGCGACGACCCGGTGCTGATGCTTGCGCACCAGCAGATCGAAGGCCGCGCTGTCTCCGCGCTGCACGCGTCGGACCAGTTCGAGGTCCAGATTGTCTGTCGTCACTTCGGCCATCCGGCCGGCTCTCCTGAAGATGTGGATCGGCCGGCGGGCTAGCCGGGTGTTCTGACAATACACGCCGGGGAAAAGTTCCCCGGCCTCGTCGGCCTATCGCAGCCGTGCCATGCAACATGCATTCATCTGGGGGCCGCGTGCCAATGCCACAAGCCATGCTGCATCTGAACATGGATCACGCAACAGAACGATACCCGGTTTAAATGCGCCCGATTTGACGTGGCGCCTCAATGATCCGGATCATGGGCACATTCTTCAGCGTATGGATTCACGATCATGACCTCCGCCCTGCCCGGCCTCGACGGCCTGCGTCTGCGCCACTGGAAGACCGAACTGCGTCCCGACGGCGTGCTGGTGATGTCGTTCGATCGCGAAGGCGAATCGGTGAACACGTTTGGTCAGGATGTGCTGATCGAACTGAACAGCCTGCTCGAACGCATCATGCTGGAACCCCCGAAGGCGCTGGTGCTGCGCTCGGCCAAGGATAGAGGCTTCATCGCCGGCGCCGACCTCCGCGAGTTCGAGGCCTTCGACCGCAAGGGCACCATCGGCGATTCCATCCGTCGCGGTCAAACCGCCTTTCAGCGCATCGCGGACCTGCCGTTTCCCACGGTCGCTGCGATTCACGGCTTTTGCATGGGTGGCGGCACCGAGATCTCGCTGGCCTGCCGCTACCGCATCGCCTCGAACGACCCCTCCACCCGGATTGGTCTTCCCGAAGTGAAGCTCGGCATCTATCCCGGCTGGGGCGGCAGCGTGCGCCTGCCGCGTCTCATCGGTGCGCCCGCCGCGATGGACATCATGCTGACCGGCCGCAATCTGTCGGCCTCGGCCGCGAAAGCGCTGGGCGTGGTCGACCGGGTGGTCGATGCGAGCAATCTGATCGACGCCGCCGCGACGCTGGCGCTCAAAGGCACCGACCGTCCGTTCAAGCAGAATGTCATGGCCTGGATCACCAACACCTGGCCGGTGCGTCAGCTGTTGGCGCCGCAGATGGTCAAACAGGTCGCGCGCAAGGCGCGCAAAGATCACTACCCCGCGCCGTTCGCGCTGATCGAAACCTGGCGCCGCAGCGGCGGCGGCATGCAACAGCTGCTCGATGCCGAACGCAGGTCGGTCGTCAAACTCGCCGCCACGCCCACCGCGCGCAATCTCACTCGCGTGTACTTCCTTCAGGAACGCCTGAAAGGCCTGGGCGGGAAAGTTCACAACATCGTCAACGTACATGTCATCGGCGCCGGCGTGATGGGCGGCGATATCGCCGCGTGGGCCGCGTACAAAGGTTTCAACGTCACTCTGCAGGATCGCGAACAGCGCTTTATCGACACCGCGATGACCCGTGCGCAGGAACTCTTCGCCAAACGCGTGAAAGACCAGAGCAAACGCCCCGAAGTCGCCGCGCGGCTGGTGTCGGATCTCGCCGGCAACGGTGTCGCGAAAGCCGATCTGCTGATTGAAGCGATCATCGAGAAACCCGACGCCAAGCGCGACCTGTACGCCGCCGTCGAGCCGCAAATGAAAGCCGATGCGCTGCTGACCACCAACACTTCGTCGATTCCGCTGACCGAACTGCGCGGACACATCGCACGCCCGGCGCAGTTTGCCGGCCTGCATTATTTCAACCCGGTGGCGATGATGCCGCTGGTGGAAATCATCCGTCACGACAGCATGGCGCCGGAGACCGAAAAGCGTCTCGCCGCATTCTGCAAAGCCATCGACAAACTGCCGGTGCCGGTCGCGGGCACACCGGGCTTCCTCGTCAACCGTCTGCTGTTTCCGTACATGTTGGAAGCGGTGACCGCGTATTCCGAAGGCATCCCGGGCCCGGTCATCGACAAGGCCGCGGTGAAGTTCGGCATGCCGATGGGTCCGATCGAATTGATAGACACCGTCGGCTTGGATGTCGCCGTTGGCGTCGGCGCCGAACTCGCGCCGTTCCTCGGCCTGCCGATTCCCGCCGCACTGTCCGCACCGCCGGAAACCGGCAAACGCGGCAAAAAAGATGGCCAAGGACTGTATCGTTGGGAGAATGGACGCGCACAAAAACCGGAAATTCCGGCCGGCTACACAGCGCCCGACGATCTCGAAGACCGCCTGATCCTGCCTTTCCTCAACGAAGCCGTCGCCGCGCTGCACGACGGCGTGGTCGCCGATGCAGACCTGTTGGATGCCGGCGTGATCTTCGGCACCGGCTTCGCACCTTTCCGCGGCGGCCCGATCCAATACATCCGCGACACCGGCGCCGATGTGCTGCTTGCCAAACTTGAAGCGCTGCAGGCGAAACACGGCGGCCGCTTCGCGCCGCGTCCGGGCTGGAACAATCCGGCGCTGGCGAAGCCGTAGGTTGAACACCCCAGACACATGCCCGACCCCAGCATTCGAAACCATCATGCACGACGACACATCTCCCGACCTCTTCGGTTTCACCCAACCCCCGACACCGGACACACCGTCGCTGAAACCAACAGCGGCCAAAGCGAAAGCCTCGCCGCTGCAGCGCGAATTCGATCGTCTGGTTGGCCGGATTGAAGACGCTCAAGCGCAGCTGGTCGCCTGGCAGCAGCAGCCTGCGGTCATCCTTCAAAAATACAACGCGAAGATGGAACCGGCGATCCGCGATCTGACCGATGCGCAGATATCGCTCATCATACAAATCGACGCACTGCTGACCTCACCGCCGAAAGGGCTGCGGATCACCGCGCGCAGGCGCGACGCGCTGACCGACTGTCTGCTGGATCTGATCGGCGCCGCGATGATGCACGGCGCCGACGACACCCTGACCGCAATCCACGACCGCTACAGCGACACACCTGTGGAGCAGCTTGAGCAGGAAGATGAAGCCGAACAGAAGGCCGAAATCATCGCGGTCTTCGAGCAGGTCTTCGGCAAGGGCTCGATCCAACAGGCGCCGGACGAAAGCCACCATGATTTCGTGGCACGCGCACAGGCGCGGCTGCTTGCGGAAATGGAAGCCGAAGAGCGCCGCGAAGAAGACGCACGTCAACGCCGCGCCGAAAAACGCGCAGCGAAGCAGGAGGCCAAACGTCGCGCCAAAACACCTGCGACGCAAACCGCCGACGACAGCGAAGCTGAACCACCCAAGCCCGATCTGCTGCGCACGCTGTACCGCAAACTCGCCAGCAGCGTACACCCCGACCGCGAATTCGACGCTGCGGAAAAAATACGCAAGACCGAAGCGATGCAGGACATCAACACCGCCTACCAAAATAAAGATTTGCTGTCGCTGCTGAAACTTCACAACCAGACACTGCAAAGCGATGCTGCAGCGACGGACGCGCTGGCCGAGGACACGCTGCGCGAATACAACATGCTGTTGAAGGCGCAGTTGAAAATGTTGGATTCCGACCTCGCGCGCGCCATCGACGAAGCCACCCCGCCCGGCATTGCGATGAGAAACGGCCGCATCAAGCGTCCCGAACAGCTTGAACGCTTGATGGACAATGACATCCAGCACTTCCGCAGCACAGCGGTCAGTGTCCGCAAGGCCATTCGCGATCTGAACGACCCGAAATTGCGCACTCAGGCTGTCAATGACCTGGTGGCGATGACCGAGCAGCGCCGCCAGATGCATGACTTCGACACTCTTTTGGCGGAAGCGTTCGGCAGATAGTCGCTGGTCAAATCACGCAAGCAGCGCACGCAATTTCCTGGTGCAGCATCTATCGCGCGCAAAGCGCCCCTCATCCGTCGCTTCGCGCCACCCCGGATCAGGTCCGGGGCAGGCTCTTCTGCCCGCTGTGCGGGGCGAAGGCATCGTGTGCACCGCATCGCTTCCATCATCCTGCAACATTCAACGATCGTTTATGAAGCCTGTGAAATGCAGAGCAGTCAATACTTTCAACGACTTATCTTGACCATGAAACATACATTTTCATTTCAATATGTTTCATTCACACCTAACGCACTCGCCCTGCATCAGCGCCGCATCGCCTGCGCTGATGTTCTGAACGCCTGCGATGCAGCACGGCGCTGCGCCGCAGCAGTGCCAGCACTGCAACAATGGTCAAAATTTCACCGTTGCTGCAGCTCAGTGCCCCGTGTGCGGAGCTGCTGAACTCCAACGCCGAGACTGTTTGCCCCGATGCCGCAGCTCCCGGGCTGCAGCGATGATGAAAATTTCACCATATCTGCAGCTCAGCACCCCGTGCACGGAGCTGCCGAGCACCAACGCCGAGGCTTGTTTCCTGGACACCGCAGCTCCGGGGTCCAACGATGACGGTCCGCGCGGCACAAAGCCCGCCGACAGGACCTCTGTGTTTCCCTTCTCCCCGCCATGCGGGGAAAAGGAATAAAGCGCAACGCTGCCTGCTCTGCTTCTCCCCGCCATGCGGGGAGAAGGAATAAGGCGCAGCGCCTACTGCTTTCCTTCTCCCCGCACCGCGGGAAGAAGGTGGCCGAAGGCCGGATGAGGGGCGAAGGAATAAAGCACAAAGCAGCCTGCTGTCCTTCTCCCCGCACCGCGGGGAGAAGGTGGCCGAAGGCCGGATGAGGGGCGCTTTTCGCGCGACACCTCCGGAACACCATCATCTACAAAACCAATGTCATCCCGAACACCCGCGCAGCTCATGGAGGGATCTGCTCTTGCTTTCTGTGGAAGCGACGCAGGTCGCGAAGCCCTTGATTCTGTGGGAGCGACGGAAGTCGCGAAGCCCTTGATTTTGTAGGAGCGACGGAAGTCGCGAAGCCCTTGATTTTGTGGGAGCGACGGAAGTCGCGAAGCTCTTGATTTTGTAGGAGCGACGGGAGTCGCGAAGCCCGTAGCGCATGCTTCACGGTGATGTTCGCGATCAGACAAATGCAAGCAATATGCACCAGCAAGATGGCGATTGAAGCCGTCGCTGCGAGCGGGCCAGCTTCGCGACTTGCGTCGCTCCTACAAAAGCGGAGGTCAGCCGACTTCGCGACTTGCGTCGCTCCCACAAAAGCGGAAGTCAGCGGCTTCGCGACTTCCGTCGCTCCTACAAAAGCGAAGGTCAGCCGTCGTCGCGGATGTCCAGCTTCGGCAGTGTGCGGACGATCTTCATCGTTTCCAGGCTGACGGTGATGACGCGGAGGAACAGTTCCAGCGGGTAGCGCGGGTTGTCCATCGTGTCGATGGCCCAGTCGTTGGCGTCGTTGACGATGCCGCTGTCTTTGTCGGTTTTCACGCACTGGCGTTCCACCACCCAGTCGAGGGCGAGTTTGCCGTTGACCACGTAGTCGTAGGCCTCCAGCGGGATGCCGGTGACGGTGATCTTGGCGTTGTAGTGCAGGGTGGTGAGGTCTTTGAGCTCGCCCTGTTTGCCGTATTTCATTTTCTCGACGCGGTAGTCGGCGTCGGTCAGGGGCTTGGCGCCGATGTCGATCGTGGCGCCGGGGTACATCGCGACGGTTTCGTAATGCAGATGCAGGTCGGCGAGGTCGCGGCCGGCTTGACTGAAATGGCGGAAATCGGCAGCGGATTTCACGCGCGGGATGCGCGGCAGCTCCTTGCCCAGATTGTCGGCGTAGCGTTCACGGTAGTCTTCGGAATGCAGCAGACCGTAGACGTAATAGAACAGGTCTTCCTTGCTGATGGTTTCTTCGGGATAGGCGGATTGGAAGTGGGCGAGGCCTTCGTTGACCGAGGCAGACACCCGAACCCACTTCCGTAGGGCGCATAAGCCGAAGGCGTCATGCGCCAAAGGAGCGTTGCAATCGCCGAATCCCCGGAGATGGTGCATGACGCTTCGCTTATGCACCCTACAACAACCTTATCCGCCTTACGGCCTTCACAGCCCCTCAGTCGCTCAGACGAAACAACAGATGCAGGCTTTTCTTCTCCCCGACTGCGGAGAGAAAGTGGCGCACAGCGCCGGATAAGAGGCGAACGCAGTCGCAGTGCGTCAAGAAGAGCGCCCCTCATCCGGCCTTCGGCCACCTTCTCCCCGCGCAGGACGCGTGGAGAAGGGTTACATCGTGGCTTCCTTGTCCTCGCATGGCACCGTTGCTTTCCTTCTCCCCGCATGCGGGGAGAAGGTGGCGCGAAGCGACGGATGAGGGGCGACCGGGTAGCAGGCATAGCGGGTCAGCATCATGTCGTCCACCTCGCGCTGGCTGCCGGAGCCCAGGTCGACCATTCTGTTGACGTCAACAAAATGGTCGCCGACTCGGTGACCCGAGAGTTCGCAGGCGGTTTTGGCTTTGCTGAGCACCGTCCCGAAATTGCGCCATTCAGCGTAGCCGAGCAGTTGTTGCAGATCGCGCGCAAGCCAGAATTCGATGCCACCGTCCGTCTGTTGGGCATGACCCTCGAAGGTTTCAGTCAGCGCATACACCACGTCCGTTCTCATGCCATGTTCCTCTGCTGCTGGGATTGGGTGACGGTGACGATCCTCCGCTCGAACTCCGCTTGAATCGTCTTGGCAAGGACGAAACACCAGCGCAATCGATCAGGCGAACGGGTCCTGTAACACAATGTTCGCGTCGCGATCCGGGCCGGTGGAAACGATGGCCAACGGGCAGCCGGCAAGCTCTTCCAGCGACCGCAAATAGGCGCGTGCGGCGGCGGGGAGTTTGCTCCACTCGGTGATGCCGGCGGTGGATTCGCTCCAGCCGGGAAACTCCAGATACACCGGCGTGCATTCGTTCCAGCCTTCGGCATCCAGCGGGGCGTATTCGGTGCGCTTGCCGCGGTATTCGTAGGCGACGCACATTTTCAGTTTGTCCATGCCGTCGAGGATGTCGAGTTTGGTGATGCACAGGCCGGTGATGCCGTTGATGGCGACGGCGCGTTTGAGCGCGACGATGTCCATCCAGCCGCAGCGGCGCGGACGGCCGGTCGTGGCGCCGTATTCCTGGCCGCGGTCGCGGATACCCTGGCCGATGGCGTCGTCGAGTTCGGTCGGAAACGGCCCGCCGCCGACGCGCGTTGCGTAGGCCTTGGCGATACCCAGCACGTAGTCGATCGCGTCCGCGCCCACGCCGGTGCCGGCCAGCGCGCCGCCGACCGTGGTGTTGCTGGAGGTGACGTAGGGATAAGTGCCGTGATCGATATCCAGCAGCGAGCCCTGTGCGCCTTCGAACAGCACGCGTTTGCCCAGCTTGCGCAGCTCGTGGAGGATCCCGGCCACGTCGGATTTCATCGGTTCGACGTATTCGCCGAAGGCCAGCGCTTCGTCGAGGGTTTTCTGGAAGTCGATGGCATCGACCTTCAGATATTGGGTGAGCACGAAGTTGTGGTAATCGAGCGTGCTGCGGAGTTTTTCCGCGAGTTCCTTCGGGTAGCTGAGGTCCGCCACGCGAATCCCGCGACGCGCGACTTTGTCTTCGTAAGCGGGGCCGATGCCGCGGCCGGTGGTGCCGATGGCTTTGCCGCCGGCGGCTTTCTCACGGGCCTGATCCAGCGCGATGTGGTACGGCATGATGATCGGCGTGGCGGGTGAAATTTTCAGCCGCGCGCGGACGTCGACGCCGGTGGCTTCGAGTTCGCCGATCTCCTTCTGCAGCGCACCGGGATGCAGCACCACGCCGTTGCCGATGAGGCACAGGGCATCAGGACGCAGGATGCCGGAGGGGATGAGGTGCAGCACGGTTTTCTTGCCGTTGATGACCAACGTATGGCCAGCGTTGTGCCCGCCTTGGAAGCGCACGACGGCGCCAATGTTTTCGGTAAGCAGATCGACGATCTTGCCTTTGCCTTCGTCGCCCCATTGGGCGCCCAACACCACGACTGACTGACCCATTGCGTACTCCGGATATTGCTGTGTAGGAGCGGCTTCAGCCGCGCGCTGGTTCCGTGGTCGGGATTGTGCAGGGAATCGCGGCTACCGCCGCTCCCACAGAAAGCATGCTCCCCGACACGGAAAAAGCCGGAGAGGCAGATGCCCCGTCCGGCTTTTGTGCATTATCCGGGTTTAGGGGGGGTGGGGCTACCCCTCCGCACCCGTCCACTGGAACACAAGGCAATGCAGACGATGCGGCTCAATCCGGGCCACATCGTCTGTGCATCAAGGATCTCAGAAGCCGCGCACAGTGAAGGCACTGAAGTCCAAGGGCAGACATTCGGCTTCGGTCGTGCAGTTGAATCCAGGCCACTGCATCACGTGCTGCACCTGCTGTTGCGGACGATTCTGGATGAAGCTGCGAATGGCATTCGCCGACGCGGTCGAACGGTTGTCGGTCTCGCCAATGATCCAAGGCCGACGGCCGAAATTGCCGGTGACTGCATAAGCACGATTCAGACCGCCGACGATGTCGCCAGAGCTGGCATAGCTGTGCAGAGAATAGACCGGCGGCAGTGGCGAGAGGAACTGCGGCATGCGCGCGAGTCGGTTGTCGGCATCCCAACTGTTACCGACGATCACCGAAAAGCCCACGGAGTCCTGGCTGCCATAAGCGGCGACGTAGCGGCCCCACAGGAAGCGGAGATAGCCCGGGCTGTTGGCGGTACCTTCGATGATGTCTTTCGCGCACTGGCCGAAGTCGATCAGATTGGACGGTGGAATGTATTCATTGCCGAGGTCGATCAGATACGGTATGCCGGAGCCCACCGCGATGGCGCGCACTTCCTTTGCGATGCCCCAGGCTTCCTCAAACAACTCGTTGACCAGCGGCGAACCCGCATATAGTTGCTGACGCAGCGAGGCAGGAATGCCGGGGTTGTTGCAGGAAAAAAAGTCATTGATCCACTGCGGTCCGAGCGCGATCATCACCCGCTCGAAACCGGCCGCGCGGATATCGGCAAGGTAATCGCGCATGTTCTGCTGGTACTGCAATGGGACGAAGTACTCGTTCCCAGCAGGGCAGTTTTTCATGGTGGTGGCCAAGCATTTTCGCGACGTCTCGGCCGGAGAGGAGGTGATTGTTTCGCCGGGTGAATGCGCGAAAAACACCATGACCCGCAACGAGCGCTGGCCGTTCGCATACATCTGCTGCAGCTGGCCTTGGACGGTCTGACGCACGCCATTTTCGTGGTAGTGCAACATGATCCCGTAGTTGTAGAAGGAATCACCGCCCGCTGGGGTCGGGTACCTGTAGAAATTGTGGTTCGAGCCGCCGCGATTGGTGGTGATCAGCGGGGTGCCCTGCGCCTGCTGGCCGGTCACCGTGACCGTGCCGAGTAATGCTCCACCCGTGCTATTGGCGCGCAGCTGGAAGGTGCAGGACGAACCGACCGGAATGATGTTCGCGGCCTGGCTGAAAGACCCGACACCACTGGTGGCGAAGGTCGATTGCGCGCCACCACCGCAGGAGGACATCACATAGGCCTGCGAAACGCCCGTGCTGTTCCAGCTCACCGTAGCACTGCCGGTCGACTGACCGAGGGGAATGGTGACGGTGGTCGGCGATGCGGAAATGCTGCCACTCGCACTCTGGCCTGCGACTCCGGTGGCAGTAGCGCTGCCCAGCACCAGCCCGGACGCGCTGTCCGCACGCAGGCGGAAAACGCAGCTGGCGCCCACGGTGATCCACGATGCGACCTGGTTGTAGCTGCCCGCACCACTGGAGGAGAACGGCGCTTCGCCGCTGCCACAGTCGCCGGTGACGACGAAACCGGAAGCGTTCTGTGCATTCCAGCTAACCGTCGTGCTGCCGCTGGATTGGCCTGCCGGAATGGTCACCGTACTCGGCGAAACGGAAATGCTGCCGCTTGGGGCGGGCCCCGCCCCGGCGACACCAGTCACGGTCACGCTGTCCAAAATCGGGCCGCTGACAGTTTCCGAGCGCAGACGGAATAGGCAACTGGCGCCTACAGTGATCCAAGGCGCAGTAACGCTATGGGTGCCCGCGCCGGTGGAGGCCATCAGTTGTTCTCCGCCACCGCAATCAACGGTGACGTGGAAGGCGGATCCGTATTCGCCCACCCAACCGATATTGGTGCTGCCCACAGACTGGCCCGGGGGAATCACGACCGTGGTCGGAACACCTGTGATCGCACCGTTGATAGTCACGCCGGTGACGGTCACCGAGTTGAGCACGGTGCCGGTGACCGCATGGGCGCGCAGCCGAAACGTACACGACGAACCGATCGTGATCCAAGGCGCGCTCTGGGCGTAGGAACCGCGGCCGCTGGAGGCAAATAACTGTTCGCCAGATCCATCGCCACAATTGACAGTGATATGGAAGGCGTTGGCGCCGGAGACGGTCCAAGCAATGTTGGTGGTGCCGAGGCTGCCGTCTGCGGGGATGACGACAACCGCAGGCGATGCGCTGAGGGTGCCGCTCTGGGCAAATACCGTCGGCACAACGCCGAGATAGAGGAGCATGGCCAGTAGTTTGTAGAGCATTCTCATCGGAAAGGCTGTCCTGTGATGGATTCACGGACGCGGGCTGGCTCAGAACGGCCTGCTCCCACGTTGCGCGGGGGGCGCAGACAGTAGAGCGTTAAATCAGGTACGACAGGATCATTCATGATCGGAGACAGCGCTGCGCTTGGCAGCGTGACTCATGGTGGCGGCATTAGCCGCCGCGAGCGATATACAGGGCGATCAATCCGCAGGTCAGAATCACCCCGCCCAACAGGCGCAGCCGGCGGGCGGGCATCGCCAGCAGTTGCTCGGCCGTGCGCTTCCAGACGTTGGGGAAGGCGAACAGCAGCAGGCCTTCCAGCACTGCGACAAGCGCGAGTGCGGCCCAGAGGTCGGTCATATCCGAAGCAGTGCAGTGCGCTTAACGATCGCTGCGCATGTACTGCAGGAACGGGTCGTCCTTGTCGAGGACGATCACCGCCTCACCGTCGGAGAACGAGCCGCGGTAGGCTTCGAGGCTGCGCTGGAAGGCGTAGAAACTCGGGTCTGCATTCGCGGCGGTGCCGTAGATGCGTGCGGCTTCACCGTCGCCCTCACCGCGCATTTTCTGCGCGTCGCGTTCGGCTTCGGCCAGGATCACGTTGCGGTCGCGGTCGGCCTTGGCGCTGATTTCGTTGGCCTGTTCCTCACCTTCGGCGCGGAGTTTGCTGGCGACCTGCTGGCGCTGCGCGCTCATCCGCCGGTATACGTCGCGGATGACCTGGCTGTCGGTGGGCAGATCGATCTGTTTGATGCGCAGATCGACGATCCGCACGCCAAGGGTGCTGGCGGCTTTGTTGATGACGATGAGCTGGGCGCTGGCGATCTTGCTGCGTTCACCGGACACCACTTCGGACAGCGTGCGCGCGTTGATTTCGTTGCGCAGTGCGTCCTTGATGATCGGCTCAAGGCGGGCGATGGCGAGACTTTCGTCGCCGGCAGTAGCGCGGTAGAACGCACGGTTGTCGAGAATCTGGCCGACGGCGAAGAAATCGACGCTCACGTCCTTGCGCTCGGAGGTAAGGTAGCGCTCGGGCTCGGCCGGCAGCACCTGGAAGCGGCCGTCGAAAATGCGTGCGCTCTCGACCAGCGGCACTTTGAAGTGCAGGCCAGGGCCGAGGTCGCTGCGGACGACTTTACCGAGGTTGAGCACGATCGCGGTGTGGCCTTCGCGGACGACGAACATCGACCCCATCAGGGCGAAGAGTGCGGTCAAAGCCAGCGGGATCCAGAGGGACATTTTCATCGGCTGCCTCCATTGCGGCCCGCGCTGCGGGCTTTGCGGGCGGTCGTGGGTTCTTCGGGGGTGGCGGTGACGGCCGGCGCGATCAGCTCAGGCGGAGGTGCGCCGCCCGCAGCGGGCGCTGCGCCGCGGCCGGGAGCGACCGGCAAATACAGCAGCTGGCGGCTGTCGCCGCCGATGACCTTGCGGTTGTCGGCCAGCACCTGCTGCACGGTTTCCAGCCACAGACGCTTGCGGGTCACGTCCGGCGCGCCGCGGTATTCCTGCAGCAGCAGGGTGAAGCGGGTGGCGTCGCCGGTGGCGCGGGCGATGGATGCGGTTTTATAGCCTTCGGCAACGGTGCGGGTGCGGGCGGCTTCACCGCGCGCTTCGGGCACGATCTTCGCGGCATAGGCGCGTGCCTCGCTGATCAGACGGTCCTTGTCCTGCTGGGCGCTGTTGACGTCGTCGAAGGCAGGCTTCACTTCTTCGGGCGGACGCGCGTTGGGCAGATTGAGCTCGGTAACGGCCAGACCGGTGTTGTAGGCCTGCAGCGATTTCTGCAGACGCACGCGCGCAGCCACGGCCAGCGCGTTGCGTTCGCCCAATACGGTGTCGAGGGTGGAGCGGCCGACCTGCTCGCGCACCGAGCTGAGCGCGGCCTGTTTCAGCATTTCCTCGGCGTCGCGGGTACCGAACAGCGACAGGCGCGGGTCGCTGATGCGGTACTGCACGTTGATCTCGACCTGGACGATGTTCTCGTCGCTGGTCAGCACCGGAACGCTGTCGCTGTAGTTCTTGATCTCGGTCGCGTTGACCTTATAAACGCTTTCGATCGGCCATGGCAGCTTGAGGCTGGGACCCGGATCCATCGTGCGCGAGAACTTGCCGAAGCGCAGAACGACAGCGCGCTGTTGTTCGGTGACCAGCACAAAGCTGCTGAAAATCAACCAGACCGCCAGCGCTGCAGCAATCCAGCGCAGCGGGTGACTGACGCCACCACCACCACCACCGTCGAAGATGCCGCGCAAACGATTGAGGATGTCGTCGAACCCACCGCCACCCCTGCCGCCCTGACGGGGCTTCCAAGGGGAACGGCTGTTGCCCCCGCCGGAGGAGGAATCGTCGTTTTTGTTACCGGGAGTATTCCAGGCCATGCCTGCTCCAATGCGAATGTGCTCCGCAGGAATGCGGGCGCGGGGTGGATATTACAAGTGGCTATTTAAGGTCGATATTATCGGCGAAAGTCGTCTTCACTTTCAGGCAACAGCGGTTCAAGCGCATCGCCGCCGGGGCCGGCTGCGAGCTTCTCGGCATCGCTAAGCGCCAGATCGACCTCAATGACCCAATCCCCCACGTCATCGTGGGTTTCCGAGCGCACCGCTTCCAGTGCATACAGGCGCGCGCGCAGCCGGCCCGCACGCGCCGGCACCCGCACGGTGCCGGCAACTCGACGCATGCCAAGCCGCGCGATCAGCGCCGCGCGCAGCAGATCGAGGCCCGCACCGTCACGCGCCGACAGCCAAACCCGTTCGCGGGCGATATCGTCCAGGCCATGCGCTTCGATGGCCTCGCCCTCGCCCACCGGCGGCAGCGCAAGGTCGTGATGCGGGCTGACGCCTTCGATACGGTCGATCTTGTTGTAAACCAGCAGCTGCGGGATATCGCCCGCGCCCACTTCTTCCAGCACCGCTTCGACCTGCGCGATGCGCTCGTCGCGCAGCGGGTCGGCGGCGTCGATCACATGCAGCAGCAGGTCGGCTTCGCGCGCTTCGGACAGCGTGGAGCGGAACGCTGCGACCAGGTCATGCGGCAGATCGCGGACGAAGCCGACGGTGTCGGCCAACATCGCCGCGCCGCCGGGCAGCGCGATCCGGCGCACAGTCGGGTCGAGGGTCGCGAACAGCAGATCGTCGGCATACGCATCTGCGCCGGTCAGCGCATTGAACAGCGTTGATTTGCCGGCGTTGGTGTAACCGACCAGCGCCACGCGCGGCAGTTCGCTGCGGACCCGGGCGCGGCGCATCTGGGTATGCTGCACTTCGACTTTTTCCAGCCGCTTCTGCAGCTGTTCCACCCGCTTCTGGAGCAGACGGCGGTCGGTTTCGAGCTGGGTTTCGCCAGGACCGCGAAGACCGATCGCGCCGCCGCGCTGGCGTTCCAGATGGCTCCAGCCGCGCACCAGACGTGTCGCCATATGCCGCAACTGGGCGAGCTCGACCTGCAATTTGCCTTCGTGGCTGCGCGCGCGCTGGGCGAAAATATCGAGGATCAAACCGGTGCGATCGACGACGCGGCGGCCGAGCGCCTTTTCGAGATTGCGCTCCTGCACCGGGCTCAGCCTGTGGTTGACGAGGATCAGATCGGCGCCGCTGGCGTCGGCCGCAGCCTTTACTTCTTCCAGCTTGCCGCTGCCGATGAGAATGGCGGCGTTGGGGCGATCGATACGGGCGTGCAGCAGCGCTGCGACCGTGGCGCCAGCGGAACGCGCGAGATCGGCAAACTCCTCCAGCACATCCGGTTCCGGCGGGCCGCCGGCGTGGGGCTGGATCAACAGCGCGATTTCGCCCTTGCGGGATCGTTCAAACAAGCCGGGGATATCCTTTGGAAAAACAGACGCTCAGTATGCCGCGCGCAGCGGCGGAGCGCGTATTCGGGTGATGAATACCGCAGAACGGGCAAGACGCGGCGCGCCCTGGCCGGGAGCGCCATGTCGGCATGACGCGAGGGGGTCGCGTCACAGGTCGCGTCATCAGGCCAGTCGATCAGTCCTCGCCAGCAGCGGGTGTGGCGCCGCTGTCGTCGTCGTGTTCGGCCGAGTGCACATAACCGCCACCCGGGCCCACGCGCACGTTGCGCGCCGGCACGACAGTGGAAATCGCGTGTTTGTAGACCATCTGACTGACGGTGTTGCGCAGCAAAACCACAAACTGGTCGAACGATTCGATGGTGCCCTGCAATTTGATGCCGTTGACGAGATAGATCGATACCGGCACGCGCTCGCGACGCAGTGCGTTCAAAAAAGGATCCTGCAAAGATTGCCCCTTGGACATGGTGTTCCCCACTTGGGTTCTTGTTATTGGATGCCGCACGATGGCGGCGACTGCATGGTGCCGACAGTCCCGGTCGCAATGCGACACGTACTCCCCTGCCGGACCACTCGATGGTTACACAACCGCGCGCCAACCGGAAGCCGGCCAATGGTCACAGGCATCGCAGCAGTGGGCGTGAGCCAGCCAGCGTAGAAGTAGTCGCAGCAATCAGCGGGCCAGGAATCCGCGCAGCGTGGTTTCCAGGCGCACACCGTCGGTCTCAGGCTCGAACCACTGCAGACCCAACATGCCGCGCAGCCAAGTGAGCTGACGCTTGGCGAGCTGGCGGGTGGCGAAGATCGCGCGGTCGCGGAACTCCGCCTCGATCAACACACCGTCCAGATGCTCCCAGGCTTGGCGATAACCCACTGCGCGAAGTGCAGGCAGTTCGAGCGGCGCAGGATGCGTCCGTAGTGGCGGCATTGCACGCAGTGCACGGACTTCATCGAGAAACCCGGCAGCGAGCATCGCATCGAAACGGCGTTCGATACGCGCATGCAGCACGGCGCGGTCCTGCGGCGCCACCGCCACCGTCAGCACGCGGCACGGGAATCGCTGGGATGTGGCGGCGGATTCGCGCTGCCAGTCGCTGATCGTCCGGCCACTGAGTCGATACACCTCCAGCGCGCGCTGGATGCGCTGCGGATCGGTCGCGTGGATACGGGCTGCAGCAACCGGATCCACGATCGCAAGCTCGGCATGCATCGCGGCCCAGCCACGTTCACCGGCTTCGGCCGCAAGCTGCGTGCGCGTCGCCGGATCTGCTTCGGGCATCGGCGACAGCCCCTGCAGCAGCGCACGGAAATACAGGCCGGTGCCGCCGGCGAGGATCGGCAGACATCCGCGCGCGATGATGTGTTCGACCGCATCACGGGCGTCCTTGGCGAACTCGGCGGCCGAATATGGCTGCCACGGTTCTCGCATATCGATCAGATGGTGCGGAACGGCTGCAAGTTCTTCAGCCGAGGGCTTGGCCGCACCGATATCCAGCCCGCGATACACCAGCGCCGAATCGACGCTGACGATTTCACCGCCGAAACGCTGCGCCCAATCCAGCGCGAGCGCGGTCTTGCCCGAAGCGGTAGGCCCCATCAAGGCGATGGCGAGTGGGCGGGTGTCGGCAGTCATATCGATTTTGCTGTTGTAGGAACGCTGTTCGGGACACATACGGCTGCGTTAGCCCCTCATCCGGCACTGCGCGCCACCTTCTCCCCGCATCGCGGGGAGAAGGAGAGACAGCAGCGTTCTCCACGCATCGCGGGGAGAAGGAAATCAACATTGATCTCCACGCATCGCGGGGAGAAGGAACACATCATCAATACCCATGCACCTTCAGCGTCTCCATCACGCCCTTGTGCCGGAACTGCACCTCATCCGACGGCGGCTTGCCGATGCGGCTGACGACGAAAATCGCAACGCACGCGGCGACCACGCCCGGGACCATTTCGTAGAGTTCACTGCCATGCTGCGCGACCGCAATCTCCTTCCACAGAATCACCGTCACGGCGCCCGCGATCATCCCGGCGAGCGCACCGCTGCGGGTCATCCGCGCCCAGAACAGCGAGCACAGCACCACCGGGCCAAAAGCCGCGCCGAAGCCGGCCCAGGCATACGACACCAGGCCCAACACTTTGCTGGACGGATCGCGCGCGATCCAGATCGCCAGCAGCGCCACCAACAGCACCATTGCGCGGCCGAACCACACCAGCTCGCGCTGGCTCGCATTCGGGCGCAGAAAACCCTTGTACAAATCCTCGGTGAGCGCGCTGGAGCACACCAATAGCTGACACGACAGCGTGCTCATGATCGCGGCCAGAATCGCCGACAACAGCACGCCCGCGACCCACGGATTGAACAGCACCGTCGCCAATTGGATGAAGACGCGCTCGGAATTCTCGGCGACCGGGCCGACCTGGTCGGGATGCTGAGCAAAATAGGCGTTGCCGAAGAAGCCGACCGCCATCGCGCCGAACAAGCACAGCACCATCCACGTCATGCCGATGCGCCGTGCCTTGGGAATGGTGGTAAGCGAATCGGCGGCCATGAACCGCGCCAGGATATGTGGCTGTCCGAAATAACCCAGCCCCCACGCCAGCAGCGAAACGATACCCACCACGCCCAGTGTGCCGCCCTTGAACCAGTCCAGCTTGGCCGGATCCACCTGTTCGATCAGGGCCAGACTCGGGCTTAGGCCGCCGCTGCTCAGCACCACCACAATCGGCGTCAGCACCAGCGCGAAAATCATCAGCGACGCCTGCACAGTGTCGGTCCAGCTCACCGCAAGAAAGCCTCCGATGAGCGTATATAGAATCGTCGCTGCGGCGCCCCACCACAGCGCTTCCGCATAGGGCACGCCGAACACGCTCTCGAACAATCGCGCGCCGGCGACGATGCCGCTGGCGCAGTAAACGGCGAAGAACACCAGAATGACGATCGCCGAAAACACCCGCAGGACTTTGCTGCGATCCTCGAAGCGATGGGTGAAGTAATCGGGAAGGGTCAGCGCATTGCGGGTGCGCTCGGTGTAAATGCGCAGCGGGCCGGCAACGAATTTCCAGTTGCACCACGCGCCAACAATCAGCCCCAGCGCGATCCACGCCTCAGACACGCCGCCCAGATACAGCGCCCCCGGGAGGCCCATCAGCAGCCAACCGCTCATGTCCGAGGCACCTGCCGACAGCGCGGTGACCACACTGCCCAACGAACGCCCGCCGAGGATGTAATCGTCGAAGCTGCGGGTCGAGCGCCAGGCCCAGACCCCGATGAGGATCATCGCAAGCAGATAGATGCCGAAGGTGATGAGCAGCGGCTGGCCAGCAGTCATGCGCGTTTCCCGGATCAAGACAGATGTGGCGCGCAGGATACCGCGGCGGCCGCACTGACGATGCCGCACTGCGGCGGCGGGCCTGCATGTGCGGGCTTGCAACTGCATGGCGTTTGCGTACGCTTGACAGATGCCTTTGTGGAAACGTCTCGGATTCCTGTTCGTCTTCGTGGTGCCGGCGTTGATGCCGGCCGCCGCGTGGCTGGGCGTGCGCAGCGGTCACCCGGATCTGATGGCCTGGTTTCCGCTGTTTTTCCTGTTCGTACTGCTGCCGCTGGCCGATTACGGCCTGGGCCACGACCCACGCAACCCCAGCGCCGACAACGCGAAGACGCTCGAAGGAGACGGCTGGTTCCGGGTGATGACCCTTGCAGCGCTTCCTGCCCAGCTCGGTGTACTGATCTGGTCAGGATGGCATGTTGTCCACGCCGATTTCGGGCCAGTCGGTATCGCCGGCTGGCTGCTTTCGCAAGGCATTGTCGGCGGCGTGCTGGCGATTAACGTCGCCCACGAACTCATCCACAAAGACACCGCGCTTGAACGCGGCGCCGGCGGACTGCTGCTGACCAGCGTCGGCTACCACGGTTTCAAAATCGAACACGTGCGCGGCCATCATGTGCATGTGTCCACGCCCGAGGACGCATCCAGCGCACGCTTCGGCCAATCGCTCTGGAATTTCCTGCCGCGCGCCCTGATCCGCAACACTGCCAATGCGTGGAAGCTGGAAACGCAGCGCCTCGCCAAACAGGGCAAACGCTGGTGGAACGCCGACAACGAATTGATCCGCTGGAGCTTGCTGTGGCTGGCGTTCGCCGTGGCCTTCAGCGCATGGCTCGGCCCATTCGGGCTGGCTTTTTTTGTAGCGCAGGGTTTCTTCGCCGCGTGTTCGCTGGAAATCATCAATTACATCGAACATTACGGTCTGGAACGCACGCGGCTCACCGACGGCCGCTACGAACGCACGACGCATCTGCATTCATGGAATTCGGATTATCTGATCAGCAACCTGCTGCTGTTCCACCTGCAGCGGCACTCCGACCATCACGAAACCCCGCGCCGCCGCTATCAGGCGCTGCTGCATCACGCCGACAGCCCGCAGCTGCCCGGCGGCTATGCGGCGATGTTCCTGCTCGCGCTGTGTCCGCCGCTGTGGTTCCGGATTGTCGACCCTCGGGTGAAAGCGTTTCGGGGCGAGCACGCCCGTTGAGCCGTTCGGGTTGCGCGCGGGAATTCGTTACGTCACCGAAGACTGTGCGCGACACCCGCACGGTATGCGCATCACACGTCATCCGGCCATCGGATCGATGACGCATTTTTAGAAGATGATGCACGCGGCATCGGCACATCGGCCACCGCATTCCAGATCTTCAGTGCATCGACCGTCGCGGCAACATCGTGCACGCGCAGCAGTTTCGCACCGCGCTGTGCGGCGATGAGATGTGCAGCGACTGAGCCGTAGACGCGATGGTGCGGGTCGTCGCGGCCGGTCAGTTCGCCGATGGTGCGTTTGCGCGACAGCCCGGCCAGCACCGGGACACCGAGGTCGTTGAAGCGTTCGAGCTGAGCCAGCAGCGCAAGGTTATGCGCAGCGGTCTTGCCGAAGCCAAAACCGGGGTCGACGACGATGTTCTTTTTCGGAATGCCCGACATCTCGGCAGCGAAGATGCGTTCGGCAAGAAAGCGATGCACATCGGCGACCACATCGTCGTAGTCGGGAGCCGTCTGCATCGAGCGCGGCTCGCCCAGCATATGCATCAGCACCACCGGCACACCGAGCGCGGCGGCGGCATCCAGCGCGCCATCGCGGCGCAGCGCGTAGACATCATTGATCATGCCTGCGCCGGCAGCAACTGCCGCATGCATCACCTCAGGCTTTGAAGTGTCAACGCTGATCGGCAGATGTGTTGCTTTCGCAAGCCGTTCGATCACCGGGATCACCCGGTGCAATTCTTCATCCAGCGACACGTCCTGTGCGCCTGGGCGTGTGGATTCACCGCCGATGTCGAGGATATCCGCGCCCTCCTCCGCCAACCGCAGCGCATGCGCAACCGCGGCATCGGTGGTCGCATATTCGCCGCCGTCGGAAAACGAGTCCGGGGTCACGTTGACGATGCCCATCACTCTGGGGCGATCGAGCACCAGCACGCGGCCGGCGCAGTCGAGTTGAAGGGAGAGATCGAACATCGATATTCCGGACATGAAAAAGGCCAGAGAAACTCTGGCCTTTTTCGCTTTGCGAGGCAAGCGCCGCGCAAGGAGCAATCACTGCATCAGGTCTGCGCTGCAGGCCCGCCGATCATCGGCGCTGGCGGACGCGCGTCGTCCTTGGCGCTGACGTTCTTGCCCCAACCGATCGGCGGCGGCGGATCGCGGCCTTCCATCACCGCATCAATCTGCGGCACGTCGATGGTTTCGTATTCCAACAGCAACTTGGCCATCACGTGCAGCTTGTCGAGGTTGTCGGTGAGAATCTTCCGCGTGCGCGCATGGGCGTTGTCGAGAATGCTGCGCACCACTTCGTCGATCTTGCGGGCGGTGTCGTCCGACACGCTCTTGTGCTGCGTGACCGAACGGCCGAGGAAGACTTCATCTTCATCTTCACCGTAAGCGATCGGCCCAAGCTCTTCGGACAGGCCCCATTTGGTGACCATGTTCCGCGCCATCTTGGTCGCGCGCTCGATGTCGTTCGAGGCACCGGTGGTGACCTTGTCGGCGCCGAAGATCAACTCTTCCGCCACGCGTCCGCCGTACAGCGAGCACAGCCGGCTGTGCAGGCCTTCGCGGGTCATGCTGTAACGATCGCCTTCCGGCAGGTACATGGTTACACCCAAGGCACGGCCGCGCGGAATGATCGTGACCTTGTAGACCGGGTCGTGATCCGGCACCAGACGACCGACAATGGCGTGGCCGGCTTCGTGATAGGCCGTGTTGCGCTTCTCGTCTTCGCTCATCGCCATCGAGCGGTTCTCGGTGCCCATCATGATCTTGTCGCGGGCCTTGTCGAAATGCTCCATGCGCACTTCTTTGCCATTCTCGCGGGCAGCGAACAGCGCCGCCTCGTTGACGAGATTGGCCAGATCGGCGCCACTGAAACCCGGCGTGCCGCGCGCGATCACCATCGGCACGACATCGTCGGCCAACGGCACCTTGCGCATGTGCACGCGCAGGATCTGCTCGCGGCCGCGCACGTCGGGCAAACCCACCATCACCTGGCGGTCGAAACGGCCCGGACGCAGCAGCGCCGGATCCAGCACGTCGGGACGGTTGGTCGCGGCGACCACGATCACGCCTTCGCCGCCTTCGAAACCATCCATCTCCACCAGCAGCTGATTGAGGGTCTGTTCGCGTTCGTCATGACCGCCGCCCAGACCGGCGCCACGATGACGGCCGACCGCGTCGATTTCGTCGATGAAAATAATGCAGGGCGCCTGCTTCTTGGCCTGCTCGAACATGTCACGGACGCGGCTGGCGCCGACGCCGACGAACATTTCGACGAAGTCCGAACCCGAAATACTGAAGAACGGCACCCGCGCTTCGCCAGCGATCGCCCTGGCGAGCAGGGTCTTGCCGGTACCCGGCGGGCCAACCATCAGCACGCCGCGCGGAATCTTGCCGCCGAGTTTCTGGAACTTGCCCGGATCGCGCAGGAATTCAACCAGTTCGGCAACTTCCTCTTTGGCTTCATCGCAGCCCGCGACATCGGCAAAGGTCACCTTGATCTGGTCCTCGTTGAGCAGCTTTGCGCGCGAGCGGCCGAAGGACATCGCCCCCTTGGTGCCGCCCTGCTGCATCTGGCGCATGAAATACAGCCAGACGCCGATCAGCAGCGCGATCGGCAGCAGATTCAACAGCAGGCTGATAAAAAGCGAGCGACCGGAGGACAGCGGAGTCTGGACGATTTCGACCTTGTGATTGATCAGGTCGTTGACCATGTCCCGGTCGCCGGGGCTCATGGTCTGGAATTCGCTGCCATCCTTGCGCAGTCCACGGATGGTCATGCCGTCTTCTTCGATGACGACTTTCTTCACCTTGTCGGACTGGACCTGTTCCACGAACTGGTCGTAGGTCAACGTCTTGTTGGCCGCGCCCATCCCCGACGGTGCGAAGCTCTGGAACACCGCCATCAGCACGATGGCAACGATCACCCATAGCAGCAGATTCTTGGCCAAGTTGTTCATCCTTCAGTGCGACCGGCCCTTTCGGACCCGTATGTTCGGAATTTCGGAGATCTTGATTTCATAGCTTGTCATTTTGGAGCTTACGACCCGCGGTCAACCGACTGCAGTTTGATGTTTACCCTGTGCAAGCGCGTAAACCTCGGTCGACCGCTTGCGCGACGCCGCCGGCTTGCGAATCACGACACGGGTGTAGCGCTTGCGCAAGGCCCGTACGTAATCGTCGAACCCGACCCCCTGGAACAGCTTGATCAGGAGGACGCCGCCGGGCCGCAGATGGCGGTCGGCGAATTCCATCGCCAGCTCCGCCAGATGCATGGCCCGAGGCAGGTCCACCGCATCCACACCGCTCATATTGGGGGCCATGTCGGAGAGCACAAGGTCCACCCGCTGACCATTCAGGGTCGCTTCGAGCTGCCCCAGCGCTTCATCTTCACGGAAGTCGCCGAGAATGAATTCAACCCCCGCCAGAGACGGCATTTCAAGGATGTCCAGCGCCACCACCCGACCGTTGTCGCCCATCGCCTGGCGGACCCACTGCGACCAACCGCCGGGGGCTGCACCAAGATCCACCACCACCATGCCGGGCTTGAGCAGACGGTCGCGCTCGACCAGCTCCTCCAGCTTATAGGCCGCCCGCGAACGCAAGCCCTCCGCCTGCGCCTTTTTCACGTAGGGGTCGGCGAAATGTTCTTTGAGCCAGCGCTGGCTGCTCTTGCTGCGGGTCGCCATGAGAGAGATACGGGACAGAGTGGGAAAAGGAGGCAAGGGCCGGGGAATCAGGCCGGTTGCGGGCCATGATACCCTGCGCACCAGTCCTTACCCGCTTTTCAAGCCCCTTTCCCGCATGTCGATCAAGCTCAGCAACGCACAGAATCGCTTCCTCCGCGGCCAAGCCCATGGGCTCAAGGCGATGCTGCAGATCGGGGCCAAGGGCCTGACCGATGCGGTGATCGCCGAAGTCGGTACCGCACTGGAACACCATGAACTGATCAAAGTGAAGGTAGCCGCCGCGGACCGCGACGCCCGCGACGCGGCGATCGCGGATCTGGCCGCACGCTGCGAAGCCTCGCTGGTGCAGCGAATTGGCAATGTCGCCGTGCTGTATCGGCCCAGCATCGATCATCGTCAGATCGTGCTGCCGCGGGCTTAAAGCAAGAAATCTGCAGCAGAGGGTCAGCGGAGCGATAGGTCATTCTGGATTTTCCGTACCGCGACGCCTAACGGTTCATTCACTAATTTTCGGCCCCGCAATGCAGCTACATCTCGAACGCCCTGATTACGAATTTTTCCTGCGCGGCGCCGACGGTACCAGTGCACTGGTCAACCAGCGCCGTTTGGACGTGAGTTTCGTGCTCGCACCGAATACGCTGATCGAAGCCTGGCCGGTGCGCGATGTCACTTTGATGGTGCCGTCGGATCTCGACGCCATGTTCGCGCTGCAGCCGGAGTTGATCCTGCTGGGCTGCGGCGCCAGCCAGACCTTTCCGCCGGCGGTGACGATGGCTGCCTGCCTGTCGCGCGGCATCGGCCTGGAAACCATGACCAATTCCGCTGCTGCGCGCACTTTCAACGTGCTAGCCAGCGAAAGCCGGCGCGTGGTCGCGGGTTTCGTGCTGCCCGGCTGAGCCTCACGACGTGTTGCGGTCGCCGAGCACCATTGTCGTTGTATGCACGGCGCTATTGGTGTCATGCACCGTCGCTCCACCCTCACCAGCACCCCGATACGAACGCTGGCTCGGCGCAGGCCGTCAGTCGGATGTGCAGGCTTATCGCGCATTTTTGAAGCGGGATGAGGTTTCCGATGTCGTGCCGATGAACGCGCTGCTGCGCACCTCGAGACGCTGGCGTGTGTGTCGCCACGATGAGTTTTCGGTACCGCCGCCAGCGCTCTGGCGGAACATCACGCCGACCCTGCGCGTGGTGCGCGAACTGCGCGACGCCGGCATCCTCGATCCGGCGCTGGCACGTTCGGTTTATCGCGATACGGCAGTCAACCGCTGCGCCGGCGGCAGCGCGGGCAGCAAACATCGCGACAACCGCGCGATTGATTTCGATCTACCGGCGAATCCCGAAAACGTCGCGCGTCTCTGCGCTTTTTGGCGCAAACGCGGACCCGAGCTGAATCTCGGACTCGGTTTCTATACGCCGACGGCCATCCATCTTGATACCGCAGGCTTCCGCACGTGGGGCAGCGATCATCATCGCGGCACGTCGCTGTGCATGAAGCAAACGCTCTGTAGGAGCGCCGGAAGGCGCGACAGGCTGTGGAAAGGCCTACGTAGGCCGGTCGCGCCTTCCGGCGCTCCTACAAAAGTCTAGCGGGCTGAAGCCTCTACCCACCGTCAACGCTTCGGCAGGGCCAACAGCGGATCCTGTGGTTTGCCGTTGTAGCGGATTTCAAAATGCAGCATGTCGCGCGCTGCACCGCTGCGGCCCATTTCGGCGATCTGGTCGCCAGCCTTCACGCGCTGGCCCTCGTTGACCAGACGCGCGCGGTTGTGGCCATAGGCCGACAGCCACTGCTCGCTGTGTTTGACGATGATGAGTTCACCGTAGCCGACAAGACCGGCACCGGAATAGACCACCACACCGTCGGCGGCGGCGCGCACGGGCGAGCCGCTTTTGCCGGCGATATCGACACCTTGGCGGGTCGGATCACCTGCAGCGAAGCGAGCGACGATGGCGCCGTCAGCGGGCCAGCGCCAGTTGAACGCGGCTTCCGGCGGCACTGCAGGCGGCGGTTTCGGTGCAGACGGGATCACAGGTGGGGTCACGGGCGGTGACGCGCCGGTTGGCGGCCGCGTTGCAGGGGGCTTCGGCGGCGGCGTGCTGCGGGATGGGTCATTCCGAGGCGGCTCGTTGCGACGCGCATCGGGCGCGGTCAGACGCAGGCGCTGGCCGGGATAGATTGTGTACGGCGGCGGGACGCGGTTCCACATCGCCAGATCAAGCGGACTCACGCCGTGCGTGGTCGCGATGCGATACAAGGTGTCGCCTTTGTGGATTAACGCACTGGATCCGGGCTTCGGCGGAGCCACCGGGCGCGGGACCGACGGCTTGCCGCGCGGCGGCGTGCGTACGACTGTGCTGCTTGCGCAGGCGCTGAGCAATGCCAGCATCGCGAACACCGCGATGGACGTGCGCAGACGGCTCACCCGCCCCTCGCTTTGTAGACCAGATAAGCAATCGCAACCAGCAGCACAGCGGTTGCGGCCCAGCCGATGGGTTCGACATACCGATGCAGCGCACGTTCGGCGCGCTCGCCGCCGATCCGGATCGCAATCGCGACCAGAAACACGCGCTTGCCGCGTCCGATCGCCATCGCCGCGAGATACGGGACCCACGGCACGCCGACCACACCCGATGCCCAAGTGAAGACTTTCATCGGAATCGGCGCGAAACCGCCGGCCACCAGCAGCCAGAACACCGCCCACGGCGATTCGGCCATCTTGGCTTTGATGGTGTCGATACCGGACTGGATGCCGTCCATCATGCCCAGCCACTCGAACAGTGGCCGCATGATCTCAAACGCGTAGTGGCCCAGCAGATAACCGATGACCGCGCCGGCAATCGAACCCAACAAACTGAGCGTGGCAAACCAGAGCGCGCGTTTCGGCTGCGCCAGCGACATCGGCGCCAGCATCACTTCCGGCGGCACCGGAAAAATGATGGCTTCGATAAAGCTCAAACCGGTGAGAAACGCCGGTGCACGCGGATGACGGGACCAGGCGATAGCGCGCTGGTACATGGGTGCGAAAATTTTCATCGGAATGCGATCTTCATGCGATGGGGCGCACTCATCCGTCGATCATTCCGGACAGCAGCGGAACGAAGATCACCGGCGCCAGATCGCTACGCTCGATCATGCCTTCTTCATTTTTGCGCAGTTTGACCAGCGACTGCGCGCCACTGCCGCCCACCGGCGCGATGAGCGTGCCGCCCGCAGCAAGTTGTTCGGTGAGCGCATCCACCAGCGCCGGCGCTGCGGCGGTGACGATGATCGCGTCGAACGGGCCGTTCTCCGCCCAGCCGATGCGGCCATCGTCATGCTTGGTGCGGATATTCAGACCCAGGGTGCGGAAGCGCTTGCGCGCGATGCGCAGCAGGTCGCCGATGCGCTCGACGGTGTACACCTCCAGCCCCAGCGCGGCGAGGATCGCGGCCTGATAGCCCGAACCGGTGCCGATCTCCAGCACTTTCTTGGGCGCAACGCCGTCTTCGAACAGCGCCTCGGTCATGCGTGCGACCACCCACGGCTGCGAGATGGTCTGCCCGTGGCCGATCGGCAGTGCGTTGTCTTCGTAGGCGCGCGCGGCCAATGCCTCATCGACAAACAGATGACGCGGGACGGTGCGGACTGCGTTGAGCACGTTTTCGTTGGCGATCGCACTACTGTTGGACGTGCCTTCGCGCAGCCGCTCGATCAAACGGTCGCGCACGCGCTGCGAGGTCATGCCCATGCCGATGGCTTCGGGCTGCAGACGCATGCGCGCGGTCATGCGGAATCTCCGTCACGCAGGGCCGCGGCAAGACCGCCCACCCAACTGGCGACGTGCTCCAGCGCCTGATAGCGGGTCAGATCAACGTGGATCGGGGTGATCGAAATGCAGCCACGTCGCACCGCGTCGAAATCGGTGCCGGGGCCGGCGTCCTGCTCCGCACCCGCCGCGCCGATCCACCACCACTGGCGTCCGCGCGGGTCTTCCTGCTGGGTGCAGGCTTCGGCGCGATGACGGTTGCCCAGGCGCGTGACTTCGAAACCGGCGATCTCGCCCCACGGAAGATCGGGCACGTTGACGTTGAGAATGGTGTCGGCCGGAAGCGGGTCGGCGCGCAATCGAGAGACGATTTCGACCGCAGCGCGTGCTGCGGTTTCGTAGTGATGGCCCCTGTGATCGACCGTGACCAGCGACATCGCAACGGCCGGCAGGCCGAGAAAACGGCCTTCCATCGCAGCGGCGACGGTGCCGGAATAGATCACGTCATCGCCGAGATTCGCGGTGTTGTTGATGCCGGAAACCACGATATCGGGCTCCTGCTCCAGCATGCCGGTGATGGCGACGTGGACACAGTCGGTAGGTGTGCCGTGGACGCGCCACGTGGTGTCGTCCTGGCGCACGACCCGGATCGGCATGTCCAGGGTCAGCGAATTGCTGGCCCCCGAACGGTCGCGGTCGGGCGCGACGATCAGCACCTCGTGCCCGGCCTCACGCAGGCCAGCGGCGAGGATGCGGATACCGGGGGCGTCGACACCATCGTCGTTGCTGACCAGAATGCGCATGAGTGGGGAAGTCGCCTTGTCGCGGAGGAAGAAGTCGGCGTCATGATACCGGAAGCGTCCGACTCGATCCGTCGCGGGCCATCGCAGAGCACCTACACGCCGCGTGCCGTTGTCCCCGAACCTGATATTTGAGGCAGTGGTTGGTTGATAAATCGGGATCTTGTGGGATCAATCCGGACGTATAGGGAAATCCTACGCAAGGAAGTTTAGCGTCAGTAAAAATTAGGCTCCGCCGAAAACGTCGGCGAGCGGCCGGCGTTGGCCGCTGAGTGAGGCAGGATCAGACCGGGCCGTTGCGGCCCGTTAGGGGATCACTCGAAGGAGCCGTAGCCGTCGTTGGCGAGGTTGTCGAAGCGGGTGTACTCGCCGAAGAACTTCAGCTTGAACGAGCCCGTGGGACCGTTGCGTTGCTTGCCGATGATGATCTCGGCCAGACCCTTATCCGGGCTGGCGTCTTTGTTGTAGTACTCGTCGCGGTAGATGAAGACGATCATGTCGGCGTCCTGCTCGATGGCACCGGACTCGCGCAGGTCGGCCATCACCGGGCGCTTGTCGGTCCGGGTTTCCAGTGAGCGGTTGAGCTGGGACAGGGCCAGCACCGGGACGTTCAGTTCTTTGGCCAGCGCCTTCAGCGAGCGCGAGATCTCGGAGATCTCTGTGGCCCGGTTTTCCTTGTTGCCGGGCACGGCCATCAGCTGCAGGTAGTCGATGACGATCAGCCCGAGGCCGTGCTCGCGCTTGAGCCTACGGGCCTTGGCGCGGACCGCCTCGGGCGACAGCGCGGGCGTGTCGTCGATGAAGAGCTTGGTCTGCTTGAGCTGCCGGATGGCCGAAGACACCCGGCTCCAATCCTCATCTTCCAGTTGGCCGGTGCGCAACCGGGTGGCGTTGACGCGGCCGATGGAAGAGATCAGGCGCAGCGCCAGTTGAGAGGCTGACATCTCCATCGAGAACACCGCCACGGGCTTGCCTGCGGCGATTGCAGCGGTCTCGGCGATGTTCAGCGCCAGCGTGGTCTTGCCCATCGCTGGCCGGGCCGCAAGGATGATCAGGTCGGTCGGCTGTAGGCCGGCGGTCATCTCGTCGAACTCGATGTATCCGGACGGCAGGCCAGTGACGCTGCCGCCAGATTGGTAGCGCTGCTGCAGCAGGTCGAAGGCTTCGCCCATCGCCTTGCTGATGCCGACAAAATCGGTGCGGCCTTGGGCGCGGTTCTCCGCTATGGCGAAGATCTGCTGCTCGGCATTCGACAGAATCTCGTCGCTGTCGCGACCTTCTGTCTGGAAGCCGTTGTTGACGATGCTTGTACCGGCGTCGATGAGTTGGCGCAGGATGGCCTTGTCGCGGACGATCTCGGCATAGGCGGTGATGTTGGCGGCCGAAGGCGTGGTGCTGGCCAGCTCAATCAGGTAGGCGCCGCCGGCGATGTGCTCGGCCAAGCCTTGCGACTCGAACCACTCGCCCAAAGTGACCGCGTCGTACGGGCGGCTCTTCTCGGCCAGCTCGCGGATCGCGCGGTAGATCAGCTGGTGGTCGCGACGGTAGAAGTCTTCCTCATTGAGGCGGTCGGCGATGCGGTCGAAGGCGTCCGGTGCCAGCATCAGCCCGCCGATGACAGCCTGCTCGGCGTCGATGGACTGCGGCGGTATGCGCAGTTGCTCAACGCGGCTGTCGCTGCGGCGCATGTCAGTAGTGCTCAGGCAGTTTGAGGTCGCCGAACAGATCGTCGTCGCGCACGATGCGGTCGATGATCAAGCCACGCTTCGCGATGCGCCTGATGTGGCGTGGGCTGACACCGTATTCACGGGCCAGCGCGGTGATATTGGTGCGGCTGATCCGCCTGTAGATTTCCAGGTCGCGGGTGTCCAGCTTGTGCGACATCGCCTTTGGAAGATATGCCTGTTCGCTGCGATGGTCTTCGGCAAAGCGCACCACGGTCTCGCGCGCAACCCGCGCGGCCTCCTCGGTGGGCATGGCCGTCAGATCTTCCAGCACGTCGCGCAGCGTGTCAGCCCAGTCCTGCAGGGTTTCCTCAATCGCAAAAGGTTTGCGGTCGGACTTGCTCATCAGAGCGAAACCCCGGTGCGTTTGCACCAATGCTTGAGGTGTTCGATCACGCGCTGCGCCACCTTCGGCGGCAGCAGTTCGGGCGCGTCATAGCCGATCTTCTGCGGGTGATATGCCGCAGACTGTTTTTTAACGAATGCACGCAGCGCCGGTTCGGTCGGGCTTTCAAGGTGGCCCGCGCTACCCAGCGCAGCCCACAGTTTGCGGATCAGTTGGACCTGCGGCTTCGGCCCTTGGCCACGGACGAATGGCTTGCTGTCGACCCAGCCGACGCTGCGCAGGTGTGCCAGCACTTTCTCGCGGCCGGCGTTGTCCAGATCTTTCGCCGAACGTACACGCGCTACAGACCACAGCATGTTGCGGTAGGCCGAATCGTCGCCCAGCTGAATCAGCTTCAAGTCGGCCGCGGCAATGTGGATCTTCGCCAACTCGATATTGCGGCCGGCAGGTGATCGGTTGGCGGTGGTGCGGCGGCGGGTCATTTCGACCCGCGCGCCACGAACGATGCACCGACGTTGCCGGTGACGTAAAGGCCCAGCACCCACATGCAGAAACCCGACCACGTATCTTGATCGATGATCTTGCCGATCAGCAGACCGAGAGCTGCGGCCAACAGGAAAGCAGCGAGCAGGAATTTTCGCGATGCATAGCGGGTGTCATTCATTAGCAGGCGTCTCTTTGGGTAAGGCTTCGCGGTAGCCGCGCACCAGTTCACGCAGCTCGCCTGGCATCAGGGCGATGGTGGTGCCGAATTCGAGCCCGCTTTGCTTGAGCGCGGCGGCTTCGAGGCGGGAGAGGGTTTCTTCAGTCAGCATCCTGATCTCCCAGAACTCGATCCAGCTTTGCTCGGGCATCACCAGGCATTCCCTGCCTTCCGCTGGCGATCTCACGATCGTCAGCAGCTCGAAGATTTTCGAGGCCAACGCAAAGCGACTCGATTTGATTGATGGCAGCATCCACCAATTGCCCACGAACCTCAGGAGTTACAGTGCGCAGAGGATGTTGAGGACAAGGCCAACGCAGAGACCCATCACCACTCGGGCAACTGCAAACAGCGTCAGCCATTGGCGCGCTCCTTTTTCATCGAGGCGTCGATCTCGGTAAGCAACATCGAGACGGATGCACGAAAGGCCTTACGGTCGACCAAGGGAACTTCAGCAAACGCAGTGCGGAATTCGCTTTGCTTGTAGTCCAAGACGCGCTCGATCTCCGTTGAGATCCGGTACACGAAGCGGCTCGTGGTGCGCTTGATGTGCTTGCTCCTCCGCTGGATCGGAACCCCGATAGCTTCGGCGACAAGGGATTTGGCTTTCTGCGCCCGGACGCCAACCGGGTAGCGCAGCAGGTTGTTGTACATGCTCTTCTGCTTATTGGCCGGGATAGTGCACAAAACGACTGCCTCGGCAAAGCGCAGGCGTTTCTCCTCGGGAACGTCCGGATGCATCAGATCCTGCAGATCGCTGCGGAGCTGCTGAAGCTGCAGGTACTGATAGACCCAAAAGTCTGACCTCCCTATCGAGTCGACCAGTTCGAGCACCGCTTGACCTCGAGTCATGCCACCCTCGATCGAGGCCGCCACCTGGTAGGCCACCGCCTGCGATATCTCCATGTGCGTGTGGCCCTCGCGCATGAAGTTGCTGGTCAGGGACAGCAGGTGCTGGGCGGCGTGCTGCGACAGCTCACGCTCTTCGATGTCGATCCTCACCGAAGCAATGCCGGCGAGCTTGCACGCGCGCCACCGGCGTTCGCCGTCGATGATCTCGTAGAGCGGCTTCGATCCCGCAGAACGCTGGCGCACCGTGATTGGCTGGCGTTGACCCGTCTTCTTGATCGAAGTGGCCAGCGCCTTGAGTGCAGATTCGCGGAAGTATTTGCGGGGCTGATTCGGATCTGGCCGCATGGCATCTATCGGGACGGAGAGGCTCATTTCGCGCTCCTCACAGCCTTTTCTTTAGTCGGCTTCTTTGATTTCTCAGGCTTGCATGCATCCCATGCAGTGCGGCGTTGGGCGTCGGCCAGTTCTATAGCTCGCTCGCATGCTTCTTCTATCGTGCTGGCAAGCATCCACTGTGTGCGGTAATAACCCCATCCGCTAAGATACGATGCACTAGGATAGTTTCCATCAGCATCGCGACGTGTGATTTTTTTAATCGTAAACTCAGCGCTTACCAACAATAGAGCCGGGCAAGAACTCTGCAGAAAGTCCAGTACCAACGGGACACGCTCACGGTCACTAAGCTCATCGTCAAATTTACAGAATTGTTCTTTTGCTGCAGCGAACCCAGGCCAGTTGCGCTCAAATTCTGATGCGACATTCTCGTCGTCAATATCATCTGTAATGAAATCTTCGAGGTCTTGAATCGCGTGCTCGCCATCATGAGCCGCAGGCAGGCAGATGATCTTGCCCAATCGCGCTTCAACATTGAACATGCGCTCTGCGATTGTCTCGGATACAGGCAGAGTCTTCTTGATCGTTTCTTGAGCAAATCTAATTGAATCCAAAGCATCGATCCTGTCACCACGGGAAAGGTCGCTGATCGCGGTCTTAAGCAGCTCTATTGCATGCTTTTGGACTGTTGAAGTCTTAGCCATGACCCACCGCCTTATGCGCCGGCTGATTGCCGGCCTTAATCGGTTCGCCGCTCTGAATGCGGTTGTAGATTTCTTCACGGTGTACGGCCGTCGATTTAGGCGCGGCGATGCCGATGCGCACTTGGTTGCCTTTGATGCCAAGCACAGTGATCTGGATGTCGTCACCGATCATCAGGGTTTCACCGGGGCGGCGGGTAAGAATCAACATGGGTTATCTCCTTGAATGGGCGGGTGGAGCGGGCGGGCGTTGCTGGTGTTACTGCTATCTCGTCAGTCAGCGACGATGGGCGTGGTGCCGGGGTCTGGTGCCGGGCCGGGCGGCGGTGGCGGGACTGGGACCAATTCACCCCACGGTGGGAATGCCGCGCCGGCATATTCGATTTCGTATTCTTTGAACTCGCCGCGAATGACTTCGTTTGAATCGTTCACGTAGACCACGTCATACGTGGATACACAGCCGACTTTTTGATGGGCTGCTTCGATATTTCCCAGCTTGTTGTTGAATCGAATTTTTACCGCCGTTTCAAGCCCATAGATGCCGCCACTGCCAAAAGCAGCATTGACAGAGCTGGCAAAGTCCTGACCAACGAAAAGACCCGGGCCGGGTTGACCAGGCGGGGCAATGGCAAAGTCGGCGCTGGTGATGTCGACGCCGAAATCGTTGCCGCTTTGAGATTCGCCCTTGACGACACGATAGATGCCAACGCGTTTGATCTCATATGAGAGCGCACGGCCGGAACCAATGAACGCCAAATCATTGAATGTGCCGCTTGAATTCAGCTTTTGTACCCTTGCGAACGCGCTTGAAGGCAAGCTCCCGCCGATGGTCCCATGTTCGTCGGGACTGATCAGTGTGACTGTGATAGGTGCGTCGTCTGCAGAAACTACGAACGGTACAGATATTGCTGCAATCGTCGATATTAAGATTAGGTTTCGAGTGTGTCGGTCCATCTGTGATTTCCTTTGTTGCTGTGGTTTGGCGTTACCGCCAATAGAACCCTGCAATGTCTGCAGGGGATTAAGCGCTATAGGCTTTCTGCTTGGTCGTGCGACGCAGATTTGCGACGTGAATGCGCTCAGCAAAGCGGGCTTTGCGCAAATGCCATGCGACCAAGCTTCTGCCGTCCGCTTGGATTTCATGAATGTCCCTGCATACGTCACACCCATGTACCTGGCCTGCGACGATCCAACGAAGGCACCAAGTCACCAGACCAAGCTCAACATCAACTCGGCGAAGCCAGTAAAACTTGCGCGGCTGACGCAACGGCACACGCTCGCGAAGATGCCGCGCAGCACGCGGGCCGCAGCTGCTGCACAGATCCTGCCCGATCCACCAGCAGCGCCCTGGGCACGCGCTGGTTTCGGTGCACTTACAGACGTGACAGCGTCGAATCTTCATCAGCAAGCTCCTGTGCGCATGTAATCGAGGATCAGATCGAACGGGTCGTACTTCAGAGGAAAGGCAAGCATCAGAAGCGTCATGACGGCCAAGCCCGCTTCCATCAGTAGTGCGATGCGGTCGCCACTTCCGATGCGGCTTTTCATGGCTCACCCGCCAAAGCGATATCCAGCGGGATCTGGCGCCACTGCTGTGTATTGCCGATGCGCTCATAGAAGCGCACGTAGCTTTTGCTGCCGACGATCTGGATCGATTCGCTGATCGCGGTCATGGCCCGTTTCCAGCGCTCGTCTTCGATGCTGAACCTGCGCAGGCCCAGCACTTGCTGCACGCGGATGTTCTGCTGCTGATCCACGCGGAAAGCGTCCTGGACGATGGCGCGCAGCTCGGTGCGGGAGTCGGCGGTCCAGTCGTTGAGGCAGGCGTCGATCAGCGTCTTGGCGGCCTGCAGGCGTTCGTCGAACTTGATCAGCTCCGACACGGCACGCAGGATCTTGTAGCGACCGTCGTAGGACATCAGCGTTACGTTGCCTTTCTCGCCGCCGCGCTGCACGCCGTACTCGCTCAGGCTCAGCGAGACGAACGCATCGATCTCGGAAAAGAACAGTTTCTTTTCATGGGCGATGACTGCGGACAGCGCTTGCGATCTTGCGATCAAGTTGCGCACCAGCTCGTCACGCAGTTTGTCGATCTCGCGCACCTGCGCCTCGGGCACAAGGTGGCCTTGCGCATTCTGGCGATGGCCTGGGGTAACAGTGGGCGGTGTATTCATGGGTCGGTCCTTGGGGCGTCGGTGCCGGGTGCAGCCGGCGGCGTGAGCCCGTCGCGGAGGGCGTGGTGGTCGGTGGGCGGATAGCGTTCGATGTGGGTGCTGCCGAAGTCGCGAAACCGCGTGCCGATGACAGGCGGCAATTCGTCTTCAATGTCGTGGTGCGTGGTCATGTGGGCAGGTGCAGTTGGCCGAAGAGATCCGGCAGTGAAACTTTCTCCATCGCTGCGACTTGCTGCAGGCTTGAGATGGCGCGGTCTTTGAGGAACTTGGTCGCCTCCTGCAGCTCGCCTACGGTTTCGGCCAAGTAGTAGCCGGATGCCGGATGCGCGCAGACGTGGTGGCCTTCCAGCCGCAGCGCGACAACCGCATGCCGAAGTTCGCGTTCGCTGAGTTTTGGTCGCACAACGTCCGCTGCCAGCGCATTCACTTCAGCGACAAGGTCACGTGCGGTGATGCCGTGCTTGCGGCCTATGTGCTGGCGCAGCGCAACCAACAGCAGATGCAGCGTGGTGGTATCCATCAGCGCGTTCCCGCAAGCAGCTGACGCGGTGCAGTCATCTGATCCAACCGCAGCATGCGGCCGCTCTCGATGTTGTCCAGGATCCGCTGCGGATCGATGAGAAAGAATTCCAGATGTACACCGTAGTCACGCACACGCTTTTCGACATAGACATCGCACCACCGCTGGATGTGCTCGTCGGTGTGCGTGCTGCGGGTGGCTGTGGTTGCGCGGTTGGCGGACATGTTCAGCTCCTCTTGTGCGCCTGCGGCTCGGTGAACTTCAGGCAATGGGTACAGCGTTTGATCTTCTGGCCACGCATCCCGATGGCGGGTCGGACCTCATTGGGGAAGCGTGGCGCTTTGCAATACAGGCAATAGGCCGACTTCACTTGTTCGGTTTGCGCTGGCTCAGTCATCGTCCTCATCCTCAATGCCGCCCTGTCGTTTCAGTGCATTGATCAGGGCCGAAGCCTGGGCGAATGTCAGCGCCTCGAGGATCGGTTCGATCTGTCTGTCGTCAGGCGGATCGGGCAACCCCGCTGCACGAAAAGGGATGCGGTGCATCAGTGTTGTTTTACGCGTGGGCAGCTCAACCCGCCCCATCAGCCGTTGAATCATGTCGCGCTGGTATCGCGTCGATGGGGGCTGCGGCTTATTCATTGGTATGTAGGCCGGGCACATGGTCAGACCTTCCTCACCAGATCTGCATTGACTTTCGGCAGGCCAAGTTCAGCGGCCTGATTCATGCACTTCACCAGCGCGTTCTGCACGATCAGCGGATAACACTGCGACTCAATCGCCTTGGTCTTGCCGTTGGTGCTCACCATGCGTGCGCGCATTGCGTCATAGGCCGGCTTGTCGATCACATCGGCCACATCCATGCCCACGCGCTTGAATTTCAGCGTGAAGTACTCTTCGAGGTGGTTATCCAGCGGCGGGAGATGCGCCACTTCACAGCGCCGAATGAATTCGCGCAGGTCATAGTTCTTGCGTTCATCCAGCAGTTCCGCGAGTTCTGGCTGGCCGATCAGGATGATGCCCAGCAGCTTGCGGAAACCGTCCTCCAGTTCCCAAAACCGCTTCAGGTACTTCATCGTCTTTTTGGTGAGGTCATGCGCTTCTTCGATAATCAGCGCATGGCGATTGCCCATCTTTGCGCTGTTGGTCAACAGCCGCTGGACCTGACGGGATTTGGCTTCGAGCGACAGCTTGGGTTTTTCGCCCGACAAGTCGGCGATGACCGCATCGCAGATGTGCTGCGTCGTGAGCATCTGCTTATCGATCGTCTGCACCTGAATAACAATGATCGGATCGTTATCGCGGTGAATACGGTCGATCAGGTCACGGCGCAATGTGGACTTGCCGCTGCCGGACTCGCCGATGATGGCGATCAGCCCGCTGTGCTTGGCGGCCTGATACATCGACTCGCGGATATAGCGCTGGTCGCGCGCGAGAAACAGATCGTCGGGCCCCTGCACATCGTCGATGAAAAGTGGGCGGGTAATGTTGAAGTGTTCGCGGGCGCGTTGGCTGAGCATCTCTGGCTCCGGGGCGTGGAAGTCGTCTTCGGGGATCTGGGGCGTGCGGACGTAGCTTTTCAGGCGCTTGAACGTCTGCCGGTCGGGTGTGTCGTTTTCGGTCAACTCGCCTGCGGGTTCCCAGGCACTGGCGATGTCGGCTTCAGGCACGCCGCGATCACGCAGGAATACGGTTGTGGCGAGCACCAATGCGGGCTTGTCCAGTGCGCTGGTCCACTCGCGGCGCAGCAGCAGTTCGGACATCGTCGACGCCGCCAACGATTGCCCTTGGCGCGGGCCGCGTGAATAACACAGCACCTTGCGCAGATCGCAGATGGGTATCTGATGTGCGGCCAGCACTGCGTGCAGCCTGTATGGCTGCTGTGATCGCGTGCTGGTGGACGGGCGGCCTGTGATCATCTCAGCGCGCCCTTGCCTGTAGTGGGCCCAGCACTTCGACCACGCGCACGGTCTGGATCGGAGACAGATTGCTGACGCAGCCCACCTGTACGTGTGCAGTGCCATTGGCCGCTGCAATCACCACAACGGGCACCGAGTCGAAGCTGTCCGGATGCGCGTCCAGAAAGTAAGCCCGCACGTAAAGCGCAAACGGCGCGCTGTCGATGATGAAGTGTTCGCCCGGCTGCACATCGCGGGCAAAGATGGGTGCGGCATGGCCGGCGCGTGGACGGCTGGACGGCTGTGCGGCTCCTGCGAATTCACGGCTGAACTGGGCGTTGAGCGTTGCGGCGGCATTAGCGGGAATCTGGGATTGCATGGTCTTCTCCTGGGCGGGATGCGTGGATGGGCGGTTACTTCACGGCGACCAGACGCGGGCGCGGCTGGTCTTCGGCGTTGGGGTTGAGCAGCAGCGCGTGCAGCGCATCAAGGGCTTCGTACGGCACGCCATCGGGATAGCGCGCTGCCACCAGTGCGGCTTCATCGCGCGCCAGCGGGCGGCCCAATTTGGCGCGCAGTTCGTACAGCGCTTCCACGTGCGACAGTGGCTTCAGGTCCACGTGCGCAGGGCTGGGCGTGTGCAGCTCAGTACCGCGGCGCTGCATGAAGGCCGGCAACTTCGCGGCGCGCTCTTCGATGTTCTTGAATGGATCAATGGCACCGTCGAACGCAAGGCGGCCTTTGACCTTGGCGTTGTCGGCGGCCAGCGTTTCGCGCTCGCCATAAGCCAGATCGTTGATGCGCTTGCGTGCACTGTCGGCGTTGGTGTCGGGCTTTGCGTTGTAGCGCTCGCCAATCACCGGGCCGTCGACGGCAAAGCCGAATCGGTCTTCGGCCACCGGCTGGCATTCGTGGTATCGCACCGCGCCGGCATCGTCTGCCATCACCACAAAGATGTTGGGCGCGCGGTACGGGTTGACCGACACATTGACCACATCGCCAACGCGCAGCGTGTCGATATCGCCGACGTAATACTGGCCAGCGGCGTAGCCGCGATACTTGAAGCTGATGGTCAGATTGCCCGCCACCGTGCGCGGCTGCGGTTTGGAAATCATCAGGTCGCGGCAGGTGGCCAGCGGCGGGCACAGCCGCAGCTGATCCTCGCGGATGGTCTGCCACACGCCCCAGCGGGTGGAGCCGTGGCGGCTGTGGATGGCGTTGCCGTTGAAGTCGCGCAGCCATGTGTCCAGATGCGCATTAAGCACGTTAATGCAATCAATCCGCACGAACGACAGGCGGCCCTCGAACTTGCGCTCGATCACGTTGTGCACGCCTTCCACTTGGCCCTTGGCGCGCGGGTTGCCCGGCAGGTGCGTCCAGTGCCGCACCGCCAGCGACGTGAGCAGGTTCTGGATACCGTGCGCGATATTGGCCGAGCCCTTGTCCCATACCAGCATCGCCGGCACGCCATGCATCAAGCCTTCCGGTCGTTGGTTGAACGCAGCCATCAGAAACTCGAACAGCGTCAGCTGGTCTTCACCGGCTGTTTCGTAGTAGCGCGCATACAGCGCGCCGCTGGTGTGGTCGGTCACGGCATAGCGCAGCACGCGTTCGTTGATGATGGCCGCCAAGTCGCGCGGCTTGCGCTCGTTGAACTTGCGGTGGTCCATCACGTTGACCTTGCCGTTGCGCAGGCGGTACAGCACGCACACCGATGCATCCAGCTGCCACACGTGGTTGGGGTGCAGGCTGCGCAGATCCACGTGCGGCTCCGGTTGCGCCAGCTGTGCAGGGTGGCAGTGATACCGCCGCATCAGCCGCAGCATGGTGGTGGGCGTGACGCGCGTGCTCAGCAGGTTGTTGGCCAGCGCGATATCAATCGCGTCCGGCACCGGCAGCAGGGTCTTGCCGTTGGCGCGGCGGCTGCTGCGCATCACCGCCGCCACCGCCAGCACTTCGCTTTCGGCCACTTCGCTATCGCCCTTGTCGGTGCGCAGCTTGCGGCCGGAGTTCCAGCCCACCGTGCGCAGCCTCACGTACAGGCTCTGCTTGGACAGGTTCAAAAACTTCGACGCCCGATCAATGATGTCGCCGCGGCCGCCGTGGCCGGCCGCAGTCAGTTCGCGGACGATGCCGCGCAGGTAATCGATTTCGATCAGGTCGGTCGCGTCCATGCTGTTCTCAGGCTTTCGCCAGCTCCACAATGTCGTTGGCCAGTGACATCACGCTGCGCGCGTGGCCGTCAATGACTTCCAGTACGTCGGCGGTGTATTTCTCATTCGCTTCGTTGTGCATTTCGTCCAGCAACTGCAGGCCGTCGCGCAGTTGGTCTAGTTTGGATTGCGCTTCAAGCGCGATCACACTGAGTTCGTGCAGGGCAGAGTCCATGCGTTCGCGGAATGGCGCCTTTCTCAACACACGCGCGTTGATTTCAAGCTTGCGGATCTTCTCCGCCTGCTTTGCGCTCAATTCGTTGTTTACTGACTCCTGGTCTTTGGCAGCTTTTCGCTCGACGCGCAGGGCGTCGCGCAGTTCGCGCACGGTCATGCGCCGGATATCGTCCAGCGTGTGGCCATGCAAGTCACCGCCTTCTGCCAGATCATCAAGTGCGTCGGGCGGCTCAGACGCTAATTCCAGCAGCTTGCTACTGGAAAGGTGCGAGGTAAGAAGCGAGCGCGAGTCTTCTGTGCCTAGGAAAACCTTTGTAGCATTGGAGTACTGCTGTGCCGTGCGCGGCGCAATGCCAATTTCTTCGAGCGCATTTTTGTAGGCAGCTTTTTCGTGAGCTTTAAGTGCAAGAAATATGCGGCCGAGTATGAAGGTGCGTTGACCAATAACCATCAAGGAATCGCGAGCGGCAGCGATGTACTTGTCTCGGTCATAACCAACGGACAGGCCCAACTGGGCATCGAGCTGTTTAAGTTGGGCTTCGTGCTGGGTGAGCAGCTCACCGTGCTTGGCTGCATCCGCTTCCAGCGATTGATTGACATGCGCTGGCAGCGTGGATATTTCGGGCGTTGGATTTTTAGTGCGGGGCATCGGTGCGATTTCCGGTTATTTGATGCTGCGGGTAATGCGCTGCTGGTATTCGCCAATGGCGTCCAAGTCGCGCTGTATGTGTAGGTGCTGCGCGGTGGCCATCTGCGCCCAGGCCACGCCGGGGCGCCAGCGGCCGGTGTCGCCCACTTCTTCGGCCATGCGCAGGTTGGCCAGCTGCCCCAGCTGCTGCGTCACGTAGCTGGCGCTGAGTTTGGTGACGGTGGCGATAGCGCCGGGCGTCAGGCCCTGCGCGCCGTTGGCAAACAGCACGCGCAGGATGTCGGTGACGCGCTCAAGCTGTGAGCTGGGCGGATATTTGGTGATATCCATCAGGCGACTTTCTTGGGGTGGCTTAGCGGGAAGAGCTGCTGTGCAAGCTCATCTCGTGCCGCTTGGTTTGATGCGAGTACTTCGCCCCAGAACAGTTTGTCTTCGCTGCTCCGCGCAGCCGACAGAGTGAATTCGAGTTTGTGAACATGTGTGACCAACACTGCATAGGCTTGTGTGGCGGTGTCTGTCGAGATTTCGATATGGCCGCTCATCACAGCGTCCCCGGTAGTGCGGTCGTGTCGCCGTTGATCACAGCGCGGGCCATTCGCCAGCCAATCGCCACGTCGCTGTGATGCGGTGAATATGGCTTGTATGGATTGGCTCCTATGCGATAGAGCCCGCCGTTTTCTCTCTGGCAAAGCAGGGCGCCAAGCAATTGCCCGGGCGACATGTGCGGGACGTTTGCGCCAAAGAGTTTGTGCAACTCGCCCTGCTCGGGCCGATAAGTGCCACCCGCCACCCGGCCATGAACCAAATAGTGCAGATCTGCACCAAGCAGCCCAAGCGCGATTAGTACCGTGCCTGAAGGAATCTCCTTACCGGCTTCGATTCTCCGGATCTGGGCAACCTGGACTTTCAATTCTTCTGCGAGGTCGTTCGGTGTGCCATACCCCAAATACACTCGTGTTCGACGGAACCTCTCTGCAATGGTTTCATGCTGGATTGTGCCCCCGCGCAGCTCCTCGAACAGTTTCTCTGAACGAAGTCTCCTATAGCCGGGAAACCTAAACATGGATGCGCGTTTCGACTTGGTCTTCTTGCGGGGCATTGGTTTGATCTCTGGGCGTTGAGGAAGTAAGTAGAAAAAAGCAATATGCTTAGCCGGCAATGGGCCTCTTGGCTTTCTTTCGCTTTCCACTCGGCTCGTACCACTCAGGAAAGACCTTGTGCAGAGGTAACTGGGCGTGCTGTGCGATGGCCTGTTCGACGCGCCTGCTCCGTGCAAGTCTTCGTATGACCATGCTGACTAGCGTTCTGGATGAGGCCGGGAGCTGAACAGAGACGGCGATGTCCACTTGTGTGACATCGTGGCTTTGAAGGACGTTGGTGATTTCAAAGGGCTTCATCGGAAGTATTCGCGTGAATGTGAAAGTAAACTTAATGTATAAATTTTGATTCGTCAAGGGGTTTGATCGTGGATGAAGAAAAGACTGTTGGGGCTCGATTTACGGTCGAGCGGAAGCGGCTGGGCTTTGGCGTACAGCAAGCTGCCGATGTGTTTGGCATCACGCGGAATGCGATCAACAAAATCGAGAGAGGCTCAATGCCAAGTGGCGCCGTGCTGCGTGAGTTGTCTGCAGCTGGCGGGGATGTGAGCTACGTGCTTACGGGGGCAAGATCACGCGCAATTGATCTCGATATGCTGGGCTTGTGCGAGGCAGCACTGCGCCTTGAATATGAGCGCGCACGTCCGGATCGCCAAGTTGGCGCAGTAAGAGCGCGTATGTCAGCTCTCGTATACAACTCAGCGGCAGGCGCTTTGCGCGCTGATGCGGATGTCAATGCTGCACTTCGCGATGCGGCTGCTCGCATTGTTGAAAGCTTGAATGACCCATCAGATGACGGGATGCTGGAGCGCAACTTATTTGTGCAGGTATTGGCGCCGGAGGTCGCTCGGCACGAATCGATAGGGGTTGTTGTCCAAGGGAATCAGAATCGGGTGGCTGGTCGTGACATGATCAAAGGCGACAGGAAGCCTAAGGTATGAATGGATCAAGGCTTAGGAAAAGGCAAAAGCGCGAAACGTCTCGCGCTTTTTTAATTAACAGGTTTTACTGTGGCGCAAGTGCTCGGTCTTTCGGTCGCGCCCTGATACGCCAGAACAGGAGGCATATGAAGCGATTTACTCTTACTGCTGCAATAATGCTTATGCTGTTCGCCAATCAATCCGCCGCCGCTGATGTCACGCTGCGGAAGTTGATCGAAATGGCGAAGGCAAACCCAGGCTCAAAAGTCGTCGTAATGCATGAGCGCGGTGAAAATACTGAAGGCGAGCTGGTTGATGTCAGTGGCGATGTTTTTTGCGTCGCTAGACCTATCCCAGACTCTGAAAAACGGGTTGAGTATTGTTACCCGTACACCGTAATCGAGCGGATTGGAAAACTTGGAACTGGCGCGCATAGCAATCACACGCCGATCTGGGTGGCCGGAGGCAAGTAGCCGTCGCAGCCCCTGAGACCCCACCCCGCAAAGCTGACGCGCGTCACACGCACAGGAGCGATTGCGCTATGCAGGATCCACAGGGGGACATTGGCGGCACGGACAACCGTGTGGCCGGGCGTGACTATTACGAAAACCCGGTGTTTGTGGCGGCGCCCGCGCCGCCCGACAGGCCCGGTCTGCTGCACTGCCCGGCGTGCGACCGCGCCGGGCTGGCGCCCACGGCGCTGATCTGCCCGGACTGCGGGCACGACTTCACCTATGCATGGCGCATGGCGCAGCGCGGCGTGCGGCACCGGCGAGGCGTGGCCATGCTCACGCTGACGGCCGCGCTGATTACGGCAGGCAATGTGTCTGCGGGCAGCTCGCGTTTGATGGGCGACTGGGTGCTGTACGTGATGGCCGCCATGTGGTGCGGTGTGGGCGTGACGTGGGCGCAGTACTACTGGCTGCACGTGCGCGGCGCATAGCTGCAGGCGCAAACCGGCAACTTGCGCAAGTTGGCAAACTGACCCAAATGCCTGTCTCACGCGCGCGAGGCGGGCGATTGCTTTTTGACACGTGTCAATAGCTTGGGTGCGCCGCCCCCGCGCAAGCTGGCGGCATGAACACACCCCTGACCTCCCGTTTTTCCGCGCTGCTTGGCAACCAGTTCCGCGCCTGGCAGATCCTGCTGCTCTTCGCTGTGCTCACTGCCATTGTGGTTGCGATGGCACCGGCCAAGCTGGGCCTGACGCTGTATGGCTTCGGCAAGATTGCCGGTGGCATCTACGTGGGGTTTTGGGGCGACCGGCTGATCTTCCCCCTACGCCCGCCCGCATGAGCTGGTGGGCGAGTCGCGCAATGCGGCGTGCCTGCGCCGGGCCATCTTCATTGCCGCATGCGTGCTGGCTGCGGCGTTCATTCCATGAAGCCCGGCCCGCCGGTGCCTACGTGCAAGCGCTGCGACCGCATTGCGTCCGTCATCGTGACGGTGCTGCTGCTGCTTGTGGCGATTGCGCTGGTGCTCAGCACGTGCGCGCCGCAGGCGGCGCATGCCGCAGACCGCGCAGCCAAGGTGCGGGTGCCGGACGTGTCGCCGCTGTACCGGCTGCAGATTGAACACGACGCAGCGCGGTTCTTCGGTCTGCGCGCTGAGCCGGCGCGCATGGCCGCCCAGATTCACCAGGAGTCCGGCTGGAACCCGCGTGCGCAGTCGCCTTATGCGATGGGGCTGACGCAGTTCACGCCGTCCACCGCCAAGTGGTTGCCCGATGTGTGCCCGGAAGTGGGTCCGCCGGATGTGTGGAGCCCGCGCTGGTCCATCAGCGCGCAGCATTGCTATATGGCGTGGCTGTTCCACCGGGCCGACCCGATACGCGCCAAGCCCATGACAACGTGCGACCGATGGGCCTTTGCCCTGCGCGCCTACAACGGCGGCGAGGGCTGGCTGCGGCGCGAGCGCGAAGCAAGTGCGCGCGGTGGTGCAAACCCCAACGCATGGCGGGAGGTTGAGGGCTTCCGCAGCCGTGCCCGGTGGGCGCACAAAGAAAACACCGAATATCCGCAGCGCATTTTGTTGCGTATCGAACCCGCCTATCTCGCGGCCGGCTGGCCAGGAGGCCCGGCATGCAGCTGAGCCGCGCCGCGCGATGGGCGACCACTCTTTCGACAGGCCTGGGCGTGACGCGCTTAAGCCGGGGGCTGATGACGATGGGCGTCGTTTTGGCCATCGGTCTTGGTGTTGGGTTCTGGGTGGGCGCACGCTGGGAGCGCGGCGCACAGGCCCTGTCGGAAGCCTCTACACAGCGCGGAGTACTCGCGCAGAAAGACCGCGACATCAAGGCGCTGATCGGCGCCGCCAACGACATCCGCCAAGCCGGCGTGAATGCCGCGCAGGACTACCGCACCGCTGCCCTGCGGTTGGAGCACATCGCCAATGAATACGACCAACAGGACCGCGCCCGCAGCCGGGCGTTCTCGCTTGCGCTGGATGACGCGCGTGCGCCGCTGCTGCGTGATCGCGCTGATCTGTGGGCTTGCGATATCGGCCAGCAGCTGCTCAACCACTGGAACCGCGCAGCCGCAGGCCCCGTCTCTACCGCCGCCGATGCCGCCACCGCCGATCCCCCAGGCGCTGCTGGCACCGTGCGCAGCGATGCCGCAGGCGACCGACAGCCGGGTGCCGGCGCTGATCGCCGCGCACGATCTGGAGATGGCGACCGCGCACGACTGCGCAGCACGCCATAGCCGCCTGGCTGAAGCCGCGCGACAGCAGCAAGCCACCGCGTGGCAATGGTATTGCGCTGCGCTGGTGGTGCTGAAAATCAAAGTCGAAGAATGCAGCGCCGGGGGCGTGCCATGACCTTGCAGGAAATCTATTGGACGGCGGGCATCGTCGTGGGTGTGGTCGCCACTTCGCTCAACGTGGTGATGTTTACACGCAGCCGGCCGGACAAGATGAAGGCTGCGGTGCAGTCCGCTATCGATCCATTGGTGAAACGGATGGACACGATCGAAGTCAACATGCGTGCCCAGTCCAACGAACAAACTTCGCAGGGCCGCAAGCTGGACCGCATCGAATCCGATGTGAGGCATGGACCGAGCAAGCACGATCTGGAAGTGCTGCACGCGCGCATCAGTGAGCTGATGAAAACCACATCGGAAATGAAGGGTGAACAGCACGCCCGCTTCCAACAGGTGGACCGGGTGAATCAGCACCTGCTGAAGAGCAACAGCAATGACTGACTTCCAAGCCCCGTCGCGGCGGCGCGACACGCTGAAGGTGTTGCTGGATACGCGCGGCAATGTCTGCAGCGAGATCGCGCTGCGCAAGTACGTGCGGGCTTATGGCGGCTACAGCCTGCCGGCCGAGCAGATGCGCGACGACATTTACTGGCTGCAAGAACGGCGGCTGGTGAAAGCGCATGAGACCGACGGCGTGCTGTTTGCGACGCTGATCGAGCGTGGCCGCGATGTGGCGCAGGGCGATCTGCATGTGGACGGCGTGGATATGCCCGACGTGATGCGCGGCTGATATGAATTACCAGGGGGAAGTGATGGACCGCAAATCAAACCGCAACACACCGCGCCCGGCGTATCACCCGCTGGCGTTCGCCATTGCGCTGGTGCTGGACCGCTGGCCGCACTACACCATCGGTGGCAAGCATGCGTAACCGCTTCGCCCGCTGGCTCAGCTACACGGCGGTGCCATTTTATTTTCTGGCGCACCTGCTGGTGGCGCTGGCTGAGCGCGTGCGCGCGCCGGCAGTACCGCCGCGTCCGCCGGGCGATGCGCCTCGCGATCCGCCGTGGCATATCTGATGGGCCGTCGCTCAAAGCTCGACGATATGCCAGAGGAAATCCGAGCGGAGTTCTTTCGGCTTGTTCGCGCAAGACACACTATCGCTGAGATTCGCGAGCATCTGGCCAAGTTGGAAGAGCCCGTCTCCAACGGTGCTGCTGGGCGCATGGTCAAGAACGCCCGCGAGTTTTTGATGCGCCGCGAAGAGGCTGATAAACACGCCGAAACATGGGCGCGGGAATTAGGCGAGCGGCCGCGCGGCGACATGGGCGTGATGCTGACCGAAATGCTCCAGCTGATTACCTACAACACCATCGGCTTGATAGAAACGGGCAAAGAAAAAGACGGCGAGAAAAAATCAGCCAAGCCGATGGAAATCATGATGCTTGCAAAGGCTATGCAGTCTTTGGAGTCAACAGCGAAGGCCAGCACTGAGCGTCGCGAGAAGATTGAGCGTCTTGTGCTTGAGCGCCAGGTGAAGGTTGCGCAATCCGCTGCGAAGTCCGCAGGAGTTTCCGATGAGGCGTTCGAGGTCATCCGTGCAAAATTCCTCGGAATCTATGCAGAGCCGAGTAACGCTTCATGAGGCCTGACGAGCGCCAAGAAGCCCTGCAGCTGGTCGACGACATTCAGCTTGATCGTAGCGGCACACGTCTCGGAGCGCTCGGTGCGGAGCGTGTGCCGTACATCCTGCTGCCGTATCAGGCGCGCTGGCATCTGGACAAGTCAATTGTGCGGATCTGTCGCAAGGGACGCCGGGTTGGCTTCACATGGGGTGCATGGGCCGCTGAGGCTGTCCTTGAAGCCGCACGCGCCAACGGCGGCATGAATCAGTTTTACATGGGTTACAACCAGGGCATGGCCGCCGAGTTCATCGGTGACTGCGCGAACTTCGCCAGATGGTATGGCCTTGTCTGCGGCGCGATCGAAGTAGATCTGCAGACCGTTGTCATCAGGGATGAGAAGCGGGACATCGTCACTTACAAAATTCGCTTTGCTTCAGGTCGCAAGATCGAGGCACTGTCGTCGATGCCGCACAACTGGCGCGGTCGTCAAGGGCATGCCCGGATCGATGAAGCAAAGGACCACAACGATCTTATCGAAGTTATCGACGGCGCGTTGGCGTATCGAATCTGGGGCGGCCGAATTTCTATAGGCGGCACGCTTGGGGCTGAGGACGATCCGTTCACTGAGTTGCTGAAGCGCGTAGAAAATAAATCGCTGCCCTGGAGCTTGCACACGGTGCGCTTCAGTGACGCCATTCGGGAAGGTTTGTATCGCCGTATCTGCCTAGTGACCAAGCAAGAGTGGTCTCCGGAAGCGGAAGCTAAATTCGTCGCGGATGCGCGAGGTGATTACCCAAGCGCAGAAAGCGCGGATGCCGAACTGGAGTGCATCCCGCTGCGCGGCAGCGGAGCCTACTTCAGCCGGTTGCTGCTGGAGAAATGTGCCAGTCCAGGTTGCGACATTCTGACTTTCAAGAAGCCCGCCGAGTTCGTGCTCAATGCCGATCGCTTGGCTATTACTCAGCAGTGGTTCGACGATGTTGTTTCACCGCGGCTGGCGCTGCTGCCGCCGAACCAGCGCACGGTGTTCGGTCAGGACTTCGGCCGCAATGGCGATTTGTCGGCGATTACTATCGGGCAGAAGAAGGCGGCCGGCCTTGGCTGGCGCACGCCGCTGCGCATTGAGCTGCGGACGATTCCTTTTGACTGCCAGAAGCTGATCGTCAAGCTGCTGGGGCACGGCTTGCCGCTATTCGCGCACGCAAAGTTCGACGCACGCGGCAACGGCCAGAGCCATGCCGAGGCAGCGATGCAGGAGTTTGGGCCATCGCGCGTGGAGTGCGTGATGCTGACGCCGAAGTGGTACGACGAGCACTGGCCGAAATATCACCAGGCCTACGAAGACGGCGATATAGAGACCTTCGCCGATGAGGACTGGATCCAAGACCATCGCAGCGTGATTCTGGTCAACGGCCAAGCACGTGTGAGCGATGCGCGGGTGAAGGGCAGCGACGGCCATGACCGCCACGGCGACGCCGCGATTGCGGGCCTGCTGATGTGGGCGGCCTCGCACTCGGATATCCAGCCTGCTGCCGGTGCTTATGTGCAGCCCGAGGCGGGTGCATCGCCCTACGCGTCGCAGCGCCCTGGCCGGGGCGGTGGCGAGGCGGTGTTCGGCGGCCGGGCCGCTTTTCAGCAGCGCGCCGTTGAGGCCGCTGAGGGGCCGGGGGGCGGCCACCGTCCGTCCAGGGGCCTCAACAGTTTTCGTGACGTTTCGTGAAAAGTCTTAGAGGCAATCCGATGGGTATTTTGCGCACTGCATTTCGCCAGGCGATGACCGAGGCGGGGTTTGCCCCCGATTCGGGGTTCCCCGGCACCGCCCCGGCCGCGTCTGCAGCGGCCGCCCCGCCGACCGCATTCCGCGAAGCGGCCGGTGCGACCGTCGACGCCGATGACGCCAGTTGGAAACGGCTGACCGGACGCACCGACAAAGACCTGGACCCGCTGACCCATGCCCGGGCGAACAAGCTGGCGCAGCATCTGTGGCAGAGCAACCCGTTGGCCAACCGGCTGATTGAACTGCCGCTGGCCTACCTGTTGGGCAAGGGCGTCAATCTGAAGTCGGACGATGCGGATGCGCAGAAGGTGCTGGACCGTCACTGGCGGGACTGCATCAACGCCTGGCCGATCAAGCTGCCCAAACGCATCCGTGAGCTGAGCCTGTTCGGTGAGCAGTGCTGGCGCGCTTTCGTGGGGGACAACGGCTTTGTGCGGATCGGCTATCTGGACCCGGAGCGCATTGGCACGGTGGTGATGGATCCGGACAACGGCGAGCAGCCCATCGGCATCGTCACCAAGACCGATCGCCAGGGAAAGGCACAGCGCTTCCGCTGCATCGTCAACGGCCCCGAGTCGGTGTTCACTTTGCGCACGCAGGAGATCCGCCAGACGTTCGTCGACGGCGACTGTTTCTATTTCCGGATCAATGATCTGTGCAACGGCCAGCGCGGCCGCAGTGACTTGGTGCCGCTGCTGGACTGGCTGGATGCGTACGACGAATTTCTGTTCGGCGAGATGGAGCGCGCAGATTTCATGCGCGCATTCGTCTGGGACGTGGAGCTGACCGGCGCCAGCCAGGCCGAAGTGGATCTGCGCGCATCGAAGATGACCGCGCCGCGCCCGGGTGCAATCCGCGTGCACAACGAAAACGAAACGTGGAGTGCGGTCACGCCTGAGCTGCAGGCCAATGACGGCAGCGTGGCGGCACGTCTGTTCCGGAACAACATCCTTGGCGGCAACACGGTGCCGGAACATTGGTTTGGCGGCGCGGCCGACGTGAACCGCGCGACCGGCGAGAGCATGGCCGAGCCGACTGAAAAAGTATTCGAGATGCGCCAGGCGTATCTGGGCCACATGCTGGTGGAGGTGGCCACATACGTGATGCGCGCCGAGTGGCAAGTGCTCAAGGGTGAGGAGCTGAGCGAGCAGCAGAAGGTGGTGATAGACGGGCTGGCGGTGGAGTGGCCCGGCATGACCACGAAGGATATTTCGAAGTACGCGTCCGCACTGCAGCAGGTCATCACCGCCGCAGCCGACGCGCTGGATGCCGGGTTGATCTCTGACACGACGGCACTGAGCATCATCGCAACGGTTGCGACGCAGTTGGGTGTGGACATTGATGTGGAAGCTGAGCTGGTAAAGGCCAAAGAAGATCTGGAGGCGCGCGGCGGCAGCGCCAAGGATCTGCTGCGTATGCCGGACGCCGTGAACACAGCCGGGACGATAGACGCCGATCCAGACGCCGATGCGCCGGCAGGCGTGCCGCCGGCACTCGCCGCTTGAGTCGATGGCTACCGACTACGACAAGGCACTGCAGCGCCAGCTCAAGCGATTGCCGGAGATCCGCGCCGACACTACGCGCGAAATTCTGCGGCTGCTGACTGAGGCACAGCAGGACATTACCGCCCGGCTGAAGAAAGCCACGCCGGGCAGCGTGTCGAAAATGCGGCAGCAGCAGAAAGAGATCCGCGCCGCGATTGAACGATTCGGCAGTGCGGCCGACGCCGGCATGCAGCGCGCCCTGGGCACCAGCTGGCGCGCGGGGGTGGAGCTGCTGGTGGAGCCGATCCATGCGGCCGGCGCGCAGCGGCTTGGGGCTGCGCTGAAGATCAACGACCGCAGTCTGCGGGCCATGCGCGACTTCACCACTGACAAGATCAAAGACATCAGCCTGCGCGCGGTCAATCGCGTCAACAGCGAGCTGGGCGGCGTGATTCTGGGCACCACGCCGATGCCCGATGCCATCACCAATATCCAGAAGACCCTGGGCGGCGCCACCCGGCAGCGTGCGATGACGGTCGCCTACAGCAATGTGGGCATGGCCTACAGCGCGGCAAGCTATGAATCGATGTTGGCGGCTGAGCGCATGGGCATTGCCATCGCCAAACGCTGGATGAAGTCCGGCAAGCTGCACCCGCGCGCAGGCCACGTGGCTGCGCACAACCAGATTGTCCGGGTGTCGTTGCCGTTCTTGATTGCCGACCCAAAAACCGGGCGGGTTGAAGAACTGAAGTTTCCGCGCGATCCTGCCGCATCCATCGCCAACACCATCAACTGCGGCTGCATGATGGTGCCGGTGTTGGGCGGCAGCACTTTCGGCGCAAGCGTGATCGAGATACCCGGCGATCCGAATCAGCCGATTCGCAAGATCTCGCCGGGCCAGCGTGAGCAGAGTAATCGCGAGGTGATTGATCGCGTCAACGACCGGCTGGATCGCTTCCTCGAAGGCATGCCATAACCGATCCTCAAAAGCCGCGCGTGGTGCAAATGCTTTTTGACACGTGTCAATAGATCGCGATCATGCGCAAGCGCAACGTATCGACCATCAGTTCAACGGTCGATTTCGGAGCGCACAACGTGTCCAGAGGCAACGTCAATACAGCGGGCATCCAAGCCGCACGCGCCGAACAGGTCGAAGCAGATCGCATCGCGGCCGAGAAGGCCGAAGCGGATCGCATCGCGGATCTTGCAGCACAAGACAATGACGATGGCGAAGGTGGTGCCGGCGGCGACGTGCAGGGCGAGAACGATATGTCCCTGCCTGCCGCCGGAGTTCTTCCCAAGCGCGGCCCCGTCCGCGTCCTCGCCAAGAGCGCAACGAACGCCGTCGTCACCGACGACGTAGATCAATGGACCGTCGCGCTGGCCGATGGCGATCCGACCCAAGCAATCGCGCCGTCGCTGCTGCTGCGTAACGAGCAGGAAGCAGATGGCGAGGTAACGCAGGCACCCAAGGCGCATGCACCGCAGGTCATCGCCGAAAGCGCGACGCACCGCGTCCTGGACGATGGCGTGCGTCGCTGGAAGGAAGAAGTCGCGTGAAGCGCATCCCGGCCGAAGGTATCGCCGGCGATGCGCTGCGCGAAGCGGCCAGCGAATTCGGTGCTGTCACCGAGCTGGTGACGGCCGCGCTGCGCAGGCACTACGGCTTGGCCGCGAATGACTTCGGCGTATGGCCGCATTCGATGTACCCCGACCGCGTGATCGTGCGCCGCGAAGGCAAGCTGATCGAGTTTGGCTATGCCGTTTCCGACGCGAACGAAGTCACCCTGGGCGCAGCGGTTGAAGTGATGCTGGAAACCAAGCCCGTCGCGGCTGCGCCGATGCGTGAAGCGGCGGCGACCGAGATCGGGCAGCGCGTCGAGCTGGTTCGCACGGCCGTGCGCGAGAAAATCAAGCTGACGAATCCCGAGCGCTACGTCTCGATCAGCGCCATCTATTCCGACCGCGTCGTCGTTGATCTGGACGGCCGCATGTACGCCTACGCCTATACCCTGGGCGAGGACAACGTCGTTGCGGTGGGCGAGCGCACCGAGGTGGTGGTTGAACACCGCCCGGTCAATGCGCCGATGCGTGAAGCGGCCGCCGACGATTGGTTTATCGAAGCCAAGCAAGCGAATGCCGACAAGCCGGCGCGCTATCTGGTGCGGGTCATCAAGACCGGCCTGTCCAAGAACAACGTCAACTACACCGGCAGCGTGCTGCGCGAAGCCACACCGCTGTTCGACGGTGCCCGCGTGTTTGTGAAGTCCGACGACGTACACATCAAGGGCGGCGGCAAGGATTTCAATTTATTGGTCGGCAAGCTGAGCGAGGCGCGCTTTGTCGAGACCACCAAAGGCAACGGCGAGATTCAGGCGGTCATGGACGTACTTGAGTCCAGCGTCGCATCCGCCCAGCTGCGCGAGGCCGTGACGCGCGGCATGACCGACTTGTTCGGTTTGTCGATCGATGCCACAGGGCCGTCCACACAGAAAGGCAAATTCCGCGAGGCGACCAAGATCACCAAGGTTGCCAGCGTGGATCTCATCATCGAGCCCGGCGCCGGCGGGCAAGTCATCCGTTTCGTTGAAGCTCATCAGGAGCCAAATCACATGTTGCGTCAGCAGATGCTCGACCAAATCCGCACCCGCGACGCACGTCGCGCCGATGCGCTTATCAACTCCACCGACGAGGACGTGCTGACGGCTTACCGTGAAGCTTGCCAAACGGTGGCCACCGACACCACCCCGCCCGGCCTCACCGCGGCCGACCTGCAGGCGCATACGCGCTTTGTCGAAGCGCGTGCCGACGCGAAGGTGCGCATCTCTGGCAGCAAGCTGCCGCAGGCGGCGCAGGATCGTGTGCTGCAACGCTTTGCCGAAGCGACCGACGCCGATGCGCTGTCGACCGACAAGGTCGATGCTGCAATCACAGCGGAGAATGCCTACATCAACAGCTTCCGTGAGTCCGCGCCGATCTCCGGCCTGGGCGTGTTTGCGGATGTGCAGGGCAAAACCCGTCAGGAAGTCGTCGACGGCATGCTGGACGATCTGTTCTCGCGCAAGAAGACCATGTCGTTCCGTGAGGCCTATATCGAGATCACCGGCGACCGGAACATTACCGGGCAGTTCGACAAGTGCGATTCGAGCCGCTTGGCTGAAGCGTCCGGGACTTTCCGTGAAGCCGTCAACTCGGCGACGTTCTCGAACATCCTGGGCAATGCCATCACTCGGCAGATGCTGAATACCTATCAGCTCAACGACCTGTACAACGACTGGCGCGATCTGGTCGATATCGTGCCGGTCCGCGATTTCCGTACGCAGGAACGCACCCGCATTGGCGGCTACGCCAACCTGCCGGCCGTTGCGCAGGCTGCGGCCTATGCCGCGTTGACCACACCAGGCGACGAAAAATCGACCTATGCGGTCACCAAGCGCGGCGGTCTGGAAACGGTGACCATCGAAGCGATCGCCAACGACGATGTGGGCCTGATCCAGCGCATGCCAACCGCGCTGGGTATCGGTGCCGCGCGCACGCTGTACGAATTCGTCTACGGCTTTCTGGACACCAACCCGTTGACCTACGATGGCTTGGCGCTGTTCGTGGCCGGCCACAACAACACTGCCGTCGCCGCGATGGATGCCATCAGCTATTCGGCGGCCCGCCTGCGGCTTATGAAACAGGCCGAACTGACCAGCGCCAAACGCCTCGGCTTGATTGCGCGCCACCTGTATGTGCCGGCTGACATGGAAGAAGCCGCGTTCAATCTGTTCGTGCGCGGCACGAATCAGGACGAAACCTTTACCCAGAGCCGCAAGCCCAAGACGCACGTGGTTGCGCACTGGACTGATACCAACAACTGGTACATCACGGCCGACAAGGCACAGGTGCCGCTGATCCAGCTAGGCTTCTTCAATGGGCAGGAAGAGCCCGAGCTGTTCGTGCAGGACAGCCCGACGCAGGGTTCGCTGTTCGCCAGCGACCAGATCACCTACAAGATCCGCCACATCTATGGCGGTGCGGTGATGGACTACCGCGGCTTCGACGGCTCTATTGTCCCGTAAGCCACGATGAGTCTTGCCGACTACCAGCAGACGGTTGCAGACCTCGTCCGGGATAAGGACGGGGTCTTGTCGCTGCTCAGCATCGATCAGGCCATCACGACGGCTGTGCTGCGCTACAGCGGCGATGCGCCGCGCAGGGTGTGGGTGGATCAGATTGCGGTTGCTGGCACTCTGCAGCTGTTGCCCAACGGTTGGGTGACGGATGTATCGGTGCTGATCTCGGTGGAGTTTCCGGTGGATGCGTCGCCTCAGTCGCTGTTGGACGCGGCGGATTATCGCGTGCGGCAAACGACGAACGGCGAGCGGCTTGAACTGTCCATTGATCTGCCCGCATACGAAATCATGCGCATCGTCTATACGGCCGAGCATGCCGTTGATGGAAATGCCGACACCATCCCTGCACGGCACCGTTACGCAGTGGCCTGTTTGGCCGCTGCAAATCTGTGCGGCCAGCTGGCGACGTTCTTCGCCACCGAGGGCATGCCCAGTATTGGTGCGGATGTCAGCGACCACGTGGGCAAGACCGAGCGCTACCGTGCACGCAAGCGCGATCTGGAAGGAGAATACGTGCGGGCGCTGGGCGTGCCCGAGAAGCCGGTCACGGCAGCCGCTGGTGCGGTTGCGCAACTGGAGTCGACCGATTCCCAGGGTAACGGCCGTCTGTTTCACGGTCGCCGGTATCCACGCTGATGCAGCTCAGGATCGATGCTAACGATATACGCGGCATGCAGGCGCTGTGGGCGCGTGCGCCGGAGATCGTGGGCGAAGAAATGTATCGCGTTGTGGTGGAAGCGGATCTGTATCTGAAAGGCGAACTGCAGCAGGCCTTGCCGCGCGGTGCTGGCGGTATCGGCGGCGGCGCTGGCTTGGCCGGTTCGATCTTCACCGATGAGCAGCGCTTCTCCGACAGCGTGATCGGCGCCGTTGCGTCGCCGCTGGCTTACGCCGAGTACGTGGAGCTGGGCACGCGGCCGCATATGCCGCCGCTGCAGCCGCTTGAAGACTGGGTGGAAGCCAAACTCAATATCACCGATGAGCGCGAGAAGCGCAGCGTTGCGTTTTTGATCGCGCGCAAGATCAGCCGCGTGGGCACCAAGCCCGACGGCAGCTGGCAGCGTGTATTCGATGCCAGTCAAAGCAATATCGAAGTGCGGTTCGCGCAGGGTGTGGAGCGCGTGCTGGATCGCCTGGGCGCACCGGCATGACGCCCGAGCGCGCAGCGCTGTACGCCATATTGCAGACCGTGCCGAACATTGGCGTGGTGCATGCATACGAGCGCATGGCCGCCGACCTCTCCAAGCTGAAGCAGTTCTATTTCTCGCAAGCGCATCAGCAGATTCGTGGGTGGTTTATCCGCCGCGTCAGCGTTCGCGAGACCGGCATCTTGATACCCACCTACCTTGAGGTGGTGGAGTGGCAGATCCGCGGGTTCATGGCGCTTGACGATAGCGCCAGCACCGAACTGGTGATGGATGACCTGGTTGAGGCGGTACGCGACAAGCTGCGCGAAAACGACAAGTTGAACGGCACGGTGCTGAAGCTGGGGCTGTTGGGTGCCAAGACCGATCGCGGTTTGCAGCTGCAGGACTTCGGTCCCTACATGTTCGGCGGCGTGCTGTGCCACGGCGTGAAGCTGTCGCTGGTCACCACCAAAGAGCGAACGCAGATCGGCACCACGATAGTGGTCGCAGACTGATTCGCGCCATCAACCAACACGGTTCTACAGCCACATTTTCACGACGGGAAACAAACATGAGCCAGATCATCAAAGACAAAGACGGCAAGGTGCTGAAGGCCATGCCCGATACCGGCTACCACAACGACGGCACCGGCCCACGCGATGCGAACGGCGTGTTGATTGCGCCCACCGCCGACGAAGCGGACGCCGGGGGTATTGAGCCTGCAGTGGTCGAAGAAATCAAAAGTCGGTTAGCGGTGGGCCTCAACCCCATAGACGACACCACCACCCCTGCCGCTGCGAAAGCCGCGAACTCCAAGCGCGAGGACTGAGTCATGCCCGCATTGCTTTCAGAAAATGTAATCACCGCTGCGAAGGTCGAGACGGTCTACGGCACCGATGCCGTGCCCACCGGCGCAGACGCGCTTGTGACCAGCGAAGTCAAGCTGATGCCGCTGGAAATGAAAACAGTCAGCCGCAAGCTGGATAAACCGAACTCCGGTTCCGACCAGGAGCTGACGGTCGACTTTCACGCCATGATCGAATTCTCGGTGGAGCTTGTGGGCTCAGGCGTGCTGGGCACCGCGCCTTCGTTTGGTAAGCTGCTGCGCGCATGCCGCTGCCTGGAAACCACGGTGGCCACCACCTCGGTGACGTACACGCCGCAGCGGGCCAGCACCACATCGTTGACGATCTACTTCTGGCTGGACGGCAACCTGCACAAGCTGCTGGGTGCGCGCGGCACGTTCACTATCGAAGTCAACAGCCAGAACATTCCGTATCTCAAGTTCAAGTTCACCGGCCTTTGGGTGCAGCCCATCGCCAATGCCAACCCGACCGTGCTGGGCGGCTGGACGGGTTTCCAGATTCCGGTCGCGGTGAACTTCGACAATACCCCGGTGCCGGCGCTGCACGGCTATGCGGGCGTGTACAAAGCCTTCAGCTTTGACGCGGGCAACAACGTGCAGGTGTTCAACAATCCGGGCGAGCGCGAGATCCGCATCACCAGCCATGCCGCCAAGGGCAGCATCAGCATGTTGGCACCTGATCTTGCCACCAAAGACTTCTTCACCATCGCCCGCAACAACACGCTGGGCCTGCTGAAGATTGAGCACGGACCAACCACCACCACGAAGTGGTTCTTGCAGTGCGCATCCAACACCTGCCAGATCATGAACCCCAAATATGGCGACGATGAAGGCCGCGCGACCATCGAAGCGAATCTCAACTTCGTGCCGACCTTGGCCGGTGGCGATGAGTGGGCGCTGCGGTTCGCGGCCACCTGATTCCAAGGCAATCACCAACACCACTCAACCGCCTACTGGAAGCCGTGCAACCGATGGCGGCTTTCGCATTCAATCGCCCTCTGGAGAGACCCATGTCCACCAAGCCCAGCCGCAATGTCACCGTCGGTGACTTTGTCCTCAACAATGATGCCGTGTTCGCGTGGACCGTTTATGTGCATGTGCCCAACGCAGCGGGCACCGGCAAGACCAAAGCCAAGTTTGGTGTGGAGTTCCGGCACGTTACGCCAGAACGCCGCTTGGAGCTGCTGCAGGATTTTCGCGAGCAGGCCGAAGAGCGCAAGCGGCTGGAAAATATCCCCGATGGCGAGAAGACCGACGACGACGTGGATGCGATTCGCCAGGTGTTGAGCTTTGAACGGATGCTGCTGGAAGAAACCGTGGCGGGTTTCACCAAGGGCATTCGCGACCCGCAGGGCACCGATGTCAGCACCGACGAATCGACCAAGGCGCAGATGTTCTCCAATTCATGGGCGCGCGATGCATTGCTCTACACCTACCAGGTCGCACTGCAGGGACGCAGCCCCGAGGGAAACTGATCGAGGTCGGGCGCGCGTGGGCCGAGCCTCGGGTCTCGCGCTCATTCGACGGTATCGAGCGGACCATGCGCTCTGCCGGTGCGCCCGACATCATCATCGCGCAGCAGCGCGCGAAGTTTGAGGCCGCTGAAACCCAGCGGCCGCTGATAGAGGTCTACCCGGAAAACATTGATGCGTTTCTGGTGCTGCTGAGCAGCCAAGACGATTGGGACTATCCAGGCGCGATGGGCGGAAACCTGAACTTACCCAAGACCCAGATTGTGGCGTGCATGGCGATGTTGGAGATGCCGCTGACGAAAGAAAATTCGCTGCGGGTGATGACGCTGGTGCGCGCCGCGCGCCAGGTGAAAGTAGAACATTGGAACCGCGACGCGGCGGCCGAGCGCAACAAGAGGTAAGCGGGCCATGACCGAAAAACGCATCGCGATCATTCTTGAAGCCGACGGCCGCGCCGTGATCGCCACGTTTGACGGTGCGACCGGCGCGGTGGAGCGCATGGACGACGCCACCGAGAAGCTCAACCGCACCGCCGCGCGCAACGCGGCGCAAGCGGAGAAGTCCGGAGCCAAGTGGCGCGAGTTCGGCAGAACCCTCGGCCAAGGTGCATTGGTCGGCGCGACAGCGTTGGGCTTTTTGCTGCGCAGCCAGATCAACACGGCCGATGCAACCGAAGAGATGGCCGCGCGCATCGGCGTGAGTACCGAGTTCATCAGCGAGATGGACTTCGTCGCCAAGATGGCCGCTGGTGACAACAGTTTTTTTGGAAGCCAGCCTGAGCCGGTTGGCGGTCAATTCGGCGAAAGCCGAGCAAGGGCTCAAAGGGCCATCGGCGGCGTTCAAATCCCTGGGCATCGACGTGCTGGATGCCGATAAAAAACTCAAGACGCTTGAACAGCTGCTGCCAGAAATTGCAGACAAGTTCAAAGCCATGCCTGCGGGAGCGCGCGAAACATCAGCGGCTGTCGCGCTGTTTGGCCGGGAAGGCCGCAAGATGATTCCGATCCTCAATGAGGGTGCCGCAGGCATTGACGAACTTCGCAAGCAGGCAGTGAGGCTTGGGATTTCCCTTGAAAGCGGTACGGCTGCAGCTGCAGGCATTTTCAATGACAACATGGACTTGCTCGCGGCCAGCATCAGAGGTGTCGCCAAGTCGGCACTGACCGCCGCGCTGCCTGCGATGGTTGAACTATCGGGCGAGTTGGTGAATGGATCTCAACAAGCGGCGAATTCGGTTTCCAGTTGGAGTGCGTTGAGTGCCATCGTCAAGCTTGTCGGCAGCGTCTATTACGTAGTCGCCGCCATCGTTGAAGCAAACACCACGCGCATCGCGGCCGCAGTGGATACTGTGAGCATTGTGGTAAGGGAGGCCGGCAACAATATCGGCACTTTTTACGCCGGCGTTAGCGATGCAGCCAGCAAGCTGATGCGAGGCGACTTGGTCGGTGCGTTCCAGTCGTTCTCCACAATGGTTGAAAAGGGCCGTGCGACCAATACACGCGCCGTCCGCGATATCGCCATCGGCTGGCAGATTGCGGGTGACACGACCGAAAAGGCCGTCAAGGATGCGAGCCGTAAAATTGATGAGCTATGGAACCCGGCCGTTCTCAAGGCGGCGAATACCGCGCGCGGCACTGGAGGTGATACCGACGAGCTCGGTGAGAGCATGGAAGAGGCGGGCAAGAAAGCCGCCGACGGTGCGGATAAAGCCGCCAAGGCGATGCAGCGGCTGCGCGAGCTGGTGCGCGACCAGCAGAACGAAACGCTGAGTGAAGTGGGCAAGACCGGCAACGAGTACGCATCGACCCAAGACGACATTGCGCAGCTTGAGCAGGAAACGGCCGCCGTCAGCGACTTGGCCGAACGCCAGCAGCTGCTGGACCAGGCGCGCACGGCCGCCGCGGCTGCGCACGCAAAAGCATTGCGCATTGCGCAAGCGGCGGATGACGAGCGGGCGCGCGAGCTGGATATCGTGGGCCGGCTGATGGACAGCTATCGCGAAGAAGCGCCGTTGATTGCGCTGAGCGCGCGTGAGCGCGAGGTGGAGCAGCTTGTGCTGGAAGCGATCAACAAAGCGCGAGAGCAGTACGCTGACTATCTACGCGATTCACCCGCATTGACTGCGGCGGAGACGGCGGCAATTCGGCAGCAGGCGAATGCCTATGCCGAAGCGCGCGACGCGGCCGAAGGCCTGCGCGACATGCGCGAATCGCAGCAGGACGAAATCGACACGCTGCGCGCCACGGTGAAAGCCGGCGGAGAGCTGACGGCGGCGGGCAAGGCCGAGCTGCAGATCCGCAAGCTGCTGGTGGGCATGAGCGCGCAGCGGGTCGCGGGGCTTGAGAAAGAGATCGAGCTGATCCGTGCCCAGGCGCGCGAGATCGACACGTTGAACTCGCAGCAGACCATCCAGAGCACCATTCGTGATGTGTTCGGCGGCGTATTGGATGGCCAGCAGCAGGGCCGCTCGGTGTGGGATTCGTTCCGCACCGAGGGCACGCGCGCGCTGGTGCAGATTGGTGGAGAGTTCGCAAAGCTCAAGAAATCAACAGGCAGCTGGGGTGAAGCGCTTAAACAGACGGGCAATGCGATCAAAGAGATTCTGCCGGAGCTGGGCCAGTTGGCCGGCACGGCGGCGGGCGGCGGCGGTGCCGGCGCTGCGTTGGGCTCATCAATCGGCGGCATTATCGGCGCCGCTTTCGGCGGCGTGATTGGCTCGGTCATCGGCAGCTTAATTGGCGGCTGGGCGGGCGGCACGTTCGACGAAGACCCCGAGATTCGCGTGGGCAGCAGCGTGAGCAAGCCGGAGCAGACGCGTACGTCGCGCTTCCAGACGTTCCAGGTGCGCACCGAGTCGATGACCGACCCGACTTCGGGCTCGGTGGCCGATGCCATCGTGGAGTTCGATTCGCTGATCTACGACATGATGACCACCGGCCAGCGTGCGGCCGTACGCGCGACGCTGCAGAACTGGTCTGGCAATGCGCCAGTGTTGACTGACCTGATCAAATCGCGCATGCGTGCGGTGTTGGGCAGCGTGGATAAGTTGATCGGCGATTTTGTGCTGAACAGCAGCACGGATCTGCAGCGCCAGATGCAGAACCTGAGCGAAGTGCTGGCAATGCAGACCTTGGAGCGCGACGGCGATCTGCTGACCGGCACGCTGGCGCGGGCGCTGCAGTTGATTGAGGAGTTCGGTCGCGCCGGCGAGAGCGCCGGGCAGACCTATCAGCGACTGGGCGGCATCGCGAGCAACTACGGCACGATGATGACCGACATCAACAAGCAAGTGATCATGAGCGGACTGAACGATTATCAGCGGTCTCAGGTGGACATCGAGCTGCAGTACCGCAACCAGATCAAACAGGCGAACGATCTGGCGAAGGCGCTTGGGCTGAGCGGTGCACGCGCCGAGGATCTGGCCAAGATCGAACAGCTGCGTGCAATCAACATGGCCGATGTGCAGCGCCAGATTGAGGAAGAGCGTGCACGCGTGCTGACCGACCTGAGCCTGTCCGACCTGTCGCCACTGCGCGACGAGCAGAAGCTGGGCCAAGCGATGCAGGAGCTGCGCAACGCGGTGAGCAGCGGCGACATGTCGCGGGCGCAGGAGCTGGCGCAGTCTGCGCTGGGCTTCGGCCGCGACTTGTTCGCCAGCGGCGCGGATTACAACGCGCTGTACGGCGAGGTGACGGGGCTGCTGCGGCAGGTGAATATCGACGGCACCGCGCCGCTGAGTGAGACGCAGCTGGACACCATTGCGGATCTGTTGGTGGACCTGCCGGAGCAGATTGCGCGAGCACTGTTTGACCAGCTGTACGCGACCATTCCAGCCAAACCCACGACGGCGACATCCCAGCCCATCGCATTGCCGTCCGCGCCGGTGCCGGCAGGCACTACAAGCGGTCAAAACACTGATGCGCCTTGGCAGGATATTTTGGCCCGCCTGGTCAGCATTGAGGCCAATACCGCGGCCACGGCGAAAACCAACGCGTCGATGGATGGCGCTGAGTCGCGCCGCGAGCTGGTGCAGATCGGCAGCGACCGATGAAGGCACGCAAGGTCTTGCTGGTGGAGCTGGGTGCAGGCGCATTGCCCGCGCCGACAGCGCCTTTACAGCTTTTTTCGACATGGGTGCCGGCTGTCTATACGCCGCCGCTTCTGGCGACGCCTGCAAGCCTTGCTGTGCGTGCTATTGACGGCGCGTCGGTGCTTACTTTTACGCCAACGGCCAACACGTTGACGGTGATTGAGTCCGCGCCAAATTTGGGCGGCACGCCGGGTGCTTGGGTGCTGGCGGCGCAGACCGGCGACAGCACTTACACGCTGCAGCTCAGCCCCACCACGCCGCGGTGGGTGAGACTCAAAGCAGTGCGCAATGCGCGCAACTCCGCGTATAGCGCTGAGCTGCTGGCCAGCGCCGACAACAACCGCGTGCGGATTGCGATCCAGGACACCGTGAATGTGGCGGGTCTGGACCGCCTGGGCATTGGGCAGGCCGGCAGCGGCATGCAGGTGGGTGATTTCGGCAACCTGCCCACGACGCTGTCCGGTTCTGCGACATCGTATTGGGTGGGGCTGAGCATCACCTACACGTCGACATCGGCCGGCGCGGCCACGGTGTCGGTCTCGGCCGCTACCGTGCGACGCGGAAGTCTGTCGGTGTCGTACTCAGCATCAACTCTGAATCTTTCGAGCTTGGCCACCGGCAATAATCTGGTCTATCTGTACTACATCGATCCAAGCAACACTGGCGGCTCAAAAACGCTCAACGCGACGACCAGCGGCGAAAATCTGGCGAATGCAAACGGCATCCAATCCATCGGGCCAATCATTATCAACATTCCCGCGTCTGGATCGAGTTCCGGAGGCGGTGGTATCAGCGATGGCGGCGGGCTGCGCCCGATTCCGCCTGGAGGATCAGTGCCATGACGCCCACTATCGAAAGAATTTTGATCGACGGCGCCGCCGGCGACGAGTTCGGCTTCAGAGTCGAAGACAACGGTGCGGTGCACTACGGCTTCGCGCGTTTCGCAAAGCCCGAGGGCGCAGACGCCAGCATGTTCGGCGTGACGTGCTACGTGCGCGCAGTCGAGCAGGAAGGCATTGCGGTGATCCGCATGTCGGGCCGCGCTTTGATGGTGAGCCATGCCGCTTCGGAACCGAAGGCATCGCATCGTATTGATCCGGAAGCGGTGACATCGAAGCTGATGCGCCAAGCGCTGGACGGCGCGATTGCGTCGATGCTGGAAGAGATCGCCGTTGAATCGGGGAACCGCACCATGCTGGCGGGCGTGCAGCTCTGATGGCACGCGAATTCGACCGTTTTGATGCGACCACTATCGGCCCAGGGCTGGTTGCGACGTACGACGGTCTGCTGCTGACGACCAATGCGGCCGCGCTGAGCGTTTCGCGTGCTGCACGCGGCACGATCTTTCATTCTGACGGCGTGCATGGCGCTGAATTAACCTTTTACGGCGATGCGGCGCTGGTGGCTTCGATTGGGCTTGTGCAGTCGTCGACTTCGCTGTCTGCAGCCGTCGGCAGCATCGCGAATTCGGTCGGCTGGCGTTTGGATGCTGGTGAGGTGCGTGTGGGCGGCGTGTTGGTGCTCAGCGGACTGCCGGTGGTGACGAAAGGCCACATTGTTGGCGTGGTACTGCGTGAGGTGCCGGGATTCACTTTTGACGCCGATTTTTATCACGAAGGTGCGGTGGTGGCGACGGTGAATTTTCCCGCAGGCGCCAGTTGGACCATTGCGGCAAGTTTGGCGTCCACAGTGGCCGGCGATCTGACCGCTGTGGTGAACGCGGGCCAGTGGCCAGCGCGCAGCACAGCGGCCTATCTTGGATGGCGCCCAAACGAGCCACTGGTGAGCGATATCAGGATCGCCGATGCGCACTGGATGAGCGCCCACGCTGACGCGCCTGCAGATACGCGATATGAAGGCCGCATTGCGCCCGCAGGCGTCGAAATTCTGCAAGCGGTCGGGTTTTGGCCTTGGCAGGATGCGGTGTCGCCGCGCGGCGCGGCGGCGCAGCTGAATGTGTATGACCCCGATGGTTTGCTTGATGCTTTTGAGGTCGACGGCGAGGTGCGTGTCAGGATCCGGCAAGCCGACAGCAACGGCACGTTGGCCACCTCAACGGATGTGGGTCGATTCGTGTTGGATGGCATGGAAGTGGTGGGCGACGACTGGAAGCGGATCAGGCTTCGCGATGCGCACGACGATCTTGACGAGCCGCTCAATCCCGGCGTGTTTTTGCCCAATATCCCGCAGTTGGCATGGCAGCCGCAGCCGGTGGTGATTGGTGCGGTTTGCAGCGTGCCTTTATTGGCCGCAAACAGCGATGGCTCGGTGGGTTTTTTGGCCGATTCTCCGCTGGCGGAAGTGAGCGCGGTACTTGATCGTGGTGACGCGCTTGAAGTGGGCACTTGGTCGATTGCGCCAGGCGCGCAGCAGCTGCTGCTGGAATCGCCGCCGCTGGGCCCGGTGGTGGCCGATGTGAGCAGCATTGGCGCGGGCATGACGCCGGCGACGATGCAGCAGGCGCTGCATCAGGTATTCAGCCGAGTTCGCAAGGCCAGCTGGTCGGCTGCGGACGCGCTGGATATCGACACGGCGACCGGGTATTCCGGCATCGGCTATTTCGTCGGCGGAGGCGTTCAAAGTGCACGTCAAGCGCGTGACGCGATTTTGGCGAGTTATTGCGCAGCCTGTTGGCAGGATTCGACCGGGATTTTGCGCTTCAGCCGCTTGGTCAATCCGGACACGGCTACGCCGGATATCGAACTGTCGCCGGCGACGCTTGGTGAAGATCTGACATCGGTGTATGACAACGCACCGAATTTGACCCGCCGCATGGGCTATCGCCCGAACGCGGCACCGATGGCGGCCAGTGATTTCGTGACGGATCTGGTCGATGTGCCTATGTCGCGCCGCGTGGAGCTGATGGAGCCCCATCGCGGCATTGCCTACTCTGCCGTGCCCATGCATTCGCGCTATGCGGCTGCTGATCGCCGCAGCCCGTTTCCATCGACTTTTTACCGTGCTGTAGACGCGCAGACGGAGATTGATCGGGTGTGTGGGCTGTATGCCGTCCAGCGGCGTTTCTACGCTTGGCGGATGGTCGGCGATACCGGCGCGGCACCGATGCCCGGCCAAGTAGCAAGAGTCACCTACAACCGCTACGGCCTGGACGCTGGGCGCAATCTTCTGGTGGTGAGCGTGCAGCGCAATCCAGCCACCGGCCGTCTGAATTTGAAACTCTGGGGTGCATGATGCTGATTGGGTATTCCCAGGGTGAAATCCCGAGCGTCGCGACAATCGGTGGTGCCGGTGGCGGACGCTTTTTGAACGGCACTCAGAGTGGTCTTGTAGACGGCATTCCTGCCCGCGTTGCTCGGCTCATTTGGTACACAACAGCCGGTACGACAGCGACCACGTTATCCATCCCGTTATCGTTTGCTCAAGAACGCAACCATCGCATCGCTGTGGTTCTTGGCCTGACCCTGCCACCAGGCACACTGATGCGAGTGAGACTGAAGGATGCCTTGAGCAATGTGGTCGCTTTCATCGATCAGCGTGCGGTGCGCTTTGCAAACGGCAGCACCGGGGCTTGGTTTGTGTTTCCAGTGGGCACGCCTGCGTCCAAATTGGCGGATCTGGTCATCTTCAATGATGTGAATGGCGTTGCCTCGATCGCTGCAAATCAAGTGTTTGATATCGGCGAATTTGCCGTGATGCCTGCGGTCGATATTGCCATTCAGGAGGACTGGTCAGACGAGTCAAACGACCCGACAGAAACCACGCTCACCCGCGACTCCCAGCCCGCATCGGTTGGCCGCTTGCCCTATCGAAAGGTTGAAGCAAATCTGTCTGCATCGTCCTATGGGCAGGTCTACAGCGCCGCCCTGGAGGGCGGCATGGATTGGGCAAAGGTGAGGCAGGCTTTTGCTGGTGATTCGCCTGTGATCGCCATCCCGCGTTGGCGCGATGCCAGCGGTGCACTTGTGCAGGATCTGGTCAATGCGACGGGCCTGTTCGGGACGGCGCGCATGGGCAAAGTGCAGCATCTGGGCGATGACATCTACAGCGCGGGTTTAACCTTCACCGAGTCACCTGCAGCGAATTAGAACAGGGCGTCGCACCGGCACTGCAATGCCGATGCGACGCCTCCACCGCGCGTTAGCCCGCGTGATCTTGGCCGAGACCCTGTTGCTCCCGCGAGAGCGCAGCCAGTCTCGCCGCCAACCATCCCAAGGGCTGAGACTGTGCCAAACACGAAAACGCTTTTCCCCTGGCCGGGGGGCAAGACCCGGCTACTGCAGCACCTGCTGCCATTGCTCTCTGACAACCCGCATTCCTGTTACGTCGAGGCTTTCTCCGGCGGCGCTGCGCTTCTGTTCGCACGTGAGCCAGCCAAGGTCGAGGTGCTGAACGACACCCACGGCGAACTGGTGCGCTTGTATCGCGTGGTGGCGAATCATCTGGACGAATTCATGCGGCAGTTCCGATGGGCGCTGACCTCACGCGAGATGTTCAAGTGGGCCCAGCTGCAGGAGCCCGAGACCTTGACGGATATCCAGCGTGCGGTCCGGTTCTTCTACCTGCAGCAGCTCGCGTTCTCGGGCAAGGTTGTTGGCCAGAGCTTCGGCATGTCGAGCACGCAGCCAAGGCGCATCAACCTGCTGCGGCTCGAAGAACGGCTGAGCGACGCCCATCTGCGGCTGCACCAGGTCATTGTTGAGAATCTGCCCTGGCAGCGGTGCATAGAGCGCTACGACGCCCCGCATACGCTCTTCTTTCTGGACCCGCCCTACTGGCAGACCGAGGGCTATGGAGCCGCGTTCGGCATGGAGCAGTACGAGCAGATGGCAGACCAGATGGCCAGCCTGAAGGGGCGAGCGATCCTGACCATCAACGACCACCCCGACATGCGCCGGGTCTTCGCCGGCTTCCGTTCGAAGGTAGTGCCGATCAGGTACACCCTCGGGGGCGCAGGGCAGGCCGTGGCCCGCAAGGAGCGGATCTATCAGGCCGGCGCCGGGAAGACATAGCGGGCCAGTCGGCGGCCGCTGGATGGGGTTCGGCCAGCGGCCTTACTGAGCCGGCCGGGTGGGTTTCAGACGCTCGACCGGCTGATCTGTTGCGTGTGGCGCGATTCTTTTGCGTGGGGTGAAGTTTTGACGGTCAGGCAATTATCAAGCGATTGGGGTGCGATTTATCGCGCGCCGCGTCATGCCGTATCGATAGACTGCGCTGCGATGACCGCCCGCGACCGCCGCCCCTCAGGTAATGTCCCCGACGACAGTCCAGCCGATGTCGACGATGCCGCGCTGTTCCGTGCGGCGATCGGCCCGGTGCGCGAACTGCCGACCGCGCCGACCGGGCCGCAGAAGCCGCGGCCGAAACCCGAGACGCGGATGCGTGACCGCGATGAGGCCGATGCGCGCAGTGAATTCCAGCGCGCGCTGGAGGCATCGCCGCTGCTGGCCGGCGATGTGTCGAGCTATCGTCGCGACAACGTACCGAAGGGCGTGCTGCAGCGGCTGGCGCGCGGCGAGTACGCGGCGCAGGACGAACTGGATCTGCATCATCTCAACGCAGCCGCAGCCGAAGCGCTGCTTCGCCGCTTCATCAAAGAAGCTTTCGTGTCCGGCATGGGCTGCGTGCGGGTGATCCACGGCAAAGGCCTGAACTCACCCGACGGCGTGCCGACGATCAAAAATCTGGTCGACCGCGTCCTGCGTCACCGCAGCGACGTGTTGGCGTTCCATTCGGCTCCGCCCGCGCAGGGCGGCACCGGCGCGGTGCTGGTGCTGCTGGGCCGGCGTTGAAAGCGCCGGACGCAGCCCGGCGCATCACTTCTGATCGACGTGCCGCTTCACCGGCTTGTTGACCCAGTGCACGGTCATGCCCCGGCGAGCGGCCATACTTTCAACACGGGCCATGTAGGCGGCGTTTTCCTCGATCCTAGGCGCGTACTGGGTGCCGGGCGCGACCGACTTGGCAGCAGGCGCAACGTAAGCGGATTCGTCCATGGTCTTGCAGCCCGACAGCGACAGGCCGGCAACCAGCATCGCAAGCATGCACAGCAACTTGGTGTTCATTGGAAACCTCCAAGACGACAGCAGCGTGGTGTCCGCCCGGCAACAGGCACGGGCGTGTTTCTGGCTTATACGCCGCTGTACAGCGCGCGACAGTGCCGGGTTTTGTTTTCCGACCAGCGGTCGGTCAATGCCCGCCGACTCAGGGCCTGAACGTGTCGGCGGCCACCACGCCCAACTCGGCCAGCACGGTGGTGGCATAACAGCCGGCAGGCAGTCCGAAGGTCAGGCGCAGGCTGCGCGGCTCGGGCCACTCGAACGCCAGCGCCTGCGGGCGCAGCCGCAGCGCACGGCGCTCCTGCTCCAGCCCTGCGCGCTCGAGACCCGCGCGCAGGTCAGTCAGCCCATCACCTTCCAGCGCAGTCCATTCCAATACACGCGCATCGCCCTGCGTGCGCAGTTCGCCGCGGCCCCACAGCGGGCCGCTGGGGTGGATGTCGAAGCGCGTCAGCCGCTCGGCCAGCACCTCGCTCCACGGCTCCGGGCCAAACACGCTGCGGCTGCCGTCGAGCATCCACACTTCGCCATCGAGGCCGCGATCCCAGCATGCGGCCTGAACCCGCGCGCCGAGCACCCGGTTGAACAATTCCGAACGCGCCGCCGACAGCAGATAGCCGCGCTCTTCACGCGCTACGCGACGGCCGGCGAACATCGACAGCGCCTTCGACACGTTGTCGCCGCCGCGCCCGAATCGCTGTTCGCCGAAATAATTAGGGACGCCGCGTACAGCCATCGCGTGCAGGCGGGTTTCGATCGCATCACGATCACCGTCGACCTCGCGCAGGGTCAACACGAAGCGATTGCCCAGCAACGCACCGCGCGGCAGCTTGCGCGCATGCCACTGCGCATCGAGCACGCGCATATCGTCTGACTGCAGCGCATCGATATCGGGCGCGATTTTTTTTGGGATCCACACGCTGAAGCGCTGCCGCGTAAGTGCATGCCGGTCTTTCAGGCCGGCATAGCCAATTGCGGATTCGGCAACGCCCGCCCACGCAGCGATTCGCTTGGCTGCGAACGCGGTGTTCATGCCCCGCTTCTCGATGGTCAGCAGCAGATGCTCACCCGCGCCGCTGGCCTCGAAAGCGTCGATTTCCTCAACACTGAAATCTTCCGGCACGCTGCGGATACGAGCGGTCAGCACCGCTTCGCCGTGTGCGCGCGGCTGAAGTGGACCACTCACATCAGGGCTCACATCAGGACTCACGTCCGAACCAGCAGACAGACCGCCTGCGCCGCAATGCCTTCGCCGCGTCCGGTGAATCCCAAGGTCTCGGTCGTGGTGGCCTTGACGCTGACCGCATCGATTGCGATGCCCAGATCCAGCGCGATCATGCGTCGCATCGCTTCGGCATGCGGGCCGACCTTCGGCCGTTCGCAGATCACGGTGATATCGACATTGCCCGCCATCCAGCCCTGGTGACGAATCAGATGATCGCAGTGCCGCAAAAAAGTGCGGCTGTCGGCGTCTTTCCACTGCGGGTCGGACGGCGGAAAGTGTGTGCCGATATCGCCCAACGCCAGTGCGCCGAGCAGCGCGTCGCACAGCGCGTGCAGCGCCACGTCGCCGTCACTATGCGCGACGATGCCGTGTGTATGCGGCACACGTACGCCGCCAAGCATGACGTGATCGCCATTGCCGAACGCGTGGACGTCGAAGCCCTGTCCGATTCTGATCTGGCCGATGCCAACGCCTGCGCTCACGGCGCGATCAACGCCAGCAGAATGCGCTGCATATCCAGATGTTTCATCAGACCCGCGCCGCTGGAGACCACCTGCGGGTTCTGCAGCATGTCGGTGGCCGCGGAGGTGCCCAACGCCTGAAAACTCTTGCCGATGGCATCGGTGCCCGATTGTTTCATCGCGACACGCAGCGGTGCGGCGCATTGATCCGCAAGCAGCTGCTCGAACACCTTGGCGGCATCGCGATCGATCACGCTGCGCTGCGCAGGATCGATCCTGGTCATGGCCGAAATGTCGGGATGCTGGGCGATCACCGAGAACACCCATTTCACCAGCACGCGTTTCTCGTCCGGAGATGTCGACTCGATCAGGCAGCGGGTCAACGCATCCTGCGCGCGCACCGGCAGCGCCGGCTTTGACTGGGATTTCGGCTGGGGTTTCGACTGCGGCTGCGACTGCGATACCTGCGACGCGGCGGCCGCCTGTGGCTGTGCGGCAAGTGCAGGCCCCGACGTTGCAACGAACACAGCCAGCGAAATTAATCCGCTCGACATTGACATTTTCATACTTCTCCTTGCATCGCCGAAAGCTCAGCGATGACGTTGCGAAACTGCGTATTCGAACCGCGCCAGATCGGCCGGCGTGGTGACTTTGAAATTGTCTTCGCTGCCTTCGACCAGCAGCGGGCGCAGCCCCTGCCGCTCCATCGCCATCGACTCATCGGTGATGGCCGTGCCCGAGGCACACGCGGCGGCGAGCGCGCGGCTCAGCTGCATCCGCCGGAACAGCTGCGGGGTGAATGCGCGCCACAGTCGTTCGCGCGGTTCGGTGCGGTCGATACCGCCGTCGTCGCCGGCGAATTTCAGGGTGTCGCGCACCGGCGCGGCGAGAATCGCGCCGACCGGATCGCCCATCCCCAGGTCGAGCAGGCGGTCCAGATCTGCATGCGAGAGATTCGGGCGCGCCGCGTCGTGGACCAGCACGAAGGCATCGGCGCGCACCGCATCGGGGAGCGCGTTCAAGCCGGCCAGCACCGAATCCGCGCGTTCGGCGCCGCCGATGCAGGTCATCACCGGCTTGCCCACCAGCGCTTCCCAACCGCGCCAATGACGGTCGTTTTCAGCCAAGACCACCATCGCGCCGCTGACCGAGGGATGCGACAGCAGCACGTCGAGCGTATAGGCAATCAGCGGGCGACCGGCGACTTCAAGATATTGTTTGGGGCGTTCGCCGCCAAAACGTGTACCGCGCCCCGCTGCGGGCACCACCGCCCAGAGCCTGCCCCCGACTTGATCCGGAGTCATGGCGCCTCATCCACGGCGACCGATGCATCGACCGGCACCGGAGGTTCAACCACCCGATAAAAAGTTTCCCCAGGCTTGATCATGCCCAGCTCGCTGCGGGCACGCTCCTCGGCTGCGGATTCACCGGATTTCAGGTTTTCGACTTCCGCCGCAAGCTGTTCATTGCGCTGCTGCAGGCCGCGGTTTTCCACACCCTGACGCTCGACCTTGTCCTGCAGGGATGCCGTGGCCGAGGCGCCGCCCTGACCGAACCACAGTCGATACTGCAGCAGCGCCAGCAGCGCGATCAGGATCAGCGCCAGCATCCGCAGCGTGCGCATCCCATCGCTCATGCGTGCGCCATCAACGGTGCTTCAACGACACGAACGCCGCACGACCGGCGTACTTCGCGGCCGGGCCGAGCTGCTGTTCGATCCGCAGCAGCTGGTTGTATTTGGCGACGCGGTCGCTGCGGCACAGCGAGCCGGTCTTGATCTGGGTCGCGGTGGTCGCGACCGAAATGTCGGCGATGGTGGTGTCTTCGGTTTCGCCCGAACGGTGCGACACGATCGACGCATAGCCCGCGTCATGCGCCATCCCGATGGCTTGCAGCGTTTCGGTCAACGTACCGATCTGATTGACCTTGATCAGAATCGCGTTGGCGATGCCCTTGTCGATGCCTTCCTGGAAAATCTTCGGATTGGTGACGAACAGATCGTCGCCGACCAGCTGGATCTTGCTGGTCAGGCGATCGGTCAACAGCTTCCAGCCGGCCCAGTCGTGTTCGGCCATGCCGTCTTCGATGGTGATGATCGGATACTGGCGGCACCAGTCGGCGAGAAAATCGACGAACTGCTCGCTGGTCAGGCGCTTGCCTTCACCGGTGAGGTTGTATTTGCCGTTCTCGAAGAATTCGCTGGACGCCACATCGAGACCCAGCTGCACGTCTTCACCAGCCTTGTAGCCGGCCTTGCCGATGGCTTCGAGAATGGTGTCCAGCGCTTCCGAGTTGCTGCGCAGGTCCGGCGCGAAGCCGCCTTCATCGCCCACCGATGTGCTCAGGCCGCGGCCTTTGAGCACCGACTTCAGCGCGTGGAAGATTTCGGTGCCGCAGCGCAGCGCTTCGGAGAACGAATCGAAACCGACCGGCAGCACCATGAATTCCTGCAGGTCGACGTTGTTGTCGGCGTGCGCGCCGCCGTTGATGATGTTCATCATCGGCACCGGCAAGGTCACGTCACGGCCGTTGGCGAGGTACTGCCACAGCGCCTGTTTGCGCGATGCGGCGACCGCGTGAGCGGCGGCCATCGACACGCTCAGCAGCGCGTTCGCGCCGAGCCGGCCTTTATTCTCGGTGCCGTCAAGATCGATCAATCGCTTGTCGAATCCGGCCTGATCGGCGGCGTCGAAACCGGTGAGCGTCTGCGCGATGGTGCCGTTGACATTGCCGACGGCCTTCTGCACGCCCTTGCCCATGTAGCGGGTTTTGTCGCCGTCGCGCAGCTCAACCGCTTCTTTGCTGCCGGTCGACGCGCCCGAGGGCACCATCGCGCGGCCGAAACTGCCGTCGGCAAGGGTGATTTCGGCTTCCAGCGTCGGATTGCCGCGGCTGTCGAGGATTTCGCGGGCGTGGATCTTCGTGATCGTGGTCATGGGTATGTGCTTGAGAAAGTAAGAAGACATTGAGCCGAAGTAGGCTGGGCTGAAAAACGTAGGCTGGGCTGAAAAGCCCAGCATGATCGAACCGGGGTGCTGGGCTTTTCAGCCCAGCCTGCGGAAACATTGTGCGCAGGGGATTCAGACATCGGATTCCAGAAAGCCATTGCGCTTGGTCACGGCATCCAAAGCCTGCAGCGTTTCCAGCAGTGCGCGCATCTTGCCGAGCGGCCAAGCATTCGGGCCATCGCTCAGCGCCTTGCTCGGATCGGGATGCGTTTCCATGAACAGGCCGGCGATGCCGACGGCCACTGCCGCACGCGCCAGCACCGGCACGAATTCGCGCTGGCCGCCGCTGCTGTTGCCCTGCCCGCCCGGCAGCTGCACTGAGTGGGTGGCGTCGAACACCACCGGGCAGCCGGTGTCGCGCATCACCGACAGGCTGCGCATGTCGCTGACCAGATTGTTGTAGCCGAAGCTGGCGCCGCGTTCGCAAACCATGATGTCCTGATTGCCGGTCGACTTGGCTTTCTCGACCACCGGCTTCATGTCCCACGGCGAGAGAAACTGGCCTTTCTTGATGTTGACGGGTTTGCCTGCAGCGCAGACTTTCTTGATGAAATCGGTCTGGCGCACCAGAAATGCCGGCGTCTGCAGCACATCGACCACGCTCGCCACTTCGTCCATCGGCGTGTATTCATGCACGTCGGTCAGCACCGGCACGCCGATCTGACGCTTCACTTCGGCCAGCACGCGCAGACCTTCTTCCATGCCGGGGCCGCGGAAGCTGGTGCCTGAGGTGCGGTTGGCCTTGTCGAAGCTCGACTTGAAGATGAAGGGAATGCCAAGCGCGGAGGTGATTTCCTTCAGCTGGCCGGCGACATCGAGCTGCAGCTGCTCGGATTCAATCACGCAGGGGCCGGCGATCAGGAAGAACGGGTG
>JANOKD010000065.1:0-4141 GCA_031419075.1 Lysobacterales bacterium
CCGTCCGGTTCGTGGTCGAAACCGTCGACGGTCAGGGACGTGAAGTGGTTCCCACCAGTTTCTTCGGGCCCGACGCATGACCGCATCCCGCGCTTCGCTTTGGCGCAATCCGATGCTGTGGCTGATCGTCGGTTTGCCGGCTGCGGTGATCGTCGCTGGGTTCGCCACGCTGGCGATCGCGATCACCTCCGGCGGTAACGATGCCATTTCCGACAACGTCCGCCGCACCGCGCAGATCCAGACCACCGAGCTGGGCCCCGACGAACGCGCCGCCGCGCTGACACTGTCTGCGGTGCTCAGCGTGCACACCACCGACGGCGCGCAGGGGCTGGAACTGTTGCCGGCCAGCGGTGCGCTGTTTGATGGTGCGTCCGTCGAAGGCCGCGCACTGCGTGCGCAGCCGCTGCGGCTGTTGCTGCAGCATCCCACCCGCGCCGCTGAAGACCGCGAGCTGCGGCTGCTGCCGACCACGAACGGCTGGCGCGTCGCATCCACGCTTGACGGCAGTCACGACTGGCGCCTACAGGTGCTGCCAGAAGGCGGCGCATGGCGCCTGCATGCACGGCTGCCGGCCGGTCAGCGCGGCGTGCTGCTGGCGCCGTCGCTGGGCGCGCTGGAACCCGCCGCTGCGTCGCGTTAAACGCATGTACGGTTACGCGCGAACGACCTGTTTCCACTGCGGCGAGCCGCTGCCGTCGCAGCCGGTGATCGACAGCGTCGCCGCCGCGGCGCAACCGTTCTGCTGCACCGGCTGCGCGGCCGCCGCGCGCTGGATCGGCGAGGCTTCGCTCGGCGACTATTACCGTCTTCGTCAGGGCGACGCCGCGCGGGTCGGTACCGACACCATCGACTACGCCAGCTGGGATCGCGAGGATCTGCTCGCCGAACACAGCGTCGTCGTCGACGGCGGCCGCGAGATCACCCTGCTTACCGACGGCATGCGCTGCGCCGCCTGCGCGTGGTTGATCGACCGTGCGCTGAGCCGCGAGCCGGGCGTGCGCGAAGTCGCCGCCAACGCAGTCACCGGCCGCATCCGGATTGTCTGGGACGCTGCGCGCACGCCGCTGTCGCTGCTGCTGACGCGGCTGGCGTCGTTGGGCTATCGGCCGTCGCTCGCCACCGGCGAAACCCGCGAGCGCGAACGTCGCCGCGAACGCAACCGCTGGCTGATCCGTCTCGGCGTGGCCGGGCTGGGCAGCATGCAGGCGATGATGTTTGCAGAGGCCTTGTTTTTCGGCAGCGGCGGTCTGGATACCGCCGGCGAGATGTCGCTGCCCACGCGCGATTTTTTCCGTTGGATTACTTTTCTCGTCTCCACGCCGGTGGTGTTCTACGCCGGTTGGCCGTTCCTCGAAGGCATGGTGCGCGAGCTGCGCGGCCGCCGCCTCGGCATGGACACGCTCATCGCGGGTTCCACGCTGCTGGCGTATTTCGCCAGCCTGATCGAAACCGTGCGCGGCGGGCCGCACGTGTGGTTCGACGCGGCGGTGATGTTCGTGTTTCTGCTGTTGACCGCGCGCATGCTGGAACAACGGGCGCGCGGCATCGCCAGTGCGCAGGTGGATGCGCTGGCGCGTGCGCGGCCGGCGCTGGCCACGCGCGAACGCGCTGATGCGCACGACGATGGCAGCAAGGGTCTGCTGTTCGAACAGATTCCGCTCAGCGCGCTTGCAGTCGGCGATATCGTCCGCGTTGCGGTGGGCGAGGGCGTGCCCGCCGATGGCGAGGTGCTGGGTGCTGGGGTTCATTCCGACACCGCGTTCGACGAATCGCTGCTCACCGGCGAATCGCTGCCGGTAGTGAAACCCGCAGGCGCGATGGCCTTCGCCGGCAGCGTCTGCCGTGAGCGGCCCGCACGCTTGAAAGTGACGCGCACCGGGGCCGACACGCGGCTGTCGCAGCTCACGCGGCTGGTCGAACGCGCGCAGGAACAGCGGCCGCCGCTGGCGCGCGCGGCCGACCGCATCGCCGGCTGGTTTGTGGCTTCACTGATCGTCATCGCCATCGCGGTATACGCGTGGTGGCGGGTGCACGACCCGGCGCGCGCGTTCGAAGTGGCGCTGGCGGTGCTGGTGGTGAGCTGCCCCTGCGCCCTGTCGCTGGCGGTGCCGGCGGCGCTGGCCGCAGCGCATGGCGGGCTGGCGAAACTCGGGGTGTTGGCGCTGCGTGCGGAAGCGCTGGACACGCTGGCGCGCGCGGACCGCATCGTCTTCGACAAGACAGGCACGCTCAGCGACCGTCAGCCGCAGTTGGTCGAGATCGAAACCTTCGACGCGTTTGCGCGCGATGAGGCATTGGCTGTCGCCGCGGCGCTGGAACGCGACAGCGGCCATCCGCTGGCGGCGGCGTTTTTAAAAGCAAATCCCCCCTGCCCCCCTTTTTCAAAGGGGGGAAGCAACGATGCTGTCTATGGCTTCAACGCTTCCATTCGCTCCAGCGGCACAAATGTGATCGATTTGCCGCCTTTGATCCCTTTGCATAACAGGGTCGCTGCACCGCCTTTGATCCCTTTACAAAACGGGATCGATGCTTCGCTTTTACCCCCTTTGCAAAACGGGATCGCTGCACCGCCTTTAATCCCTTTACAAAACGCGATAGACGCTCCGCTTTTACCCCCTTTACAAAAGGGGGTCGCTGCGCGCGCAGCGGGCGGCGGGGGGATTTCCGCGGCGGACGATGTCCATGTGGAAGCCGGCTGCGGCATTTCCGGCCATATCGACGGCCGCAGCTGGCGGCTGGGTCGCGCGCAGTGGGCGGCGCAGCGTGAGGACGACGATGCGATCTGGCTCGGCGACGGGCAGCGTGCGTTCGCAAGATTCATCCTGCGCGAAACCCCGCGCGCCGACGCCGAACAGGCGCTGCGCGAGCTGCGTGCGCAGGGCCTGCGCGTTGACCTGTGCAGCGGTGATGCCGAAGCTGCGGTCGCGCGCATGGCCGCAGCGGTCGGTATCGATACGACGGTCGAAGGCAGCGTCCGCGCGCGACAGACGCCCGAGGACAAACTCGCCTATGTGCGCGAACGTCAGGCCGCCGGCGAGATCGTCGCGATGGTCGGCGACGGCATCAACGACGCGCCGGTGCTGGCCGGTGCGGATGTGTCCTTGGCGCTGGCAGACGGCGCGGCATTGGCGCAGCGCGCAGCGGATTTCGTGATCGGCAGCGGTGCGCTGCGGCGGATTCCGCAGGCGATCGCCCTGGCGCGACGCAGCCGGCGGATCGTGCGCCAGAACCTCGGCTGGGCGATCGGCTACAACCTGCTGGCGCTGCCGCTGGCCGCATGCGGACTGGTCACGCCGTGGATCGCCGCGGTCGGCATGGCGCTGTCGTCGCTGCTGGTGACGCTCAATGCACTGCGGCTCACGCGCATGCCGGCCGACGCGGCGGCCTACACTCAACGCGTATGAATATTCTGCTCGCGCTGATTCCAATCAGTCTGCTGCTGCTGGGCGCTGCAGTCTGGGCGTTCGTATGGGCGGTGAAGCGCGGCCAGTACGACGACCTGGACACCCCGCCGCTGGATATTCTGGTCGATGACGATAAGCCTGCACCGATACCGGCGCCCGGAAAGAATACGGATGGCTGATCGCAGACGACGCCTGTGGGAGCGGCGGGAGCCGCGATGCTTTGGCGATCTGTCGCGACTTGCGTCGCTCCCACAGGGCATTACAAGGCCGGCACGATGACTCTCGACTGGCTTGTGCTCAGTGCAGCGCTGATGAGCGGCCTGCTCGGCGGCGTGCACTGCGCCGCGATGTGCGGCGGCATCGCCACCGGGCTGTCGTTCGGGCAGCGCCCTGCAGGCGCGGGCGCGCAGTGGCTGCAGGCGCTGCAGCCGAATCTTGGCCGCGTGCTGGGCTACACCCTTGCCGGCGCAATCGTCGGCGGCTTCGGTCATGGCCTGGTCGCGTTGGTGCAGGTCCCGCACCTCGCGCTGGTCATGCGCATGGCGGTCGGCGCGATGATGGTGGTGATCGCGCTGCGTTTGTTGCATCCGAGCGGCAAGTTCAATCCACTGGCGCGCCCAGGGCGCGCCCTATGGCAACGCCTGCAGCCGCTGCAGCGCGGACTGCTGCCCGCCGATACCGCAATCAAACGCATCGCGGTGGGTGTGCTGTGGGGTTGGCTGCCGTGCGGGCTCAGC
>JANOKD010000066.1:0-42076 GCA_031419075.1 Lysobacterales bacterium
TGCGGAAGGAATCACTCGAAAAGCGTTGGTTTCTGGCTAAAAAATGATCACTTTCGCTCTCGCGGCTGGGAATGCATGAATTCAAGCCGCGAAGTGAAGGGCGAACACTTTGAAACGGTAGGTATTTCAGCAGCCTGCTAAACTTGCTGAACTTCGAACCGTATCTGCAGATTGGGATATAGCGATTTCTGCTTTTCAGATACATTTAGCGAGCAGCCCCGTTTCCGAGACAAAAAGGCTGTCAGATAAAAACCTCAAGGATTTTCGCGCATTCGTTCTAGAGCACCACCTGAATCTTGCAATAGTTACGGCACCGCAGTGGAACCAGAACCCTGGCGGCTTTCATCCAATTGTTGACTCAGTGCTTCCTCTTGCGATCTTCGTTCCGGGAATTAAGGAGGTTTCCACGGAAACATCAACATCGAATGTGTCCAGCGCTACGCAGATTCTCGTGGCAGAATTATTCTCTGGCGCACTTGCAGCCAACCCTGCAGTTGCAGCCATTGCCAAAGCCTCTGGCCAAATCAAGTCTTTATTTGAACAAAATTCATTGGATCCTGCAGTATCTGAACTGCAAGAAGCACTTAGTTACAAGCTTAAAAGGTTAATTGATCTATCGATAACCTTAACTTTTGAACCTCCTGATCTCGCGAAAGATCTCGCAAAGTCTACGACGCTTTCTGTTCTTGATGGAACGCTCGAAGTGTCACCGCTTCACTTGGGTCATGGCGCCCAAAGAGCTCTCATAGTCACGCTTCTAGAACTACTTGCTGAGCAACGTAGGAGGGCGGATGGCGCGCAGCAAAGACCACTTCTACTATTAGTAGAAGAGCCTGAGATTTATATGCATCCGTACATGTGCCGAAGGATTCGCAATGTCCTTGTGGACTTGGCCAGATCCGGCACCGCGCAGGTCGTTTGCACCTCTCACTCTCCGGTGTTCTTGGACCTTGCTGATCGTCACGATGGAATTACACTCCTCCGAAAAATCGATCAACACCCTGTCGCTACTCAGCGCGTTGACGACGTTTTTTCAGGCGCGCATTCAAACGAAGATCGCGAACGCCTACGAATGCTTCTCAACTTCGACCCGAAAGTTTGCGAAGTTTTCTATACCAACGAAGTGTGCCTCCTTGAAGGAGATTGTGAAATAGCTTCGGTTCGTGCGATTGCAAATCGATTGGTAGAAGATAAAATTGTAGATAGGACGAAAATTGAAGCCCACCTGGCTAAGATACTGCTCATTAACTGTCGCGGAAAGTGGACGATTCGCGCATTCCAGAAGGTGCTCAATGCTTTCTCCGTTAACTACAGAGTAGTTCATGACATCGACACCGGAACAGCCGCCACCGCAAATTCAGAAATACTTGCTTTACTCGGTGGCGATCAAAGCAGACTGCTAACTCACGCACCCAATTTCGAGATATATGTTTGGGGTACAGCGTGGGCTGATGACAAGCCATGGCGTTCAGCTACGAACATCAGCAACAGTCCAGTTACCCCGAAACTAATTGCCTTTTTTGAGTTTGTTATTGGCGTGCCGACTGCTCTTCTTGCTTGAAGAAAAAACCGCAACGCGCGAGCCGAAACCCCACATACCCTCGTAGGGTGGCGGTGAGCGCAGCGAACCCCACACGCGAATCAGCACAAGCACATCAACTGACCCCAGGCCACGCTGCGCTGTATCCCCGACGTCGCGGAAACATGCCGATGGTGGGGTTCGCTGCGCTCACCGCCACCCTACGTTCAAAACTTTCGGGTCTTCCCGGGCTGAGTTCGATGCCCAGCAGATTGTGCGGGTCGACGGTTTCGCCAGCGATGGCGGTCCTTTGCGAGTGTCGTTCGGCGTGCGGCGTTCGGTGTGCAGCATGGGGTTCGCGACTCAGACGATATCGCGCTCTTCGCCCGGATCATCGATTGCGGCAAGAACGGTATCGGCGCCGATCCCGTCGCGCTCGAGGTGGTCGTAAGCGCTCATCGTTCGCCTGCCAGTTCGGTACGGGCGAGCAAATCGAACAGCGGCTGATTGACGTAGTAGTTGTTGCGACCCGCGCGCATTTTACGGAGTACGCCATCCGCCGCCAGCTTGTCGAGGTAGCGTGTAGCGGTGAGGCGCGACACGCCCAGTTCGCGCTGCAGGAATTCGACCCGCGTGTAGGGGTGATTGAACAGGTTGTTGATCAGATCCTGACTGTAAAACCTGTAGTGGTCGCGGATCCGCAGTTTGGTCTGCTGCAACAGCGTTTTGATGGCCTGTATGGTATCGACGGTTTGAGCAGCGGTAGCCGCGACGGCCTGCAGCATGTACAGCACCCAGCCTTCCCAATCGTCATCGTCGCGCACGGCCTGCAGCAGCCGATAGTAATCGGGTTTGGTCTGCACGATGTGCCTGCTCAGATAGAGCACCGGAATATCCAGCAGCCCTTCTTTGACGAGGTACAGCACATTGATGATGCGCCCGGTGCGTCCGTTGCCGTCGTAAAACGGGTGGATACTTTCGAACTGATGATGGATCAAGGCCATCTTGACCAGCGGATCGGCTTCAAAGGCGGGCTGATCGTGGATGAACGTTTCCAAGTCGCCCATGAGCCTCTGCACCTCGTTGGCGTCCTGCGGCGGCTCGTAGACCACGCGCCCTGCACCGTCGCGCAGAGCGGTTCCGGGCAGTTTCCTGAAGCCTGCGAGGTTGCATTCAAGACGCTCTTGGATGTCGATGATCGTGTTCAGCGTCAGCAGCCCGGTGTCATTGACCCGCTCGAAGCCCGTGCGCAGCGCTTGGCGATACCGCAACACCTCCTTGATGGCTGTGCCCGTGGTGTCGGCAGGTTCTTCTTCCCGATACAGATCGTCCTGGGTCGTCACGATGTTCTCGATGGCGGAACTGTCGCGCGCTTCCTGCAGGGTCAACGTGTTGATCAGAATGCTTTGGTTGGGGATGCTGGCCGCGACCCCCTTCAATTCGGCCAGACTGCGACTGGCCTGATTCAGCGCCTTGAAAATCGGGGCTGTTTCAAAGCGACTGGGCGACAGTTCGTGAAGCGATTGCATCGACCCCGGCTCCATATGTATACAAAAATTGAGTATTTATACATATCTGACGTGTGATGTTCAATTTTTGAGCGTTTTTATATGTGTTGCTGCGGCTAGCGCTGCTTCCCGGGAAACGCCATCGTGCCAGTTGCGCACATGCAAAGTGGCGAGAAAGTGGCCGCAGATCCTGTCCCGCGCTTGATCCGGGGCACAGAGGAACACTCTTCGGGACGCATTGCGACTGCGTTGGCTCCTCATCTAGCGCTGCGTGCCACCCTGATCAAGTCGGGGGCAGGCTCTTCTCCCCGCTGTGCGGGGGAGAAGGAAAACCGCACCAAAATGCTATGTGGCGACGCTCATCGCGACGGGGCTGGAGGTGCGCGGGCATGGGCTCCCGTCGCCTTCGCGGGGATGACGGCAGGCTCAGGCGCTCAGGCTGTACTGCAGGCGGACCTGGTCGATGCGGGTCTGGACGTCGGCGGCGACGCCGTCGCGTTCGGCGCGGGTCAGGATGTTGGCGAGGACGCGTTTTTCGTCTTCGTCGACTACTTCATCACGCAGGGCCAAAGCCAGCAGTTTTTCGAGTTCGGCGAGGTCAAGGCGCCCGTCGTCGCTGAAGACATGGATCGAGGAGATGGCGATTTCGTGGTGGCTGCGGAGCTTCGACATGGCGTGTCCTGATGGCGTGAGGGCGGAAACGAAAACCCCCGGCCTGGGCCGGGGGCTTGACTGCACTTTACCGGCGGCTGTGGCCGTCGGGAACCCTGTTGGAAGCGCGCTGCTTGGAAAGCGTGCGGCTTACCAGACCACTTCGGCCATCGAGCAGTTCAGGCCGGAGCCGATGCCGAGCAGGGCAATGCGGTCGCCTTTCTTGAGGCGGCCCATTTCGCGCAGCTTGCTGAGCACGATCGGCACCGAGGCCGGGCCGATATTGCCGTGTTCGCCGAAGATGGTGAGGACTTTTTTCGGGTCGATGCCGAAGGCGTCCAGCATGGCCTGGGTGTGGACCTTGCTGACCTGGTGGATAACGAATTCGTCGACTTCTTCCACTGCCCAACCGAGGGCAAGCTTGGCGGCGGCGAAGGTTTTGGCGGCCAGCTTCATGCCTTCGATCAGCAGCATCCTGGTGTCCGTGACCATACGGTCGAGGTTGCCGCGGCACAGGCTGTTCCACTGGGTGGCGGCGCGGCTGACGCCGCCGCGATAGCGCGGTGCGCCCGGGGCCAGTTCCGCGCGGGCGAGGACCATGCCGGCTGCGCCGCTGCCCAAGGTGAGGGTGGCCATTTCGTTGCGGAATTCCTCTTCGGTCATGTCCGGGCTGGCCATACGCGTGAGGGTCTTCTCGTAAGCGAGGTTGGCCGTTTCGCCATCGACGATGAGTGCATAGTCGATCTCGCCGCGTTCGATCATGCGGCTGGCGATGTCCATGCCGTTGAGGAAGGCGAGGCAGGCGTTGGCCACGTCGAAGTTCTGGCAGGTATCGGGCATGCCGAGGTTGCCGCTGACGATGCTGGCGGTAGACGGCTCAAGATAATCGCGGCTGACCGAGGTGCTGACCAGCAGACCGATGCGGGAAGGATCGATGCCGGCATCGGCCAGCGCTTTTACGCCGGCCAAGGTGGCGGCGTCGGACGCCTCGACACCGTCGTCCCACAGCCGGCGCGAACGGATGCCGGCAATATCTTCCAGGACATTGGATTTGATACCGAGACGGTCGAGCGTCGGTTTGAGTCGGGCGTTGATCTCGGCAGAGGTCAGTTGGCGCGGGGCATCGATATGCGCCAGGCCGGCAATCGCGACGTGTTGAAACAGCATGAAGTGTTCAGCCGTAAAACAGACAGGAACCGTGCAGGTTACCGGGTTCTCCGCCCCAGCGCATGTTTTCGCTCAACCCGCGGCCGAAATTCGCACGTGCGAACGCCCGACAAGGGCCTCTTCGCCCCGCTGCACGGGCCGCTGGCGTCGAATGGGCGTCTGAACAAAGACCGGTCATATGCCGTTCGGCCCATGCCAGCGGCGCGGGCCGCCGCCACACTTCGCGCTTCGGGACAGCACCGTCATGTGCCGGCCCACGACAACCCACACACGCATGGAGACACACCCGATGGCACGACTGATCGTGGACGCGGTATCGCAGGAATCCAAATCCATCCATGACGACAGCTATGTGCTGCTGCTGTTTGTTTCGGTATCGCATGCCGACACCGGTGCACCGGTGAAAGGGCTGGCAGCCGAACATTTCCGGGTGTGTTCGCCGCTGGGCGCGGTATTCGAGATGAACATTCTGGGCAGCCAGGAAGTGGACTGGGAGCCCGCCGATATCGACGCTGCGGGCTGTTACAGCCTGCGGATCGTGCGCAAATGGGCACATACCGGGGAAGTCAGCGAGTGGAACCGGCTTGAGTCGGCCTGTTTCGGCCTGCAGGTGCGTGTGTCCCGCGCGGACGGCGGCATGGACATGGGCCAGACCGCGATGCGTATGGAAAGCGTGACGCGCAGCTGAGCAGGCTTGCTTCTCAGGCGGTCGCCGGCCAAACCCGCTGCAGGGTGTCGGCTACCCGGCGGTCGGGATGCCGGGCCAAGCGTTGATGCAGCTGGCGTTGGTGGCCGGTGTCCATCCCCGCCCTGCCCAGCAGCCAGATCAGGACGATCAGGCGGGCGGGTTCATCGCGCTGCAGTTCGGCCTGGATCACCGGCTCCCAGAACGCGGCCGGCAGCGCAGCCAGCCATTCCGCTGACATCCACAGGCGCGAGTCGCCGCTCAACATGGCGGTGATCGCTTCCCCGGCGTCGCTTTGCGGCAGGCTGCGGCTCAGGGCCCGGGCGGCGGCGGACTGGGCATCGTGCTCCCAGCTGCCATAGCGCGGGGCGGTCTGCGGCCAGACCCAGGCTTTGAGCCGGGCGATATCGGCCGTGCTGCCCCAGTGGCCCAGAGTGGCGATGGCGGCAACGCGAACGCCCCACCACTTGCTCTGCAGCGCGGCCTCCACCTCAGCCCGGGCCGCGGCGTCAGGTGGATGCTCGCCAAGGCTGCCGATGCGTGCGCAGGTCACGCCCAATAGATCCGCACCGGGGCGCGCGTTGGCGGCGCGGCGCAAACGTCGGCAGGGCAGGCAGCGCACGGCCATGCTGTCGATTGAACCGCCGGCCACTTCGTACCACCACTTCTGCTGTTTGGCGGTCCAGACCTGTTGTTCGCCGCAGTCACGACAGGTGAACATGCGGTCCAGATACTCCTCGGGCAGCGGCCCGACCGTATTGTTGGTGCGGGCGAGCAGCGCACGATCGGCGGGTTCGACTCCCGGCTCACGCCGATGGCCGCGCGTCGCAGCCTCCCAGCGCGGATCAGGCTTGGCCGCCTCAATGTTCAGACGCTCGACGCGCGCCAAGCGCTGCTGTTTGATTTCGGCGCGGCGCTGCTTGTTGCTTTTGCGTTCGCTCACGGCGTTCGCTTACTGGATGCAGCGCCAGGCGATGAACCGCTGCTCGCCGGATGCGGGCGGCGCGACCGGCTGCACGGTGTCGGCGCCCAGGCCCGGTGCTTCGTTACGCGCCAGCGTCTCCAGCTCTTCGCGCACCTTGAGCTGATTGCGTTCGTAGAAGGCAATGCTGTCCTTCACCGAAACCTCAACCTCGCCGCGTTTGTCGCAGCCGGACGGCGTGCGTTCAACCACTTTCACTTTGGATGCGCCGGGCGCCATGTGCACCCAGGTGCAGGCGGTGGTGGTCGCCGTCAATACGACGACCGCAAAAAAGCGCAGGGACATGATTCGGTGCTCCGGGAAAACGATGTCCAGCATGATGGCGGGCTTCGGATGAATACGCCAACCATTAGGCCAAAGCTGCACCTGCTGTTGATTGAATCTCTACACATGTGGCACGCGATAAAAGTCAGCGCGCGACTTCATCAGCACACGTCCGGCGCTTGGCCGGACGTGTGGTCACTCTTCTATGCACAACAGGCGGTTGTGCAACGCAAGTTTATTTCTTCACCGGCTTGCCGTCGGTATCGACGATAAACACCTCGCCGAACTTCAGCGCGCGTACCGGCTTTTCGATTTGTTTGAGATCGCCGACCACCACCCAGGTCAGGGCATTGGGGTTGACGGTGGCTGCAGCGGCTTTCACCTGCTCCACGGTCAGGCCTTCGATTTCGGCCTTGCGCTGAAACACATAATCGTCGGGACGGCCGTAGCGGACGATGCCGCCGAGGGTGCCGAGCACCGCGCCGGCGGTTTCGTACGAACCCGGCAGGCCGCGGATTTCGGTGGCCTGGATCTTGGCCACTTCTTCGGGTTTCGGCGGTGCTTTGCCGCTGGCGTATTCGCTGATTTCGCGCTGCATTTCTTTCAGCGATTCGGCGGTCTTGTCGATCTGCACCGCGGCGAACGCCATCCACGGACGCTGACCCAGCGCGCCGGACGTGCTGCTGTACGAACCGTAGGCCCAGTGTTTGTCCTCGCGCAGATTCATATTGAGGCGCGAAGAAAACTCGCCGCCCAGCACCGCATTGGCGATGTCGAATTTTACCGCGCCTGCGTCTTTGGTGGAAGGTGCCAGCTGACCGACGTAAAGATTGGCCTGCACTGCGCCCGGTTGATCGATCAAATAGACGCGCGGTTTACGCGGGATCGCGACTTGGGGAATCGCAGGGTTGCTGCGCGCATCGCCTTCACCCTGCCAGTCGCCGAAATGTTTCTCCAGCACTGGAACGATGTCTTTCAGCGTGGTGTCGCCGACGATCAGCAGTGTCGCGTTGTCCGGACGCACCCAGCGGCCGTGGTAGGCGCGCAGGTCATCGCGGGTCAGCGCGCCAATGGATGCCTCGGTGCCGGTGCCGCTGAACGGGATGGCATACGGATGGTCAGCGCCGTACAGCAGCGGCGGCAGCACGCGCATCGCCGCGCCGTTGGGGCGCGCTTTTTCCTGCGCGATTCCCGCAATCCAGCTCGCCTTCACGCGATCGACTTCGTTCTGGTCGAAGCGCGGGCGACGCAGCATGTCAGCGAACAGCGCCACCGACGGATCAAGATTCTGCTTCAACGCGGACAGACCGGCGCTGGCGCCATCAAGGCTGGCGGCGGCGCTGAGGTTGGCGCCCAGCGATTCGGCGCGGTTGCCGAAGGCGATGGCGTCGTAATCGCCAGCGCCCTCGTCCAGCATGCCCATCGCGAAACTGGAGGTGCCCAGCTTGGCGCCCTGATCGGCGACGAAACCGCCGCCGAACAGATAGCTCATCTGCACCACCGGCACGCCTTTACGTTCTGCAAGCACGACTTGGGTGCCGTTTTTTAGCGTGGCGCGCTGCAGCGACGGAAATTTCAGCTCCGGGAACTGGCTCGTCACCGGCACGCCGGCACTGCGGTCGACCGTGCTGGGCCTGGTCTTGTATTTGGCATCCACCGCCGGCAGGGTCATCGCGACCGGCGTGACCGCCGCATCTTCGGGCAGCGGCTTACGCTCGCCCGGCGTCACTACCAGGGTGTGGCTGCCCTTGCCCTTGCCCAGCCATGTGTTGCCAACAGTTTTCAGCTGGACGGGCGTGGCGGCGTTGATGGCGCGCAGGCTGTTGCGAAAACAGCCGGGATTGCCGGTGTAGACCGCACATTCGGCCAGCACATCAGCCTTGCCGCCGAAACCGCCGATGCGCTCGACGCCGCGGGTGAAGCCGGCCTTGATGACGGTGCGCGCCTGATTCAGTTCGACTTGCGTCGGGCCGTCGCGTAACAGCCGCTTCAGCTCTTCGTCGATCGCGGCTTCCACCTTGGCCGGGTCTACGCCCTGCTTCACCGTGGCGCTGATGAAGAAATTGGAGCCGAGCTGGGTCAGGCTGAGGTCGGCGCTGACGCTGTCGACCGATTTGTCGGTATGCAGCAGGCGCTGATCCAGACGCGACGAACGGCTGCCGCCGAGCACCTGCGCCAGCAGCTGCAGGCGGTCGGCGTCGACCGTGCCGGTCTGCGCCACGTTCCAGACGCGGTAGATGCGGGCCTGCGGCACCTTGTCGCTAAGCGATGCGCGGGAATCGATGGCGAGCGGCGACACATTGACCTTGGGCTGCGTCATGGTCGGGCTGGCCGGGATGTGGCCGAAGTATGTCGCGGCTTTCTCTTTTGCAGTGGCCAAATCAATGTCGCCGGCCAGCACCAGCACCGCGTTGTTCGGGCCGTACCAGGTGCGGAACCAGTTCTTCACATCGTCGAGCGACGCCGCGTTGAGGTCGGCCATCGACCCGATCACGCTGTGGTGATACGGATGGGTCTTCGGATACATCGACTTGCCCAGCAGATCGAAGACCTGGCCGTAGGGCTGATTTTCGCCCTGGCGCTTCTCGTTCTGAACCACGCCGCGCTGCTCGTCCAGAGTCTTCTGGTCGATGGCGCCCAGCAGATGGCCCATGCGGTCGGACTCCATCCACAGCGCCATGTCGAGCGCAGTGGTCGGCACGTTCTGAAAATAATTGGTGCGGTCGTTGTTGGTGGTGCCGTTCTGGTCGGTGGCGCCCACCAGCTCGAAGGGCTCGAAGAACTCGCTTGGATGGTTTTCCGAACCGTTGAACATCAGGTGCTCGAACAGATGCGCGAAGCCGCTGCGCCCGGCGGGCTCGTCCTTGCTGCCGACGTGATACCAGATGTTCACCGCCACGATCGGCGCCTTGCGGTCGGTATGCACGATCACGCGCAGCCCGTTGGGCAGCGTGAACTGCTGGTAGGGAATGTCCACCTCGGCGGCGCGCGTAGTTTTGGCGTGCGCTTCAAGCGGCACCAGCGACAGACTGCCGCCAATTACGGCGGTCAGCGCGAGCGCGAGAAGGCTGTGCTTGAGCACGGACGGGCGCGGGCGGGCAATGGACATGTGGAGCTCCTGAATCGTGTTGAGAATGGCCGGACGCCAACAGGCAAATCCCTGTTTGGACCGCGTCGGACCGACGCTGCATGCTAGCGAGCCGGCCTGGGCCTGACACTAGGCCACAAGTCCCGGCCGGAGATTCTGGTCAAGAGAATGCCAGCCAGACATCTCAGAACCCGTCCAAAACTGCTGCTCGGGAAAGATCATGTCATCCCGAACGAGAGCGAAGCCCGAGGCCCGACCCCGCGAAGACCGGGGAGGGATCTGCTTCTGGCCGGTGCGCACAGCTGCAGTTCACCTCCACCGGCTGTGCAGGCGTTCGGGATGACAGATGGCTTGTCCGTTTGCAGTTGTGGCGTATGTTGAACAACCTCTCAGATGCGCCCCGCCCCCTTGGAGCTTCCATGTCGAAACACTGCCTCGTCACCGGCGCCAACCGTGGCATCGGCCTGGCCTTCGTCCGTCAGCTGCTGGCCCGCGGCGACAGGGTGATCGCCACCTGCCGTCATCCCGGCAAGGCCAGCGCCCTCAACACATTGACCGGCGAATATCCGGGCCGCCTGCACGTGCTGCCGCTGGATGTGGCCAGCGAAAAATCCCGCGCCGAACTGGTCCGCGAACTGCCGCTGGTCTGCGGCGACGACGCCGATGCGCAGCGCATCGATCTGCTGATCAACAATGCCGGCGTGCTGCACTCGGGCGAACGCTTCGGTGCGCTCAGCGCCGCGAATCTCGACGACAGCTTTCGCATCAATGCCAGTGGCCCGCTGCTGTTGACCGAAGCATTGACGCCGGCGCTGGCCGATGGCGCCACCGTCGCGAATATCTCCTCGCAGCTGGGTTCGATCGGCAACAACCGACAATTCGGCACCCCCAGCTACAACATCAGCAAGGCCGCGCAAAACATGGCCACCGTCCTGCTGGCCCATGCGCTGCGCGACCGCGGCATCAAAGCCGTCGCCCTGCACCCGGGCTGGGTGCAGACCGATATGGGCGGCGATGGCGCGCAACTTGCGGTCGATGACTCGGTCGCCGGTCTGCTGCGGGTGATCGATGCGCTGGGCCCCGACGACAGTGGGCGCTTTCTCGACTGGCAGGGCCACGCACTGCCCTGGTGAATGCGTGTCGATGCGTCTGCAGGTCGTGCGGACGCATCCAGCGACGCAGATGCGCCGTACAGGGGTGATGAAAAAAATATTTCCTGTCGTCGCCGTGGTCCTCTGCGTCCTTGCCCCGCCGGTTCGGGCCAGTCTGGTCGCAGTGGAAGGCGACGCCCGCGACCCGAAAAACAATCGCCTCCTGTACCGCGAAGCGCATCTGATCCGCCGCAGCGGCGACACGCCGGTCGAACGCATCGTGTTGTATCGGTGCCCGAATGGCGTGGCTTTCGCACGCAAACGCGTCGATTACCGCAGCTCCGCGCTGGCTCCGGAATTCGAATTGGTCGACGCGCGCGGCTATCGCGAAGGTCTGCGCCGCGAACGCGGCCAAACCATGCTCTGGAGCGGCAGCGACGCTGCGACATCCATCGGCGCTCCCAAGACAACGCTGGTCGCAGACGCGGGTTTCGACGAATTCCTGCGCCAGCGCTGGCCGCAGCTCACCGCAGGCCAACCGCAGTCGCTCGCGTTCGCGGTGCCCGCACTCAAACGCAGTCTGCCGTTCAAGATCCGCAGCACCGGCATCCGCGGCCGCGGCGATGACAAGGTGCATCGCTTCGAACTGCGTCTGGACGGCCTGTTGGGCGCGCTGACGTCGGCGATCGCGGTCGAATACGACGCTGATGACCGCCGTCTGCGCCGCTTCACCGGCTTGACCAACGTGCGCGACGTGCGCGGCGAACAGATTTCGGCCCAGATCGAATTTCCGCAGGACCCGCAGCCCGCGGAGGCCCAGCGCTGGCAGGCCGCCGCCGAACAGCCGCTCGCGGCATGCGCACTGGGCCGTTGACCGCGCATCGCGGCACAATGGCGGATGTTCGATGTCATCCTCTACCAGCCCGAAATCCCGCCCAACACCGGCAACGTCATCCGCCTGTGCGCCAACACCGGCGCGCGGCTACACCTGATCCGGCCGCTGGGTTTCACCCTCGAAGACGCGCAGCTGCGTCGCGCCGGTCTGGACTATCACGAGTACGCAACGCTGCGGGTGCACGATTCAATGGAGGATGCGATCCTCGAGATATCGCCTGCGCGCCTGTTTGCACTGAGTACGCGCAACGCAACGCGCTACGATCAAGTGGCGTTCGCGCCCGGCGATGCGTTCGTGTTCGGACCGGAAACCCGCGGCCTGCCGGAAGATCTGCTCGCGAGCATTCCTGATCAACATCGCCTGCGCCTGCCGATGCGCACGGGCAACCGCAGCCTGAATCTGTCGAACGCGGTGGCGGTGGTGGTGTTCGAAGCGTGGCGGCAGCAGGATTTCGTCTGAGCATCGCCTGAATCACGGCGCCATCATCAATAGCCACACCACCACATCACCATCACAGCAGCACAACGGAGACGACCATGGCAAAGACCCCCGACCATAAAGCCAGCGATTTCGACCCTGAAGTGCTACGCCTGTTCGATCAATATGTGCACGGCGGAATCGACCGCCGCGGTTTTCTCATCGGTGCTGCGCGCTTCGCAGTCGGCGCTTCCGGCGCTGCCGGCTTATTGGCGGCGCTGAGTCCGCAGTTCGCCGCGGCGCAGGAAATCGCACCGGATGACGCGCGTCTGGACACGAAATACGTGGAATTTGCATCGCCGCAGGGTTACGGCACCGGGCGCGGATACCTCGCGACACCGGCGAAGATCCGCCGACCGCTGCCGGTGGTGCTGGTGGTGCACGAAAACCGCGGGCTCAATCCGCATATCGAAGACATTACACGGCGCTTGGCGCTGGAAAATTTCATTGCCTTTGCGCCGGATGCCCTGTTTCCGCTTGGCGGCTATCCCGGCGATGAGGATGCCGCGCGCACGCTGTTCGGCAAACTCGATCAAAGCAAAACCCGCGAAGATTTCATCGCCGCCGCAGGCATGCTGGGCAAGATCAAACATGGCAACGGACGACTGGGCGTGGTTGGTTTCTGCTACGGCGGCGGGATCGCGAACTTCCTCGCCACGCGGCTGCCGGATCTGGACGCGGCAGTGCCGTTCTACGGCAGCGCGGCGGCGCTGGAAGATGTGGGCAAGATCAAAGCGGAGCTGCTGGTGGTGTTGGCCGACAACGATGAGCGCATCAATGCAGGATGGCCGGCCTATGATTCGGCTCTGAAAGCGGCAGGCGTAACCTACACGATGCTGCGTCCGGCCGGCAGCCAACACGGCTTCAATAACAACACCACACCGCGCTATGACGCAGATGCCGCACGCGAAGCATGGCGGCTCACCTTGGCGCTGTTCGAGCGGCGCCTTCGCGGTACTACGCAGCGGCGCATACGCACACCATGACTGTGGTGCACGATCATGCTGAAATCATCGTGTTGAGATCATTATGTTGAGATCATCATGCAAGCAGTTTATTAAAGAAAGGTTCGACGACTGTGCAGACGCCTTCCCTGGAGTCTGCACTGCGGGCCCTGCGGGCGACACGCTCCGTGTATCGCATGCGTGTTATGAAATGCCGCACACCTTCTGCACAAGCGCGTTCTGCACAGCTACGGCGTTGGCTTAATTTTTCGGTTTCGAAGGCGTGCTGCTGCCGTCGCCATTCATGGCAAGGTAGGCCTTGTACTCTTCGCCGCTCAGCGCGCCATCGGCGTTGGCATCGGCCTGATCGAACACCGCCTGCAGCGAGGGGATGGTTGCAGCCTCGGTCTTGGTGAGGTTGCCGTCTTTGTTGGTATCGAGATCAGCCCAGGTTTTCTTGGCGGGCGCGGCATCGCTTTGCGGCGCAGGCGTGGTGGGCTGGGTTGTCGTGGTTTGTGCAGCGTCCTGTGCCGGGTCGCCGGTGGCGGTGTTGCCCTGTGCAAACACAGCGGGGGCCGCAAACGCGGCGGACAGGGCCAGCAGGCCCATCAAACGAAGATTGGTACGTTGCGTCATGATTGTGATTCTCCGGAGTTGCATAAAGGAGCGGTCGGTTCGGTCATAGCGTCCCAACCGCAGCGACACCATGCAAACATCGCCGTGAATCAAAACCCCTTCGCAAACGTGAACGCAACGCGTCGTTAACCAACAACGCAAACGATCGCGCTAGGCATCAACGTGGATGCACGCAGCCACGCGCTTTTCGCGGATTAAACTGAATGCTGCTCGCAGTGAAAACGCTGAACACAACACAACCTTTACGAATCGCCATGCGCGCGGAAAGACAGCGCTACAACAGTGCGAACATTCGCTCGATCTCTTGCTGTGATTCCGGTCTCACCACACGCCCGCGCTCCACGCCGTCACGCAGCAGCAACATACTCGGCCACAGTTTGATCCGGAAAGATCGACCCAGCGCACGCCCCGGCCCATCTTCGACTTTCAGATGCCGCACATCGTAGTGCGAGGCCAAGACCGCCGCCAACAGCGGCTGTGCGCCGATGCAGTGCGGGCACCACGGCGCACCGAATTCGAGTAGGTTGATGCCAACCAGCGCATCGACATCAGAGCGCAGCGGCTCGGGATCTGCATACACATTGGTATAGGGCATGGCGCGTTCCTGTCGTTCGTAACGTTGATATTGCTTGAATGGATTTGAATATATACGACGCCAGCGTTCGGGATGACAGATGGATTTGCTGATGTCATCCAGCATGAGGACGAAGCAAAAACGCGTCACCCCGAACGAGGGGGAAGCTAGAACCTGTCATCCCGAACGAGAGCAAAGCCCGAGGAGGGATCTGCGTCTGGTCTGCGGCATCACAACAGCAGATCCCTCCACCCGCTGCGCGGGCGTTCGGGACAACAGATGGTTTTACTGATGTCATCCCGAACGAGGGCGAAGCCCGAGGAGGGATCTGCTTTAGCCGGTGGTATCACAACAACAGATCCCTCCAACCGCTGTGGGGCCGTTCGGATGACAGATGAACTAGCCGTTTGCGCTTGATGGATTTTTTGAACAGGTACTGATGCTGTCACGACGGAATCATTCGTTATCGCCGCAGATCATGAATGTTTTCATAAACGTATTGATCGGCTTACGCTGCGCTAACAATGCAGCGCGTATGGTTCAACGACGCTGCGATGCACTTCCGCAGCGTCGCCTCGGACGCGCCGCAACTCCATTCACTCTCCGCTCCGGGCATCACTCTCCGTCGCCGACGGATATCGCGGCCATGCCGCTTTCGATGCGCACCTGTCGTTTATCGCTTATGCGTCGCCGTGCGCGTCGCTTCAATGAGAACCATCATGAATACTTCCCAGAGCAACACTCCGACCAAGACTGGCAATGGCGCACCGGGCGCTGCGCCGAGCAATCTGTCGAACAACCTGTCGAGCAAGAATCTTCTCGACACCGCGGCCGCCAGCGGCGATTTCGGCACATTCGCCAAAGCGGTCGAACAGGCCGGCCTGAGCGAAACCCTGCGCGGCGTGGGCCCGTTCACCGTATTCGCACCGACCGACGCCGCGTTTGCGAAACTGCCGGCCGGCAAACTCGATACGTTGATGAAGCCCGAAAACAAAGATGAACTGGCGTCGATTCTGAAATATCACGTACTGAGCGGCCGAAAGAGCGTCGCCGACATGGGTCAATGGGATGCTGCCAAAACCGTCAACGGACAGTCCGCGCAAATCAAGATGACTGCAGGCAAGTTCAGCATCGACGGCGCGCAGGTGACCAACAGCGATATCGGCTCCAGCAACGGCGTGATCCACGCGATCGACAAGGTTATCCTGCCGACCGCCGCCGCGACTATCTGATCGCGCTGGTTTCAGCGCAACGCGCAACATCGCAACACGACGGCAGGGTTCGCCCTGCCGTTTTTTGCGTTCTGCCCAACATTATTATCTGTGCGTTTCATAGATGAAAAATCCGCGGCTGCGCATCGGCTTGACAGGCAGAGGACGCGGCTGCGCCTGTGCAGGCGCGGCCGGCTTGGTCACTGTCCTGGGACGCACGAGGGGAGACGCCCCCGGCAGCTCGAACGGGCCGATCAGGCTGTCGATACTCACCTCCTCCAGCGCGCCGATATCCACGGTGAAATAACCCTGCGGAATGCGCGCGCGCTGATCGCCTATCGCAAGCTTCGCGCGCAGCGGTGGATCGTACTTCAGCAGCGGCAGCGGCCAAGGCATCGGAAATGCAGCCGGCGACGGCGGTCGATTGACGCCTGCATTGCGCAGCGGACTGGTCGCAAGCGGGCGCAGATTGCGCTGTGCGACATTGCGGAACCCCGGATCATTGCCGGTCACGGTGCCGGTCCACTCCGTGGGCACGAACGTCGCCCCGCCCTGCACCCAGTTGCGCGTGCCGAACACGCTGCGCGCGCCGCTCCACGGCTGGGTGACAAACGGTGCGCAGACCGGCGTATCGGCGGTGGTGTTTTCGCGCAAAATCGCCGGCGCCGCGCCGCCGGTCTGGTGGATCGCATTGTTGTGCATCTCCACGCTGCCGACGCCAAGCTGCACGTACACCGCAGTGGCCGCACCGGGCCGGTCGAACAGGATGGTGTTGCCGACCATGCGCACGCGGCCGTCGCTGGCGCCGTTGAGGTCGCCGCCCAGACGGATCGCATTGGGCCACGTCGTCGAGGTGTGGATGATGACGTTGTTGACCAGTTCGGCATCCTCGCGCCTGGTTGCGCGGGTCCAGCCGTTGGCCTGGGTTTCGCAGTCGGGGCCGATCAGTTCGATCTCCTGATAGACCGAGCCTTCGAACCAGTTCGAATGGATCTCGCTGCGTTCGTGCCGGCTCTTGAGCAGATTGCCGCCGTTGCCGCTGTGGATATAGTTGAAGCGCATCCGGAACACCGATCCCGGATAGGCGATTTCATCGGACTGCATATAGATCGGATGCCGGGTCGCGCCTGAACCGGCGTCGTAGACCTCGCTGTATTCGAGGGTAAATGAACCCGAATTGAGATCCGCGCCGAGGATGCCGTGCCCCGGACAGTCGTGGATCACCGCATCGCGGACGGTCACATCGTGGGCCTCGCTGAACACGCAGCTGTTGCTGCCGCCGCGCACTTCGAAGCCTTCGAAGACGATGTGATTCGACTGCTGGAACTTGATGGTGTGCAGACCGTACTGCAGCAGCGGCCGCGTCGCGTTGGCTGTGCGGCGCCAGCGGATGATCACCGGATTGCCCGGCGCGCCGCCGTCGTCTTCGCCCACCACCGCGCTGCCGTAGCTGGCGTTGCCGTCGACTTCGACGATATCCCCCGGCGCCAGATTGTTGTTGACGAAGACCGAGTACAGCTGGGTGTATTCGCGTCCCACTGGACCCACGGTGAAGGTCCGCGCTTCGGTGGCGGACGGCATCAGCATGAGCATCAGCGTGAATTTGCAGGATGCCAAAGGTACGAGGAAAGTGCGCATGGTCGATCTCTCCGGGCAGCGACGACGATCGGTGTGATGTCGATGGTGCCGCCCCCCCACGTCACCTGCGGGAAGGATCGCACATACACGGCGCAGGTCTGTGTTTCAAATCACATCGCCTCGGGGACGGTGCCTGGCAGGTTGCTGAGGCCTGTTTCCACGCATGTTTCAGCAGCCTGCCGGGCGTCACTACATCTGCATCAAGGTGGGCTGCTGCGGGTTGTGGGCGATGTTCTGCTGCGCCTGCACGCGGATCTGGTCGGTCATTGCGGTGCTGTACGCCATCGGCGTCATCGCCCCCTCCGTGACGCTGATATTGACGTGCTTTTCGGCTGGCGATTTCGCATTGTGAATGGCGAACAGCAGATTCTTGTCAGGGCCGCCGGGTTCCACCGCATCGATTCCCGGCAAACCGCCGCGCAGCGACGCCATCGTCAGTGCGGCCGCGAGGTTGTTGCGATGGGCGTCGGTGGGCAACACCTCGCGGTTGGGGTCCAGCGCATCAATCTTGTTCATGACCTTCGCGAACCGCGCATGATCCGGATGCAAGAAATCGGAGAGCTGGGTCACCGGCCCCTGGTTTGCGCGGGGATCCTGATAATCGATCACGCCGCTGTCTTTGAGCTGACCCCATACGCCGAGCTTGAAATGTTGACGCTCGGTGTATTCCTTCACCGCTTCCATCAGCTGCCGGTGTTCTGTCGCGCTCATCGCTTTTTCGACGATGAAACCCTTGAATTCACCGGGCAGTTCTGGAGTTTCTTTCTCCGCGTCGCGGTACTCGCCGCGGGCGGTCAACTCCCATTCGTGGGACGCGTTCGCGGCGCGGCTCACCAGGCGCAGATTGCTGGTTTCGTTATAGGCATCCAGCACATCGGCCTTGGTGAGCTTGCCGTCGACGGCATGATTGGGCAGTTCCTTGAGCAGGGTCTCGAACGCGATCTGATGATCGATGTCGAACGCATCGCGGGTGCAGAGCTGCTGGGTGGCGGCGCAGCGGAACAACGGCACCTTCATGTCGTCGAACGGCGCTTCCGGGCGCTTTACGGTGGCTTCGCCGGCAAAACTCTTCTTCAGTTCGTGATCGAACCACTTGTTTTCGACCCGCGTATCGAACGACAGATCCTTGCGCGTGTGCTTTGCGGTCCACTCTGCGGCGAGCGTGCTGGGACGCCGGTTGGCGAGGTCGTTCTCCTCGTCGAACGCGGGCCGGTCCTGCGCCGGGTCGAAGCCGAAGCGCTCGCCGCACCACTGGCGCCATTGTCTGGAGTCTTCGCCGTGGGTCTCGACCACCTTGTCCGCAGAATCGCGCGCGCGGTTCTGCGCGGACGGCAGCAGGCGCAGATTGGCGACGTCGTTGTAACCCATCTGCGCTTCGGCCATGTTGGCGACACCGAGCGTCTTGAGATGATCTTTCCACTGCACCTTGTGGTCGATATCCAGCGCTTCGGCGGTGTGCCAGCTCTTGGTCTGCTGGTGGTAGAACAGCATCAGGTTTTCGTTGCCCAACGTCGCCTTGGTGGGATGCATATGCGCCGCCGCCCACTCGTTGCGCATGTATTCTTCGGTGGGTTTGTAGAACTTCAGGCCGATGCGCGAGGCGTCGGGATCCCAGTCCTTGCTGAGCAGCGCCTTGCCGTGTTCCGGCGGCTCTGTGCCCTCCCAGCTCGACAGCGTGACCGTCTTGCCGTTCTTGAGTTGCTCAGTGTGAACGCCCATGTCTTTCTCCCTTGTGATGACAATTCCGGTCGGAATTCCAAATGCCGTTCAATTCAGCCAGTTCAATTCCGCTGCAAACGCCAAAACGCAATCTCCGCAGATGCGCGGCCACTGTGTCGATTGACCGGCAGGGTGGGGATGGATGCGATCAGCGCTTGGCGCGCACGATGCCTGAAGCACGCATCTGCCCGGCTCACCACGGCCAGAAACGCATCAGCAGCCACGCCGGAACGCCAACGTAGAACAGCACTCGGGCAACACGTTCGAGCCATGCCCTGATGTGGCGCGCTCTTGTCCCGCGCGTGCTGTTGTCCGCAATATCTTCACGCTGCAACACAAGCGCCAACCACGTGCCCGTTTCGATCACCGCCCGCAGCGCAGCCGCGAACAGCACCAGACCGATCGCCCAGGAGCCCCACCAGATGCCCAGCGCGGTGAGATAAGCCTGCAGTCCGTAGGTGTAGTACTCGCCGAAGGTGCCGCCGAACGCGATGTGTTGGTGCAGCCGAAACGCAGACAGCGCCGGGACCAGCGGAAACAGCACGAATTTCACCAACGGGTGATCGAGCAGCCGATGCGCCATGCTTGAGCGCACGCGCGCATAGGCCAGCGCGCGGCTGGTCAGCGCATCGGCCAGCGCTGGCCGTGCGCCCGCATGCAGCAGCACGTCGATGAGGGCCGACGGATCGCGCAGTGCGATGCCCTGCGACCAGCGTCGACCCGACTCCAACCGCAGCCACACGCCTGCGGTCGGCAGCGGAAGACGCCATGCCTCCACCGCGGCGATCTCTTTCACCTGAATCTCGATACGTCGCTCGCGCTGCTCCAGCAGCAGCACGTCGCCTTCCACGCGCACCGCTGCGGCGAACGCACGCGCGATGCACCAGACGGCGGCCTGCGGCAGGAGAAACAACGCCGCGAACCTTTGAATCTGGATCAGCGGATTGGTCTGCTCACCGTCGGGGAACAGCAGCGCCGCGCCCATCCACAGCAAACTGCCCCAAGCGACCACGCGCAGCAAGCCCGCCGCGATTCGCCAGGCGGGCGAGAGCACGACCGCATCGGCATGGAACCGTGTTTGCGATATCGATGTGGCCACCTCAAGTGCGGATGTGCTGCGCGCAGCGCGCCGTTTCAGTGCATCCACAGCAAGAAAAACGGCCAGCAGCAACAGCAGTGCGGCACCTGCACGCCCCACCCAATCGCCCCAGGCCACCATCAGCGTCGCGGGCGGCGGCCTCGCCTGCACTTCGCCGATCAGCAATGTCTGTTCGCCCATTGCACTGGCCGCCACCACCGTGCCGGTGGCATCAATGGCAGCGCTGACGCCGTTGGCGGTCACGCGCAGCTGCGGCAGGCGGGTCTCGATACTGCGGAACGCCGCTACCGCCAGATGCAGATCGGCGCCTACCGGATATTCGGTGAACCAGGAATCGTTCGACATGCCCACGATGACCTGCGCGCCCAGCCGCGCGCCGTCGATCGCAAGCCCGGTGTCGGTATCGTCCAGGCAGATCATCGGCAATACCGGGATCTCGCGCCCATCGGCAAGCCGCAGCGGAAATACCCGCGCGCCGTCGCCGGCTGTCCAGCGGCCGGCCCCAGGCAACCAGCCACGCACAGTGGGTCCGTCGAGCCAATGCGGCAGATATTCGGTGAACAGGAACAGGTTGGTCTTGCGATAGAAGCCCAACGGCGTGGGCGTGGCTGCCTGCACAGGCTCAACGAAAGCGGCCGCGTTGTATTCGCCACTCGCATCAAGGTCATAGGTGCCGAACACCAGCGGCACACCTGCCGACGACACAAAGTCGTAGATCTCGCGGTCCAGCTCGGCGCCGCCCTCGCTTTTCGGGTGGCCGAAGGTGGTGGGGTACACGGTCTCCGACCACAGCAGGGCATCCACACGATGCCGATCAATCGCCTCGCCCGACAACGCGTAGTGCGTATCCAGCACATGGCGGACGACTTCATACGCGCCCATCTCGCGACGCAGGCGCTCATAGTCGACGATATTCGACTGCACCATGCCCACGCGCAGCGGCCTGTCGTCAGCCCCGGGCGCGGCGGTCAGCATCGACAGGCGCACCGCGCCGTAGCCTGCCATCAAGACCAGCATCGACGCGGCCATCGCCAAAGGCAACACGCGTGCGCGCATACCGTCGCGACGACGCGCGATGGCCGCCGCCACGCATTCGTTGATCAGGATCAGCAGGAAGGTGATGCCGGCCGCACCGCCAACATCGGCGATCTGCCGCAGCAGATGCGATGGAAACAGGCCGTGGCCGAGCGTGTCGCCGAGCAGCTTGGGGAACACCCATTCCGCTGCGACCCACGCCGACGCGCCGGCCAGCGCGCGCATCACCGCGCCATGACGGCGACCCACGATGTGACGCACCAGCGCGAAGGCGATGAACTGCGGCTGCAGCAGCGGCGCGGCCACCAACAGTACAAACAGACCCATTGCTGGAGCCGCGCCGGTATAGGCGGCGAACGCAAACCCGAACCAGGCCAACGCCGCCGCGACAAAAGCGATGCTCATCATCAGCCCGCTGCGCGCAGCGCCGGCAATCGTTGGCGCTGCGTCCAGCGCAAGCAGCCACGGCACCAGCGCAACGAAACCGAGCAGATAGCCGTTGCCGCCCCGCGCATACAAGCCCAGCAAAACCGCACTGACGACGACACCGGCCAGCGCGCGCCAGCCGGGGTGGGAAAACCTGCGCATGTTCAGATCGACGGGCCCCGCGGTTCAAGCGCCGGCGGAATCTCGATCGGCCGGGGCTTGGAACCCGGCAGCACCAGTCCAGGCGGCGCCAGCTCCGGCGGCACCACCCGGTTAGGCGGGATATTGATCGGATTGCCGGACGCATCGAAGAATTCGAAGTCGGGCGAGTACATCAGGATGGGCTCGATGCGCTGGCCGTCGTCGGTCGCCTGATAATGACGCACATACCCTTCCGGCAATACAAAGCCTTCAGGCACCGCCAGCCCGATCAGCGGCGGACTGGTGCCGGGCGGCGTAAACGCACCGATGCCCGAATAGATGCCGGCCTTGTGCAGGCGGTCGATCACTTCCTCAGCCGACGGCGCCGGCTGTCCCGCCACGCGATAGCTGGCCAGATCATCCGGATCCCGCCGCGGTGCCGCAGCACGCGCAGTGACTTCGCGGCCGGAGACTGACCCTGCATCGGTCGCGCTGGTCTGCGCGGTGTCGAGTGAGTCGCCGTCAGCGCTGCGGCCACCAGCGTCGCTGTGTTGGCCGCCGGCGTGTTCAGCGTTCGACGGGGGAGTGTTGATCGTCACCAGATAGCCAATAAAACAGCCCGCCAGAATCAGCGCGGACACCTTGTAGACCATCGAACGGCGCCTGCCGTGGCCGGCGCCTTCAACAATGCGCACCCCGTCGCCGTCCTTGCCGGACGACGGGGTGCGCGTCTTGTCACGATCGTCCATCGACGCATCCTAAGGCGTCACTTAGCCGGCGTCACTTAGCCTTGGCCGCCAACGTCGGCGATGCCGGGTTATTGGTCGACAACGACCAGCCCATGCGCTCATGGCCGAACAGGTTCCAGATCGGGCTGCGACCGCTGGTGAACGCCGTGTAGCGCGCCGCACCCGTGCCGGTGGTGCCGCCGAAGAAGCCCGCGGACACGGTGCCGCCGGTGAAGGTCGGGTGGACATCGTCCGACTGGATGTAGTCATAGCTGCTGGACGAAGACACGAAGTGGGTATTCGCATCGCGCAGCGTCGAGCGCAGCGTCGAAGTGATGCGCGTCAGGTAGCTGGCTTCGCTTTCGCCCGCCACATACTTCAGGGCTTCCGAATCCACCGCACCATCGCCGTTGCTGTCGTAATCGGCGCCCATGTACTCGGCGAAACTGTCCACGCACTTGAAGCCTTTCTGCCGGGCGTATTCGCACATCCAGTAATTCATCTGGGCGATCGCCGGCAGAAACTTGTCGCGCGTGTTGACCTTCGCACCCGTCACCGGATCGTTGCAGCTGCTCAGCGCGTTGTCGGCGCTGTAGCCGGGGTAGTAAAGATTGGCGATGACTTTGAGCTTGGTGCCGGAGTAGGCGTTGGCATTGATGTAATCCATCGACGCCGCGACGTAGGTCTTGCAGTTGTTCACCGCCGTGGCCAGCACGTTGTAATTACAGGTGCCGGTCTGGCCTTTGAAGCTGGTGCGCGCCTGCAGGCCGTCGTTGCCGCACATCTCGAACGTGACCACGCGGGTCGATGCAGCCTGCATATACGACCGCTCGGCCACGATCTTGTTGTTGTACACGTCGGACGCGACTGCGCCCGACTTGGCGCGGCGGATATTCTCGATGTCCGCGTTCCACAGCGCCGCCAGATATTCCGACTGCACGGTGGGCGCCGCATATTTCGCAGCGTTGGAAATGGAGCCGTTGTAGCCGGCGTAGATGGAATCTCCGTACGCGACAACGCGATATTTGGTGGTGGTGCCCGCGCGGTCGATGGTCCAGGACACATTCTGGTTCAACGTGCTGGCTACTGCGGGCGAGCCCACTGCAAGCAGAACGAGGCCTGGTAACAGTGCACGCATGCGCTTGCTGAGCACGCGCTTCTTGCCAAATCGGATGGTCATGACTTGCTTCCTTGAGTGATATTTGTGTTGAGAAAATCCGAGGGGCATCGCGACAATCCCGCCCCATCCCGCCATCCAGACCTGACAGCCTGCTCCTTACTTCGCGGGGCTCACCCTAGCCTGTCGTTCAGCCACGGTCAACACAGCGATATTTTTGTCGCGGCGCAACATTTTTTATCGCATTGCCGGGTAACGCCTTACGATGATTCAAACCGAATCCTTGCAAGTGGATCGTCACATCAATGCAACGATTGGCGGTGTGTTGCGGCGGGCTTGCGCCCACTTCAGACAAGTTGATTGGCCGCACCCATTCACAGCAAGAACATCATCAACGAAATAACAGAACGACAAAGACAGCCGCTCCACAAGAGGACGTCATGATCGACCGTAACAATCTTCATCAACAGGGGTATGCGCTGCTGCGTCAAGCGATTCCGGCAGACCGGCTGGACGATCTTCGCGGCGCCTTCGATGCGGGCGTGAAGCCATCGGATCAATGGCCCGTACCGCGTGGAGCGGACTGGCGCCATTCGATGCTGGATCTCGACGCGAATGTGCAGACCGTCTGCCAATTACCGTCGTTGCTGGCCGTGGTGGGTGCGCTGATCGGCGAACGGTTTTTTCTCGCGCAGGTGGAGGGCCGCGAGCCCTTGGCGGGAGGCGGCCATCAGGGCCTGCACCGCGACCTGTCGGCACAGCGGCCCGGCGACACGGTGAATGCGCTGGCCTTTTTCGACGACTACGGCCCCGAGAACGGCGCAACGCGTCTGGTCCCCGGCACGCATCGCCCTGCCCCGGGCGAGCCGCCGTTCGACCTCGACGACGAATCCCGATGCCTGCAGCTCGCGGGCTCCGCGGGCGACATCCTCGTGTTCGATGCCGACCTGCTGCACGCGGGCACCATCAATCCAACCGGCGCGCGCCGACGCTCCATCCTGATCGGCTATTTCGCCGAACAACGCTACGCGTCCCACCTCGCAACCGCCCACCTCCGCAACGTCCGCATGGACACCAGCGAACGATTCGACCCGTAGGGTGGAGTAAGCGCAGCGCGACTCCACCATGTTGTTGAAGAAAGCCGCGATGGTGGAGTTGCGCTGCGCTTACTCCACCCTACGGTTTGCGGCCCAATCCGGCGGCAGCCGTCCGTCGCGGACATGACGATGAAACGACGAATGCGGCCAGTCGGCAACCCGCGTCACGAGGCCATGCTTCACTGGATTGATATGAATGTAATCGATGTGGTTTTGAAGGTCGCGTTCGTCGCGAATCACATGCTCCCAGTAGCGACGTTGCCAGATGCCGCGCTCGTTGCGGCTCCGCCTCGATACCGGAATCCACTCGCTCCGCGGCACGCGCTCGCAGAAACCCTGCTTGATGCGCATCCAGCGCTTGGCGTAATCCGCATCGCCATCGGGAAGCGTCCAGAGAGCATGCATGTGATTCGGCAAAACCACCCAAGCGATGCTCTCGAACGGACGCGACCGCATCACGTTCCGCACGCTCTCGCGCAAGGCAGCAATGCGCTCGACCAGCATGCATGACGATCGGTCCGCAAGATTGACCGTAAAGAAATACGTGCCACCCGGCACCCACATGCGACGATAATTTGACATCGCCCAAGCTTGCCCGCCGGACACACCCGCAGCCATCCGGCAACCCCGCGCCCCAACATCAGAATTTCCCGACCCCAACGCACTGCGTAGGGTGGAGTAAGCGCAGCGCAACTCCACCATCACGAAACGAAAGACCCAGCGCACGACAACCGGGGTCGTCGGGTTTTTTCGTTTGGAAAAAAGCGCTTGCCTTGATTCCACAGCGTTTCGCTCGCGGGAAAGATTCACTTTGCTCAGCCGAATGGTGGAGTTGCGCTGCGCTTACTCCACCCTACTCGCTGCGTCATTGGTTAAGGTGCAGAAGCGCGCCATGCGGGGAGCTCGATACCGCGTGCCTTCATGACGCCGGTGCGGGTTTCCTCATAAATCGTCGAGAGCGGCTGACCTTTCAAGCAGCGGAGCCTGCCTGCCACGGCAACAAGATCGCCTTTTAAGAAAACGCCGTCAGCGACTAGTTTCTTTCGCTTACTGGCGGGCCCGAAATCCTCCATGAATATCTGTTCCGTCGGCTGGGGCGGGTCGTAATATTGGTTGCGATAGAGCGGATCGCCGCATGAGGCCCAAGCGTTGGATGCTGTGCGATACACGCCGTAACCCTGATATTTATGCAGGTCAAATGCATCGCGCCCGACAGCGACGAACAACAAAGCATGTGGATGTCTCGCAAATTGTGGGAACCCATAATGATCGGCGACGCGAATGTCGATTTCATTTACGGACAAATGGCCGGCGACCATGTCGACAATTTCATACCGCGCCAAGAATATGGCATCGAAGGAAATGCAAATCCTGTCTTCACGCTGGGGCTCGCCCTCACAAGCAGGGGGCAGCGGACGGATGGAGATGAGCCGGCCGACAAACGCAACCGTCTCGTATTCTTCTTGTGCTTCTTCAGCCTGCGCCAATGCACAGGGCGAAAACAAAAGAAACATCATTACCCAACACCATGTACGCATTGATTACTCCCCCGCCAGATAAGCTGGTCTGACACCAGTTTTTTCCCGCCACCATCCACACCCCAAAACCATCCCACCGCCCGTAGGGTGGAGTAAGCGCAGCGCAACTCCACCATCACGCGACGACAAAAGCAGCGCACGACAAACGAGGTCGTCGGTTTTTTTTAGCTTGGGAAAAGAGCCACTTGTCTTGATTCGAAAGCGTTTCGCTTTGCGGGGAGGATTCACATTGCGTGGCCGCATGGTGGAGTTGCGCTTCGCTTACTCCACCCTACTCGCTGCCATTCGCCGGCATCGGCCGGCATCGGAAAACCCCGCGTCAAACCCTCAGGAAAAATCCAATCCCACTGCAGTCGTAGGGTGGGGTGAGCGCAGCGATGCCCACCATCCCGGCGCATTCGGCGCGGAGGCGGCGAGCGGAGCAAAAAACGTCGCGGGATGCATTGAAGGCTTGCGTGTGGTTTGTGGTTTGGGTGGGCATCGCTGCGCTCACCCCACCCTACGAGCTACGAGCTACTTGCTTACGGATTATTTCAACCCGACCCCATTTGTCGTTACTCTCCTGATTCAAGTGCATCCAAGATCCGACGTTCATGGGCATCGAATTCTAGGAACATCTCCTCAGTAGCTTGCCTCGAGAGAAACTCATAAAAAATAGCTGTTTCCGTTGGATCGATCGCCCAGTTAAAACTTACATCGCTTAAGAAGCGACGCCAGTCATGGATTAGCATCCAATCCCTTACCAATCCATAGATATTCGTTGTGTAATGAATTTTCTTCGCTTTCTCAGAAAAGTTCTCTGGAATTATTTTATTCAACTCAAAAAGATTATTGACAGAGAATTGAGAGAGCTCTGAAACCAATTCTCCAATATCTTGTTTCATTGAATCCTCAAGTGGATATTCATATTTTTTTCTCCACTCTTCTACAAACTGCTGCAAGCTAATAGAGTCTATTGGCGAAGATAGATCGCCCTCTTTCGACTTGGCCTGTAAATTTTCAACATAACTGTCGATCTGACTTGATAAACCGTCAAATCCACGGTCGGCAATTTCCAGCATGCCCGCGTAGAGATATAATTGCCTCTCCATATCTCGCGGCAACTTTCCGGAAAATTTATAATTCCGATCGTGAGCTAACTCTGCCTATGCATGTTGTAAAACAGTTCGAATTTGAATTTCAAACTTTAAACCCGATAAACCATTAAATTCAGGAAGGGCGGCCCTAGCCGACCCAATATCACAAACGAAATGAACAGATCGATATCCCGTTTGATCCACCGACATCAAATCATCCCTATTTAATGAATTCTTTTTATCAACATTGAAAACTTAGCTTATTAGATCTGACACCTTCACAACATCAGATTCAAAATAAACAATAATCCGTGTGCCAGACAAATCTGTCATTTGCTTCGCAGGATCTTTATATCCTTTTCTGTCTATTTTTTGCAGAGCGCTCTGTATATTTTTCGTTCGCCCAGAAACGGCCAGATAATCTATGCCCCTTACTTTCAACAAGCTCTCCACAAGTGTAACGACCACCCCCGTGAGGCGCTCATAGCTGCCAAGCTCTTTAGCTATCCAATTTTCGTGCACCGTATCCATTCTCATATCCTGCCTGAACGTCCTTATTCCTCACCCACACTTCGAATACCCACAATTCAAACAAGTAGCACACCCATCCATAATCACAATCGCTTTCGTGCTGCACTTGTGACACATCGTAGCCGAAGGCGGAAATGACACGCCTTCGCCAGTCACCGCAATGTCCTCCTCCCGCACCGCCACCACACTCACATCAGACTTTTTTTTTGCACGATTCTCTTCGTAAGCCCGCCGCTTCTCGGCAATCAACGCGCGCTGCGCATCGCTCATATCCGGGTCGTGCATCAGGCCAATGGTCTTGAGGTGGTCTTCAACGATCATCCCCAGCTCAGCGACCAGCGAAGGCATGTACACGCCGCCGGCTTTGAAGTACCCGCCCTTGGGGTCGAATACGGCCTTCATTTCTTCGACCAGGAAGGTCACGTCGCCGCCTTTGCGGAACACGGCGGACATGATGCGGGTGAGGGCGACGATCCACTGGAAGTGTTCCATCGACTTGGAGTTGATGAAGATTTCGAAGGGGCGGCGCTGTTCGTGTTCGTTGCCGGCGTTGAGCACGATGTCGTTGATGGTCACGTACATGGCGTGTTCGACCAGCGGTGATTTGATTTTGTAGGTGCTGCCGATCAGCACTTCGGGGCGCTCGATGCGCTCGTGCATCTGGATGACGTCGGCGACCGGCAGCGGCAGTTCGGCTTCGATGGTTGCGCGCGGGACGGAGGCGACGGCGAGTGCGGCCTTGTCTTCCGGTTTGACGACGGCGTAACCCTTGATTTTCTGATCGATCTTGACGGCCATTTGAGCGTGTTCCGATGCGGTGTGGTGGTGTGTGCGGGTAGGGCTTCGCCCCTCATCCGGCCCTGCGGGCCACCTTCTCCCCGCATGGCGGGGAGAAGGTTTGAAGCATGTCCTCCCCGCATGGCGGGGAGAAGGGTTGGAGCATGTCCTCCCCGCATGGCGGGGAGAAGGGTTGGAGCATGTCCTCCCCGCTTGCGGGGAGAAGGTTTGAAGCATGTCCTCCCCGCTTGCGGGGAGAAGGATTGGAAGCTGATTACTTTTTCTTTGTGGCTTTCTTGGCGGCTTTCTTCGGTGCGGCCTTTTTGGCGGTTTTCTTGACTGCTTTCTTGGCGGACGCTTTCTTGGCTGGGGCTTTTTTGGCGACTGCTTGTTTGGTGGCTGCTTTTTTCGCTGTTACTTTCTTCGCGACCTTCTTCACCGCTTGTTTGGTGGCGGCTTTCTTGGCAGCGACTTTCTTCGCGGCTTTCTTGGCGGTCTTCTTTGCAGCCTTTTTGGCGCCGGTGACTCTGGCCTTGACCGTTTCCACTGCGGAGGCAGCCTTGGCTTTCGCGTCGTCGACCGCTTGACCGGCGGCCTTGCGGGCTTTTCCGGCGGTTTTTTTGGCTTTCTGCATCGCGCTACCAACCGCTTTACCAACCTTGGTGTTGGCGGCCGCTTCGCCCATTTCCTTCGCTTTGTCAGTCACCGCTTCGGCGGCGTCGGAAAGCGCTTCCGTAATCACATTGCCATTGCTCATGGTGGTGCCTCGTCAGGGATGCACGGGCGGCTGCCCGTAGGCGGAATGTAGCGCGATCTTTGGTGGTGTGGTGGGTTTGGCGGCGCGGGTTTCTCTTGTATCAATCAGAGCGTTTGCCCCCTCCCCGACCCTCCCCCGCTTCGCAGGGGAGGGAGACAAGCGCAGGCGTCGGAACTTGCCGTGCGCCTTCTTGAGAATTTGCCGTGAGCCCTCTTTAAAATCTGCCGTGAGCCTTCTTCAGAATTTGTCGTGAGCCTTTTTTTAAAATTTGCCGTAGTAGCCTTCTTTCAACGCGTCGAACAGGTTGGCGGCGCTGTGCATTTCGCCGTCGTATTCGATCTCTTCGTTGCCTTTGACTTCGATGAAGCTGCCGTCTTCCAGCTCGAAGCGGTAGAGGGTGTTTTCGAGGTCGGACTCTTTCACCAGCACGCCCTGGAAGGCGGCGGGGTTGAAGCGGAAGGTGGTGCAGCCTTTGAGGCCCTGTTCGTAGGCGTAGCGGTAGATGTCTTTGAAGTCTTCGTACGGGTAGTCGGTAGGGACGTTGGCGGTCTTGGAGATGGAGCTGTCGACCCACTTCTGGGCAGCGGCCTGTACGTCGACGTGTTCTTTGGGGCTGATGTCGTCGGCGGCGATGAAGTAGTCGGGCAATTTAGCCGACGGATCTTCGCTGTACGGCATCGCCTTGGCGTTGACCAGGGTGCGGTAGGCCAGCAGCTCATAGCTGAAGACGTCGACCTTTTCCTTCGACTTCTTGCCTTCGCGGATCACGTTGCGGCTGTAGTGGTGCGCGAACGACGGCTCGATGCCGTTGGAGGCGTTGTTGGCCAGCGACAGCGAGATGGTGCCGGTGGGCGCGATGGAGCTGTGGTGGGTGAAGCGCGCGCCAACGTCGGCGAGTTCATCCACCAGTTCGGGCGCGACTTCGGCGATGCGCTGCATGTAGCGGCTGTATTTGGCGTGCAGCACTTTGCCGGGGATCTCCTGGCCCAGCTTCCAGCCGTCTTTCACCATTTCCGGGCGCTTGCGCAGCATTTCGGCGGTCACGGCGAAGCGTTCTTCCATGATCGGCGCCGGGCCTTTTTCCTGCGCCAGCTGCAGCGCGACTTCCCAGCCGGCAACGGCCATGTCGCGGGCGATGCGGTCGGTGAAGGCCAGCGACGGCTTGCTGCCGTATTTCATGCCCAGCATGGTCATGGTGCTGCCTAAGCCCAGGAAGCCCATGCCGTGGCGGCGCTTGCGCATGATTTCGTCCCTTTGCTGCTGCAGGGGAAGCCCGTTCACTTCGACCACGTTGTCGAGCATGCGGGTGAAGACGCGCACCACTTCTTTGTATTCCTCCCAATCGAACGTAGCCTGATCGGTGAAGGCGTTGCTGACGAAGTTGGTGAGGTTGACCGAACCCAGCAGGCACGCGCCGTACGGCGGCAGCGGTTGTTCGCCGCAGGGATTGGTGGCGCGGATGCTTTCGCACCACCAGTTGTTGTTCATCTCGTTGACCTTGTCGATCAGGATGAAGCCCGGCTCGGCGAAGTCGTAGGTGGAGACCATGATCATGTCCCACAGATGCCGGGCGCGGATGTGGCCGTAGATCTTGCAGGCGACCAGACCGTCGTCGCGGCTGATGTAGGTGTCGTGGGTGGGCCATTCGCGCCAGACCACCTGTTCGGCGTTATTCACGTCGATGTCGCCGGCTTCTTTTGCGTTGATCGGGAACACCAGCGGCCAGTCGGCGTCGGTGTCGACCGCCTGCATGAAGCCGTCGGTGATCAGCAGCGACAGGTTGAACTGGCGCAGGCGGCCGTCTTCGCGCTTGGCGCGGATGAAATCTTTCACGTCCGGATGGGCGACATCGAAGGTGCCCATCTGCGCGCCGCGACGGCCGCCGGCGGAGGACACGGTGAAACACATCTTGTCGTAGATATCCATGAAGGACATCGGGCCCGACGTATACGCGCCGGCGCCGGCGACGAATGCGCCGCGTGGACGCAGGGTGCTGAATTCGTAGCCGATGCCGCAGCCCGCTTTCAGGGTGAGGCCGGCTTCGTGGACTTTTTCCAGAATGCCGTCCATCGAGTCGGTGATGGTGCCCGACACGGTGCAGTTGATGGTGGAGGTGGCCGGCTTGTGTTCCAGCGCACCGGCATTGGAGGTGATGCGGCCGGCGGGAATGGCCCCGCGGCGCAGCGCCCACAGAAAGCGGTCGTGCCAGTACTTCTGCTTTTCGGCAGTGGGTTCGGCATCGGCAAGTGCGCGCGCGACGCGCTGGTAGGTGCCGTCGATATCGGCATCGACGTCATCGCCCTGCTTGGTCTTGAGTCGGTATTTTTTATCCCAGATATCCCAGGACGCCGGCTGCATCGGTATTTCGGCGGCGGCGTCCGCTTTCGCGACGGCCTCAAGACGCACTGTGCTCATCAATGTTCAATCCTCTTTATATGTAGGCGCGGTGCAGCCGCAGCCTGTTGTTCTGGTGGCCGATGGCGGAGCTCCAGCTCCACGCCTCAGCGGATTCTGTGATGCGGTTCCGGATCCAACCGCCGCGCAAACACTCCATGACGATCCGGGTGATTCGCCTGCTTCCCGCAGTCTTTGATCTTCGACGCCTTCGAGCCCAGGGGTCTTCCGTGGAACAAGATTTCCCGTGAAACACTATTGGTTGGGCTGGCTGCCACACATACCCCAAGATGTAGTGGCGGCGCGGTGTGTGAAGCTACGCCCCTCTCCGGCCCAAGTCAACGGCTTGACGGGGTCGAAATTACAAACTTTGCCCGACGGTCAGGTGCCAAGCGGGCAGAAAGCAGGCGCAGAGGCGTCCAGCGGGTTTCATCTGCGGTTTAAGCCGCGCAAACCAGACTCACCCGACCGGCTGCAGGGCTTTCGGGACTTGATTCCGCGACCCCCTACCGCGATGTTCAGCGGGCGCCAACGCCTGCTGACCCGCCCTTTCGTCATGACCACACCGAACACGATGACCACCAACCGCCCCGGCACCAAGAAAACCTCTCTCCTGCTCGCCCTGACCGCCGCCGCCGCGTTCGGTGGGTTCGCGGCCACGTGGGTGCGCGAAACCCTGCAGGCGCCGGCGCTGGCGGCACCCGGGGCCCCGGTGGTCGCACTGCCCACGGTGGCGGTGCTGCCCACTGCCGTCGACGGTCAGCCGATGCCTTCGCTGGCGCCGATGCTGAAAAAGGTCACGCCGGCCGTGGTCAGCGTGCATACCAAACAGCGGGTGCGGGTGAACACGCCGTTCGGCGACGACCCGGTATTCCGGCGCATGTTCGGCATCCCGGAGGAGCGGATCGCCGAATCGCTGGGCTCGGGCGTGATCGTGGACGCCGAGCGCGGCCTGATCCTGACCAATCATCACGTGATCGAGGGTGCCGACGATGTCTCGATCACGCTCAGCGACGGGCGGACCCTGAAGGCCGAGTTTGTCGGCTCCGATCCGGACACCGATGTCGCGCTGATGAAGATCCCACCGCAAAAGTTGACCGCAATTACGCTGGTCTCCAGCGGCCAGCTGCAGGTGGGCGATTTTGTGGTCGCGGTGGGTAATCCGTTTGGCGTGGGCCAGACCGTGACCTCGGGCATCGTTTCGGCGGTGGACCGCACCGGACTGCCCGGCCTGGGGTTTCAGAACTTCATCCAGACCGACGCATCGATCAATCCTGGCAACTCCGGCGGCGCGCTGGTCAATCTGCGCGGCGAACTGGTCGGCATCAACACCGCCAGCTTCAACCCGCGCGGCAGCATGGCCGGCAATATCGGGCTGGGCTTCGCGATTCCGATCGATCTGGCCCGCAACATCATGGCGCAGCTGCTGAATGGCGGCGCCGTGCGTCGCGGCAGCCTGGGTATCGACAGCCAGGACGTGGACGCGCAGATGGCGCGCGCGCTCGGCCTGGATCAGGCGCGCGGCACCGTGGTGACCCGGGTATATCCGGGCTCGTCCGCAGCGACGGCGGGGCTGAAGGTGGGCGACGTGATTCTGGCCGCCAACGGCCAGCGCGTGGACGACAGCGCGTCGCTGCGCAATTTCCAGGGCCTGCAGGCGGTGAACGCCAAGGTTGTGCTGGATGTGCGTCGCGAAGGCAAAGCGCTGAAGATCACCGCGCCCCTGCGCGAGCAGCCGCGCGACATCGACGGCGCCAGCCTGGACCCGCGCCTAGCCGGCGCCCGTTTCGCCGAACTGCCCGAGTCGCTGCGCCGCGAGGGTGCGTCCGGCGTGCTGGTCGACGCGGTGGCCAACGGCAGCCGCGCCGCCCGCAACGGTTTGCGCAAAGGCGACGTGGTGCAGGCCGGCAGCATCGGCGAGTTCGGCGACCTCGGCGGGTTCCGCGCCGGGTTCAGCGAGCGCCCGGCACAGCTGGTGCTGCGGGTGTGGCGCAATGGCCGGCAGGGCGATCTGGCGATGCAATGATCGCGGCATTCACCTCTGCAGTATTGTGGGAGCGACGCAAGTCGCGACAGGCGCTGGATGCACGCAGCATGGATCCCCGCCTGCGCGGGGACGGGGGGCAAAAACCCGCAGCCAACCCGCAGTCAATCAATAGGGTGTGCCTTGGCGCACCGTCTGCCGTGATCGCCGCAAAAAAGCCGGTGCGCCAAGGCGCACCCTATGAAATCTTCGTGCGGCGCAAGTTGCGGCAGCACCGGGTGTATCTGTCGCGACTTGCGTCGCTCCCACAACAGATAGAATGCCGGATGCACTTCACCATCCGCGCCATCACCATCGACCTCGACGACACCCTTTGGCCGTTCGCGCCGATCGGTGCGCGGATCGAACAGGTGCTCGACGACTGGCTGCGCATCCACAGCCCGCGCACCGCCGAGCGTTTTCCGATTGCCGCGATGCGCGCGCTGCGCGAGCAGGTCTTCAACGCCCATCCACAGCTGCTGCACGATATGGGCGCACTGCGCCGGCTCACGCTGGAGCGCGCCTTCATCGAAAGCGATACGGACCCGTCGCATCTGCAGGCGTTGACCGATACCGCGTACGACGTGTTCTACGCCGAACGCAATCGCGTGGAATGCTACCCGGATGCGCTCGACGCACTGGCGCGGATCAGCGCGAAGCTGCCCGTAGCGGCGCTGAGCAACGGCAATGCGGATCTTGTCGCGATCGGGCTGGATCATCACTTCGCATTCCAACTGGGCGCGCGCGAACACGGTGTCGCGAAACCCGACGCCAGTATTTTTCTCGCTGCCTGCGCACGCCTCGGCTGTGCGCCCGAAGAAGTGCTGCACGTCGGCGACCACACCGAAATGGACGTGCTGGGCGCCGCGCGCGCCGGTCTGCGCACGGCGTGGGTGCAGCGCGACGACGCGCACCATCCGCACTGGCCGCACGATGACCTGTTGCCCGACCTGATCGTGCCCGACATGGCCGCGCTGGCCGATATGATCGATCGCATGCCGGCAGCACAGGCATCGGCCGCCATCGCAATCACTTCAGACGGAATCCTGACATGACCGCACTGCCCGGCTTCATCGCCAGCGCCGATCACGCCCTGCCGCTGCATGCGGTGACCGCGAGCGGTTTCGTCGCGTGGTCCGCGCAGCAATCGGCGCCGCTGCAGGCGTGGCTCAAAGCGCAGGGCTTCACCGCCGCCGCCGGCAGCGTCGCGCTGCTGCCCGGCAGCGAAGGACTTGCCGGCGCGGTGCTGGGCATCGGCGAAGTCAACGATCCGTTCGCTTACGCGCACGCACCGTATGCATTGCCGGCCGGCGACTGGCGCATCGCCGACACCCTCGACGCCGACGCGACCGCCGCGCTGCAGCTGGGCTGGGGCCTTGGCAGCTATCGCTTCACCCGCTACCGCGACGCGGCGCGCGCACCGGCGCGGCTGGCGATGCAGATCGACGACGATATCGCCGCGCAGATCGCCGCCTGCTTCCGCACCCGCGATCTCATCAACACCCCGACCGAGCACATGGGCCCGGACGAACTCGAAGCGGTTGCGCGTGAGATCGCGACCACCCATGGCGCCGATCTCGATGTGCTGACCGGCGATGATTTGCTGACGCACAATTTCCCGGCCATCCATGCGGTCGGCCGTGCTTCGCATCGCGCACCGCGATTGATCGTGCTGCGCTGGGGCAACGCTGCGCATCCACATATCGCCATCGTCGGCAAAGGCGTGTGTTTCGACACCGGCGGCCTCGACATCAAGGCCGCAGCCGGCATGCGCAACATGAAGAAAGACATGGGCGGCGCCGCGCATGCGATTGCGCTGGCCGAACTGATCATGGCGCGCAACCTGCCGGTGCGCATCACTCTGCTGGTGCCCGCGGTCGAAAATGCAATCGGCCCGAATGCATACCGCCCCGGTGAGGTTATCGCCACGCGCAAAGGCATCAGCGTCGAAATCGACAACACCGACGCCGAAGGGCGCATCGTGCTGTGCGATGCATTGACCTATGCGGCCGAGCAGTCGCCGCAGCTGATTCTCGATTTCGCCACGCTGACCGGCGCTGCGCGCATCGCGCTGGGCCCGGATCTGCCGGCGCTGTTCTGCAACGACGACGCATTGGCGAACGATTGGCTGAGCGCGGGCACGCATCACTTCGATCCGCTGTGGCGGATGCCGCTGCATCGCCCGTATCTGCGCTATCTCATCAGCGGCATCGCCGATCTGGCCAACAGCAGCGCGACGACGATGGCCGGCGCAGTGACCGCCGCGCTGTATCTCGAACGCTTCGTGCCTGCCGAACAGAAATGGGCGCATCTGGATGTCTACAGCTGGAACGACAGCGACCGCCACGGGCGTCCCGCAGGCGGCGAAGCGCAGGCGCTGCGCAGCTGCTACGCGATGCTGAAGGTGCGTTATGGTTGATATGGAACTTGATATGGAACTTGATATGAAACAGAAGGGCCTGTCATCGCGGAGCACGGCGGTGAGATCTGCTTCGCTGCGTATTGCGGGTATTGCGCTTGTCGTGCTGTGCGCATTCACCAGTACAACCGCATTCGCACAGACCGCACGCAAACCTGTTGCAACCACATCCGCAACTCCGGCCGCACAGCGCACGGTGCTGGTGATGGGCGATTCGCTGTCGGCCGCTTATGGCCTGTCGACAGCGCAGGGCTGGGTCGCGCTGACCGCGCAGAAAATCGCGAAACAAAAACCCGGCTGGCGTGTGATCAACGCCAGCATCAGCGGCGAAACCACCGCCGGCGGCGCAGCGCGGATCGCTGCGGAACTGAAACGTCATCGCCCCGCCGTGGTGGTGATCGAACTGGGCGCGAACGACGGCCTGCGCGGACTGCCGATCGCACAGACCCGCGCCAATCTCGCGAAGATGATCGCTGCGGCGAAAACCGGCAACGCGAAAGTGCTGCTGATCGGCATGCGCCTGCCACCCAACTACGGCCCCGATTACACCCAGGGCTTCGAGCGCACATTCCGCGAACTCGCACAGCAGGAGAAGACTGCGTTCCTGCCATTTCTGCTCCAGCCCATCGCCCTGGACGACCGCGCATTCCAGGCCGATCGCCTGCATCCCGTCGCGGCTGCGCAGCCGAAGCTGCGCGACCACGTCTGGTCGGCGCTCGTACCGCTGCTGAACTGATTGGTTAATTGTCCGTCTGCGCTGCATCCGTGACGCGCACCTTAACGTAGGCTGCCCTCCGCATCAAAATTACTCTGTCTTTCATGGCTCCTGCATCCGTGGGCAAGGACTGCGCGTAACTGTGTGCGTACCGGTGCTCCGCGCTACTGCATCCCTCCCCAAGCGCGGAGCACCGGTTACTCCCCAACCCCCACGGAGACATTCCACGATGAATACGAAACTGCTCACCGCTGCACTGGCCACTTCCATCGCGTTCGCCGGCGTCGCGCTTGCCGGACATCATGAGGGCATGCACGATAAAGGCATGCACAACAACCCGATGGTCGGCGGCGCAGCCATGCTGCCCACCAAAGACATCATCGACAACGCGGTGAACTCGAAAGATCACACCACGCTGGTCGCCGCGGTCAAAGCCGCCGGCCTCGTCGACACGCTCAAGAGCGCTGGCCCGTTCACCGTCTTCGCACCGACCAATGCCGCGTTTGCCGCGCTGCCCGCCGGCACCGTCGACACCCTGCTCAAGCCGGAAAACAAGAGCACGCTGACCAGCATCCTCACCTATCACGTGGTGTCGGGCAGCCTTGATGCGAAAGCACTCGGCGCCAAAATCAAGGCCGGCAAAGGCAAGGCCACGCTGACCACGGTACAGGGCGCAACGCTCACCGTCCGCAGCACAGGCAAGGCAGTCACCGTGACCGATGCAAAGGGCAACGTCGCAAAAGTCACCATCGCCAATGTCTATCAGAGCAACGGCGTGATCCATGTCGTCGATAAGGTGTTGATGCCGTAAGCGAAACATCATGCTTCAACGAGCATGCTTGAATAGGCATGCCTAACGATCATGCAGGGCGACTTCGGTCGCCCTGTTTTTTTTGCGATATTGGTTTGTGCGGATAAATGACGATACGAGCCACACTCTCCCAGCAAACCGCCAGCGAGCACGACACGCCGCCTGCGTCAGACTTCAACCAGCGCTTCGCTGCGTTCCTGCTGCTGCAGCGTCCACATCTGGGCGTAGTGTCCACCGCGTACAAGAAGCTCCGCGTGGCGGCCGCGTTCGACGATCTGCCCCTGATCCATGACCAGAATCTCGTCGGCGTTCATGATCGTCGACAGACGATGTGCGATCACGAAGGTCGTGCGTCCCTGCGCGATGCGGTCCAGTTCGGACTGGATCGCCTGTTCTGATTTCGAATCGAGCGCCGACGTGGCTTCGTCGAAGATCAGGATCGCCGGATTCTTCAGCAGCGCACGCGCGATGGCAACGCGCTGTTTTTCGCCACCCGAGAGTTTCAGTCCGCGTTCGCCGACTTCGGTGTCATAACCGTCCGGCAGCCCGACGATCAGCGTATGGATATGCGCCGCGCGTGCGGCCTGTTCGACCTCGTCGCGGGTCGCATCCGGACGCCCATACAGAATGTTGTAGTAGATGGTGTCGTTGAACAGCACGGTGTCCTGCGGAACAATCGCAATCGCATTGCGCAGCGACGCCTGGGTGTAGTCGCGCACATCGCGCAGCACGCCGTCGGTGGCCTCAATCGCGATGCGTCCGGCATCAATGTCGTAGAAGCGGTACAGCAGGCGCGCAAGCGTGGACTTTCCCGAGCCCGAATGACCGACCACGGCGACGGTGCCGCCGCGCGGCACTTCAAAGCTGACTTCACGCAGGATCTCGCGACGCGGGTCGTAGCCGAAGCGCACATGCTCGAACACCACTTTTGGCCGATCCGCATGCAGCGCAACCGCATCGTCGCGGTCGCGCACGTCCATGCCTTGATCGAGCAGACCGAACAGTCGTTCAAGATTGGTGAAGGCCTGTTTGATCTCGCGATACATCATGCCCAGCAGATTCAGCGGCGCCGAGAGCTGCAGCAGCACGGCGTTGACGAACACCAGTCCGCCGATGGTCATGGTGCCATCGACCACGCCGGCGGCGGCGCGCCACATCATCGCAGTGACGCCCAGCGAGACGATGGTGACCTGACCCAGATTGAGCAGGCCCAGGGTCTTGCGGCTCATCACCTGCGCTTCTTCGCGCTCCTGCAGGCTGATGTCGTAGCGCCGCGCTTCATGCTCCTCGTTGCCGAAATATTTGACCGTCTCGTAGTTGAGCAGCGAGTCGACAGCGCGTTCATTGGCGCGGGTGTCGGCTTCGACCGCGGCGCGGTAATAGCGCGTGCGCCATTCGGTCACCATGAAGGTGTACACCATGTACGCAGTGAGCGTCATCAGCGTGATGACCGCAAAACCCCAGTCGTACATCCACACCAGCACACCGGTGACCAGCACGATCTCGAACAGCGTGGGCAGGATGGTGTAGATCATCCAGTCGAGCAGATCGGCGATGGCGGAACCGCCGCGTTCGATGTCGCGCGCGACGCCGCCGGTGCGACGGGCGAGATGGAAACGCAGCGACAGTGCATGCAGATGGCGAAACACCTGCAGCGTCACCCGTCGCGAGACCCGCGCCATGACCCGCGCGAATACGATCTGGCGCACTTCGGTGAAGAAGGTCATGCTGACCCGCGATGCGCCGTACGCAAGCAGCAGCCCAACCGGCAGCACCAGCAGTGCGGGATCCGTTTTGACGCCGAGCGTATCGACCAGGTTTTTCAACACCATCGGTACGGCGAGACCCGCCACCTTGCCAACCACTACCAGCGCCAGCGCGAACAGGATGCGGCCGATGAACGGGCGAAGATAGGGCAGGATTTCGCGCAGTATCTGCGCTTCGCTGCGCGCATTGGCCGGAGGCGCGAGCGGAACAGGCTCCTGCGGCTGCGGATCGGCAGCGGTTACGGGGGTTGGATTCATCGCTTCATGATGGGGCCTGCAGCCCTCGATTCAAAGCCGTATCGAGCTGGAATGACGGCCCTTTCGCCGCTGTTTTCAGATGAATGACCCGGATCGGTTTTTTTGCGCACATGCGCAGACATACGCCGACATGATTCACTTCAGCATGGCCGTGTATGTAGACAACGCAGTGTTCCCGTGGCGCGGGCGGCGCTGGGCGCATCTGCTGGCCGATGATCTCGACGAACTGCATGCGTTCGCGACACGCCTTGGCATCCCGCGGCGCGCCTTCCAGGACAAGCGCAGCGGTGCGCATTACGACATCGACAGCACGCTGCGCGAAGTCGCGCTGCGGCTGGGCGCGATCCCGGTGTCGCGTGTGGAGGACCGCGCGCGCATGCGTGCGATCATCGCCAATGCGCGACGGCAGTGGAGCGGTATCGTGACCGATGCGGTCGATGCTGCCGACGCAACCGATCACGCCAATCAGGCCGATCACGCCTCTTGAGTGCATACGTTATCCACGGAGAGTCCAATGTCTGTTTTCGATCTGTCCCCGCCCACCGACGCACAGCGCCAGACGCTTGGCGCCGCGCTGTCGCCGGAAGAACGCCGCGTGCTGCTGTCGCACGGCACCGAAGCGCCGTTCTGCGGCGTATTTCTCGACAACAAACGCGATGGCGTTTATGTCTGCCGTCTCTGCGGACTGCCGCTGTTCCACTCCAATGCCAAGTTCGAATCCGGCACCGGGTGGCCAAGTTTTTTCGCACCGTATGACGAAGCGCATATCGGCCGCATCCGCGACGTCAGCTACGGCATGACCCGGGTGGAGATCGTCTGCAAACGCTGCAGCAGCCATCTGGGTCACGTGTTCCCCGACGGGCCGCCGCCCACCGGCGAACGGCATTGCCTGAATTCGGTGTCGCTGGGCTTTGTGGGCGCCGATGAGGCGCTGCCCGACCCGCTGCAGCGCGGTGAACATGCGATTCAAATGCGTCCTGGCTAGGCCCGTGACGGTCGATTGCGTATGCTGTCGACCACTTTCGCAACCCGCTGCAGCGCCATGACCGACACGCTTCCCGACCGTCTTTCCAACGACCCCCGCAGCCCGCATTACAACGCCGAGCTGCTGGAACGCGGCATCGGCATTCTCTTCAACGGGGTCGATCGCACCAACGTCGAGGAATACTGCGTCAGCGAAGGCTGGGTCCGGGTGATCGCAGGCAAGGCGCTGGATCGTCGCGGTCAGCCGATGACGATGAAGTTCAGGGGCACTGTGGAGCCGTATTTGCGCGACGTGGAAAACAACACATAACACCACAGCTCAGCTTTGCTCGAATTCCATGGCAAACCCGCCTCTTGCGTTTCTATTGCCAGTGAGTTGAGCAAGATCTCCCTCCGGTAGAGCGGCCTTCAGGCCGCTGCTTTTCGATAGATCGCAAAACAACACAGCGGCCTGAAGGCCGCTCTACCGAAACAGAAGTCTGCCCAACGCGACAGTGCCACTCAGATTTCACTGACTGGCATTGCCCTTTGCACGGCATTGTTCGCGCCGAAACATGGACACGGGAACGCCGTGAAGGCAGGAACGTGCGGGCGCTGTCTGTGCCCGCACGCTGCGGTCAGGGCAGCATCGTCTCCAACGGGTTCACGTCATCGACTTCATCCGGAAGCAGGCTGCGGCCCATGTGCTCGATGGTCGGCGATTCGAAGAAGGTCTTCAGCGGAAGGGTGATGCCGAGGGTATCGCGCACCGCTGCGATCAGCCGCATCGCCATCAGCGAGTGACCGCCGAGGTCAAAGAAGTTGTCGTGGACGCCGACCCGCTCCACGCCCAGAAGTTCGATCCAGATAATCTCCAACACCTCTTCGATCGGCGTACGCGGTGCGACATATGGACGTCCGGCCGAAACCGCAGCGGCATCCGGCGCAGGCAGCGCCTTGCGATCCAGCTTGCCGTTCGAGGTCAGCGGCCAAGCCTGCATTTTTACGAACGCGGTCGGCACCATGTAATCCTGCAGCTGCGTCTGCAGCTGGCCACGCAGTTGATCGGTCGTCGTTTCAACCGCGTCGTCCTGCAGTACATACGCCACCAGCTGCTGGTGCCCGGACGCATCTGCACGCGCCAGCACCACCGCGTCCTTCACCCCCGCCAGCGCCGCAAGCTTCGCTTCGATTTCGCCCAGTTCGATCCGGTACCCGCGCACCTTCACCTGGAAGTCGTTGCGGCCCTGATAGTCGATCAGTCCGTCCGCACGCCAACACCCAATATCACCGGTGCGATACAGCCGGTCGCCGGCATCGAACGGACTGTCGATGAAGCGCTCCGCAGTCAGTTCC
>JANOKD010000067.1:0-33440 GCA_031419075.1 Lysobacterales bacterium
CAGGTCCCTCCTCGGGCTTCGCCCTCGTTCGGGATGACATCCCTTGCCAAAAGTCATGAGTGACTCTTGGCCCGTCTGCTTTGTTGATCTTGTCTCTAGGATGACGCCATCGGTCCGCGTTTGTGGGCCCGCATCCGGGGATTTCATATGCTTGCCATTCGCGACCTCAGCAAGACTTACGCCAACGGCGTGCGCGCACTCGATGCGGTGACCCTGGATATTCCGCGCGGCATGTTCGGTCTGCTGGGCCCCAACGGCGCCGGAAAATCTTCGCTGATGCGCACGCTCGCCACGCTGCAGGAAGCCGACAGCGGTACGGCGACGCTCGACGATGGCAAGGGCGGCAGCATTGACGTGCTGCGCGACAAGGACGCGGTGCGCCGCCAGTTGGGCTATCTGCCGCAGGATTTCGGCGTGTATCCGAAAGTCAGCGCGCTGGATCTGCTCGAACACTTCGCGGTGCTCAAGGGGCTGGCCGATCGCAAGCAGCGACGCGAAGTCGTTGACGGCCTGCTGCAGCAGGTGAATTTGTGGGACGTGCGCAAGCGCAAGCTCGGCGGTTTCTCCGGCGGCATGCGTCAGCGTTTCGGGATCGCACAGGCGCTGCTGGGCAACCCGCGCCTGGTCATCGTCGACGAGCCAACGGCGGGACTGGACCCCGAGGAGCGCAACCGTTTTCTCAATCTGCTCGCCGAGATTGGCGAAAACGTCGCGGTGATCCTGTCGACGCATATCGTCGAAGACGTGACCGACCTGTGTCCGACGATGGCGATCATGAACAAGGGCAAGGTCTTGCTGACCGGCCGCCCGGCAGATGCCATTGGTGCGCTGGAAAATCAGGTGTGGCGCAAGCAGGTTCCAAAAGATCAACTCGAGCGGTGCGAAAAGAGTTTTGTCGTGTTGTCGACGCGGCTTGTCGCCGGCAATCCGGTGATCCATGTCTTCAGCCAGCATCAACCCGATCATGGATTCGAGCAGGTCGCGCCCGATCTTGAGGACGTGTACTTCCAGCGTCTGCGCCAGCACGCCAAAGCCGCCTGAGGATCACGCCATGTTCGAGTTCTTCCGTTTCGAGCTGCGCCAGCAGCTGCGTTCGCCAGTGCTGTGGCTGATGGGCGCGCTGTTCGCCGCGTTAGCGTTCGGCGCCGCGTCGACCGACGTGATCATTCTTGGCGGCTCAGTGGGCAACGTCAACCGCAATGCGCCGATGATCGTGCCGCAGTTCATGGGTCTTTTCACTTTGATCGGCATGTTGTTCATCGCGATGTCGATCAATGGCGCGCTGTTGCGCGATTTCGAGCAGGGGACTGCGGAGTTGATCTTCGCCAGTCCGATCAAACGCCGCGATTACGTCGCCGGCAGGATTGTCGCAGCGATGATTGGCTGCCTGATGATCTACGCGCTGATCGGCTTCGGCATTTTCATCGCCCAGTTCATGCCGTGGATCGATGCGGAGCGACTGGGGCCGGTCTCGCTGTATCCCTATGCGTGGACGTTCGCGGTCATCGTGTTGCCAAATCTGCTGTTCACCGCCGCACTGCTGTCGCTGCTGGCCATCGTCACCCGCAGCATTCTCTGGGTGTACGTTGGCGTGCTGGGCTTTTTCATTCTGTACGGCGTCAGCGCGGTGCTGCTGCGCGATCTCGACAACGTGTGGATCGCTACACTGGCCGAGCCGCTGGGTCTGCGCGCCTTCGGTCGCAGCATCCGCTACTGGGCGGCGGAACAGCGCAATACCGAGCTGCCTGCGATTGCAGGCTATCTGCTTGCCAATCGCGCGCTCTGGATCGGGGTTGCGCTCGCGCTGTTCGCGGCCTGTTTCGCCCTGTTCAAGACCGAACGCAGCGGCACCGGCCGCGCCTGGCGCCGTGCGAAAGCAGGGCAGACCGCCGCGGCTCCAGTGTCGGTTGTGCCCGCCGCAGCAGTTGCAGGATCGCTTCCCAAAGTATTGCCGGCCTTCGGCGCAGCGACCGGCGTCGCGCAGTTTTTACGCCAGCTGCGATTCGACACCCTCGGTGTTCTGCGCGGCATTCCGTTTATCGTGATGCTGCTGTTCGGGATCGCGAATTTCATTCCCAGCGCGATCTTCGCGCAGACGGCGTACGAAACTTCGATCCACCCGGTGACCTCGCAGATGCTGCAGGCGCTGCAGAATGCCTACAGCTTCATGTTGATCATCATCGTGCTGTTCTATGCCGGTGAGCTGGTCGGCAAGGAGCGCAGTGCGAAGATCCATGAGGTGACGGATGCCATGCCGGTGCCCAACTGGGTGCCGCTGACGGCGAAGTTCGGTGCACTGATCGCGGTCATTCTTTGCTTCCAACTGCTCGGCGGCATCGTTGCGATGCTGATTCAACTCGGCAAAGGGCATGCCCAACTCGAACTGGTGGTGTACGCCAAGACACTGCTGCTCAATAGCATTGTGTTTGTGTTGATGGGCGGTTTGGCCCTGTGTCTGCAGGTCTTTACCAACAACAAATATGTCGGATATGCGCTGCTGGTGCTCGTGCTGATCGGCCAGGTCGTGCTGGGCACGCTGGACTACACTCACAATCTTTACAACTACGCCAGCGCGCCCAATGCGCCGTATTCCGACATGAACGGTTACGGTCATTTTCTGAAGGGGCAGCTGTGGTTCCAGGCTTACTGGGGGCTGTGTCTGCTGATGCTGCTGCTGTTGTCGGCCGCGCTGTGGGTGCGCGGCGTCGGCGGCAGCATGCGCGAACGGCTGCGTCTGGCGCGTCAGCGTCTGCGTGGGCCTTTGGGGTTCGCAACCGCATTGGCGACGTTGGCATTTGTCGCCGTCGGCGGCTATCTGTTCTGGAACACGAATACCCGCAACGACTACCTGTCGCCTGACGATACGCTTGATCTGCAGGCAAAGTATGAGCGCGAATACAAGCAGTACAAAAACCTCCAGCAGCCGAAGATCATCGCGACCGAAATCGAAGTAGATCTGCGCCCCGAAACCCAGACGATGCGCGCCAGCGGCACGTACCGCGTGCGCAATCCATACGCGAAGCCGATCATCGAAGTGCACATCGGCATGAACGATGACAAGTCGCTGACCAGCATCGACATGGGCGGCGCTGAGCTGGTCAAACATGACGAGGCGCTTGGCTACCGTATCTATCGGCTGAAGTCGCCGATCCTGCCGGGCGCCGAGCGCATCATCTCGTTCAAGGTGGAACTGGCGCCGAACGGCATCACCAACAATACAGCGCAGTCCCAGATCGTCGACAACGGGACGTTCTTCAACAGCCAGTCCTTCCCGACGTTCGGCTACAACGACAACGCCGAAATTCAGGATCGTAACGAGCGCCGCAAGCGCAAGCTCGGCGAGCCGCGGCGCATGCCGAAGCTGGAAGATCAGGCCGCGCGCGCCAATACCTATCTCACCGACGATGCCGACTGGATCGATTTCAAGACCACGATTTGCACTGCGCCGGATCAGATCGCGCTGTCGCCCGGGTATCTGCAGAAAGAGTTTGTGCGCAATGGCCGTCGCTGTTTCAGCTATGCGATGGATCGGCCGATGCTGAATTTCTACTCGTATCTGTCGGCGCGCTGGCAGGTAAAGAAGGGCAAATACAAGGACATCCCGATCGAGATTTACTACGACGCCAAGCATGCGTATAACGTCGACCGCATGATCGAGGCGGTGCAGAAATCGCTTGCGTACTACGAGGCCAATTTCACGCCCTATCAGCATCGTCAGGTGCGGATCATCGAGTTTCCGGGTTACGCCAGTTTCGCGCAGAGCTTCGCCAATACCATCCCGTATTCGGAGTCGGTCGGCTTCATTGCCGACCTGAAGGATAAAGACGCGGTTGACTACGTGTTCTACATCACTGCACACGAGATTGCGCACCAGTGGTGGGCGCATCAGGTGATCGGTGCGAACGTGCAGGGCGCAACCGTGTTGTCAGAATCGCTGTCGCAGTATTCGGCGCTGATGGTGATGGAGAAAGAATACGGACGCAGCAAGATGCGCCGGTTCCTGAAGTATGAGTTGGACAACTACCTCTCAGGTCGCGGTGGCGAGACCCTCGAGGAGCTTCCGTTGTACCGGGTTGAAAACCAGCAGTACATTCACTATGAGAAAGGTTCGCTGGTGTTCTATCGCCTGCGTGACGAGATCGGTGAGGATGTGCTCAACCGTGCGCTGAAGAAGTTCCTGCAGGACAAGGGGTATCAACAGCCGCCTTACGCCACATCGGTGGAACTGTTGGATTACATCCGCGCTGAAGCCGGCCCACAGCACGAAACTTTGATTTCTGATTTGTTCGAAAAAATCAGCTTCTACGACAATCGCGTGGAGACGGCGACAGCGATAAAACGTGCGGACGGCCAGTACGAAGTGACGCTCGATCTGCGCGCCGCCAAGCTATATGCCGACGGCAAGGGCAAGGAAGCCCCAGCGAAGATAGACGACTGGGTTGAGGTTGGTGTGTTCGCGCGCGGGCCTTCGGGCGAAGAAGCCGATGAGAAAGTGCTCTACCTCAAGCGTCATCGGATCACCGCCGGCCAGCCGAAGCTGACCGTGGTGGTGGATGCGGAACCGTACGAGGCAGGCTTCGATCCCTACAACAAACTGATCGATCGCGTCTCTTCGGATAATCGGAAACGGGTGAGTCTGTAATCGACCATAGTCACGCCGGAATCAAACGGCGTGACGATGGTCTGGACTGCGGCTGCGTGTGGGGATATCGCTTTCAGTCGCTGTCATGACCGTGATCGTGGCCGGAACCGCGCGTCTGGCCGCGGATTTCGCCGCCCGGGAACAGACTGCTGTGTACGTTGAAGTAAGCGACACCCGCGCGGATCGCGCGGACAAGCTCGGCGAATTCGGTAGCCGCGATGCCCTGTCCTGTGGGGCCGATCACACTTGCCGCGGTCAAAGTGCCGGTCACGGTCGCCGGGGAGGCGCCGCAGCTGGGGGCCAGTCCGGTCGGGTCGGGGTTGGTTGCGGTCTGGCACAGGAACACGCTGATCCCACCGTTGACGCTGCGCTGACCGAAATGGATATGCGACTGGCGGATATCGCCCTGCAAGCCACGATAGGACAACTCATATTCGATAGTCCCGGCATTTTCGCGGATGCGCGCCTTGAAAAAACCGCGTGCCGCCGACGAGACCGCCGGGACTTCTTCAAAGCTGCGCAACGGAATGAACACAAGATCGTCGCGAGCGACGGCGGGGGCGGCACACAGGACACTGCACAGCAGCACACAGGGCAGCAAAGCATGAGCATTCATCGACGGACTCCTCTAAATGGCCATGGGGCCGGAGATCAATCTGAGAAAGAAGTGCACTAAGCTGAATGGAACGCTAGGCCTGTCGATGTTGTCTTGCAGTTAAATACCCTGCGTGACCGCCAACATTCCGACAAGCGGTCGACCGGCGATCAGCGTGGTTTCAACGGTATCGGAAACGGTGAAACCACGTTTTCGCCACTGCCAGCGTCGCGGATCGCAGACTGCCCCTTCTTTTCGACTTCCTCGATGCGGATGATGCTCTGCATCGGCAGGTGCAGGACTTTGGTATCGCCGAATTCATCGCGCAGGCGTTCTTCGGTCGGATCGACGACCAGACCTTCGTGCACATCGAACACCAGACCGGCCACTTCGGTGAATCCCCACAGGTTGCCGCTGTTCACGCTGCGCGCGTACAGGACATAGATCTTGCCGTGATTGATGAAGGTGATTTTGTAGAGTGTTTTGGCCATGACGGCATTCTAGACCTTGCGGCTGCGCCGGCTCAGTAACCGCGGCTGTGGCGCAAACGCCGGGCGATCGATCTGCGTGCGACCAGCGCGAACACCACGCCGAACAGAAAGCCGGCGATGTGCGCACTCCAGGCGACCGCGCCGAAAGCGGGTCCGATATAGGCAAACACCACCTGCAGCATCGCCCAGCCCCCGATCAACAGCGACGCCGGGGCGCGGATGAATTCGAGAAACAGCCCCAGCGGCACCACCACGCCCAGTTTGGCGCGCGGAAACAGCGCGAGATAGGCGCCGATGACCGCCGACACCGCGCCGCTGGCGCCGATCACCAGCCGCTCCGGCGTGCCGATCATGAAGATTGCGGCCAGATTGGCGATCGTCCCGCCCAGCAGAAACAGCACCAGGAAGCGCCAGGGCCCCATCGTACGTTCCGCCGGCAGGCCGAAGATCAGCAGAAAGACGAGGTTTCCAAGCAAGTGCGCCCAGTCCGCATGCAGGAACATCGCAGTGAACAAACGCAGCCAGCGCTGCTCGGTCCAGAGCGCCTGGAACGTGTCCGCCGCCGCAGGTCCCCCTGTCAGCGCGCCCCAGTCCTGCAGCAGCGCCCGCAGAATCGCGTCCGGCCGCGTGCTCGCCCACAGATACGCCAGCCACAGTGCGGCGAAGACCAGCGGAGTGGCCCAGCGCAGGCCGGCTTTTTGGCGGGTGGGAAGCTGAACGAACATAATCTCGGTTGATACAGGAAAACATTGGGAATCCCTGACAAAGCATGGGCTGCGACAGAACGCGGGTTGTTAGCTTTGAGTTAACGGCCAAGGTATAGTGCATACGGCGTCGTACGTCGGGAGGGGGTTTCCGGCAGGAGCGGCACGGGCAGGGAAACATGCCCGGTCGCACGGCGCAGAACATCATCCTGTCCACGGAGACGCAAGCACAATGCAAACCCACAATCGTTTTATCCAGATATCAGCGCTCGCGCTCGGCATTGCCGGCGCCCTCGCTGTCGGCCAGGCGCAGGCGTCGGGCTTCCAGCTGAAAGAAAACAGCGTGAAGGCCATGGGTCGCGCGTTCGCCGGCTCCGGTGTCGCCACCGGCGACGCATCGGTTGTCGTCAACAATCCGGCGACCATGACCACGTTTGAAGGCACCACCATCCAGTCCGATGTCACTGTCGTCGACCTCAACGCCAACTTCGACGGCGGCGGTTACGCCGGCACCGGCACCCCGCTTGCACGCCCACTCACCGGCGGCGACGGCGGCAATGCGGGTGGTGTAACCCCGATTCCGGCCATGTCGATCATCCACAAATTCGGCAACGGCCTGACGGTCGGCGCCATGGTCAGCGCGCCGTTCGGTCTGAAGACCGAGTATGAATCCGGCTGGGTCGGTCGTTATCAGGCGCACACTTCGGATCTCAAGACGGTCGATCTGACCCTCTCGATGGCATATGAAATCGTGCCGGAGCGCTTCTCGGTGGGTGTGGGTCTCGTTTACGAGCGCGCTGAAGCCGAGCTGTCGAAGGCGGTCGATTTCGGCTCGCTGCTGGCGTTCAGCTCTGTGCCGGGTTTCGCACCGCAGTCGGCCGACGGTGAAGCCGTCATCACCGGCGACGATACCGGTATCGGCTATATCGTCGGCATGAATTTCCGCCCGACCGACAAGCTGGCCATTGGCGTGTCGCATCGCTCGGAAATCGATCACGAACTGCAGGGTAAAGCCGACTGGACTGTGCCGGGCAGCGCCCGCACCGTGTTCAACGGCATCGGCCGCAGCGCATTTTTCAATGATGGCAAAGCGCTCGCCAAGCTGACCACGCCGAGCGTCACCTCGGTCAGTCTCGCCTATCAGTTCAACGATCAGCTGACCCTGATGGGCGACTACGCCGAGACCGATTGGCATTCGCTGAAAGAAATCCGCATCGACTTCGCCAATCCGGATCCGGATTCGGTCGAACCCTTCAACTGGGGCGACACCCGCTTCTGGTCGATCGGCGCCGAGTACAAACTGTCCGAAGCGTTCACGCTGCGCGGCGGTTATGCCTACGACGAGACCCCGACCACGTTCGCGACGCGCACCCCGCGTCTGCCCGACGAAGACCGTCGCTGGTATTCGATCGGTCTGACCTGGAATATGAGCGAGCAGGTCGAGATCAATGCGGCCTATACCCGCATCCAGCCGGATACACCGAAGGTCGGTATCAACGATTCGAGCCGTCATTCGCTGTTTGGCGAATACAGCAGCGACGTGAATTTGTTCGGCATTTCCGGCCGCTACAGCTTCTGATCGATGCACGCGAGCGTCATGCAGAAAACCCCGCTTCGGCGGGGTTTTTTGTTGGGACAGGAACGTGATGCGTCAATGGCACCATTGCGTCTCGCAGGGAACGCCGTCGCCATCGCCATCCATTGTTGTGCCAGGACAGTGCTTCAGCACTTGGGTGGCGTCCGTGCACGAGCGCATCTGCGAACAGTGCGTGCGGCCATCGCAGCGATAAGACTGCGCAGGAGGCGCGGCGGGTTTTGCAATCGCAGTGGCTGGTGGCGCTGATGCGGCTGCTGCGGATGCGGCGTCTGTCGCGCGGAAGTCCTGAAACTTGCGATAGCCCATTACGCCTAGAGTAATCAGCAATGCGATGACAATAAGATTGCGCAGAATTCCGCCCGAGGCTTCGCGGGTATCGTGCCGGCGGTGGCGGTCGTATCGCGGCGCAGATGTTGGCGCAGGGATCGCGTTCGATGTGCGTTCGGCTTGCGCGGACTTTTTTTCGGTCGGTGCCAGCGTGAAGTCGGCGCGTCCCAGCGGCACTTCGTAGATCACCGCTTTGGCCTGTTTGCGTCCGTCGTCGGCGGTGACGATCTCGAATGAGATGGGATCGCCGATCTGCGGTTGTCGTCCGCTGCGCGGGAACGCTGAAACATGCACGAACACTTCGATGCCGCTGTCGCCGGTCTTGGCGAAGCCGAAGCCGCGATCTGCGTTCCATTTGATCAGGCTGCCCTGTGTGCGCATCCGTGCGTGTCCTATTGCGGGTTGAGTGTTGTGCGATGTCGCGCAGATAAAAGGTGTTGCAGCCGCCGTGGCCAGTGGCGCCCATCGGCGCATCGATCCGCCGGAAGCCGGTGCGCGCGTAAAGGCGCATCGCTGCGTCCATGCCGGTAAGGGTTTCGAGGTAACAGCGTTGGAAACCGAATCCGCGCGCGGCATCCAGGCAGCGTGTCATCAGCGCTGCGCCAGCGCCGAGGCCGCGCAGGCTTGGCAGGAAATACATTTTGCGCAGTTCGCAGGTGCTGGCATCGCCTCCGCTGAGCGGCGCGATGCCGCCGCCGCCTTCGACAGTGGCGTGGCCTGAAGCGTCATCACGTTCGATCACGAAATAAGCCGACCGCGGCGCAGCGTAGGCGCGCTGCATCCAGTCGACTTCGGGGTCGCTGATGGCGAAGCCGCTGCCGCTTGCGCCGAATTCGGGCATGACGCTGCGGATGATCGCGGCGATCGCGGCATCGTCGCGGGCTTCGATGGGGCGGATGCGAAAGGAGGCAGTTAATGCGATCGACATGCGAGACAAAAATCAGTGCGTGATGGAGGGATGCAGGCCGCCCTGTTCGAGGCGGCGGGCGAATTCGTCTGGCTTCAGCCCGGGTGCGAACAGAAACCCCTGCGCGATCGGCACGCCGAGGCGCAGCAGGAACTGGCGCTGCGCTTCGGACTCCACGCCTTCGGCGACCAGGCCCAGACCGAGGCTGCGCGCGATGCCGGCCACGGCCTGGCAGACCGCCACGTCGGAATTGTTGGCGGGCACGCCTTCCACGAACAGCTGGCTGAGTTTCAGGCCGTGGATCGGCAGCCGGCGCAGATAGTTCAGCGCGCTGTAGCCTTCGCCGAAGTCGTCGATGGTCAGTATCACGCCCATTTCGCGCAGATCGGCGAACGTGCGCAGGGTGTCGGGCGCATCTTCGATCAAGACGCGTTCGGTGAATTCGAGTTCAAGCGCGGCGCCGGGCAGCTGAAATTCTTCGAGGATCCGGCGCACGGCTTCAGCGAGGTCTTCACCGACGAACTGGCGATACGACACATTGACCGCCACGCGGACGATGCCCAGCCCGGCGTCGCGCCATGCGGCGACCTGGCGGCAGGCTTCGCGCAGCACCCAACTGCCGATCCGGACGATATCGCCGGTGGTTTCGGCGTGGCTGATGAAGCGATCCGGGCGCAGCTCGCCCAGCAGATGGTTCTGCCAGCGGATCAGGGCTTCGGCGGCGACGATGCGGCCGCTGAGCAGATCCACCTGCGGCTGATAGACCAGATGGAACTCGCCGTTGTCGGCGGCGCGGCGCAGATGCGTTTCCATCCACAGCCGGTCGGCCTGCGTTTGCGCCAGCGCGGGCGTGAACGCCTGCCATGCGTTGCGCGAGCGGCGCTTGCTGTCGTACATCGCGGCGTCGGCGTTCTGAATCAGCGACTGCGGGCGTTCGCCGTCGATGGGCGCGCGGGCAATACCGATGCTGGCGGTGATGGTGAATTCCTCATTGTCGAAGCGGAAGCTGTCCGTGAGCGACTGCAGGATTGCGCCGGCGATCCGCTCCGGGCGCTGGTCGTCGTCGGCAAGATTGCACACCACCAGAAATTCATCGCCGCCAAAACGTGCGATCAGGCCTTCAGTGCCGACCGCGCTGGAGATGCGCTGCGCGGCCGAGGCCAGCAGTTCGTCGCCGGCGGCGTGGCCAAGCACATCGTTGATCACCTTGAAGCGGTCGAGGTCGACGTAAAGCACAGCGACCGCGGCGTGCACAGGATCCTGCATGCGGACTTCCAACTCGACCAGGATCGCGTCGCGGTTGAGCAGCCCGGTCAGCGGGTCGGTGCGCGCCTGCACCCGCAGCGTTTCTTCGGCGTGCTTGCGTTCGGTGATGTCCTGCAGCGTGCCAACGATGCGTGAAGTGCCCGGGTCGCCGGTGTCGGCTTCGCCGATCACGCGCACCCAGCAGGTGTGATGGTCGCTGCGCAGATACTGCAGCTCCAGATCGAAACTGCCGCCGGTTTCGATCAGCCGGTCGACCGCGGTGCGGATCCGGTGCTGGTCGGGGCCGTACACGCCGGCCAGCATGTCGTCCATATTTTCCGGCGCCGGCAGGCGGCCAAGGATGCGCTGCGCCTCGCGGGTGAGATACAGCCGCTGGCGGCCGCGGTCCCACTCCCAGCCGCCGATGTGGGCGAGGCCCTGGGCGCGGTCGAACAGCACGTTGTCGCGCTTGAGCGTGGTGACATCGCTGAACATCGCGAACACGTACTGCGGGGTGGTGCCGTCGGCTTCGAACACCGGCACGCTGGTGACCGAGATCCACGACATCCGCCGGTTCGGGATGTAATACAGGCCGATGACGGTATTGCTGACGACCTGTGCACGGTCCAGCGCCTGCGTGGTCGGCCATTCGCGGAAACTCAGTGCCCCTCCGCGGGCGTCGACAACCTTCCAGTGCTCGGGCTGCAGCAGCGTGTGCACGCTCTGGCCGGGTTCGGCGCTGATCGCGCGGTGCGCGGCAGGGTTGGCCGAAATCACGCGCATGTCGCGATCGAACAGGATCACGCCGACGTCGATCGATTCCAGCAGCAGCCGGTAGCGTGTTTCCGCCTGCCAGCGGCTGCTGAGATCGCGTGCGACCGCAACGATGCGTTTCTTGCCTTTGTAGTCGAAGCCTGCGGAGTGCACTTCGACAGGAAAGCGGCTGCCGTCGCCGCGCATGTTCGCCACTTCGACCGCGTAGGTCTCGCCGCGCAGCAGCGCTTCCCAGACCGGCACCAGATGATCCTTGGGCAAATCCGGATTCAGCACTTCAATGGGTTGGCCGACGATCTCATTGCGCGGCCGGCGGTAAGCCGCCATGCCGGCCTTGTTGAGATCCAGTACGGTGCCGTCCCAGTCGAGGATGCTGACCGGGTCGGGCACGGCGTCGAACAGGGCGGTGTAGCGCAGCCGTTCGGATTCGTTTTCGTCGATGGCGCTGTGCAGCGCGGCGTGGGCGCGATCGAGCAGGGCGCGGGTGTTGGCGTCGAGCGCGGCGTCCTGACGGGCCCGGTCCAATGCGGCCAGCGTCTGCAGCAGATCGGCGGACGGCGGCAGCGTGGCGTCAGGCCAGATATCAGTCATGGTGATTCCGCGCCTGAGTGAATTTGCTGCCGGTCTGTCGACCAAGACACTGCGCCAGCCAGCGTCCGGTGGCGCTGAGTGCGTCCAAGTCGATGCCGGTGTCGATGCCCATGCCGTGCAGCATATACACGACATCCTCGCTTGCGACATTCCCGCTGGCGCCCTGTGCGTACGGGCAGCCGCCGGTGCCGGACACCGCAGCGTCGACCACGCGCACGCCGGCCTCCAGGCAGGCGAGGATATTCGCCAGCGCTTGGCCGTAGGTGTCGTGAAAATGCACCGCAAGCGCGGCCATCGGCACTTCGCCTGCGACCGCGCGCAGCATCGCCGCAGCCTTCGTGGGCGTGCCGACGCCGATGGTGTCGCCCAGCGAAACTTCGTAGCAGCCCATCGTGTGCAGCGCTTTCGCCACGCGCACCACCTCGGCCACCGGCACATCGCCCTGATACGGGCAGCCCAGTACGGTGGAAACGTAGCCGCGCACCGCGACGCCGTCGGCGTTCGCGCTCGCAATCACCGGCTCGAACCGCTGCAGCGATTCCTCAATGCTGGCGTTGATGTTCTTGCGATTGAAGGCTTCGGATGCGGCGGTGAACACCGCGATCTCGTCCACGCCCACAGCGCGCGCCCGTTCATAGCCCTGTGCGTTCGGCACCAGCACCGGATAACGCACCCCGGGACGCTTGCTGATGCCGACATAGACTTCAGCCGCGTCGGCGAGCTGCGGCACCCACTTCGGGCTGACGAAGCTGGTCGCTTCGATGCTGCGCAGGCCGGTGGCGGACAGCCGATCGATCAATTCGATCTTGACCGCCGCCGGAACCAGCGTCTTTTCGTTCTGCAGCCCATCGCGGGCGCCGACTTCGACGATACGGACGGCGTCGCTCATGGTGTGGTCCCCGGTGCGATGCGCTGCAGTTGCATGGTGCCTCTGCTGTCCTGCTTGCCAGCGAACATGGTGTCACCGCGCGCGCGCAACAACTTTGCAATGGCAGAGCGGCTGCCCTTGATATGGACGTGCGTATCGCCGTGTCGCGCGCCCGTTGCCAGGCCCTTCGTCGCAGGGCGCATGGCTTCGTCTGGATCGGCCAGCCACACCTGCGTGCGGTCGCCGTCGACGCGGTAGCGGGCGAGGAACACGCTGTCTTTCGGCGCATTGCGCAGGACGTCGCCTTCGGCCGACATCAATCTGTCGGCGACGGTTGGCGTGAAGACCAGATAGCGGGACTCGTCGAGCGCGAACCCTTCGAGTGTCGTGGTGTAGGTTCCACCGTTTTGTTCCGGCCAGTGCATGGTGCAATCGGCAGAGACAACGATGATGCGGTTGGACGGGCCGTTCTTGAGCGCTCGCCATTCCCCGGCAAGCGCAGGGTCGCAGGACAGCTTCGCCACCGGCGCGCGCTCGAATGTGACGCAAGCGGACAGCGTCAGTAATACGCAGAGCAGCACCATGTCGCGCGCGGTCATGGCGACGGTTCTGGCGTCAGCACCACCAGCGCAGCGTCGGCCTCGACGAAATCGCCGATGCCGACGCGGATCTCCGCGACGGTGCCGGCGCACGGCGCTTTCAGCGCCAGCTCCATCTTCATCGCTTCCATCACCACCAGTTCCTGGCCTTGATCGACATGGTCGCCCACCTGCGTCTTGATCACGACGATGCGTCCGGGCATCGGCGCCAGCGCGCGATTGCCCGTGGTGCCTGATGCCTCGCCAGCGGGCTGATAGGCGGGCACCCGCGCGAACCGCCAGCGGCGTTCGCCGTCGTGTATGTCCACGCGCGGGGATGCGCCGGCGCCGATGCTGGCATCGGCATCCACCCGCAGGCGGCGCCCGGCACCATCGAAACGGGCGAACAGCAGGCCGTCGCCCAGCTGCGCGCCTTGCACAACAACGGTCACGTCCGCGTCTTCTATCCGGTACTCGCCGGCAGCGCCGTGCGCGATCAGGGTGTGGCGTTCGCTGCCGTCATCAAGCACCAGGCGGCGATGACCGGCATGGCCCAAGCGCCAGCCGTCGGCCACGGCCCACGGCGACGTCGGGTCGCTGCTGGCGGCTGCCGATGCGCGGGTCTGCGCTTCTTCGATCAGCAGCAGTGCGGTCGCGGCGGCGATGCGTGCATCGCGGGTGCGCACGGTGCCCGCGGGCTTGGGCATGAAGGCGTCGAGATCGCGGTCCAGCGTGCCGGTGTCGATAGTCGCGTCGACCACGCTGGGATGGCGGATCAGGCGTTCGAGGAACGCGACGTTCGACTTCGGACCTTCGATCGCGCACTGCGCCAGCGCATCGCGCAGACGGGCGAGGGCGCGCGGGCGATCATCGTCCCAGACAATGAGTTTGGCGATCATCGGATCGTAGAAAATAGTGACGGTATCGCCTTCGATCACGCCCGCGTCCAGACGCACATGCGCGTCGGGCGCAGGCAGGCGCAGACGCGTGAGTTTGCCCGAACCCGGCAGAAAGCCTGCTTCCGGATCTTCCGCGTACAGCCGCACTTCGATGGCGTGACCGCGCTGGGTAATCTCGTGCTGCGCTTTGGGCAAAGGTTCGCCAGCGGCGACGCGCAGCTGCCATTCGACCAGATCCAGACCAGTCACGTATTCGGTGACCGGATGTTCCACCTGCAGGCGCGTGTTGATTTCCATGAAATAGAAATAACCGTCTTGCCCCACGATGAATTCGACCGTGCCGGCATTCTGGTAATCGATCGCATGCCCGGCCTGCACCGCGGCGGCGCCCATCGCTTCGCGCATCGCAGCGCTGAGAAACATCGACGGCGATTCTTCCAGTACCTTCTGATAACGACGTTGCGCCGAACACTCGCGTTCGTTGAGATGGATCACTTGCCCGTGCGCGTCGCCGAAGATCTGGATTTCGATGTGCCGGGGGGTTTCGACATAACGCTCCAACAGCATGCGGTCGCGCCCGAACGCGTTGCGCGCTTCGCGCTGGCAGCTTTCGAGATTGGGCAGAAACTCCGCAGCGCCGCGCACGATGCGCATGCCCTTGCCGCCGCCGCCGTAGGCCGCCTTGATCATCAGCGGATAGCCGATAGCGTCGGCTTCGCGCTGCAAGACCTCAGGCGACTGGTCTTCTCCGGTATAGCCCGGCACCACCGGCACGCCCGCGGCCTGCATCAGTTGTTTCGCGCCGGCCTTGCTGCCCATCTTGCGCATCGACGCCGCTTTCGGGCCGATGAACACGATGCCCGCCGATTCCACCGCATCGGCGAAGTCCGCGTTCTCGCTCAAAAAACCGTAGCCGGGATGGATCGCCTCTGCGCCGGTGGCTTTGGCGACATCCAGAATGACATCGCCGCGCAGATAGCTGTCCTGCGGCCGCGCGCCGCCGATGTGATGCGCCTCATCGGCCTGACGCACGTGCTGCGCGTCGGCGTCGGCATCGGAATACACCGCAACGGTGCGGATACCCAGCCGTCGACAGGTGCGGATCACCCGGCATGCGATTTCGCCGCGGTTGGCGATGAGGATTTTGGAGAACATCGTGTTTGTCGTGCGGCTCAAGCGTCGCCATCCCAATCATCAAGGTTTTCGCCGTGGCGGGCGAGGTGACGGAAGTCGTCGGGCCCCATGCCGGTCATTGCATTCAACGTGCCCAACTCCGGATAGTCGCAGGTTTGCGGAAATGTCACGGCGCCCAGCGGGGTTTGCGTTTTTCGAGGAATGCCGCCAAGCCTTCCTGGCCCTCCGGAGAGACGCGCAGGCGGGCGATGAGCTCGGCGTTATCGCGGTCGAGCTTGTCGCGGTTGGTTTCGTCGTCGACCCGACGCACCAGGGTTTTGGCGTGGCTGGCGGCCAGCGGGGCCGCTTTAAGCAATAGATCGACCTGACGCTTGACCGCGGTTTCCAGCTCATCGGCGGCCACGACCGCATGCAGCAGGCCGATGCGCTGCGCCTCGGCGGCGTTGAACAATTCCGCGGTGGCGAACCAGCGCCGCGCCTGACGGGCGCCGATGGCGGCAATGACATAGGGCGCGATCACCGCCGGCAGCAGCCCCAGCTTGCTTTCGGTCAGGCCGAAGGTCGCGTCGGCGCTGCCGATAGCGATGTCGCAGCAGGCGATCAGGCCCACGCCGCCGCCGAAGGCCGCGCCCTGCACCCGGGCGATGGTGGGGTGCGGCAGCTCGTTGAGGGTCCGCATGAGCCGGGCGAGCGCCAGGGCGTCGACGCGGTTTTCGTCCTGCGTTGCGGTAATCATGCTGTGCATCCAGTTCAGATCGGCGCCAGCGGAGAAACTCGCCCCCGCAGCTTCCAGCACCACCACCCGTATCGATGCGTCTTTGCCGATGGCGACCAGCGCCGCGGTGAGGCTTTCGATGAGGTCGGCGTCGAAGGCGTTGTGCAATTCCGGTCGATGCAGGCGCAGCCTGACCAGGGCGCCATTGCGAAGGTGCTGCAGCGAGTCGGTCATACGCCTGATCCTGCCCTGGTGCGCAATCAATGGTGAGACCTGAATGATATCCGGTCGCCCGGGAGTCGGTCGCCAGTAGCAGGCGGAATGCGATCGGGATCGATATCGATATCGCTGCCGTGCGCATGGTGTAGAATGAGAACAATTCGTATTTGAGGCCGTTCGTGAAACTGACCGAACTATCCCACCGCGTCGCAGCCCAGGTCGAAGCCGTGCAGGAGCTGGCGCCGAATGACGCCATCGCGCGCCGCCTGCGCGAACTTGGGTTTGTCGAAGGCGAACGGGTCGAGGTGGTCGCGTCGGGCCCGTTCGGCGCGGAGCCGCTGCTGGTGCAGATCGGCTTCACCCGCTTTGCGCTGCGTCGCAGCGAGGCCGCGCGCGTGCATCTGCGCGAAGTGGCGCCCGCGTGAGCACGGCATCGTTGCAGCCGCTTCGGCTGGCCCTGGTGGGCAACCCCAACTGCGGCAAGACAGCGCTGTTCAATCTGCTGACCGGCAGCCGCCAGAAAGTCGCCAACTACGCGGGCGTGACCGTCGAGCGCAAGGAAGGGCGGCTGCAGACCCCGGCCGGGCGTGCGCTGGTGCTGCTGGATCTGCCCGGTGCTTACAGCTTCCATGCGGCCAGCCTGGATGAAGCGGTGACGCGCGATGTCTGCCGCGGCTTCTATCCCGGCGAGCCCGCGCCGGATCTGCTGGTCTGTGTGGTCGATGCCACCAATCTGCGTCTGCATCTGCGCTTTGCGCTGGAAGTGCGCGCCTTGGGTAAACCGATGGTGGTCGCGCTCAACATGATGGACGCCGCCAAGCGTCGCGGCATCGAGATCGACCTGCAGGCGCTGCAGCGCGAACTCGGCGTGCCGGTGGTCGAAACCATCGCCGTACGCCGTAACGGCGGCAAGGCGCTGCTGGCGCAGCTCGACGCGATGGCGCCCAGGCTGCATCCACCGGCGCAACAGGCTTCGGAAGCGCTGGATCCCGGGTCGACGACTCCCGAGCAGGCGCTGCACGCCGAAACCCGCCGGCTGCTGGCGCTGACGGTACGCATGCCCACACGCACGGCGCACGTGGACGATGCCCTCGACCGCTGGCTGCTGCATCCGGTCGTCGGGATGCTGACGCTGGCGGTGGTGATGTTTCTGATTTTTCAGGCGGTGTATGCCTGGGCCGCACCGCTGATGGAGGGCATCGACGGGGCGACCGTGTGGCTGGGCGATACCGTTGGTGCGCTGATGCCCGACGGGCCGTTGAGGAGTCTGCTGGTGGACGGCATCATTGCCGGCCTCGGTGGCGTGATCATTTTTCTGCCGCAGATATTGATCCTGTTTGCGTTCATCCTCGCATTGGAGGAGTCCGGCTATCTGCCGCGCGCGGCCTTCCTGCTGGATCGTTTGATGTCCAAAGCCGGCCTGTCCGGGCGCAGTTTCATACCGCTGCTGTCCAGCTTTGCCTGTGCAGTGCCGGGCATCATGGCCACGCGCAGCATCCAGGATCCGCGCGACCGCCTGGCCACGATTCTGGTCGCACCGCTGATGACCTGCTCGGCGCGGTTGCCGGTGTATGCGCTGTTGATCGGCGCGTTTATTCCGCAGCGTGAGGTGCTGGGCGTTTTGAATCTGCAGGGGCTGGTCTTGTTCGGTCTGTACGCTGCGGCGATTGTCAGTGCGCTGCTGGTGTCCTGGGTGATGAAGCGCTGGCGCCGCGACAAAGGCGAACATGCGCTGATGCTGGAGCTGCCGTCGTACCGTGTGCCGAATCCACGCGATCTGCTGATCGGGCTGTGGGAGCGGATGATGATTTTCCTCAAGCGCGTGGGCGGCATCATTCTGGCGCTGACCATCCTGCTGTGGTTTCTGCTGTCGTTCCCGGGCGCACCCGCCGACGCCGTCGGCCCGGCCATCGACTACAGTTTCGCCGGCCGCATCGGCCATGCGATGACGACAGTGTTCGCGCCGCTCGGCTTCGGCTGGCAGATCTGCATCGCGCTGATTCCGGGTCTGGCCGCGCGCGAAGTCGCGGTGTCATCGCTGGCGACGGTGTATGCGCTGTCCGCGATCGACGACGATGCCGCTGCGCAGGCGCTCTCGCCGCTGCTCGCGCAGGACTGGTCGCTGGCGACCGCGCTGTCGCTGCTGGTCTGGTACATCTATGCGCCGATGTGCATTTCCACGCTGGCCACCATCAAACGCGAAACCAATTCGTGGAAGCAGATGAGCTTCGCTACTGTCTATCTCTTCGCGTTGGCCTATGTCGCTTCGCTGGTGACTTATCAGTTTGCCGTCGCGCTGGGAGCAGGTTGACGATGTCGCCGCAGCTCGCGCTGACGCTGCAGTACGTCATCATCGCGATTGCGGTGTTGATCAGTGCGTGGGTGGTATTGAAGAAACAGTTTCCGGATGCCGCAAGGCGTATGCGCATCGTTTTGGCGCTGCCGCTGATGCGTGAAGGCCGGTCGTCATGGCTGCGTGAGATCGGAAAACGCATCGCTCCGGTGCCCAAGACCGTCGCCGATGGCTGCGGAGGCTGCAACAACTGCGAGACGGGCCGAACACCCTGACGCGGCACCCACTGAGCATGTGTGGGAGTGGCGTCAGTCACGAAGTGGGTGACACTGTCGTGAGCCAGACTTGAACGCGACGTCAGTCGAAAAAATGAACGAACGCGTCAGGATGGCGCTGCTCCAGCGGCGGGGCGCGTTGTGCTCGCAGCTGAAGCTATTCCTGCATGCCGCACACCGTTTTGCTGTCGGGACGACTCTATGGGTTATACGTTCAGACACGGCGATGCTGTCGTTCTGGCCGGGAGGCCCTGCATCCACTGCAGGTTGTTCTGCGTAATTCAGCTATCCAACTACGGTTACTGTCGCCATGCACACCATGAAGCCAAAACCCCACATTGATGCACCCGTGCAACCCGCGCGGCGCGGTTTTCTGTTCTCTTCCACAATCGCCTGCGCCGCTGTCGTCCTCGGCTGTACACGCCAGAGCGAAGCCGCCGCAACAGCAGCGGTTGTGCCGAAAAATATCCGTCTGGTCGAGTTCTCGAATGCCGGCAAGCGGCTTCAGGTCTCGGTTCTAGCCAAAGTAGTCAAAACTGACGCCCAATGGCGGAAACAGCTGTCGCCAGCGGCCTATCAGATCACGCGTCAGGCCGGAACCGAGCGCCCCTACAGCGGCAAGTACAACGATCATCATGCCGCTGGGGTCTATCGCTGCATCTGTTGCAGCACCGCACTGTTCGATGCCAAGACCAAATTCGATTCAGGCACCGGCTGGCCGAGTTTCTGGCAGCCAATCGCAGGTGAAAATGTTGTCGAGCACAAAGATTTCGCGCTCGGCATGGTGCGTACTGAAGTGCTGTGTGCGCGCTGCGATGCGCATCTGGGGCATGTGTTCGACGATGGCCCGCAGCCGACTGGTCTACGTTATTGCATGAACTCGGTAGCGCTGTCGTTCGTGTCTGCATCTTCCGTGTGACTATCCCGCCGCTATTTTTCTGGAAACATGCGATGAAATCCAATCTCCCGATGCGTACAGTCCTTCATGCTTTTCTGCTCGCTGCAGGCATTGCCGCCACGTCGGCCTGCGTCGCCAGCAGCAAGCCGATCACATTGCCCGACGCAACAATCGACGCTCCGCGCGCTGCGGGCAAAGAGCAAATCGCTGTGTTTGCTGGCGGTTGTTTCTGGGGCGTCGAAGCCGTGTTCGAACACACCAAGGGCGTGAAGCGGGTCGAGTCCGGTTATTCAGGCGGCAGTGCGCCGACGGCGGACTACACACTGGTCAGCAGCGGGCGTACTGCGCACGCCGAGGCGGTGCGGATCGTCTATGACCCGGCTCAGGTGAGTTACGGCCAGCTGCTCAAAGTGTTTTTCTCGGTCGCGCACGATCCGACCCAGCTCAATCGTCAGGGCCCGGACACCGGTCCGCATTATCGCTCTGAGATTTTTACGACCAGCGCGATGCAGCAGAGGATCGCGACGGCATACATCAATCAACTCGACGCCTCCAAGCGATTCGCAAAGCCGATAGTCACCAAGGTCGGGTCGCTGAAAGCGTTCTATCCTGCCGAGGCTTACCATCAGGATTACGCACGGCTGAATCCCAATCAGCCGTATATCGTCATCAACGATGCGCCGAAGGTCGTTGCGCTTCAGAAACTGTTGCCGGAGTTTTACCGGGCGCGCTGATCAGCGAACGTGCCAGATAGTAGCTAACGTGCCAAGTAGTGAAGCGCTTGATTGCCATACTCAGATGATCATTTCCGTCAACGATCATTTCTTTGTGTTTCTGAATCGCACTGACTTAAGCACCAAGTACCGATGATTGTCATCCCCGCCTTCACGGGGATGACGAGCCTTAAGCAAGTGTCATTCGGTTCTGTACTGTTGATCGAAAATTTTTACATCCAGTCTGATGCATCGCATTGCTGGATTTAATGTTTGCGCGATTTCGCACCCTTGGCCTCGAACACTTCCACGGAAAGCGTAAAGCTGCGCTCGTCGCCGGCGTGCATCGCGCCCACGCCTACGATCTGTCGTTTGACTTCATTGCCGCGCTCGTCGCGAATCACCACGACAACGGAATATTCCCAAGGGTCGCTACCCGCCGGATGGCGGATCGTGCCCTCGACCTGCAGTGGGACCTGCGCCGGCTTGGCCGGCCGCGCATCGGAGTCGTAGCGCAGGTAATGCTTGCACGCGGGACAGATCACCGCGCTTTCCAGGATCGTCGCCTTGCAGTGCGGGCACTCGCGGGTGGCGCCCGCGGTGCCGGGGCGCGTACTCATCCTTCGGGTGTCGATTCTACTTTGCCGCCTGCTTTGGGGGTGCCGCTGTTTTCCCAGCCGCAGTCGATGTGGCCGCGGATCTTGGAGCCCGCAGCAACCGTCAGCGTGCCGGCTTTCAGATCGCCGATCACCACCGCCGTGTCCAACAGCTCAACCCGTGCTGCGGATTCGATATTGCCTTCCAGCTCGCCGGCCAGAATGACCTTCTTCGCGCGTACGCTGCCGGTGAGCTTGGCGCCACGTTCCAGCGAAAGATCGCCCTGCACATTGACGTCGCCCTTGAACTTGCCGGCGATGCGGACATGGCCCGAGCCTTCGATCTTGCCTTCGATGGTCAGGTCGGCGGCGATCAGCGACTCTTTCGCTGTAGAAGCCGGTGCCGTCTCCGGCGCCGCGGTGGTGCGTGGGAATGTGGCGGGTGCGAAATCGGTGTTGGCCGGCGGCGCGGAGGCGTCGCGTGCCGCGAAGCTCGGGGTGTCCGTGGAAGCGGCGGGTAAGGGTGCGGCAGCGTCTTTCTTGCCGGGATTGGATTGATTGAAGATGGCCATGCTGGGGGAACTCCGGAAATGCCGATGGCGACGGCAGGACTTCCAACCATATCGCTGTCGTCGATATCAGGGTGTGACACTGGAAGCAGAATCGCGGCCGTTCACACCCACGACTTTCGGCATTCAGCTTTCCGGGACGGCGCGCTGCTTGCGCAGATCCATCGCCCACAGCGCCAGCGCCAATCCGCAGAGACTGCCGACCAGCGCATGCGGCGCGCGGTCGAGCAATGCCAGGACGACGCTGAACGCCAACACGAATCCAATCGCGTACCAGATCGGTCTGCGCGGGGTGAAATTGAACAACGGACCATTGCGTCGACGATAACGATGCCACGCCAACAGACATGCGGCCATCGACAGCGCCGTTGCGATGCTGTCCCAGTGCAGGCTCACATCCAGCGCGACCGCCACAGCGGCAATGAACGGAATCAACGCCCACCGCGACCAATAAAATGGCAGCGTCTCGTCTTCCGGCAGACACTGCCAGTCCAGACATAGCTGTCCGCCGATCAGCCCCAGCCAGCCGGTCAGCATTGCTGCGAACACGGTCGCTCCGGTTTTCACCGCCACGGAGGTCTGCAGTTGCGCTTCCGGCGCAAGCAGTTTCACCAGTATGACGATCAGTACCGCCAACGCCGAATACACCACACAGCGCGCCGCGCCGATCTGCAGTCGAGGCCTGGAAATGCGCGTGCGATCTCCCGCCGCTTCCCAGAATGCGATCTGCTCGGGATTGATCGGCGCCGGCAGATCGTCGAGGTTGCCGAAGTCGAGCCGATACAGAAACCTGCGCACCGCCGAGGGATACATCGGCATCAGCCCGGCGAACAGCGCCTGCGCAGTATTTGCAGGCCGGCAGAGTTGTCCCAGAACGCGCTGTGTCTGGCGCAGATCGGCGGCAGTGCTTGCTCCGTCCATCGCTGCACGTTGCGCAAGCGCACGCAACTGTACGGTCTGCACTTCCCATGCCAGATGCAGGCGGTGGCGCAGACGCTGGATGACGTAGGCGTCGTAATCGGAGTTCAGATCCAGCAGCCCGAAGAAATCCGCAAGTTCGTCGAAGCGGCGCGCTTCGATCGCCGGACGCTGTTCGTGCAGATGCCCCAACAGCCATCGTGCGATCTGCGCCTTGTGCTGCAGCGACCACAGGATCGGCTGCGCGTTGAGCCAGTCCAGCAGTTCGCCGTCGCGGCTGCGCACTGCGAGTGCGGTGCAGTCATTGAAGAAGGCGTCCAGATCGAAGCGTTCGGTGTCTGCGCCCCGGTCCTCATCTGCAATGGCTGAGGCATGCATGCTTTGATCGCTACGAAGCGTGTGATCGAAAGCCTCCTCGCGATCATGCGATATCTGCTCATCTGCGTTCAGCAGGTCGAACAGCGCGTCTTGGGAAAAGATGCGCGTGATCGACCCGGGCGGTGACTCATCTTCATCGGTATCGATGTCTGAATCTGCGTCCATACCCGATGTGATCGGAATCGTATTCGCGGCGGCGGTCGCCTGCGACTGCACCCACGCCAAGGCCGCATGATACGCAGCGTTCAAGGCCTGAAAGCCTTCCGGATCGGTGTCGGGACGGGTGGTTTTCAGGCGCGTCGCATACGCGCGTTTGACCGCACGCTCATCAGCATCGGGCCCAAGCCCCAATTCGCGCAATGCACGGCTCATGCCTGCGCTTCCAACGCGTCCAGCGCCTCCAGCAGCTGCACGCGATGGCGTTCGATCAGGGCCACGTCCTGGCTCTCGATGGTCGCGCGAAAATGCATGATCCAATCCTGCAGTTGACTGCGTTCGTGCAGAAATTCCTCGTACAGGCGCTCTGCGCGCGCCAGCACCGCGATGTTTTCCTGCTGATGACGCGGGTGCACTTTCAGCGCCGCAAGCGCAGCGAAACGGGCGCGGATATCCTCGGGCGTCAGCAGGCCCGGGTTCTGTTCCAGCAGCAGTTCGTGACGGCGCTGGGTCGCGAGTTCGGTCACTTCCACCTGCAGCAGGCCGTTGATGTCGTAGGTGAAGCGGACAGTCACGCCGTTCTCTTCGTTGCGTTTGCGCTTGTCCAGATCCAGAGTGATCTCACCGAGCTTGATGTTGTTCGCGACCAGCGGGTTCTCGCCCTGGAAGATATCGATCGTCAGCTGATGCTGCTGGTCGTGCATCGGATAAAAGACGTCTTCGCGGCTGATCGGCACGGTGCTGTTGCGCAGGATGATCGGGTGGAAATAGCCGTTGTGGACCTGGCCGTTCGGGTCACGTCGTGCGATCTGGGTGCCCAGGGTGTAAGGACAGACATCGGTAAGAATGATTTCGTCGAGCTTCGCGTTGCGCGATTTCAGTCCTGCCGCAACGCTGGCGCCGAGTGCGATGGCTTGATCGGGATTGACGTGCCGCAGCGGCAGACGGCCGAACATGCGCGACACCAGCCGCGCGACCATCGGCATGCGGCTGGCGCCGCCGACCAGCACAATCTCGTCCAACTGGGTCGGCTGCAGCTTCGCGTCGCGCATCGCGCGCTCGATCGGCGCACGCATGCGCTGCACCAGCGGCTCGCACAGACGCGCGAAGCGGTCTTCGTCGACGCTCCACGTGTAGCTGTTCTCGCCGATAGCGATCTGCAGCGGCGTGGCCGTCGTGCCGCCAACCTCGCGTTTCAGCGCTTCGAGTCGCCGCCTCAGCTGAGCATATTCCTGTGCGCTCATCGCCTGCCGGCGCAGCGCATGATCCTGCAGAAACGCCTCCACCAGCACGTCGAGGAAATCCTCGCCGCCAAGAAAATTGTCGCCGGCGCTGGCGTGCACTTCGAACACATTATCGAAGCATTCGAGAATCGACACGTCGAACGTACCGCCGCCCAGATCGAACACCAGAAAGCGGCTTTCCTCTTCGCGCTGCTGCAGGCCATAGGCCAGCGCAGCCGCGGTCGGTTCGTTGATGAGTCGCTCGACGCGAACACCGGCCAGCTCGCCCGCGCTGCGTGTAGCCTTGCGCTGTGCATCGGAAAAATAGGCCGGCACACTGATGACCGCCTCGCTTATTTTTTCGCCCAGCGCCGCTTCGGCGTCGGCCAACAGCGAACGCAGCACCAGCGCCGATAATTCTTCCGGGCGGAAACTGCTGTCGCCCAGTCGGGTCTCCCGCGACGATCCCATCCAGCGCTTGAACGAAGCGACGGTGTGCTGCGGATGGCTGATAAGACGGTCGCGCGCGGCTTGGCCGACCAGCACGGTGTCGCCGTCCACGCTGACCACCGATGGGGTGAGCAGATCGCCCAGTGCGTTGGGGAATAGTGTGCTGCCCTGTTCGGTGTACGCGCCAATCAGCGAGTGCGTGGTGCCGAGGTCGATGCCGACGATCATGCGGTTGTCTGTATCCGAAAGTGATGTGGGTATTGATTACATCCGGAACACGCCGAAGCGCGCCGGTTCGATCGGGGCATTCAACGCGGCCGAGATGCCCAGACCCAGCACGCGCCGGGTGTCGGCGGGATCGATCACGCCGTCGTCCCACAGCCGTGCGCTGGCGTAGTACGGGTTGCCCTGGGTTTCGTATTGGTCGCGAATGGGCGATTTGAACGCCTCTTCGTCTTCGCTGCTCCAGGTGTTGCCCGCCGCCTCGATACCGTCGCGACGCACGGTCGCCAGCACGCTGGCGGCCTGTTCGCCACCCATCACGCTGATCCGCGCGTTCGGCCACATCCACAGGAAGCGCGCGCCGTAGGCACGTCCGCACATCGCGTAGTTGCCGGCGCCGAAACTGCCGCCGATCACCACGGTGAACTTCGGCACGCTGGAGCAGGCAACCGCGGTCACCATCTTGGCGCCGTCTTTGGCGATGCCGGCGTTTTCGTATTTGCGCCCGACCATGAAGCCGGTGATGTTCTGCAGGAATACCAGCGGGATGCCGCGCTGATTGCAAAGTTCGATGAAATGCGCGCCTTTCAGCGCGCTTTCGGCAAATAGAATTCCATTGTTGGCGACGATCCCAACCGGATAACCGTGCAGGTGGGCGAAGCCGGTGACCAGCGTCTTGGCGTAGCGCGCCTTGAATTCGTCGAAGTCCGAGCCATCGACGATGCGCGCGATCACTTCGCGGATATCGAACGGGCGTCGGGTGTCTTTGGGCACGATGCCGTACAGCTCTTCGGCGGCGTAGGCCGGTTCATGCGACGTACGCACCGCGACCGGCAGCACTTTGCGACGGTTGAGGTTGCCGACCAAGTTGCGCGCGATCTGCAGCGCATGGCGGTCGTCTTCTGCGAAGTGATCGGCGACGCCGGACACGCTGGTGTGCACATCCGCGCCGCCAAGGGCCTCAGCGTCGACAATTTCGCCGGTGGCGGCCTTCACCAGTGGCGGGCCGCCGAGAAAGATCGTGCCCTGTTCCTTGACGATGATGCTTTCATCGCTCATCGCCGGCACATAGGCGCCGCCGGCGGTGCAGCTGCCCATCACCACCGCGATCTGCGGGATGTTGTCGGCGCTCATCCGTGCCTGGTTGTAGAAGATCCGGCCGAAGTGTTCGCGGTCGGGAAATACTTCATCCTGCAGCGGCAGAAACGCGCCGCCGGAGTCGACCAGATAAATGCACGGCAGTCTGTTCTCCCGCGCAATCTCCTGCGCGCGCAGATGTTTCTTTACCGTCATCGGAAAGTAGGTGCCGCCTTTGACCGTGGCGTCGTTGGCCACAATCATCACCTCGTGGCCCAACACCCGGCCGATGCCGCAGACCATGCCCGCGGCCGGCGCTGCGCCCTCGTACATGTCTTCGGCGGCGAGCGGAGCGATTTCCAGAAAAGGCGAACCCGGATCCAGCAGGGCGGTAATGCGGTCGCGTGCGAGCAGTTTGCCGCGCTCGGTATGCTTGAAGCGGGCTTTTTCGCCGCCGCCTTCCGCAGCGCGTGCGAGCCGCGTATCGAGTTCGGCCACCAGTTCACGATGGTAAACGACGGTGTCGCGGAACTCCTGCGACTGCGGGTCGAGGCGGGTGCTCAGCACGGGCATGGGCGCGTCGGACTTATCAATGAGGTTGTCAAGGATAACCGCTGGCTGCGCACGCTGGAATGCGACGCCCCGGCCCGGCGTGCCATGACCCGGATCCACCCTGCTGAATGCGCGGCCGGATCGCTGGGATCGGGCACTCTGCACTGCAGTAAAGGCTTGTTGCTGCCAGTGGAATGCCCAAATGCCGGGCGGAGAATATTTCGGTTAACGTGCCTTCCGCAGCAGGATCCGCGGCCTTCCTGTTTGGCGGGGTGGGACGCTGATGGCCGCGACCGTCGACGATGGGCGCGGTGCCTGTCGTGCGGAACGCAGCGAGACGACAGATGATCTTCGGCTGGAGCAGAAAACGCATGTGGACAATCCTCATCACCGCGATGGCTACGGTACTGCTTACCGTGATCGCGATGAATTTCGCGACGCCCGAGAAAAAACTCGACCGCAAACTGGAGCACAAACACACGGCCGGAGATCCGCAGTTCCGGCGGGAAATGGGCTTGATGCTGGGCCCGGGGCTGCTGTCGGGCAACGCCGTGCAAGACCTGCAGAACGGCAAGGCTATTTTTCCCTCGATGCTGGAGGCGATCCGGGGCGCCGAGAAGAACATCAACTTCGAGACGTATATCTATTGGTCCGGCGATGTCGGCAAGCAGTTCGCGGATGCGCTCTCCGAACGCGCCCACGCTGGAGTCAAGGTCAATGTGCTGCTGGATTGGGCCGGCAGCTTCAAGATGAGTGATGATCTGCTCGAGCAGATGATTTCTGCGGGTGTGGATGTACAGAAGTATCGCCCGCTGCGCTGGTACAACCTCGGCCGCCTCAACAACCGCACGCACCGCAAGATCCTGGTGGTGGATGGCCGGATCGGATTCACCGGCGGGGTCGGGATCGCCGACGTGTGGCAGGGTAGTGCGCAGGATCAGGATCACTGGCGCGATCTGCATTTCCGCATTGAAGGCCCGGTGGTTTCGCAACTACAGGCCGCATTCAACGATAACTGGATCAAGACCACGGGCGTTGTGTTGAACGGCGAAGATTACTTCCCAACGCCTCGCGCGGTCGCGGATATCGATGCGCACATGTTTATTTCTTCGCCCTCCGGCGGCAGCGAAAGCATGCATTTGATGTATCTGATGGCGATCGCCGCGGCCGAGCGCTCAATCGATCTGCAGGCAGCGTATTTCGTGCCCGATGAGCTGATTATCAAGGCGCTGCTTGCCGCCCGCCATCGCAAAGTCCGCGTGCGGGTGGTGTTGCCCGGCAAGCACATCGATTCGGAGACGGTGAGATTGGCTTCAAAGAGCCAGTGGGGCGAGCTGCTGCTCGGTGGCGTGGAGATATACGAGTATCAGCCGACGATGATGCACAATAAAATGCTGATTGTGGACGGTGAGATGGTGTCGGTGGGGTCGACCAATTTCGACGTGCGCTCGTTTCGGCTTAATGATGAAGCCAGTCTCAATGTTTATGACCGGAGTTTCGCCGCGCGCATGACGGCTGTGTTTGAGCAGGACCTGGTGCCCACCAAACGCTATACCTATGCGATATGGCAAAAGCGGCCGTTCAAGGAAAAATTCATGGAAAAAATCGTGCTGCCCTTGAAATCGCAGCTGTAGTCGACCGATTTTTAGAAATTTATTGCTGCGCCCGGCGTCGCGCTGTCATATATTCATTCCGCTGCTAGCGGAGCGATTTCGAGAACAGATGAGCCGGGGTCGAATAGGGATGTGATGCGGTCGCGCGAAGTGTCCGCCGTGCTTGGTGTGGTCGAAACGGATTTTGATCTTGCTGCAGCAGGAACCGCAGAATCAAAAAAGACCCGCCAAAGCAGGTCTTTATATTGCAAACTCGGGTGCTGTGCGCTTCTGGCGCAAATGATTATTTTTTGGCTTCTTCAGCGGCTGCTGCCGCCTTGTCCGCCGCCGCTTCGGCTTTGTCGGCCATTTTGTTCGCCGCGTTAGCCGTTGCCTGAGTGGCATCGGCAGCGGCTTCAGTCGCGGCGGCAGTAGCCTTGTCAGCGGCGCTTTCGATAGCGGCCGAGGCTTCACCCATGGCTTCACCGGTGGAAGCTGCAGCCGCGTCTACGCTCTGCGCGGCGGCGTCGCCGGCTGCTTTGGCTGCATCTCCAGCAGCATCGCCTGCCTCACCCATCGCATTAGAGGCTTCCGCAGCTTCGGTCTTGGCGGTTTCGGTTTCGTTTTTGCAAGCTGTCATCGACAGCATCGCCGCCGCCAGCAGGACATATGTGGTCTTGTTCATTGGATGTTCTCCGTATTAAAGAAGGTGCGTATGCAGGGTGGCGAAAGATGAAAAGTCGCGGGTACGGTTTTCCTCTCGCCCTAACTGTGTCTGTGCCCTGATCATGCCCGAGCTTTCTTGGGATGTGAGCAACGAGACGACAGCACGCACGCTACGCAGATTCCGTTCTCGAATCAACGGATCGGTGTACTGAGTTGGATCGTCGTGCAGCCGGCACGATAGTTGTCGTGCCCACGTATATGGCTGAGAACACGCCAAAGAAGCGGTAGAGCTGGCAAAAGAAAAGCCCGCCGAAGCGGGCCTTTCAGGATCACGGTATCTAAAGAGCTAATAATTACTTTTTGGCTTCTTCAGTGGCCTTGTCGGCCATTTCACCAGTTTTGTCAGCCATTTCGCCGGCCTTGTCGGCCATTTCGCCAGCCTTGTCGGCCATTTCGCCAGTCGCGGCAGCAGTGTCGGCCATCGCGCCAGCGGCGTCAGCAGAAGCGGTGTCAGCCATTGCGCCAGCGGCATCGGCAGTGGCGGTAGCAGAGTCGGCAGCGGCAGTGGCAGCGTCAGCAGCGGCGGTAGCAGCTTCAGCAGTGGCGTCTGCGGCTTCGGTGGCGGCTTCGGCAGTCGCGTCAGCGGCGTCTTCGGCCTTGTTGCAAGCCGAGAGAGCGAGGACGCCAGCGGCGAGGAGTACGTAAAGCTTCGTATTCATGCTTTTCTCCAAAGGAGTTGTCTGAAGGGAAATAAAGGGTCAGGCAACGCCAGTGCGCGGGGCAGTCCGGCATACGCCGGCTTGTGTTCGTTCACTGACTTACTTGGTGCTTGCCAGCACCATGAAAATGCCGCGATATAATCTGCGGCACGTTCATTGTAGCAACCAATCCAGCGATGTGAAGCCGTGCTGAATCAGTTGGTCTTGGTGGCGTCGGCGGCTTTGCCGGCGGCATCTGCAGCAGATTCGGCAGCGTCGGCGGCGTTTTCGGCAGCGTCAGCGGCCACATCGGCGGCTTCGGTAGTGCCCGCGGCGGCAGCATCGGCAGCGCCAGCAGTGGCGGCGTCTGCAGCAGCAGCAGCTGATTCGGCGGCGGCCTGAGCGGCGTCGCCAGCGGCGGTGGCGCCCGCAGCAGCAGCTTCAGTGGCGGAGTCTGCGGCTTCGGTCGCTGCTTCAGCTGCTTCGGCAGCGGAATTCTCAGCTTGGTCCTTGTTGGTGCAGGCAGTCAGGGCGAAGCCCAGGGCCAGAGCGATCAGAGCCTTGTTCATGGTCATGGTAAGAATCCTTGTCAGAAGTGTGGTGTAGCTCACGTATGAGCGGGACGCATCAAGTGCGTGTGGACACATCATGACAAGCCATCAGCGGCTGTCAAGCGGGTGTGGCCGGTTTTTTTCTGTTTCTGCGTTTTACCGTCTTATGGCAGCTCTATCGCCACTGCGGTCGCCTCTCCTCCACCGATACACAGTGCGGCGATACCGCGCTTGCCCCCGGTCGCATGCAGGGCCGCGATCAGCGTCACCACCAACCGTGCGCCGCTGGCGCCGATCGGGTGCCCAAGCGCACAGGCGCCCCCGCGGACATTCAATTTTTCGTGCGCGATACCGAGGTCTTTCATCGGCGCCATCGCAACGCAGGCGAACGCTTCGTTGATCTCGAACAGATCGACCTCGGCAACACTCCAGCCCGCTTTTTCAAGCACATTTTCGATTGCAGCGATCGGCGCGGTGGTGAACCATTCCGGCGCCTGCGCATGCGTCGCATGGGCGACGATTTTCGCCAGCGGCCGTACGCCGCGACGCGCGGCTTCTTCCGACGACATCATGACCGTGGCAGCTGCGCCATCGGAAATTTTAGAGGACGATGCGGCGGTCAACACCCCGTCTTTGCCGAACGCTGCGCGCAGGCTGGGGATCTTCGATGGATCGATCTTGCCGGGCTCTTCATCGGTATCGACAACCACTTCGCCCTTGCGTGTAACCACTGTAACTGGAACGATTTCGTCCCTGAACGCACCCTCGGCGATGGCTTTCTGGGCGCGTGCGACGCTTTCTGCGGAGAACGCATCCACCGCAGCCCGGTCGAAGCCGTACTTGGCGCATGCGGCGTCCCCGAATACACCCATGGCCTGTTTGTCGTAGGGATTGGTCAGTCCGTCCCAGGCCATGTGGTCGAGCAGTTCGCCGCTGCCGTAGCGGATGCCGGTGCGCGAGCCGTTCAGCAGGTGCGGGGCATTGGTCATGGATTCCATGCCGCCGGCGACCACCACAGAGGCCGAACCGGCCTTGATGATGTCGTGCGCGAACATGATCGCCTTCATGCCCGAGCCGCAGACCTTATTAATAGTGGTGCAGCCGGCTGAGGTGGGGATCTTGGCCGCGAGCGAAGCCTGGCGGGCCGGCGCCTGGCCGAGGCCCGCCGGCAGCACACAGCCCATGATGACTTCGTCGACTTGATCGGGAGCGACGCCGGCCTGTTCCAGCGCGCCCGCGATTGCCGCAGCACCGAGCGTGGGAGTGGGTACGCCGGTGAACTGGCCGAGGAAGGAACCGATGGCGGTGCGCTTGGCACCGACGATGACGATGTCACACATAGGAAACTCCGTGGCGGTTGCGCAGGCACTGCGCAGAATGGGTGTTGCGCAGACACTGCGCAAAATGGGGTTGCGCAGGCACTGCGCAGATCGGGGTCGGCGCCGGGCGGCCCGGGGCTGGAACCGGGCGATTATGCGACTCATGCTGCACTGCCGCAAACGCGGCTGGCTTTCCCGTCATCGGGGCAATCAAAGCAAGCGCTGGGTAATCGCCTTCAGCACTGCATGCGTGCGGTCGCGGCAATCCAGCTTCACCAGCACTTCGGACATGTAGTTTTTCACCGTGCCCTCGGACAAATGCAGGCTTCGCGCGATCTCTTTGTTGGAGTAACCGCCGGCGACCAGGCGCAGGATCGAGCGTTCGCGCTCGGTCAATCGCAGCGCGGGGTTGATCGCCTGTGAGTCGGTCCAGGCAGCGCGCACCGGCCCCAGACTCACCGGCTGCAGCAGGGTTTCGCCGGCGGCAACCCTGACGATGGCCGCTTTCAGGTCTTCGGGCGAGGCGTCCTTGAGCAGAAATCCCTGCGCGCCGGCTTCGACCGCCTGCATCATCAGCGTCGGGTCGTCGAACGTGGTGAGCAGTATCACCGGGGTCGCGTCGCCACGGATACGCAGTTCGCGGATCAGGCCCAGCCCGCCCAGCCCGGGCATTCGGATATCGCTGACGATCAAGTCCACCGGCCGCTGCGGCAGCGCCGCCAACAGGCGTTCGGCGTCTGGAGCTTCCAGCGCGATCTCCACGCCCAGATCAGCCAGCAGACTCGACAGCCCGCGCAACACCAGGGCTTGGTCGTCGCACAGCGCGATGCGGATCGCCCGCGCGGTGATGGTCATGCGCTGCGCTCTATGACTTGGCTGATGGGAATCCGGGCGACCAACTGCAGGCCGCGCGGCGGTGTCGGCGTGAGTTCCAGCGTGCCGCCGACCGCGTCAAGCCGTTCGCGCATGCCAGTCAGGCCGTTGCCGAACGTGATCCGTGCCGGTGCGATGCCGTCGTTGGTGACCGAAAGTTCCAGCGTTCCATCGATACGGTACAGGCTGAGACGGATCTCGCCGGCGCGACCGTGGCGCAGTGCATTAGTGATCGCTTCCTGTGCGCAGCGCAGCAGAGCCTCTGCCTGTTCGATGTCGTCCACGCGCAGTTGGTCTTCGATATCGAGAGCGATGCGTATACCGGGCACCGGGTGCAGTAGCGCTTCCAACGCTGCACGCAGATCCAGACCGTCGTGTGCGCGCAGGGTCGACACGACCTGGCGGATCTGGCTCAGCAGATCATCCGCCAATGCCGAAGAGACCAGCACCTCCTCGCGCTGTGCGAGCGCGGGATCGCGTGCGAGTCTTGCGAGATTGAGCTTGAGCGCTGTGAGACTGTGACCGGCCACATCGTGCAGCTCGCGCGAAAGCTTGAGGCGCTCACCTGCGCGCGCTGATTCTTCCAGTAGACGCCGGGTTGCGAGCAGTTCGGTATTGACCTGCGCCAGATGCTCGCGAGCGCGTTCGCGAGTGTCGGCATAATGACCTGTGAGTGCAGCGAAGCCTTGGAAACTGCCGATCATCAACAGCGAGATGAGGGCGTCGGGCAGCGGCAGGCCACGCTGCATCCAGATCAGCGCGAGCCCGGTATTGAGCGCAAGCATGGTGATAAGGAAGCTGCGCAGCGGCAACAACAGCACCAGCTGACCGGCGATGATGATCATCAGCACCGCGTTTTGCCCGCTGCGCAGCGTCCATTCGGCGAGCAGCACTAACAGCCCCTGCGCGATGACCAGTGCGATCTGACGATATTCGCTGGTGGGCTCTATCAGCACGCGGGTTACGTACAGCGCCATGAAGCCCAGCAGCGCGGCTAGCAGGCTGCTGAAATACCTAGCCCAGCAGTAAAATGAAGTTCTGATTTCGACAGGCAACCCCGATGCGCGGCGCAGATCACTTCACCGAGTCCCTGTTCATCATGCGCAAGCTTGAGGACTACGTGCCTGCGGATCAC
>JANOKD010000068.1:0-152972 GCA_031419075.1 Lysobacterales bacterium
GCCTGCCGCTCGCGGGCTCCGGGGGCTACATCCTGGTGTTCGATGCCGACCGGCTGCACGCGGGCAGCAACACTCCCACCGGCGCGCGCCGACGCTCCATCCTGATGGGCTATTTCGCCGAACCACGCTATGCATCGCACCTGGAAACGGCGCACCTACGCAACGTCCGCATGGACACCAGCCAACGATTCGACCCGTAGGGTGGCGGTGAGCGCAGCGAACCCCACCATCCCGGCATGACTGTCTCAAATTCCTGGTGGGGTTCGCTGCTGCTCAGGTTTTTATCGGGTGGTGGGGCTCGCTGCGCTCACCGCCACCCTACATTGGCTTCACGCGCTTTTGGCCAACTCCGCCCAGTCTTCATGCAGGCCGCATTCGCGCTTGAGGCCGAAGAAGCGGGTGTCTTCCGCGCTCATGCCGGCCTCGAGGCGGCGGGTGGTGTGGATGTCGCCGATCGAGACATAGCCCTCATCCCACAGCGGGTGATAGGGCAAATCGTGTGCCTGGAGATACTTCCACACGTCGTGGTCGGTCCAGTCGGCGATGGGGTGCAGTTTCCAGCGGCCGTCGCGCAGTTCGAGGAAATCAATATCGGCGCGGGTGCTGGTCTGACTGCGGCGCAGGCCGGCGATCCAGGTGCGCACGCCGAGTTCGCGCAGGGCGCGCTGCATCGGTTCGACCTTGCGTAGCTGGTTATAGCGCTGAATGCCTTCGACGCCGTTTTCCCAGAGTTTGCCGTGACGCGCTTCCATCCATGCGATGCCGACCTGCGGACGGTACACCTTGAGATTCAGCGACAGACGTGCGCCGAGATCGTCGACGAAGCGGTAAGTTTCCGGAAACAGATAGCCGGTGTCGATCAGGATCACCGGAATATCCGGCTTCGCCTGCGTGGTCATGTGCAGTGCAACCGCCGCCTGCGCGCCGAAGCTCGACGACAGTGCGTGATGCCCGGCGAGATGTTGGACCGCCCACTCGACGCGTTCGGGCGCGGTCTGCTTGGCCAGCCAGCGATTGAGATCGGCGAGCGCCTGCGGCGACTCCGCTGCGGTGATCGGGTCGGGAAGGCTCATGCGATCAACTCCAGTGGCAGCGTTTTGCTGCTCACAATGCTGTGGTCAACGATGCCGCTGCGCAGCAGAAAGTCGCCGAAGCGTTCGGCTTCGGTGCGTTCCGCGGCGTATTGCTCAAACAACGGATCGAGGGTGTCTAAAATTGCGGTTTCGTCGATGTTTTCGCGATACAGCATGTTCAGGCGCTGGCCTTGATGGTCGCCGCCCAGCATCAGGTTGTAGCGGCCGGGCGCTTTGCCGACCAGGGCGATTTCAGCGAGATACGGACGCGAGCAGCCGTTCGGGCAGCCGCTGATGCGCAGATGCAGATCGCTGCCGTCGAGGCGGTGTTTCGCAAGTCTTTCTTCGAGACGATCAACGAACGCAGGCAGATAACGCTCGGCTTCGGCCATCGCCAGGCCGCAGGTCGGCAGCGCGACGCAGGCCAGTGCTGCCTTGCGAAGCGGCGATGCGCTGCGATGGGTGTCCAGCGCATAGTCGCGCACCAGCGCATCGATCGTTTCACGCTGCGCATCGTCGAGATTGGCGATCAGCAGATTCTGGTTTGCGGTGAGGCGGAATTCCGAAGCGCCGCCCGCGGCGTCGAGCAATGTCGCGATCTTGCGCAGTCCGCTGAGATGGCGTGACCCCTCACGGTCCCAGATGCGTCCGGCGATGATCCGCAGGGTCAAATGCCAGCGGCCGTCGTCGCCTTGATTCCAGCCGAATGTGTCGGCGTTGTGCGCGAACGCAAACGGCTGTGCTGCTGCGAAGTTCACGCCCGCGCGGCGCTCTACTTCGACTTTGAACGGCTCCAGACCATGATCGTCGATGGTGTATTTCAGCCGCGCGCGTTTGCGCACTGCACGATTGCCCCAGTCGCGCTGGGTGGTGACCACGGCTTCGGCGACCGCAATCACTTGCTCCGGCACGATGAAGCCGACCACATCGGCGATGCGCGGATAGGTTTCGGCATCGCCATGCGTAGCGCCCATGCCGCCGCCGATGCTGACGTTGTAGCCGAGCAGCGCACCGCTGTTGTCGATCACGGCGATGAAGCCGAGATCCTGTGCGAACACGTCGACATCGTTGCTCGGCGGTACTGCGAAACCTATCTTGAACTTGCGCGGCAGATAGGTCGCGCCGTAGATCGGTTCGGCTTCCTCGCCGCTGCCGGCGACTTTTTCCTCGCCCAGCCAGATTTCGTAGTACGCGCGGCTGTTGGGCAACAGATGTTTCGATAATGCCTCAGCCTGCGCCTGCACTGTTGCGTGCACCTGCGACAAATACGGGTTGGAGGCGACCGCGATATTGCGGTTGACGTCACCACAGGCGGCGAGCGTATCCATCAACGCGGCGTTGATCGCCTGCATCGTCGATTTCAGTTCGCCCTTGATGACGCCGTGAAACTGGAACGCCTGGCGCGTGGTGATGCGCAGGCCGCGTTCGGCATACGTGGTGGCGATGGCGTCGAGCTTCAGCCACTGGGCGGGCGTGATCACGCCGCCTGGGGTGCGGGTTCGGATCATGAACGAGACATCGGGCTCAAGTTTTTGCCGGCGGCGCTCGTCGCGCACGTCGCGGTCGTCCTGCTGATAACTGCCGTGATACTTGATGAGGGTCTGGTCATCGTCGGCCAGCGCGCCGGTGATCTGGTTGGCCAGTGATTCCTGCAGTGTGCCGCGCAGGCGGCCGCTCTGCTGTTTGATGTCTTCGACGGAATGCGCGCTCATGTCAGTACACATCCCGCGCATAGCGGCCTGCGGCCTGCATTGCGTTCAAATAGTCGGACGCGTCCTCGGCAGACTTGCCGCCATGCTCGGCGATCACCCCCAGCAGCGCCGCATGCACGTCTTTCGCCATGCGCGTAGCGTCGCCGCAGACATACAGATGCGCGCCGCCTTCCAGCCAGTCGTACAGCGCGCGGCCGTGTTCGCGCAGCTTATGTTGGACGTAAATCTTGTGCGCCTGATCGCGCGAGAACGCGAGGTCCAAGCGCTGCAGTTCGCCGCGCTTCAGCGCGTCCTGCCATTCCAGCTGATACAGGAAGTCGTAGCGTGCGTGCGGGTTGCCAAACAGCAGCCAGTTGCGGCCGCTGGCATCGATCGCGCTGCGTTCCTGCACAAAACCGCGGAACGGCGCAACGCCGGTGCCCGGGCCGATCATGATGATGTCGCGCGAGGCGTCGGCGGGGAGACGAAAGCGTTCGTTGCGTTCGATGAACACCGGCAGCGATTCGCCTTCTTCGCGAGTAGCGAGATGGTGCGAGGCCGCGCCCCAGCGCTGCGCATCGCCATGCACGTATTCAATATGCGCGACGGTGAGATGCGCTTCATCGCCGACGACTTTGCGGCTGGAGGCGATGGAATACAGCCGCGGCTGCAGCGGACGCAGTGATTCGATCAGCGCCTCGGCGGTCCAGATGCCCGGATAGTCGTGCAACAGATCGACGATCTGCGACTGCGCCATCAGTGCGGTCAGACCGTCGCGCTGATCGGGCGCGAGCAGACGATTCAACGCATCGCTGCCGGCGTGCGCAGCGTGCGTGGCAATGAACGGCCTGCTGAGGCGGGTGATCTCGCGCTTGCGGCCGAGCCATTCGCGCAGCGGCAAGGTGTCCGCGCCGTGGCTGACGACGGCATCGGCGTCGAGATCGAGCGACTGGACGATGGCGTCGACCAGTGCCGGCGGATTCTCGATCCACACGCCCAGCGCGTCGCCGGGTTCGTAGTCGAGATGCGCGCCTTCGAGCGACAGTTCGAGATGGCGCACATCGCGATCCGAGCCGCGGCCGGTGATGCGCTGGTTTGCCAGCAGTTCGGCCGCGAACGGACGCTCGCGCGTCCACGTCACAGGCGCAACTGCGTGCGGCCGCAGTGAGGTGACGCTGGCGAGCTGCGGACGCGGCTTCAGCGCTTCTTTCGCTTCGACAAACAGCTGCGATGACCACGGTGCGGCCACACTGTCGATGTCCAGATCGGCGTCGGCGCGTGCGATCCAGCGCTGTGCGCCGAGGGCTTCGAGGCGCGCGTCGAGGCGCTGGCCGATCATGCAGAACTGCGGGTAGCTGGAGTCGCCCAGACCCAGCACCGCAAAGCGCAGCTGCGGCAGCTGCGGCGCGCGCTTGCCTTCAATGAATTCGACCAGCGCGCGGGCATCGTCCGGCGGATCGCCGTCGCCCTGCGTACTGATGACGATGGCGAGGAAGCGTTCGTCCTTCAATTCGCGGGTTGGATACGCATCGGCGCGCAGCAGTCGCACCGGGACGCCGTCGCTTTCTAATTTTGCAGCCAGCGCTTCGGCAACACGGCGGGCATTACCGGTCTGACTGCCGTAAACCACGGTCAGACGCGTGCGTTCGACGGTGTCCACGTTGGTGGCGACAGAGGCTGGCGCGGTCGTGCCGCTCTGTGCCCGCGCCAGCCCTGCGGTGTAGCCCGACAGCCACCACAGGCCCGCACTGTCGAGGCCTTCGATCAACCGTGCGATCTGCGCATACGGTTCCGCCGACAGGGGCGTCTGCGCAAGCTGTGTCAGCGATGTGGCGGGATTGGCGGGGGACATGGCGCGGCCTGCAGTCCGTGCGGAGGGGGTCTGAACGAAGATTTAGCCTAGGCTTCGGAATTTCCACGAGGAAAGGAGCGCTCGTTATGCACTTATGCCCGGCCGCACTTTCAGGGGCGTGGGCGGTCGCAGATACTGCCTGCCTACCGAGAGGATTACCCCCGAATGGATCTGCCACCGGATTTCGTCCTCTACGTCGTGATCGGCTTCGCTGCACAGCTCATCGACGGCGCCTTGGGCATGGCGTATGGCGTCACTGCGTCCAGCCTTCTGCTGAGCTTCGGCGTGCCGCCTGCGGTCAGCAGTGCGACGGTGCATGCGGCCGAGTGCTTCACCACCGGCACCTCTGCCATCTCGCATCATGCATTCGGCAATATCGATCGCAAACTGTTCCGACGGCTGTTGCTGCCGGGAATGTTGGGCGCCGGGATCGGTGCTTACGTGCTCACGAGTATCGACGGCGACATGCTGAAGCCCTGGATCGCCGGCTACCTGCTGTTGATGGGGGTGATGATTCTGTTCAAGTCCTTCCGCGAACTGGTGCCGAAGGAAGTCACGTCCCATGTTTCGATTCTGGGGTTCTTCGGTGCACTGATGGACGCCATCGGTGGCGGTGGTTGGGGCCCGATCGTCGCCAGCAATCTGATCGCACGCGGCCACGAACTGCGGCTGACCGTCGGCAGCGTGAATGCGGTGGAGTTCTTCGTCACCCTCACCGCATCGGTGGTGTTTCTGCTGACCATCGGCACCGGCCACCTCGGCATCGTCCTCGGCCTTGCCCTGGGCGGGGTGGTCGCGGCTCCGCTCGGCGCATGGCTGCTGCGTTTCGTGCGCCCGCGAGTGTTGATGCCGGTCGTCGGTGTACTCGTGATCTGTCTTAGTTTTCGCAGTCTTTATCAAGTCTTCGCCGGTTGACGCCCGGCCACAGCGGCTATCCCTCAATCCCGATACGATGCGCGTGCACCTGCCTTGACGCAGGCTGCACAATCGCCTGGAAAATAGACAACCCCATGCCTGACCCCGCATTGAGCCATCTCGATCGCCTTGAGGCCGAGAGCATCCACATCCTGCGCGAAGTCGCGGCCGAGTTCCGCAATCCGGTCATGCTGTATTCGATCGGCAAGGACAGCTCGGTACTGCTGCATCTGCTGCAGAAAGCGTTCGCGCCCGCGCGCTCGCCGATTCCGCTGATGCACATCGATACCGGCTGGAAGTTCCGCGAGATGATCGCGTTCCGCAACCGGCGTGCGCAGGAAACCGGCATCGAACTGCGGGTGCATACCAATCCCGACGGGGTGGCCCAGGGGATGAACCCGATCACCTTCGGCGCCACCGTGCACACCGATGTGATGAAGACCCAGGCGCTGAAACAGGCGCTGGATCTGCACGGTTTCGACGCCGCTATCGGCGGTGCGCGCCGCGATGAGGAAAAGTCGCGCGCCAAGGAGCGCATCTTCTCGTTCCGCAGCGCACAGCATCGCTGGGACCCGAAGAATCAGCGCCCGGAGCTGTGGAGCCTCTACAACACCCGCATCCACAAGGGCGAATCGGTGCGCGTGTTTCCGATCTCGAACTGGACCGAGTTGGACGTGTGGCTGTACATCTATCGCGAGCAGATCGAAGTGCCGTCGCTGTATCTGGCGGCCGAGCGTCCGGTGGTGGAGCGCGACGGCGCGCTGATCATGGTCGACGACGAACGGCTGCCAATGCGTGCGGACGAAACGCCGTCGCTCAAGCGCGTACGCTTCCGCACCCTCGGCTGCTATCCGCTGACCGGCGCAATCGAATCCGAGGCCGATACGCTGGAAAAAATCATCGCCGAGATGCTGGTCGCCACAACTTCAGAACGTCAGGGCCGGGTCATCGATCAGGATCCTTCCGCGTCGATGGAAAAGAAGAAGCAGGAGGGCTATTTCTGATGTCCGCCACGACCCACCACGAACTCCAGAACGCCGATGCCGCCGTCTCGGCCTATCTGCAGCAGCACGAACAAAAACAGCTGCTGCGCTTCATCACCTGCGGCAGCGTCGACGACGGCAAGAGCACGCTGATCGGCCGCTTGCTGCACGATACCAAGCTGCTGTTGGACGATCAGCTGGCGTCGCTGCAGGCCGACAGCCTGCGCCACGGCACCCAGAACGGGCAGATCGATTTCGCACTGCTGGTCGACGGCCTGCAGGCGGAGCGCGAGCAGGGCATCACCATCGATGTCGCTTACCGTTTTTTCAACACCGACCGGCGCAAATTCATCGTCGCCGATTGCCCGGGACACGAGCAGTACACCCGCAATATGGCCACCGGCGCATCCACTGCCGATCTCGCCATCGTGCTGGTCGATGCGCGCAGAGGTCTGCTCACCCAAACCCGTCGTCACAGCTACATCGTGTCGCTGCTGGGCATCCGTCACGTGGTGCTGGCGGTGAACAAGATGGATCTTGTCGACTATGACGAGACGATATTCGCGAAAATTGTCGACGACTATCGCGCACTCGCGGCGCAGTTGGGAATCACGCAGGTGACGCCCATTCCGCTGTCTGCGCTCAACGGCGACAACATGCTGGAATCTTCGGCGCGCATGCCTTGGTACACCGGTACAACGCTGCTGGAACATCTCGAAACGGTTGTGATCAATGACACTCGCCGTGATCTTGGGCTGCGCATGCCGGTGCAGTGGGTGTGCCGGCCGGATCAGCATTTCCGCGGTTTTGCAGGCACGATCGTGTCTGGCGCAGTGACGCCGGGTGACGAGATTGTCGCGCTGCCGTCGGGCCGTCGCTCGCGCGTCGCGCGCATCCTCAATGGCGGTGGCGGCGATCTCGCCAGTGCGAGTATCGGCCGCGCGGTGACGCTCACTCTGGAAGACGAGATCGACATCAGTCGCGGCGATGTCATCGCTGCTGCGAGCGCACCGCCGGAAGTGGCCGATCAGTTCGCCGCGCACCTGCTGTGGATGGGCGACCATGCACTGCTGCCGGGCCGCCCGTACTGGCTGAAGATCGGCGCGCGCACGGTTGGCGCATCAGTGACGGAGATCAAGCATCGCGTCGATGTGAATACCCAAGAGCATCTGGCTGCGAAGTCGCTTGATCTCAACGAAGTCGGCTACTGCAATCTGCATCTCGATCAGCCGGTGCCGTTCGAGACTTACGCCGACAGCCGCGAGCTCGGTGGTTTCATTCTGATTGATCGGCAAAGCAACGCGACAGTCGCTGCGGGTACGCTCGATTTCGCGCTGCGCCGCGCCGCGAATATCCACTGGCAGCCTCTCACCGTCGACAAGTCCGCGCGCGCACGAAGTTTGGCTCAGTCGCCGCGCTGCCTTTGGTTTACTGGCCTGTCGGGCTCGGGCAAATCCACGGTCGCCAACCGCGTCGAGAAGCAGCTGATGGCGATGGGCCTGCATACCTATCTGCTCGACGGCGACAACGTCCGGCACGGCCTCAACAAGGATCTGGGTTTCAGCGATGAGGACCGCGTGGAAAACATCCGCCGCGTCGCCGAAGTGGCGAAACTCATGGTCGATGCCGGCCTGATCGTGCTGGTGAGCTTTATCTCACCGTTCCGCGCCGAGCGGCGGATGGCGCGCGAATTGTTCGACGACGGCGAGTTCATCGAAGTGTTCGTCGACACGCCGCTGGCGGTTGCCGAAAGCCGCGATGTGAAAGGGCTGTATGCGAAAGCCCGCGCCGGCAAGATTCCGAACTTCACCGGCATCGATTCGCCGTATGAAGTGCCGGAAGCGCCGGAGCTGCGGCTGGATACCGAGGCGCAGACACCCGATGTACTGGCTGAAGAGGTGGTTGCACGGTTGCTCGCCACTTGAAGCCCGTTCAAAAACGTATGGCGTTACGAAGATGCCATGTTTTTTGCCTTTACAGCACTGCATAGGCTGGGCCGATAAACGTAGGCTGGGCTGATAAGCCCAGCATGAAGGTTGACGAATATGCTGGGCTTTTCAGCCCAGCCTACGCTTGACAGCCAGCCTACTGGCTTGAGGCACGCTCTACCGGATCCGCTTTCAGCAGCAGCCATGCTCGCCGTGATGATGCCCGCCGGCCACTGCGGCCACGCCGGTGGTCTCACCGCGCACGCTGGCGTTGCGGTGTTCTGCAAGCACGCGCGCGACGCAGGCGGTGACTTTCTTGCCCATCGGAATGTCTAAAAACTCGTTCGGGCCATGCGCGTTGGAATGCGGGCCGAGCACGCCGGTGATCATGAACTGTGCGCCGGGGAATTTTTCGCCGAGCATGCCCATGAACGGGATCGTGCCGCCTTCGCCCATGTACATCGCGGGCTTGCCGAAGAACTCCTGACTGGCGGCCTCGATCGCCTGCTCCAGCCACGGCGTCATCGTCGGTGCGTTCCAGCCGGTCGAATCTTTTTCGAGATGCAGGCTGACTTCGGCGCCGTTCGGCGGATCGCGCAGCAGCTCGGCGGTCAGCAGTTCGCCGGCCTGTTTGCCGTCCAGCGTCGGCGGAAGGCGCAGGCTCAGCTTTACCGATGTGTGCGGCCGCAGCACGTTGCCGGCCGATGACAGCGGCGGCATGCCCTCGGCGCCGGTGATCGACAGCGCGGGGCGCCAGGTGCGGTTGAGCACCAGTTCGGTCAGGTCACCGGGTTTATCCGCATTGAACATCGGCGTCATGCCGGGCAGAAACGGAAACTTGTCGTAGATCGCGGTGTCCAGCACTTCTGAACACGTTTGCGCCTGGACCATGCGATCGGCTGGGATATCCACGTGCAGACCGTCGAGCAGGATACGGCCGGTGTTTTCGTCTTCGATCCGCGACAGCAGCTGGCGCAGGATCCGGAAACTCGACGGCACCACGCCGGAGGCATCGCCGGAATGCACGCCTTCGCTCAACACCTTGATGGTGAGGTTGCCGCCGGCAAGGCCGCGCAGCGAGGTGGTGCACCACAGTTGTTCATAGTTGCCGCAGCCCGAATCCAGACAGACCACCAGCGACGGCATGCCGATGCGTGCAGCGAGATGATCGACATACGCGGGCAGATCGTAGCTGCCGGATTCTTCGCAGGCTTCGATCATCACCACGCAGCGCGCGTGCGGCACGCCCTGTTGCTGCAGCGACTGGATCGCGGTGATCGAACCGAAGATTGCGTAACCGTCGTCGGCGCCGCCGCGGCCGTACAGGCGATCGCCCTTGATGACCGGATTCCAGGGGCCCAGGTCGTCGTCCCAGCCGGTCATTTCCGGCTGCTTGTCGAGATGGCCATACAGCAGTACGCAGTCGTCGCTGGTGCCGGCGTCGGCGCTGGCCGGAATCTCCACGAAGATCAACGGCGTGCGGCCTTCGAGGCGCACCACTTCAACCCGCATGCCCGGCACCTGCTGCGCACGCGCCCAGGTTTCCATCAGCCTGACCGCATCGTCCATGTAGCCGTGCGCGGCCCAGTCGCTGTCGAACATCGGCGACTTGTTGGGAATGCGGATGTATTCGACAAGCTGCGGGACGATCTCGTCGTCCCATTTGCCGCCGACGAAGTCTTCGACTTTGCTGATATCCATGATGCGAGCGACCGATGGGAAAGGTGATCCGATTGTACGCCCGCCGTTGTCAGGATTTTCCTACCCCTGATTGCGTCATTGCCCTGCCTTCCGATGGGGGATTCGGCGATATGGCCGGATGGCTGGAATCCGGAGACTGTCCCTGTCGACGCCGCACTGTGAAAACAAGCCCGCCGACAGCCAAGACCGAACCCGGTCGACAACATCAAACCCATCCATCATTCATACCAAGGACTCCCGCCATGAACCTCTTCAACATCAAATCCCTGATCGCCGCCGCCACCCTGTCGCTGGCTCTGCTGGGCAGCGCTTTCGCCGCAGACAAGGTCAACATCAACACCGCAGACGCCGCCACCCTCGACCGTGTGCTGGTCAACGTGGGCCCAAGCAAAGCTGAAGCCATCGTCGCCTACCGCAAGGCGAATGGCCCGTTCCGCAGTGCCGAGCAGTTGGCCCAGGTCGACGGTATCGGTTTGAAAACTGTCGAAAAGAACCGCGAGATGATTCTGCTTGGCGGCGGCGCGGCACCCGCGAAGCCGACCACGGCGAAGGCAGCCGTCGCTGCGCCGAAGAAGCGCTGAGGCGTCCTCCTCACACTCGCTCGCTGCGCTTGCTCTTCCCTCTCCCCGCACGCGGGGAGAGGGTGCCCGAAGAGCCTGCCCCGGACTTGACCCGGGTGTGGGTGAGGATCAGGGCCGCCTCCGCTACACTCGCCGCATCCATTCAGGAGCGTGGTGTGTCCACCAGCGTGCGTCCGAATCTGCAGTTGATCCCCGCGCACGAATACCGCCGCGAACGCTGGCGGAATGGCTTTGGCTGGACCCGCGAGATCCTGCGTTCGCCCAGCTCCGGAACAGATACCGGCGATGCGTGGGAGTGGCGGATGTCGATCGCCGAGATCGAACAGGACGGGCCGTTTTCCATATTCCCCGACATAGAGCGTGAGCTGATCTTGCTGCATGGCAATGGCCTGCGCCTGCGTTTCGATGACGACGAAGTGCACGTGATCGAACCGCCGCACGGCCGGCTGCGGTTCGCCGGTGAGCGAATTGCATTCGGCGAATTGATCGACGGCCCGACCCATGATTTCAATCTGATGTGGCGCCGCGACCGCATCGATGCCGAGCTTTGGCATCGTCCATTAGTTGGCCTGATGGTGCTGTTTGTCGAACCCGGCGAGCAGTGGGCGGTGCATGTGCTGTCCGGTCACGCGCAGGCCAGCGATGGTGCTGACCGCGCCACCGCTGCGATTGGCGATACATTGTTATTCAGCGCTGAAACGACGCGCGCGCGTTTTGCGCTGGACGGCGGCGGTGAAGTGCTGGTGATCCGGCTGCGGACGCGTTGAGCGGCTGTATTGGTGTCAGAACAGATTCGCGACCATTACCACGGTGATCGCGGCTGCAGATGCCGCAGTCACGCTGATGAGCATTTGTTTCGCACTTCGACCGCGCGCCCACAGCCACAGGCCTGACAGTCCCAGCAGGATCATGCTGATCGCAAAACTGTTGCTCAAGATGAGCCAACCCATGCCGCCGCTGGAGGCTTTGTGCAGGCGATTGAGTGCGGCAAGCGTGCTGTATTGCGATCGTTTCAACTCAGCGGTTTCAGCACCGACTTTATATTCAAGCGCCCAACCCTCGCTGGCAGTGCCGCCATTCAATGTCCAGCGTTCAGGACCTTTCGACGGCTCGCCAGGCGGCGGTTTACGGATGATCTGCGCTTCCAGTCCTTCTGCTTTCAGCAGCCAGAGCGACAACGCTTCCGCACTTGTGCGCGCATTGGCTGGAATCGCCAGCTCGCGTTTGTCCAGTTCTTGGTTTTTGCCCTGCGGCCAGGCGCCATCGCCGAAGCGATGACTCATGATCAATCCGGTCGAGCCATAAAGCACCGCAGCCAGTGCGCCCCATGCGCCGATCCATAGATGCAGCTGTCGGATCCAGCGATGCACACTGTTACCTGGGCGACGTGCGGTAGAGGAGGCGTTGGATGCGGACATAGGCGAATAGCTTAAGCATTCAGTTGAGGACAACGATCAGAACTTGAAATTGAGCGTCACATACGCCGACCGCGGCGCACCCGGCGAGATGTTGCTGTCGCTATGTGCCGAAGGAAAATAGGCTTTATCAAATAAGTTCTCGACGTTGAGCTGTGCCGAGAAACGCTCGTCGAACTTGTAATACACGGCACCGTCGTAACGGGCGTAGCTTTTCAGCGTGACCGCGTTGCTGATCGAAGCGAAGGATTCGCTGCGAAAGCTCACACCCAGAGCGACACCCCAGCGATCAGTGAAATCGTAGCGATTCCACAGTCCGAATGAGGTCTCCGGCGTCTGCGGCAGTACCCGGCCGGCGGGCGTGGTGCCGATCGTGCGCACGGTGCGCGCATCCAGCCACGCATAGCTGCCGATCACCTGCCATTTCTCGGTGAGATTACCGGCCAGCGACAGCTCGACGCCATCGACGCGCTGGCTGTCGCCCGCAAGCAGGATCAGACGCGTCGAATCGGTGGGATCCGTGATCGCGGAGTTGCTGCGGTTGAGACGGAACGCGGCGGCTTCGGCAGTGAGGCCCGGACGAAGCTCCCACTTGGCGCCGATTTCGGTGTTCTCGAATTCTTCCGCATCCAGCGACTGGCTGTTGAACGCCAGCGAGCCGAGCTGTTCGCCCGACCGGGGCAGATAGGTCACGCCGTAGCTTGCGTAGAGCGAGAGATTTTCGACCGGTTTGAACACCAAGCCGACACGGGGCGACCACAGCTTGTCCGAAGACGACAGCTGACGATTCTGTGCCGATACGCCGGTGCGAAGATCGGTAAAGTCGACATCGAACTGGTCGTAGCGCAGACCAACAATAGCCGACCATTTCGACGAGAACTCGATCTGGTCCTGCGCATAGATCGCCGCGACTTTCGCCACGCCGGAGTTGCGCGCGTCGCCGCTGCCGGCAGTGCTGTTATTGGCGTAGACCACCAATGGCGATACGTTGGGGCTGTTCAGCGCCACCACGCAGCTGCTGGCCGTGGAGCCGGTGAGGCAGGGCGAGCCTGCGCCCAGCGTGAATCGACCGCTGCGGCGCAGGTTATCGGTGTCCTGACGGCCGAATTCCACGCCGGTCATGAATTTGTGTTCTATCGAACCCGTGGTCGCTGAAAAAATCAGGTCAGTCTGATTGAACAGATTTTTGCGGTCAGTGTCCTGCAGATACGCCGACAGTGCGACCGTCGTGCCTGCGGTGTTGACGTTGCCCGGAAACACGTTGCCGTAGTACTTGTCGTAGTTCGCGATGCGAGTGCGGTTGCGCAGCACAGTGCCATCGCCGAAATCGTGTTCGACAAGCGCAGTGAAGGCATTCACTTCGACATCGCCGCGGCTCGCTTCCGGATCGCCGAAAAAGGTCTCGCGATCAGTCGCAACCGGGAAGCGCGTACCGTTGAAAGCACTCGCATACGACGGAATGCCGCGGTCGGCAGTACGTTGATCGCGAAAATACTCATAGCCCAACGTAATCAAGGTTTTCTCGCCAGCCTGGATCGCAGCGGTCGGGTTCAGACCCCGACGCTTGAGTGCGTAACCATCCCGGAAGCCTTCCGAATCCTCGTACACGCCGGTGACACGGAACGCGAAAGCATCGCTGAACGGATGTGCATAATCGGCGGTCGCGCGGCGCTTCTGCCATGAGCCGAACTGCAGGCCGACATTCAGCGCTTCGCGCCAATCTGCGGTCTTGGTCACGCGGTTCAACAACCCGCCGGGACTGCCGCGGCCGAAAATCATCGCGTTCGGACCTTTAAAGGCCTCGATACGCCCGATGTTGTAGGTGTCGCGGTAGTACTGCACATCGTCGCGCATGCCGTCGACGAAGAAATCCGCGGTCGAACTGTTGCCGCGGAACACCAGCCCGTCGCGATTGCCTTCGCCCTGGGTAATGCCGATGCCGGGCACGTAGCGCACCGCGTCGGCCATGCCCTGCACGGCCTGGTCGCGCATCTGCCGCTCAGTGACTACGGTGATCGCCTGCGGCACATCCTGCAGCGCGGTATCGGTTTTCGTGGCGCTGGTGCTGCGATCGGTCTGATACGTGTTCAGGCGCTGACCGCGCACACGGATGGTGTCGAGGTCCACCGCTTCTTTCTCGGCGGCGGCCATGTCCAGTGCGGCGAACGCAGGGGCCGTGATGAGTGAGGCCAGAATGGCAGCCAATGCGGCAGCCAGCGGGGCAGGGGCTGGGAGACGATGTGTCATATGAGATGAGTTCGAGTAATGCGCCATGGGGGTGGCGCCTTGAGACTCATGTTAATGAGAATTGTTCGCAAATGCAATTCTTTCGCAAGCAAGTTTGATGTCGGCAGCGCGCATGGAATTCACCAATCACATGGGCCGGTTCAATTTGATGCGATGGGTCAAGCGGTGCGCTATGCGAAATGTCTGGCCGGGCGACGTTCGGTTCGCGTTGGTGGATAAGTGACCTGCAATTTCCCGATCCCCAAGCCTGCGGACATCAACGCCATGGCAACGATCTGCAAAACCTATCAGTCGCGTATCGAGGAGGAGTTCTGGAATCCCATCGACGATTGGATCAAGAAGACCGAGGAGAAGTGCGAGGAGTACGACTGGTGGAATCCGATCGGCTGGTTTTGCTGGTTGGTGACGATATTCGTCAAAGTGGTGAAATGGGTAGTCAGGATCGTCGTGACCATCGTGTTCCGCACGATTTGCGAAACCCTGAATTTTCTTGCCAATACGTTTGCTGCGGTGCTCAACTTCGTGCTTGCCATACCGATCGTAGGCCCGTTTTTCAAAGCATTGATACGTGCGGCGGTGACTGTGATCAGTTATGGGGTCGGCTTGGCCGACGGCTTCGCACGCATCGTCGGGATCCGTATCACCAAACACCTGCGTGTGCATGTGCTTCCGCTGTGCGAGGGCGATATCCCGTTGGCCAACCGCCAGCATCTTGAGAAGGTCATGGCGGAGACCGAGCGCATTTTCTACGAGAGAGCACAAATCAGAGTGCACACCACCTTTCACGAGCCGATCCGCAACCCACCCGAAAACGCACTGCGTCTAGGCACCAATTTCGATCTGATCCTTGACGAAGCATGGCTCAAAGGCAGCTGGCATCAACTTCAAACCATCAAGCTCTTCGAGTCGAATATCTGGTCTTTACTCGCCGTGGGGCATCCGATACTCGTGTACGTGATACGCGAGGTCGGCTATGACGGCCCGGGCACGACGAATGTGGATGGCGCTTCCGGAGGCCCTTTCACCGATTGGGTCGCGGTGGAGCGCGATTCGGTGATCTCCGATATCGTATTCAACCCCGCTGTCAGTGCGCCATTGCAGCCCTTTCCGCCGACGGTCGCGTCCTCTGCAGGCGTGACGGGCATGCCGAATACGAAATATCTGAGCACTGGAAAATATCTCATTGCGCACGAAATTTGCCATGCGCTTGGCCTGTTGGGTCATGTCAACAGTGGCGCCGGCGAATTGATGGCCGAGCGCAACATCAGCGGAGACGCGCTGTCGCCGTTCCAGGTGGGCATCATCCGCAGCAGCGCCCCGGTGACGTTTTTGTGATTGCACATCCGCATGATGGCTTGACCGGCGTGACGCGGTGCGTAGGATGGCGCAAGCCTGATTGACGGACGATATGTTCTGGACACCACCCGCACTGTAAGCAGCCTCAACACCCCGGACGTATCGCCATGAGCCTGTTATTGGTCCGCCACGGACAGGCCAGCTACGGCGCCGCCGATTACGACAATCTCTCTGAGCGCGGGCAGCTGCAGTCGCGCCGCTTGGGCGATTGGCTGGTGCGCGGTGGGCACCGTTTCGAGGCGGTGGTGGTGGGCGGCATGCGTCGGCATCGACAAACCGCCGAGGGTGTGGCGGCGGCGTTCGCGGAGCAGGGCCAGCCGCTGCCTGAGCCCATCGCCGATGAAGGTTTCGCGGAGTTCGATCACGAGGCGGTGTTCGGCGCCTATCAGGCCAACAACCCGACGCATCCGGTTGTGGTCGCCAGCCGCAGCGGTAATCCGCGCGATGTCGGTGCGATGCTGCGGGCTGCGCTGCTGGCGTGGGCGCACGACGAATTGCCGGACTTGCCCGAGAGCTGGGCAGCATTTGGCCAGCGCGTGCAGTCGGCGAGCGATCGGCTGGAAGCACTGGCGGGCGACAATGAAGTGTTGGTGCTGAGCTCCGGCGGGGTGATTTCGCGGTTGGCGCAGATCGCGCTGGATGTACCGGTGAACCGCGCGGTCGAACTCAATCTGTCGCTGCGCAACAGCGCGCTGTCCGAGTTCCATCCGCACGGCGGTCGCCTGCGGATGGGGACGTGGAATGCGCTGCCGCATCTGCACGGCGAACGCGAGCTGTGGACGTACTATTGATGCCGCCGCTGCATATGCTTTTTCGAGAATCTAATGAATACTGAATCCGCGATCAGTTTGTTTCCTTTTTCAGAGCGTTCGCGCGAACTGCAGGCTGCAGTTGCGCGCTTCGTGTCGGACAGGATCATTCCGGCGGAAGCAGCTTTCCATGCGCATGCGGCTGATCCGCAGACGCGCTGGACCATTCCGCCGCTGCTGGAATCATTGAAGGCGGATGCGAAAGCAGCGGGTCTGTGGAATTTGTTTCTGCCCGATCCCGTGCGCGGTGCCGGCCTGAGCAATCTCGACTATGCGCCCATCGCCGAACGCACCGGCCGCAGTCTGTTTGCGCCGGAAGTGTTCAACTGCAGCGCGCCCGACACGGGCAACATGGAAGTGCTGCTGCACTTCGCAACGCCTGAACAACAGGCGCCGTGGCTGCCGCGACTGCTGGCCGGCGAGATCCGTTCGGCGTTTGCGATGACCGAACCCGATGTCGCCAGTTCCGACGCCACCAATATCGCGCTGCCGATCGTGCGCGATGGCGATCATTTCGTCATCAACGGCCGCAAATGGTGGACCACCGGCGCCGGCGATCCACGCTGCAAAATCCTGATCGTGATGGGCGTGACCGATCCGGACGCACCTAAACATCTTCGTCAATCGATGGTGTTGGTGCCGATGGATACGCCCGGCGTGCGTGCCCTGCGACCGTTGACGGTCTTCGGCTACGACGATGCGCCGCATGGTCATGTCGAAATCGAATTCACGGATGTGCGCGTGCCGGTCGCGAATCTGCTGCGCACATCCGGCAGCGGTTTCGAGATCGCGCAGGCGCGGCTGGGGCCTGGGCGCATTCATCACTGCATGCGTTTGATTGGTCTGGCGCAGCGCGCCCTGGAACTGATGATCGAGCGTGCGCGCAGCCGTGAAGCCTTCGGTCGGCCTCTGGGTGGACACGGCATGGCGCAGGAAGCCATCGCGCTGTCGCGCTGCGAGATCGAACAGGCGCGTCTGCTCACGCTGCAGGCCGCTGCGGCGCTGGACGCGTACGGCAACAAAGGCGCGAAAGATCTGATCGGCATGATCAAGATCGTCGCGCCGCGAATGGCCTGCGCAGTGATCGACCGCGCGATGCAGCTGCACGGCGGCGGTGGTTTGTCGCAGGATTACTTTCTGGCGCAAGCCTATGCCGGTGCGCGTTCGCTGCGCTTGGCGGATGGACCGGATGAAGTGCATATCGCGTCGTTGGCGCGCTCGATGTTGAAGGGCTGAGATCACAGACATGACGATGACCCATCCGCTTGATCTGCCGCTCGAATCGCTCGCGACCTATCTCGAAGCCCACGTCGAGGGCTTCCGCGGCCCGCTGACCGCGACCAAGTTCAAGGGCGGTCAATCCAATCCCACCTACCGCATCGACGCCGCCAGCGGCACCTATGTGCTGCGCCGCAAGCCGCCGGGCCAACTGTTGCCTTCGGCGCACGCCGTGGACCGCGAGTTCCGTGTGCTGCAGGCGCTGCACGGCACGGCGGTGCCGGTCGCGCAGCCGCTGCATCTGTGCAGCGATGCATCGATCATTGGTTCGATGTTTTATCTGATGAGTTTCGTCGATGGCCGCATCTTCTGGGATCCATCGCTGCCCGAGATGGACGCCGCCGGGCGTACTGCCATTTACACCGGCATCATCGACGCGATGGCGGCACTGCACACCATCGATCCGGCTGCGGTTGGCTTGAGCGATTACGGCAAGCCCGGCAATTACTTCGGACGTCAAATCAGGCGTTGGTCCGAGCAATACCGCGCCAGCGAAACGCAGCCGATCGCAGCGATGGAGTCGCTGATCGACGCGTTGCCGGCCCGATGCCCTGCCGATGATGGCGTGATCGCGCTGGCACACGGCGACTTCCGCATCGATAACCTGATGTTCCATCCAGACAGGCCGCGCGTGATCGCGATCGTCGACTGGGAACTGTCGACGCTGGGCCATCCGCTCGCGGACCTCGGCTATTTCTGCATGGCGCTGCGCCTGCCGCGCAATCCGGCGCTGCCGGGGCTGGCGGGATTGGATCGTGCAGCGCTGGGCATTCCCGACGAAGCCGCCTTGCTTGCGCACTATTCACAGGTGACAGGTCGGCCGATTCCGATGGATTGGCCGTTCGTGTTGGCTTTCAGTTTTTTCCGCCTTGCCGCTATAGCGCAGGGCGTCGCCAAGCGCGCGGAGCAGGGCAATGCATCGAGCGAGCAGGCCATGCAGGCCGGGCGCATGACCGGGATGCTGGCGACGCTGGGGTTGGAAGTTTTGGGCTGATATTGTTCGTCGCGACTTGCGTCGCTCCCACAAAAAAACAGCAAACGGTCATAGGGTGTGCGTGTCGCGCACCTGCTTTCACTCGCAGCATGCCCACGTTGCGCAACACGCGCACGCTACGCAACATGCTCACGCGAGGGGTTATTCAACGATCATCGCGCACCCAGATGCCGCCGTGTTCGATCTTCACCGGAAATTTCGCGACAGGCTCATAGGCTGGCGCACACAGCGCGGTGCCTTCGCGCAGATCGAAGCGCGCGCCGTGCAGTACGCAGGTAATGCTGCCTTCCGCGACATCGACATCACCCGACGACAGCTCGAATTCGTCGTGAGTGCAGCGGTCTTCAAGCGCATACAGATCGCCGTCGAGGTTGACCACCAGGATCGGCGTATCGTCTGCCCAGACCACGGTTTTCTCGCCGGGCAGCAGCTGCCCGGTCGCGCAGACGAAGGTCCAGTCGCTCACGGTGTGGGCTCCAGTATTTTCTCCAGCACTTCAAAGCGCAGATCGTCGCGCTTGGGCAGGCCGTAGCGTGGATCACCATAGGGAAACGGTTTTTTGACGCCGGTGCGAACGTAATCGCGACGCAGGTAATACGCGATCAATTCCTCGCGCGCATCGATCACGGTCATGCGCATCCGCGTGCAGCCGAACGTGTCGCGCGCGATGCGCTCCGCTTCGGCCAATACCGCCTTGCCGATGCCGCCGCGCTGCGCCTCGGGGCTGACCGAGAACATGCCGAAATAGCCCGCGCCGTCTTCGACCGCGATATGCGCGCAGGCGATCAGACCCAATTGATTTTCGGCGATCAGGATCGTGCTGTCCGGCTGGGCCAGATCGGCCCGCAACATATCAGCATCAATGCGCTGTCCGTCGAGAAGATCGGCTTCGGTGGTCCAGCCCTGTTGGCTGGCTTTGCCGCGATATGCGGACGTGACCAGCGCGACCAAGGCAGGAATATCGGCCTCGGAGGCCTGGCGGAAAGCGAGTTCTGACACTGGGTTGAATCCTGAATCCTGAGTCCTGAAATCCGGAGCGCCTGTTCAGCCGAGCAGGCGCCGCACCTTGATGAGCGCAGCGACGAAGCGTTCGATCTCATCGTGCGTGTTGTAGAACGCGAACGATGCGCGGCAGGTCGCGGCTACGCCGTAAAACTGCATCAGTGGATGCGCGCAGTGTTGACCGGAGCGCACCGCAACGCCCTCCAGATCGAGCAGCGTCGCCAGATCATGCGCGTGCGCACCTTCGACCAGAAAGCTGATCACCGCCGCTTTCTCAGGCGCAGTGCCGATGATGCGCAGGCCATCGATGTGGGACAGCGCTTCGGTGGCATGCGCCAGCAGTTCGGCTTCGCGCGCTTCGATCGCATCCATGCCGATGGCCGACAGATAATCGACCGCGGCGCCGAGACCGATATGCCCGGCGATGTTGGGCGTGCCCGCTTCGAAACGATGCGGGCCATCGTTGTAGGTCGTGCCTTCGAAGCGGACTTCCTTGATCATCTCGCCGCCGCCGAGAAACGGCGACATGGCTGCGAGGTGTTCGCGTCGCGCCCACAGCGCACCGGTGCCGGTCGGGCCGCACATTTTGTGGCCGGTGATGGCGTAGAAATCGCAGCCCAGCGCAGGCACATCAAGCGTGCGATGCGGTGCGGCCTGCGAACCGTCGATCACGCTGACAATGCCGCGACGCCGCGCTTCGCGGCAGATATCGCGGACCGGATTGACCGTTCCCAGCACGTTGCTGACGTGGGTGAGGCCGAGAATCTTCACCTCCGGCGTCATCGCCGCATACAGCGCATCAAGATCCAGCGTGCCGTCGTCGCGAATCTCCGCAACCTTGATCGTGGCGCCGGTGCGTGCTGCGATGAGCTGCCACGGCACGATGTTGGCGTGATGCTCCATCCGCGAGAGCAGAATCGCATCGCCGGTTTTCAGCCGCGGCAGCGCCCAGGCATACGCGACCAGATTGATCGCGAACGTGGTGCCGCTGCACAGCACCAGCTCATCGCGGTGTGCGTTGAGAAACGCGGCCAGCTTGGTGCGCGAACCTTCATAGGCGTCGGTGGCTTCAGCGCCCAGCGCATGCACCGCACGGCTGACGTTGGCGTTATGGCAGCGAAAAAAATCATCGACGGTATCGATCACCGCCGCCGGTTTCTGCCCGGTGTTGGCGGAATCCAGATAGATCAGCGGCTTGCCGTGGACTTCACGCGTCAGCAGCGGGAAATCGGCGCGGATCGCGTTCCAGTCGCGAGCGCTGTTGACGGGCTGCGCGCTCATATCGTCGTCACTCGCGCGAGATGCGCATCGACCACGGCGGTCAGCGATTCGCGCAGCGCAACATCGTCGATGCTGGCCAGCACTTCGCGGCAGAACGCGGCGGTGAGCAGCGCACGCGCATCGGCTTCGGATAACCCGCGGGAACGCAGGTAGAACAGCGCGTTCGGATCAAGCTGGCCGACCGTCGCGCCGTGCGCGGCCTGCACTTCATCGGCGTAGATCACCAGCACCGGCTGGGTGTCGATCTCGGCCTGTGCCGACAGCAGCAGATTCTTGTTCGACAGCTTGGCGTTGCTGCCATCCGCACCTTCGCGGATCACGATGCCGCCGTGGAATACCGCGCGGCCGCGGTCGGCGCCGAGCCCGCGCCACAGCAGATCGCACGACGTATCGCGGGCGATGTGTTCGATCCCCAGACGGGTATCGACATGGCGTTTTCCGTCGGCGAACAGCACACCGTTGGCGGTCAAACTTGCGCCTTCGCCTTCCAGCCGCACATTCAATTCGTGCCGCGACAGCGCAGCGCCGAGTTCGAGGTCGATGCGGCGATAGTCGGCTTCGCGCGCGAGCACCGCATCGCAGCGCGCGAATGCGCTCGCGCCTTCTGCCTCGGTCTGTACGCGCACGTGAGTCAGTCGCGCACGCTGGCCGAGATGCACGTGCATCACATGGTTTGCGAGACCGCGATGTTCACCCAGCGCGATGTGGTGCTCGACCAGATGCAGTACGGCATCCTTGCGCAGATCGATGAAGTGCCGCAGGTTCACCGCCGACTCGGGCGATGCGCCGCTGGCGATAAAGGCGACATGCAGCGTTGCCCCGGCATCGGCGGCGGCATGGTCGACGCGGATCACCGCACCTTCTTCGGCGAGTGCGGCGTTGACCACAGCGAAGACTTCATCTGCGCCGATGTAGCGACGGTGCATGAAATTCGCATCGCGCGGTTCGCCCTCATCCAACACCTGCGACAGCGGCCGCGCGTCGATGCTGGCGGGCAAGTTGGTGATGTCGCTGTATGTCGAATCGAAGCGCCCGTCGACGAACACCATTCGCGGCGTCGGAATGCTGTTCAGCGCAGCTGCGAGTGCGGTGTGATCGATCGCAGTGGTCGCTGCTGTCGGCACGAACGCGCGCCGCTCCAGTGCGCGCAGCGGCGTGTATTTCCAGGCTTCGCTGCGCGGCCCGGGCAGACCGTCGCGCAGCGCGGCGTCAAGCGCGGCGCGTCGATGCTCGCCAAGGCCTGCAGCCTCGCGCTGGGTAAGGCTGTCGAACGCGGTCGCGAAGGCGTCGAGCAGGGCGCTCATCGTGCTGTCGTCTCGGGCGCAACGCGGTCTTTGATCCAGGCATAGCCGTGGGCTTCAAGCTCCAGCGCCAGTTCCGGTCCGCCGCTTTCGACGATGCGCCCGTCGGCCAGCACGTGCACCACATCCGGTTTGATGTAATCGAGCAGACGCTGGTAGTGCGTGATGACCACGAAGGCGCGGTCGGGGCTGCGCAGTGCGTTGACGCCGTCGGCAACGGCTTTCAGCGCATCGATATCGAGACCGGAGTCGGTTTCGTCGAGAATTGCCAGCTTCGGCTCCAGCACGGCGAGCTGGAAGATCTCGTTGCGTTTCTTCTCGCCGCCGCTGAAGCCTTCATTGACGCCGCGATGCAGCAGCTCGTCCTTCAGATGCAGCACAGCCAGTTTTTCGCGCACCAGCTTCAGGAACTGCATCGAATCAAGCTCACCTTCGCCGCGCGCCTTGCGCTGTGCATTGAGCGCGCTGCGCAGGAAGTAGGTGTTGTTCACGCCCGGAATTTCGACCGGATACTGGAACGCCAGAAACACGCCTAGAGCTGCGCGTTGTTCTGGCTCCAGTGACAGCAGATCCTGATCTTCGAACGACACCGTGCCTTCGACGATCTCGTAACCGTCGCGACCGGCGATGATGTTGCCGAGGGTGGATTTACCGGCGCCATTCGGCCCCATGATGGCGTGCACTTCGCCGGGCTTCACGTCCAGCGTGACGCCTTTGAGAATGTGTTTGCCGGCGACCCGGGCGTGGAGGTTTTCGATCTTCAGCATGGTGTGTTCTTTTACGGTCGGTATTTGTTGGGAATAAAGAGATCAGTCTTCGGTGGCCGGCGACCAGCGCAAAAGTCCCCATGCGGCAAACATTGCCCACACGGCTTCAAGCACGACGAACGGCATGAAACGCACCAGCCACGCGGAGTACCCACACAGGACGGCACCGATCAGATTCATCGTGAGAAATGCGCGCGAGTGCTCGGAGAGCATCCGCCGCTGGTTAAGCACGAATGCGATCAGCAGCGTGCTGACGCCGATGGTGCCGATGATATCGCTGAGGGTCATGCGGTGATTCCGTTTGAGAGTTCTTGCAGTGCGAGACAGGCGTCTTCGCGGCGCGCCCAGGGGACGAAGAGATGGTCGTGGTAATACGCCGACACCGCATTGCAGGGAATGTTGCGCGCAGTGAGCGCAGCGGCGATCGCTGCCATCATCCCGACCGCTTCCAGACTGGAATGGATGCGCAGGGTAATCTGCGCCCACAGCGGCTCCGCTTGCTCATCTTCGGTCGCAGGTACAGCCGTCACAGGCACGATGACGGTCATCCCTTCGCTTTCTCGAAACGTCATGATCGCATCCTCAGATGCGGGCACGTTGACTGCTTGGCTGCGAATCGCGCGCGGGTGCTCGGCAAGCTCAGGCGAAAGCCCAGCCAGCAGCTGCTGCAGATCGGTTTCGCCGGCCGTCGTCGCAGTCATCCGACAGCGCCTTCCAGCGAGACTTCCAGCAGTTTCTTGGCTTCCACCGCGAATTCCATCGGCAGTTCGCGAAACACGGTTTTGCAGAAGCCGTCGACGATCAGCGACACCGCATTTTCTTCCGAAATACCGCGACTGCGGCAATAAAAGAGTTGGTCATCGCTGATTTTCGAGGTAGTGGCCTCATGCTCGACAGTCGCGCTGGGGTTCTTCACTTCGATGTACGGGAAGGTGTGCGCGCCGCAGCGTTTGCCGATCAACAGACTGTCGCACTGGGTGTGATTGCGCGCACCGTCGGCACCGCGCTCCACTTTCACCAGCCCGCGATAGCTGTTCTGGCCGCGGCCGGCGCTGATGCCCTTGCTGACGATCTTCGACTTGGTGCGCTTTCCGATGTGGATCATTTTGGTGCCGGTGTCGGCCTGCTGGCGATGATGGGTGAGCGCGACCGAATGGAATTCGCCGGTGGAGTCGTCGCCGAGCAGTACGCAGGACGGGTATTTCCAGGTGATCGCCGAGCCGGTCTCCACCTGGGTCCAGCTGATCTTGCTGCGCGCGCCGCGGCACTCGCCGCGTTTGGTGACGAAGTTGTAGATGCCGCCAACGCCGTTCTCATCGCCGGGATACCAGTTCTGCACCGTCGAATACTTGATCTCCGCATCGTCCAGCACGACCAGTTCGACCACCGCTGCGTGCAGCTGGTTTTCATCGCGCATCGGCGCAGTGCAGCCTTCAAGATAGCTGACGTAGGATTTCTCTTCGGCGATGATCAGCGTGCGCTCGAACTGACCGGTGTTGATCGCATTGATCCGGAAGTAAGTGCTGAGCTCCATCGGGCAGCGCACGCCCTTGGGAATGAATACGAAACTGCCGTCCGAGAACACCGCAGAATTCAGCGCTGCGAAATAGTTGTCGCCGACCGGCACCACGCTACCGAGGTACTGGCGGACCAGATCCGGATAATCGTGCAGCGCTTCAGACATCGAGCAGAAAATCACGCCTTTTTCAGCCAATTCCTTGCGAAATGTAGTGCCGACGCTGACCGAGTCGAACACTGCGTCGACGGCAACGCCGGCCAGCTTTGCACGCTCATGCAGCGGCACGCCGAGCTTGTCGTAGGTATCAAGCAGTTCCTGCGGCACATCGGCAAGCGAGGCGTATTTTGCTTTCGGCGCGGAGTAGTAGCTGATCGACTGGAAATCGATCGGTGCGATCTCAAGTTTCGCCCAGTGCGGCGGCGTCATCGTCAGCCAGTGCCGGTATGCGGCGAGTCGCCATTCGGTCATCCACTCGGGCTCGTCTTTTTTCGCCGACAGGAAACGCACGACGTCTTCGTTCAGACCCGGCGGCAAAGTCTCGGACTCGATCTCGGTGACGAAGCCGGCGTCATAACGACGGCCGAGCTGTTCGAGAATTCCGGCGTTCTGCACCGGCGGTGCTGTCACGATCTGGGGGGCGGTGGCGGTCATGGAGGTTCTCAGTTGGCCGACAGCGAAACAGGAATGGCTTTGCGCGACGGCGTGTCAGCGACCGGCAGCGCCATATCGGCCAGGGTAATGCGACGCAGGGTATCGGCAACGACATCGTTGATCCGCCGCCAGTTGGCGCGCGCGCCGCAGGATTGCTCGATGCCGCAGTGGCCGTCATGAATGCTGCATTCGGTCATCGCCAGCGGCCCTTCCATCGCCTCGACGATCTCCACCAGCGAGATCTTGGCTGCCGGGCGCGCCAAACGATAGCCGCCGGCCGCGCCGCGAAAGGCCTGCACCAACCCGGCCTGGGCCAAGGGTTTGAGCAGCTTGGCGACCGTCGGCGTTTCCAGCCCGGCGCGTTCGGCGAGACCAGTGGCGCTGAGCACGGCCTCGGGCGCACTGGCCAGGACGGTCAGCACCACGGTGGCGTAATCGGTGAGTTTGGTGACTCGAAGCATGATCCCGGTGGCGTCGAACCGCGGAGCGGTGGGCGCAATGTGATACAGGACCGAAATTGTACGCTTTCTCCGCCCGGGGCTCAATCAACCGGTCACGCAAGCGATTCTATGGTTCATTCTTTCGGGCCGGGCAACGCCTGTGGCCATGTTCTACGGATGACGGACCGCATCATTTGGTGCTATTCCGCTCAGCCGCACAGAGTGGATGTCCCCTGTTTGGGGCGCAGGACAGGGCGCGCAGGGTTCGTCCGCCGCGTTCGATATCGCAGCGAGTTGGGCCATAATCGCAGTCCACGCAGACTCCGTCGGAACCATCCAAGCCATGTCGAAGAAGAAGATCGTCGCCCGTTTGTCGCCCATTCACGGCAACGGTGTGTTCGCCGACGAAGCGATCCGCAAAGGCGAGCGCATCGTGCGCTACAAAGGCAAGGTGAGCACGCATGCACAGGTCGATGAGGCCTACGGCGAACTCGAAGAGAACGGTCATACCTTCCTGTTCACGCTCAACGACGATTACGTCATTGACGCCAATGTCGACGGCAACGTGGCACGTTGGCTCAATCACAGCTGTGCACCGAACTGTGAAGCGGTAGTCGAAGAAAACGCCAAAGGCAAGGCGCACAAGGACAAGATCTTCATTGAGGCGATCCGCGATATCGAGCCTGGCGAAGAGCTGACCTACAACTACGGGATCGTTCTGGATACGCCGCATACAGCGAAGATGAAAAAAGTGTGGGGCTGCAAATGCGGCGCCAAGCGATGCACCGGGACGATGCTGCAGCCCAAGCGTTGAGGGGCGGTGGAAAAATCCCGCCATGCGGTGGTGACGGCGGATACGCGAAGGGAATGGTTTTCATGACTTAAGACAGTCGCCCGATGCATGCGGCTGAAGCGGCATGCGCCCACTCTTTGTTCGGAATATGCCCGTGCGCGCTTGGCTTCTAGCGTTGGTCGCCTCGCTGCCGCTGCCGGCGCTCGCCATTGATATCGATGGAAAGATTGATTCGACAGCATGGTCCAGCGTGCAGCGGATTGGCGATTTCCGCATGACCCAGCCGCTCACCCGCGAGCCGAGCCGGCACACGACCGAGGCGTGGTACATCGCGACCGCCGATGGTCTGGCGGTCGCGTTCCTCAACCTGCAGCCGGCTGGCATACCGCGCACCCGGTAGCGGTCCCAGCGCGACAACAACGGCAACGTCGATCGCGTGAATCTGTATGTCGATTTCGATGGTGATGGGCGTAGTGGTTACCATTTCATGGTTGCCCTTTCCAACGGCATCGCCGACAGCACGATCAGCAATGAAAATCAGTTCAATGCCGACTGGGACGGTGATTGGGCGCATGCGATTTCGGAGGACGACAGCGGTTGGTCCGCGGAGATGCTGATTCCCTGGCATAACTCCGGGTCACGACGACCTGATCGCCCGGGGCAATGGTGTAGTCGATCATCCGGGTCGTCTGTACGGTTTCGTCGAGCGCTTTTTTCCGAAGAAAAGACAGTGGTCGTTTTATGCAAATCTGCGTTACAGCGCAGAAGGGCTGGGCGGTCTTGATCCGGGCGCGTGGACCACTTATGTGGAACCCAACTATGCGTTCAACGACAATCTGAGTGTCTTCATGGGGCTGCAGCTGCAGCGTAATCCCGACTGGACACTAAGGCGTGGCCACAACCTGCTCGGCATCTATGGTTCGGAACAGGTCCTCCTCAATGCAGGCACGGTGTGGCTGATCGGTTTGAAGCAGGAACCGCGCGTGCGTCTTGAGTCACTCGGTCTGGAGGCTGAGACCAAGCGGATTTGGCGGGTCGCGGCTGACGGCAGGCTGGTGCGCAGCAACAATCGGCTCCAGGATTTCGCGCTGCGCAACCTTGGGTTCCAAGTGTGCTACCGCTATGAATTCGTTCCGCTGTCCTACCTGTACATTGTCTATGTCCGCGGCGGATCTTTGTTCGATACCGGCGCTGTCCCATATTCGGTAGGTGAAGTCTTCGGCTGTGAGTCTGATTTACGCGACAGTGAGCAGCTGCTGCCAAAGCTGTCTATCGGTTTGAAATCTGAGGACAGACTCAGGTGAGCGCTGCCTGGACGCGGCGATAGCAAGTAGTGACCATAGCAACCGAGTGCTCTCCGCAAGTCACCAGTCACAGCAGCTCGAAATTACCCCGGTCGCCGGCTCGATATCCGGTATATGGCTGAAGCGGCGATCATCGAAAGCAGTATTTGCGCTGGATCCATGAAGTGCGTTCAGGTGTGGTAAAAACAAAAGGCCGGATCCTTGAGGGGATGCCAGCCTTTCGTCAACCGCCGCACGATCCAACGACGGGCTAACCTCGGATCAATTCAAGCGGTGGCAGCGTCTTTGAGCTTTTTCATAGGACGCACCTTGACCTTCACAGTGGCAGGCTTGGCAGCGAATGTAGTTTCCAGACCTGTGAAAGGATTGACGCCTTTACGCTTCGGCTTTGCCGCAACACTCGCAGCGGTAATCTTCAGCACGCCTGGCAATACGAACATGCCGGCTCCCTTCTTGCCGATGGAAGCATGGATAGCGGCTTCGAGTGCTGCCATGACCGCGCGTACATCCTTCGCAGCGACTTCAGTCGCGCCAGCGATGTGGGCGACCAGCACTGACTTGCTCATCACGTCCTTGATCGGCTTTGGGGTGGCCGGCTTGGCAGCGGCCTTCTTGGAGGCGGGTTTCTTTTTGGTTGCCATGGAGTTCGATTTCCTCGTCGATGGAGTTGATCTATGTCTTGGCCGGGCGACATGCCGGCCTGTGCACTGTAGGCCAAGGTGAGCCTGTCGCCAAGCCCCTAGAGGCTTTTTTTCAGGCTTTTTCCGCTTGATCGTCCAGCATCCCGATATTGCTGCGTGTATTCGAACCAGAGGCGTGGTGAGGCGTGGGTCGTTGCTGGCACAAGCCGGATGGCCGTTCTTGTAAATGTATCGGCCGCCCTGCTTCCTTACGTCGCATCATAGGCCCCATAACCGCGCAGACGCTGATAGCGGCGGTCCAGCAGCGCCTCAATGGGCAGCGGCGTGATCGCATCAAGCTCGTTGATCAGAACAGCTTTCAGGCGTTTGGCCATCTGCACCGGATTGCGATGCGCGCCACCGGTCGGTTCACGAACAATCTTGTCGATCAGGCCGAGATCGCGCAGGCGTTTCGCGGTGATCGCCATCGCTTGCGCGGCTTCCTGCTTTTTGTCCGCGGTTTTCCACAGGATCGAGGCGCAGCCTTCTGGCGAAATCACCGAATAAGTGCTGTATTCGAGCATCAATGTCCGGTCGCCGACGCCGATGGCGAGTGCGCCGCCGGAGCCGCCTTCGCCAATGACCGTACAGATGATCGGCACTCTGAGTTCCGCCATTTCCAGCAGATTGCGGGCGATTGCTTCGGATTGTCCCCGCTCTTCGGCATCAATACCTGGCCATGCGCCGGCGGTGTCGATGAAGGTCAGCACCGGCAGTTGGAAGCGTTCTGCCATCTTCATCAGTCGCAGCGCTTTGCGGTAGCCCTCGGGTTTCGGCATGCCGAAATTGCGCCGGACTTTGGCTTTCGTGTCGCGACCTTTCTCGTGGCCGATCACCATCAGACTGCGGCCGCCGATGCGGGCCAAGCCGCCGACGATGGCATTGTCGTTGGCAAACGCACGATCGCCGGCGAGCTCCTGGAACTCGTCGCAGATCACGCGCAGATAATCGAGGGTGTACGGCCGCGAGGGATGACGTGCCAGCTGCGAGACCTGCCAGGCGCTGAGGTCTCGGAAGATCTGCGCGCTGCGCACTCGCAGTTTGTTCTGCAATGCGTGGATTTCAGCATCGATATTGACCGCTGGACCGGCGCTCGCATGGCGCAGCGCTTGTATTTTGGCGTCCAGATCGGCGATGGGCTGTTCGAAATCGAGATAGTTCGGATTCATGCGCGGACGCGGACCGATGACTGGAAAGACGGCAAGTCTAGCCGAGGAATCACGCAAACACCGTACTGATGGGTAGGGTGGCGCGCTGCCATCACGGCGTCCAAGGCTTTCCCATCGCCACTTTCACTGTGCGTACGCCGGGCAGTGCGCGTAGCGCGCTTGGCAGGTCGGCTTCGATCCTGACCGACTGGCTGCCGTTGAGATCGATGGTACCGGCGGTGCCCTGCGGCAGCAGCAGGTCGAGCCGCAGCGGTGTTGCCCCGGGGCGATGTTGGCCGAGCAAGGTTTCGATCCTGTGCATCAGTCCGGATTCGCGCAGATCCAGGCGCAGCGAAAGCCGCTGCGCCTGCTGTGCGCAGATCTGACGGTAATCCCAGCAGCGTTTTGCGCGCAGCGAGAAGCCGCCGCTGAATTCGTCCTCGCGCAGGCCGCCCTCGATGAGCAGAATGCGGTCGCGGGTCAGCAGGGTCTGATATTCGAAGAACGGTTCGGAGAAAAACGCGCATTCGATTCTGCCGCGTCCGTCTTCCAGCTGCACAAAGGCCTGCGAATCGCCGCGTTTGCGTATGCCGATGACCTGTCCGGCGAGGATGACGGTCGCTTCGGCGCGCCATTGGCGGGCGCCGCCCTCGGCATCGTCGCCACCGCGCTGACCGCGCCCGCGTGAAGACGATGCGCTGTCCCAGAGTTGATCGAGCTTGCCCAGGTCGGTGCCGACCAGCGCATGCAACTCTTCGCGATAGGGATCCAGCGGATGGCCGCTGAGGTAATGGCCGAGGGTTTCGCGCTCACCGGCGAGCTTCTGCGACAGCGGCCAGTCGGAAGTTTCAGGCAGTTCAAGCGTCAGCTCCGGTGCGGCCTCGGCGAAGCTTCCGAACAGCGAGACTTGCCCCGCGTCACGCTCGCGTGCGAGCTGTTCGGTGGCTTTGATCACTTCTGGCAACTGCAGCAACAGCGACGGACGATTCTTGCCCAGCGCATCCAGTGCGCCCGCGCTGACCAACGCTTCCAGCGTGCGCCGATTGAGCTTGCTGCTGTCGACGCGTTTGCTGAAGTCAAGTAGGTCGGTATAGCGTCCGCCGCGCCTGCATTCCTCGGCGATCGCGTCGCAGGCGCCGTGACCAACGCCTTTGACCGCGCCCAGGCCGTAGCGGATCGTCCTGTCGTCCATTGCCTCGAACATATAGCCCGACGCATTCACATCCGGCGGCATCACCATCAATCCAAGCGCGCGCGCTTCATCCAGGAAACCCACGACCTTGTCGGTATTGTCCATGTCCGAAGACAGCACCGCGGACATGAATTCGGCTGGGTAATGCACCTTCAGCCACGCGGTCTGGTACGCCACCAGTGCATAGGCGGCGGAATGCGACTTGTTGAAGCCGTATTCGGCGAATTTTTCCATCAAGTCGAAGATCTGCGTCGCGGTGCGCGGATCGACCCCGCGTTCGGCCGAGCCGGATTCGAATTTGGCGCGTTCCTTCGCCATTTCCTCGGGTTTTTTCTTGCCCATCGCGCGGCGCAGCAGGTCGGCGCCGCCCAGCGAATAACCAGCCAGCACCTGCGCGATCTGCATCACCTGTTCCTGATACACGATCACGCCATAGGTCGGCTTCAGCACCGCCTCCAGCGCCGGGTGCGGATAGCTCACCTCGGTGCGACCATGTTTGCGATCCACCCATTCGCGATCCATCCCCGAGCCCAACGGGCCCGGGCGGAACAGTGCGGCGAGCGCGATGATGTCTTCGAAGGTGTCGGGTTTCGCGCGCTTGAGCAGCTCGCGCATCCCGCGCGATTCGAACTGGAATACCGCGACGGTGTCGCCGCGCGCGAACAGCGCATAGCTGGGCTTGTCGTTCAACGGCAGCGCGTCGATCTCCAGCGCCGATTCGCCCAAACGCGCGCGGCGCACGTTAATGGCCTTCACCGCCCAGTCGATGATCGTCAGCGTGCGCAGGCCGAGGAAGTCGAACTTCACCAGGCCGATGGTTTCGACGTCGTCCTTGTCGAACTGCGTGACCGGGTTTTTACCGCCGCCGTGGCCGTCGTGTTCGGCGAACAGCGGGCAGAAATCGGACAGCGGCTCCGGCGCGATCACCACGCCGCCGGCATGCTTGCCGGCGTTGCGGGTCAGGTCTTCCAGCTCCAGCGCGAGGTCGATCAGTTCGCGGAAATCGTCTTCGCTGTTGTAGCGCTCGACGAATTCGCCGATCGCGCGGCTCGGATCCTTCTTGGCCTTTTCACTGCGACCCAACACGTCTTCCAGCGACAGCGGGTCGGCGGGCTGCAGCGGAATGAGTTTGGCGATGCCGTCGACGAAACCGTACGGATAGCCGAGCACGCGGCCGGCGTCGCGCACCACGGCTTTCGACGACATCGTGCCGTAGGTGATGATCTGGCTGACCCGGTCTCGGCCATATTTGGCAGCGACGTAGTCGATCACCTCGTCGCGGCGATCCATGCAGAAGTCGATATCGAAGTCGGGCATCGACACGCGTTCGGGGTTGAGAAAGCGCTCGAACAGCAAATCGTACGGCAGCGGGTCCAGGTCGGTGATGCCCAATGCCCACGCGACCAGCGAACCGGCGCCGGAGCCGCGGCCGGGGCCGACTGGAATACCGTGTTCCTTTGCCCAGTTGATGAAGTCCGCGACGATCAGGAAGTAGCCGGGGAAGCCCATCGACACGATCACGCCCAGCTCGATGTCCAGCCGTGCGTCGTAGCTGGCGCGGTCGTGGCCCGTAGCCATCGGGTACTTTTGCAGGCGTTTTTCGAGGCCGTCGCGCGCTTCGCTGCGGATCCAGCTGTCCAGCGTGTGTTCGCTCGGTACCGGGAATGCCGGCAGGTAGTACTTGCCCAGCGACAGTTCCAGATTGCAGCGTTTGGCGAGGTCGACCGCGTTGTCGATCGCGTCCGGCGCATCCGCGAACAGCGCCGCCATCTCCTCGCTGGTTTTAAGAGATTGCTGGGCGGTGTAGTCGCGCGGTCGTTTCGGGTCATCGAGCACGCGCCCGGACGAGATGCATACGCGCGCCTCATGCGCCTCGAAACCGTCTGCGTCGAGGAAGCGCACCTCGTTGCTGGCGACCAACGGCAGACTGCGCTCGGCGGCGGCGTGCAGCGCGAAGGCGTTGAACGGCGTTTCGGCCTCGAAGCCGCAGCGGGTCACTTCGATGTGCAGGCGATCGTCGAAATGCCGCTGCCAGTCGGCCAGTGATTGAAGCGCGAGATCGGGGCGATTGCCGGCAAGCAGCTGTCCGGCTTGGCTGTGGCGGCCGGCCAGCGCGAACAGTCCGGCGTTGGCCTCCTGCAGCCACTGCGGCCGCACCATCACGCCGTCGTGGCGCTGGCCTTCCATCCAGGCCCGGCTGAGCAGCCGGGACAGAGACAGATAGCCGCTGCGGTCGCGGCACAGCAGGGTGAGTTTCCACGGCGTCTCGTCGCCTTCCGCGACACTGATGTCGGCGCCGGCGATCGGCTTGATGCCTGCGCCTTCGGCGGCCTTATAGAACTTGACCAGCGCGAACAGGTTGTTGCGGTCGGTCATCGCGACCGATGGCTGCCCCTGCGCCACGCAGCGGCCGACGAGTTCCGGAATACGGATCGTCGAATCGGCGAGCGAGTACTCGCTGTGCAGGTGGAGATGAACGAAGCGGGAGGACATGGCGGGCCGGAGGACGCAGACCGGCAGGGTAGGGCCCGGCCGCGTTCGGGGCAAGGCTTGACGTCAGGCTTTGGATTGGTTCGATCTGCACTTCGCACAACTCCCAAAAAACAGAGGAGCCGAAGCTCCCCCGTTCATCACGGCCGATGCGAGGAGATCAAGGAATCGGTCCGGTTGGGCATGCGAACCTCACCGACGTGCGGCTCACTGCGCCGATGCTGTTGGTGATGGTTGCCGTGAGTTGTCTGGTCTGGCCTGCGACACAACTGCCGTCAAGCTGACTGAAGCCGATATCCTCGGAAATGGTGCCGGTGCCGCCGGTCCAGACGACGGTAGCGGGTGTCGCCGAGGTGTATTCCACGAAGCACGCATAGGTGCCCCCGCCGCTGTTGTTGTAGTCCGGGCAGCGGAAACGGGTCACCGACGGCAGACCGCTCGCACCGCTTGCGCCGGTGAACAAGGTCAGACCGTATTGGTTGAGCAGCGGCACGATTGGTTGATGGAAGCTGACAGGCGATCTGGAGCCGCAGTTGTTGCTGGTATTCGACGGGATGACGCCACCCGATGTCACGCCCTGCGCTTGCCCGGCGGGCGTGATGTACGACCCGCCGGAGTCGCCGAAGCCGACGCAGGCTGAGGTTCTGGTCAGTCCGAAGGCCGCACCCTCTGGATAATTCACCGTGACGTTGTTCGCGGTGATGGTGCCGCAGCGATAGCCGGTGGTTTGTCCGGAGCGACACACCGCAGCGCCTACCGGCGCCTGCGCGCTGCCGGCAATGGTGACGGAACTTCCCGCGTAGTTGCTCACCAGATTGCGCAGTGTCCACGCGCCGATATTGGTGATTCTGACCCAGGCTGAATCGTTGCCGGGGTATGTCGAACCGTCGAACACGCCCTGGATCAGGCCATTGACGCCCGATGTCGTCGTGCCGACGGTGCCGCAATGTCCTGCCGTGGCGAAGCCGATATCGCTGCCGCGCGTGACAGGGAATCCAATTGAACAGCCGCTGCTCGGGGTGAGGTAGGGCAGACCGCCGATGATCTCGTCGACGGGTACGGGTTTGCCCTGAGATTCCTGGAAACGTACCGCACTGGCATCGACGCCAGTGGATGCGACGAAGTCGAGTGCTGCATCCTGTGCCTTGTATTCGGATTCGATCACGACCTGATTGGTGCGCACATCGACGTACCAGGTATGGATGCGCGGGTCGCGTGTGCGCTGTTTTCCGGCGCGGTCCAACTCTGCTTTCGCCGCATCGAGCTGGCTCAGACTGCGTTTCACCAACCGTGTATCCGCGCCCAGTGCGCGTGCTTGTGCGACACCATCGGCATCGGTGGTAGCGACCACCATCCGGAAGTTGCCGTTCTTGTCTGCTTCAAGCCAACTGCCTGCATAACGGCCGCCGAGGCGTTTCACCACGGTAGGCGTGCGCGCTATCGCGGAACGCTCGGCTTTGACATAGCGCGCGGCCTGCTGCGCATCGAGACCAAGATCACGGCGCATTGCCGCGAGCAATTCTTTTCCGATGGTCGGGTTTGCAGATTCGGACAAGTCTTGCGGTGGTGCCGCGTTTGCGGAGAGTGAGGTAAAAAAACTGGCCGAAAGCGCTATGCCAAGCACGCGACAATATTGGCGATTGAATCTTTGAAATTCACGCATATCAAAATCTCCATTTCGATGGTGGGTAGGTTGCAGCATTCGGATTTTGTGTTGCCATCGTGACGCACACGATAAAGCGATGTCGTCTTGCAGATCATCGGATCGCGATATCAGAAACGCTCAAGATTTTTCACAGCACCCACACTCAAATACGAGGACAGCAATCTTCCAGACGCATCCTGTCGATGCGATTTGATGCCGATTCCTTTGCCGATCTTGTCGTGATGCGCGATATTGCCGTGCTCTTCGGGAGCTAGGGTGCGCGCACTGTCGTCTATGCGATGCAGGCGTTCTTCAGTGGCAGCGCGTATGCGGATGTGTCCGCACAGGTATCAATGTGTAGTTCGAGTGATGTTGGACAGCAAGGATTGCCGGACATGCTTGACACAAAGCGAAGGGGCGTATGGCCCCTTCGCTTTGCTGGTGACATTCAGAGAATGATCGGTCCGCCGTTGCAGCGGAACGTGCGTGCGCGCGACGTTGAGCCAGAGGCATTGGTGACAGTGACGGTAACCGTGATGTTGGAACCGATCGAGCAGCTGCCATAGAAATCGCTGTGCCCGGAGTCGTTGATGATAGTGCCGCCGCCGGACCATGTGACCGTGGTCGCACTGTCCGAGGTGTAATCAATGAAGCAATAAAAGCGACCGCCGCCGTTGTCCAACGGACAGGCAAACGTGGTGATGGTGGGAACAGCTGCCTGTGCCGGGGACGGCATCATCAGGCCTGCGGATAGCGCTGCGACGAGCGAGGCAGTGAGGGCTGCGGTGCGGCTGAGAGACTGTTGCATGTTGATCTCCTTGTGCGAGTCGATCCTAAATGTGCTTGTCGCGACGGGCGTTGACTGGGATCGATGCAGCCATGCCCTCCAATGTCGTGCGTCCACTTGCGGTATCGCCGATCGCAAACCTGCGACGCAGCGATCAGAACGCGGGAGCCGGGGGCTCCCGCGTTCATTGATGTCTATCCGTATTCGCCCGATCAGGGAATCGGACCGGTGGGGCATGCGAATCGCGCCGAAGTCCTGCTGACCGATCCGCTGGTGTTGGTGACGGTTGCGGTCAGACGGAGCGATTGACCGGAAGTACAGCGGCCGAAGAATTCGCTGCCGCCGGTGTAATTGTAGGTCGTGCCGCTGGCGCCGGACCAGACGACGGAAGCCGAACTTCCCGAGGTATAGGTGATGTAGCAGATGTATTGACCCGCACCGCTGTCGCCATAGTTGGGGCAGAGGAAACTGGTGATTGTCGGCACCGTTCCGCCGGTCGCGCCGGTGAACAGGGTCAAGCCGTATTGGTTCAGCAGCGGCACGATGGGTTGATGGAAGCTCACTGGCGGATTCGACGCGCAATTGTCGTTGGTGCCAGCCACGAACTGGCCGCCGGAAGTGACGCCCTGCGCTTGCCCAGCCGGGGTGATGTACGCGCCACCGGAGTCGCCGAATCCAACGCAGGCGGATGTGCTGGTCAGGCCGAACACCGCGCCTGCGGAGTAGTTCACGGTGACGTTGTTGGCGTTGACCGTGCCGCAGCGATAACCGGTGTTGCCGCCGGAGCGGCAGATTGCCGCGCCGATGGGTGCTTGGGTACTGCCGTTGATCGGCACTGTGCCGCCCGCATAGTTGGTCACCCAGTTGCGCAAGGGCCAGGCGCCCGGGTTGGTGATTCTGACCCAGGCGGAATCGGCGCCAGGAAAATTGGAACCGTCGAAGACGCCCTGGGCGATGCCGTTGGTGCCGGTAGTCGCAGTACCGACTGTGCCGCAATGTCCTGCGGTCGCGAAGCCGGTGTCTGCGCCGCGCGTCACCGGAAAGCCGAGCGAGCACCAGCCGCCACCTGGCAGGTTGTAGCGCTCACCGCCGATGATGTTGGTGGGCATTGGCCGGCCTTTCGATTCTTGAAAGCGAACCGCTGCTGCGTCGACTCCGCTGGACGCGACGAAATCCAGCGCCGCATCCTGGGCCTTGAAGTCCGCTTCGATAACCACCTGATTGGTTTTGACATCGATGTACCAAGTGTGGATGCCCGCTTCGGCTTTTCGCTGTGAGCCACGCTTGTCGAGCCCAGTCTTGACGCCTTCGAGCTGCGCAAGACTGCGCTGCACGATCCGAGTGTCCGCGCCCAATTCGCGAGCCTGCGCTGCGCCCTCTGCGTTGGTGGCCGCGACCACCAGCCGGAAACGGCCGTCCTTGCCGTGTTCGAGCCAACTGCCGGCATAGGCAGTGCCGAGGCGCTTGATCGCTTCTGGCGTACGGGCCACGGCTGAGCGTTCGGCATCGAGATAGCGTGTCGCCTGTTGCGCGTCGAGGCCGAGGTCGCGGCGCATTGCCGAGAGTAGCTGTTGGTTGACCGCTGGTGTGGACGGATCTTCTGGCGGGGCCGCGGTTGCGGCGATCGGGGCGAGCATCGTGGCGGACAGAACGAGCGCTACGACGAGACCGGATTTGGGGGAAGTGGAACGAATCCTACGCATATCGAAATCTCCATATAGGTGCGTCTTTGGTTGCATACCGGAGACGTATTGCTCTCCGGCAACGAGTGGCTGCAGGCTTCCGTTCCGTAGGACGCCGTATGAGCCCTGGTGGGGCTCTGTTCGCGCGATGCGAGGTGCGTGGTTAAGTCGGCGAAGCGTTGCAGCCGATTCAAGGTAGCAATCGGCATTCGCAATTCATGCGACAAGCGCAGCGAAAACAACATTCGCATCGACGCCACGGTCCCTGCCTCAGCTGGGATTCACCAACATGACCGGGCACGACTCGCGCTCCCACCAATCGTGATGCCTGATGGCCGGCATCCACGACATGCATGGCGATGAACGGCAGCAACGACGCTCACGACCGCCGCCAATCACCTATCGTCGCCCGCGCCCTGTCGTGCGTAAGCAAGGCGCACCGGCGCATAGCTGCGACGGTGCTCTGAGCATGGTCCATGCGCTGCCAAAGCGGCGAGATGCGCCGGGCTGGGATAGCCCTTGTGGCGGTCGAACCCATACTGTGGATAGTGCAGATGCAGTTCGAGCATGCGCCTGTCGCGCGCGACTTTGGCCAGGATCGACGCGGCCATGATCGACGGCTCGATCGCATCGCCGCCGATCAGTGCTTCCGCCGGACACGGCAGGCCCTGCGGCAGGCGGTTGCCGTCGATGCGCGCCGCATCTGCGGGAGGCGATAGGCCTTCCAGCGCGCGACGCATGCCGATGAGCGTCGCCTGCAGGATATTGAGCCGATCGATCTCGTCGCATTCGACGAATTCGATCCGCCACGCCAGCGCGCGTTCAACGATCAGCGGATACAGCGCTTCGCGTTTGGCTTCGGTCAGTTGCTTTGAGTCGTTGAGGCCGTTGATCGGACGCTGCGGGTCCAGGATCACCGCCGCCACCGTCACCGGGCCCGCCAGTGGGCCGCGACCGGCTTCATCCACGCCGGCGATGCGCAGTGGCCGCGTACGCGCCAGCGCAATCAGTGGGTCTTGGAGCAGGTCACCCGGCCCTGCGTCGCGTCGGGTGTAGCGTCGATTCATGATGAGGTGGCGGCAGGCGTCGAAGCTGCAGGCGTCGAAACGATGAGCTCGGCGACCACATCGGCGGCGCGGGCGGACGCGTCGCAGCGCAGCTGCGTATGGATCTTGATGAAGCGCGGCAGCAGTGCGTCCACGGCGTCCGGTTGACCGAACCAGCGCAGACTGGCCGCGGCGAGTTTCGCAGGCGTGCAGTCGTCCTGCAGCAGTTCGGGGATCAGCAGCGCATCCGCCAATACGTTCGGCAGACTGACGTAGCGGGTCTTGAGCAGGCCGAGTCGGGTAACGATGCGATAGGTACTGGGCGAAATACGGTGGCCGACGACCATCGGCCGTTTGCACAGCATGCCCTCCAGTGCGGCGGTGCCCGACGCCAACAGCACCACGTCGCTGGCGATCATCGCGCGCTGCGCATCGCCGTCCAGCACGCGAATGCGCGCGGCCAGCGCAGGCAGCGGAAGCAGCTGCGCGCGGATCGCGGCGTCGCACTGTGCGTTCGCTGCGGGCAGCAGAACCTGTAGCGACGGGATGCTGTGTGCAATCAATTCGACGGTCTCGAGGAACACCGGCAGCATCTTCGCGATCTCGCCGAGCCGGCTGCCCGGCAGCAGCGCCAGCACCGGCGCGTGATCGGATACAGCGAGCGCATGACGCGCGGCGCGACGGTCGGGTGCCAGCGGAATGGTATCGGCCAACGGATGGCCGACGAAGCGCGCATCCACATCATGTTTGGCGTAGATCGGTGGTTCCATCGGAAACAGGCACAGCACGCGGTCCGCGCTTTCGCCGATCTTCGCCGCGCGGTCCTCGCGCCATGCCCACACCGATGGACTGACGTAGTGCACGGTGCGGACACCGCGGCGCTTCAACCAGCGCTCCACGCCCAGATTGAAGTCGGGCGCGTCGATGCCGATGAAGACATCCGGTTTCCACGCCAACAGGCGTTTGCGCAAGCGCCAGCGCAGCCACAGCAGCCGCGGCAGATGTTTCAGCACTTCGGTCAGCCCCATCACCGCGAGGGCCTGACTGTCGTGCCAAACGTCCAGACCCGCCGTACGCATGGCTGGGCCGCCGATGCCGGCGAATTGGGCGGTGGGGAAGCGGATCCGCAATTCGGCGATCAGGCCCGCACCGAGTTGGTCACCGGAGGCTTCACCCGCGACGAGCGCGATCCGCATGGTCAGGGCCTGTTAACGCGATTGGGATAGGTCACGTTGCTTGCCTCTGGCCGCCAGGTGGTTGTGCGTGGCGCCGCGACAGGCTGGCCGCCTGTTCAAGCCGCGCGCGGCCGCATGGCGGCCAGAGGCAAGCAACCCCAAGGGCCGCGATTGAGTGCGCGCGGTACTGCGTCATCACTCGGGCATATATCGACATATATTTCCTCATTCTTCCTTGTCCTGCGCGCACTCAATCGCGGCGTGACCTATCCCAATCGCGTTAACAAGCCCTAGCGCAGCAGCGGCCGTTCGCCGCGTTCGATGAAATCGAGGAAGGCGCGCACGTCGTCGCTGGTTTCGGCCAGTGCGGCGAGCTGTTGCTTGGCTTCGGCCAGATTGGCGCCGGACATGTACAGCGCGCGGTAAGCGCGTTTGATCGCGGACATGCGTTCGGTGTCGAAACCGCGACGCTTCAGCCCTTCGCTGTTGATGCCGCGCGGCCGCCCGTAATCCTCCTGCGCCACCATCAGATACGGCGGCACATCGCCGTTGACGAACGCGCCCATACCGATGAACGCATGCGCGCCGATGCGGCAGAACTGATGCACGCCGGTGAAGCCGCTGAGGATCACATGATCGCCCACCTCGACGTGCCCGGCCAGGGTGGCGTTGTTGGAAAATACGCAGTGATCGCCGACCTGGCAGTCGTGCGCGATGTGGGTGTAGGCCAGCAGCCAGTTGTGGCTGCCGACGCGGGTGATGCCACCGCTGCCGGTGCCACGATTGATGGTGACGAATTCGCGAATGGTGTTGCCGTCGCCAATGACCAGTTCAGTGCGCTCACCGGCGAATTTCTTGTCCTGCGGGTCGCCGCCGATTACAGCGTGGCTGTGGATATGGTTATCGCGGCCCATGATGGTGGGCCCAAGCACACTGCAGTGCGGTCCGATCCGCGTGTTGTCGCCGACCTCCACGTCCGCACCGATCATCGTGTAGGGACCGATCTGCACGTCTGTGCCGATACGGGCGCCGGGATCGATATGCGCGAGCGGACTGATGGCGGAACGGCCCATGGTCATGGCTCAGTCCTGCGCTTCAGCGCAGAGGAATTCGGCGCGCGCCGCCTCTTTGCCGTCGACGCTGGCGGTGCCGCAGTACCAGGCCATATTGCGGATCCGGCGTTTGATCGACACGTCCAGCACCATGCGGTCGCCGGGCACGATGATTCTGCTGAAGCGCGCATTTTCGACTTTGACCAGGTAGAACACCTTGTCGTCGACCTCTGCACCCTTGCTAAGCTGATAAAGCACGCCGCCGGCCTGCGCCAGCGCTTCGATCACCAGCACCCCCGGCATCACCGGCTGTTTGGGGAAATGACCCTGGAAGAAGGTCTCGTTGATGGTGAGATTCTTGTAAGCGACCACGCGCTTGCCATGTTCGAATTCGACGATGCGGTCGATCAGCAGAAACGGATATCGATGCGGCAGCAGCTTCTGGATGTCAGTCGCGCCCAGCGGCAGAAAAGGCTGAATATCGGTGTCGCTGATCATGCCTGTTTTGCCGGTATCGCTTGTATCGGTCGACGTCATTGCGGTTCCTGGTTGCCCGCGCTGACCTGTTTAGCCAAGGCGTCGAGCTGTTTGAAGCGGACAGCGCTCCTGCGCCATAGGCTGTTCTCCATCAGCGGCGTTCCCGACGAATACTCGCCGGGCTCGCGGATCGAGCTGGTGACCAGACTCATCGCTGTAATCACGACCCGGTCGCAGACTTCCAAGTGGCCAAGGATACCCGCGCCGCCGCCGATCAGGCAGTAGCGGCCGATGCTGGCGCTGCCCGCCACCGCCGAGCAGCCCGCCATTGCGGTGTGTGCCCCGATCCGCGCGTTGTGGCCGATCTGGATGTGGTTGTCGAGGCGTACGTCTTCTTCCAGCACAGTGTCGTCCAGTGCGCCGCGGTCGATGGTGGTATTGGCGCCGATCTCGCAATCGTCACCGATGGACACGCCGCCGAGCTGGGGAATTTTCAGCCAGTGGCCGTGCTCCATCGCAAGCCCAAAACCGTCCGCCCCAATCACCGCGCCAGGGTGGATCAGCACCCGACAGCCGAGGCGCACGCGACGCACCAGCGTGACCCGCGCGGTCAGCTCGCTGTCGGCGCCGACCACGCAGTCCTCGCCGATCACGCAGCCCGGGCCGATCAAAGCCCCGGCCTCCACGCGCGAGCGCGGCCCGATGCTGACGAACGCAGCGATACTGGCATCGGCCGAAACCTCGGCCGATGGGTCGATCGCGGCGCTGGGATGGATGCCCGCCACGAAGTCGGGCCGGTGGTCGAACAGCGCGGCCATCTTCGCGAATGCGGAGTACGGGTCTTTTGCGATCAGGACGTCCCCGGCATAGCCCTCGACGTCGTTTTCACGCATGACCACCAGACCTGCGCCGCAGTCGACAAGTTGACTGCGATAGCGCGGATTGGCGAGAAACGCGAGCTGCGAAGCGCCAGCGCGGGCGAGGGTGGCGACCCCGTCGATGCGGCGATCGCCGTCGCCGCGCAGGGTCAGACCAAAGCGTTCGGCCAGCGCGGCGGCGGTGTGGTGTTGGGTTGACATGGGCGCGCCGTCTGCGGCTCAGTGCGCCGCGATCAGAACGCGCCGCCGAACGTGAACTGCAGTCGCTCGAGATCGTCGGTGTCTTCGCTGCGCAGCGGAAACGCGTAGCTGATCGAGATCGGCCCGACCGGGGCGCGCCAGAGCAGAGCGATGCCGGTGGATGCGCGCAGTTCGCCCGCATCGAAGCTGTCGACATCCTTGAACACGTTGCCGACATCCAGGAAGGCCGAGACGCGCGCGGCCGGCGTGTCCAGCAGCGTCGGGAAATACATTTCAAGCGAGCCGGTGGTCTTCACTGCGCCGCCGATCGGTTGGCGGAACGTGCTGCCGCCCGCGAAGTCGACAGGCCCCAGCGTGTTGTCGCGGAAGCCGCGCACCGAGCGCACGCCGCCAGCGTAGAAGTTTTCGAAGAACGGCAGACCGGTGCCGATCAGCGCGCGGTCCAGCGTGGTGCCCGGTGCGCAGTCGGCATCGGTATAGGTTTTGCGCGGAATCGGCGGCGGGCTGCCTTCGCTGAAGCAGATGATGCGGACGGCATCGCTGCCGTAGCTGTCGCCATAGCCCAGCTGCACGCGGGTATTGAGCACCATGGCGCGGTTGAGCGGCCAGTATTTCGAGAACTCGTAGTTAAGTTTGAAATACTCGGCAGTCGACCCGGGCAGCGTCACTTCCGCGGAAAGACGCTGGTACGTGCCGAAGGTCGGGGTGAAGAAATCGTTGCGGGTGTCGCGCGACCAGCCCAGCTCCGCGCGCCAGGAGTGGAACGTGCTGCGGCCGAAGGCGTCGATGTAATCGGTGACCGACTGCGGCGAAGAGCCCGGGAACGCCAGAATCTGATTGCGATCGATGCCGAACACCAGCGAAACGCTGTCGTTCTCGGTCAGCGGCAGACCGAGTACCGCCTGCGCAGCGGCGTTGGTGCTGGAATACTGCGCGGTGTTGAAATCGGAGTTGTCGAACTCGCGCCAAGACATGTTGTAGCCCAGCGACAGACCTTCGTCGGTGAAATACGGATTGAGGAACGAGAACGAATAGCGCTGCTGGAATGTATTGCGCTGTACTTCCACGCCGATCTGGTTGCCGGTACCGAGGAAATTGTTCTGCGACAGCTGCAGCGTGGTGGTCAGGCCGGACAGCTGCGAATAGCCGAAGCCGAAGGTGAAACTGCCCGAGGTGGTTTCCTTGACGTTGAAGACCACGTCGACCTGGTCGCTGCTGCCGGCCACGGGCGCGGTCTCGACGTCGACCGAGCCGCTTTCGAAAAAGCCGAGGCGCTGCAGACGCACTTTGGAGCGGTCGATGGCCGCCTGCGAAAACCACGCGCCTTCGAATTGACGCATCTCGCGGCGCATCACTTCGTCGGAAGTGCGGGTATTGCCCTTGAAGGCGATCCGGCGCACCGACACGCGCGGGCCGGGAACGACCTGCAGATTGATGCCCACCGTGCGCTTCTCGCGGTTGATCTCGGGCACCGGATTCACTTCGGCGAACGCATAGCCGATGTTGCCCAGCGCGGCGGTGATCGAATCGGAGGTCAATTCAAGGTAAGTGCGCGAGAAGGTCTGGCCTTCCTTGATCAGCACGTACCGCTGGATCTGTTCGGCGGACAGCACGGTGTCGCCGGTGATCTTGACGTCGGAGATGGTGTAGATCTCGCCCTCGGTCATGCCGGCGGTGACGTACATGTCCTTCTTGTCCGGACTGATGGATACCTGGGTGCTGTCGACGCTGAAGTCGACGTAGCCGCGGTCGAGGTAGAACTCGTTGAGTTTTTCCAGGTCGCCGGTGAGTTTCTCGCGCGAATACTGGTCGTCGCGGCGGTACCAGCTGAGCCAGTTGCTCTCGTTCGATTCCCAGCGCTCGCGCAGATCTTCTTCCTCGAATTTCTCGTTGCCGGTCAGATTGATATGACGGATGCGCGCGGCCTTGCCTTCGTTGACAGTGATGGTCACGTCGACGCGGTTGCGGTCGAGGCGGGTGATGGTCGGATTGATCTCGACGTTGTACTTGCCGCGGTTGTTGTAGGCGCGGTTGAGTTCAAGCGTCACCCGGTCCAGCGCAAGGCGGTCGTAGGTTTCGCCCTCCGCTATGCCGATTTCCTTGAGATTCGTCATCAAGTCTTCGGTCTTGAGATCTTTGTTGCCCGTCAACGTCAGCGTATTGATCGCCGGGCGTTCGGTGACGGCAACCACCAGGATGGTGCCATCGCGATCAAGGCGGATGTCCTCGAAAAAACCGGTCTTGTACAGCGCACGCATGGCTTCGCCGATGCGTGCGGAGTCAACGGTGTCGCCGCGCTCGATCGGCAGATAGGTGAAGACGGTGCCGGCGCCGATGCGCTGCAGACCGTCGATACGGATATCGGAGACGGTGAAGCTTGAGGAGGACGGCACAGACGTGGATTGCGCCAGCGTTGGCGCGGTGTGGAGCGAAGCCAGGCTCGTGGCAAGGGCAAGGGCCAGCAGGCGGCGGGTTGGCGTGCGCGTCATCAAATACGTCCGGTTATGGGGCTGAGGCAGGTGGGTCGGGGTGGCGCAGGGCTGGAAACGCAACACAGGAACGGAATCGTCGGAACTCAGGCGGCCGTTCCATCGGCATTGCATCGATGCACATCGCATGGATGGACATCGCACCCACTGGAATCATGCAGCGATGTCCACTGCTGCCAATCGCGCTGGGCGCGGACTGGCTTCACTGGATCAGCCCCTGCAGGTCGTTGTAGAAAGCCAGGCCCATCAGCCCCAACAGCAGGGCCAGCCCGACATATTGCCCGGCGGCCATCGCACGGTCGCTTAACGGACTGCCTTTGAACAACTCGATAAGGTAATACAGCAGGTGCCCACCATCCAAGACCGGGATGGGCAGCAGGTTGAGAATCGCGAGGCTCAAACTCAGCGCTGCCAGCAGGCTGAGGTACCACGCGACCCCGTTCTTGGCGTACATATTGGCGGCGCGGGCGATGCCGACCGGGCCGGACACCGTGTCTTTCACTGCCAGCCGGCCGCTGAAGGCCCGCTGGAGCATATTGAACAGTTCGCCGGTCTGGAACCGGGTTTCGCGCAGCGCTGCCGGGAATGCCGCCAGCGGTCCGTAGCGCAGCACCGCATCTTTTACGGGCTTGGATCGCTCCGCTGGCGTCACCCCTAGCAGCCAAGACGGTGTACTGCCGGCTGCAGCGCGCGGCTGTGGCTGCAGCTTGGGTGCCAGCGTGACCGTCAGCGGGGCGTTATCGCGGAGCAGCTCGACATCGCCGCCGCCACGTGGGCCGATCCGGGCGACCAGCGGGGCGATTTCCGCCCAGGACTGCACCGGCGTGCCGTCGATGGCGACGATCCGGTCTCCGCTGCGCAGCTTGCCTTCACCCGCTGAGCCTGCGGTCACTTCGCCCACGATCGCCGGCAGTACCTGATGGCGCGGGGTGATTCCGACCTGTCCGAGGGTCTTCAGCAGGTCATTGCCCTTGGGCAGCTTGGAGAAGTCGATCCGACGGGTCACTTCGGCGCCCCCGGCGGTGCGGACCTGGATCGGCACCTGTGCGCGGTCGATGGCCGAGGTGACCAGCGCCATGCTGGCTTCGGTCCAGGTGGGGGTTGCGCGTTCGCCAATGGCCAGCAGGGTGTCGCCGCTGCGCAGACCGGCCTGCGCAGCGATGCCCAGCACCAGACCGACGACCGGCGCGAAATCCGGGCGGCCGATCACGAACATCGCCCAGAACAGCGCGACGCACAGGATGAGGTTGGCGATGGGGCCGGCGGCGACGATGGCCATTCGCTGCCAGACGGTTTTGCGGTTGAAGGCCTGGTCGAGTTCGGCCGCGGGCACATCCCCCTCGCGTTCGTCCAGCATCTTCACGTAACCACCCAGCGGGATCGCGGCGACCACCCACTCGGTGCCGTCCTTGCCCTTGCGCATCCACAGCGGCTTGCCGAAGCCGACCGAGAACCGCTGCACCTTCACGCCGCAGCGGCGCGCGACCCAGTAGTGCCCGAATTCGTGGAAGGTCACCAGGATGCCCAGGGCGACAATCAGCCACCAGGCGGAGCTTAGAAATTCGATCACGGGTGCACCTTGCGGGAGATGGCGTCGAGGGTTGCCGTGCGCGCGGCGGCGTCGGCAGCGAGCAGGGCATCGAGCGAATCGGCGTTGCTGTGCGACATGCGCTGCAGCGCCTCTTCGACCAGTGCGGGAATGGACAGGAAACCGATCCAGCCCTGAAGAAAGGCTGAAACCGCTTCTTCATTGGCGGCGTTCAGCGTCGCCGGCGCGCTGCCGCCAGCCTCAAGCGCGGCATAGGCGAGGCGCAGACATGGGAACGCGTCGAGATCCGGCGGTTCGAAATCGAGCCGGCCGTGCGCTAGCAGGTCCAGCCTGGCGACGCCTGAAGCGATGCGCTCGGGCCACGCGAACCCCACCGCCAGCGCGGTGCGCATATCCGGCAGGCCAAGCTGCGCCAGCAGTGAGCCGTCGACGAATTCGACCAGCGAATGCACCAGACTCTGCGGGTGCACCAGCACATCGATACTCGCGCTTGGCACACCGAACAGGTGATGCGCCTCGATCACTTCGAGTCCCTTGTTCATCAGCGTCGCGGAGTCGACCGAGATCTTCGGCCCCATCGACCATTTTGGGTGCGCGACCGCCTGCGCCGGGGTCACATCGGCCAGCTCGGCGCGTGAACGTCCTCGGAACGGGCCGCCGGACGCGGTGAGCTGCAGACGCTTCAAACCAGCGTGCTTCAGACCCGCACGCGCTTCGGCATTCGGCAGGCATTGGAAGATCGCGTTGTGCTCGCTGTCGATCGGGATGATCGCGGCGCCAGCGTCGCGCGCGGCGGCCATGAGCAGTGCGCCGGCCAGCACCAGCGATTCCTTGTTCGCAAGCAGTAAACGCTTGCCGGCGCGGGCGGCGGCAAGCGTGGACGACAGCCCGGCCGCGCCGACGATGGCGGCGACCACGCAGTCGTTGCCTTCTTCTGCGGCCAGCGCGTCGATGGCGGGCATGCCGGCGTGGGCTTCGGTGTCGAGGCCCGCGTCGCGCAGGCCATCGCGAAGTGCGGCGTAGGCGCTGTCGTCGGCGATGGCGGCGTGCGCGGGCCGATGCGTGCGGCACAGCGCAATCAGTGCCTCCACGTTGCGTCCGGCCGCCAGCGTCTGCACCCGCAGGCGGTCAGGGTGGCGCGCGATCACGTCCAACGCCGAGCTGCCGATGGAGCCGGTCGCGCCAAGCACGGCAACACGCTTCATCGAAGTGCTCCGGAGCAGCGGTGATGGGTTGGCGTGGGCATGGCGGTCATGGACCGTATCGGGCGCTTCAAGTTCAGGCTCAAAAGCCGAACAACAGTTTGCCCAGCGCGAACACCGGCAAGGCCGCCAACACGCTGTCGATCCGGTCGAGCACCCCGCCGTGGCCGGGAATCAGCGCCCCCGAGTCCTTCGCGCCGACGTGGCGCTTGAGCAGACTTTCGAACAGGTCGCCGACCACCGAAAACAGGATGGTCCAGATGGCGACGACGGCGACGGCTGGCAGCTGTTTCAGGCTGGCCTCGGCGAAAAACCACGCCAACGCCAACGCCACCACCATCCCGGCAACGATGCCGCCAACCAGGCCTTCGACGGTTTTATTCGGGCTGATCCGCGGGCTGAGTTTGTGTTTGCCGAACTTGCGCCCGGCGAAATAGGCGCCGCTGTCGGCAGCCCAGACGATCATCAGCGCCACCAGCAGCCAGCGGTTGCCGTGCGGCTGGCTGGCGTGGATCAGCGCCAGTGCGCACCAGGCCGGGATCACGCTGAGCGTGGCCGCGGCCAGCTTGAACACCCGGGCATGGGTGTTGTGGTCCGAGGCAAAGTTGTAATGGCGCAGCCAGATCACGGCCAATAGCCACCAGATCACGCCCAGCATCACCATCAGCTGAAACAGGATCAGCGAACCGCCCGTTGTGGCGGAGCGCGACGCCCAGACCAGGGCGACCATCAGCAGCAGATTGACCACCAGCAGCACGCCGCGCGCGATGGCGTCATCGATCTCGGCCAGCTTCAGCCATTCCCACAGCCCGATCAAAAACGCCGCTGCGCTCACCGCCGCCAGCCACGGCGTGGGCAGCAGCAGCACGGCGGCGATGGCCAGGGGAGCCATAACCAAAGCGGCCAGCAAGCGCGTTCGGGTCATGCGTCGGTCCTGTCTGGAAAGCGTGCTGCGGGCGCGACCTGCGCGCTGGTCAATCCGAACCGGCGCTCGCGCCCGGCGAAATCTTCGACCGCGCGGTCCAGGGTCGCCGCGTCGAGTTCGGGCCACAGCGTCTCGGTAAACCACAGTTCGGTGTACGCCAGCTGCCACAGCAGGAAATTGCTGATGCGCTGGTCGCCGCCGGTGCGGATGAACAGATCCGGCGCCGGCAGATCGGCCAGCGCCATGTGGCGGGCGACCGCGGCTTCGTCGATCTGATCGGGCCGCAGCCGGCCGGCGGCCACCTCTTCGGCCAATGCGCGCGCGGCGTCGGCGATGTCCTGGCGGCCGCCGTAGCTGGCGGCGATGGTCAGATGCAGGGTGCGGTTGCCGACGGTGCGCTGCTCGGCGTCGCGCATCCGCGCCAGGATGTCGGGCTGGAAACGCTGTCGTTCGCCGATGAAGCGCAGGCGCACGCCGCGGCGGTGGAGTTCGTCCACTTCGCGCTCCAGCGCATTGAGGAAGAGTTTCATCAATGCGCCGACTTCATCTTCGGGGCGCCCCCAGTTTTCGCTGGAAAACGCGAACAGCGTCAGCGCTTCGATCCCGCGCTGCAGGCAATAGTCGATGCACAGATTCACCGCGCGCGCGCCGGCACGGTGGCCGATGATGCGCGGGCGGCGGCGGCGTTCGGCCCAGCGGCCGTTGCCGTCCATGATCACGGCAAGGTGGCGCGGCACGCGCGGGGACGCTGGCGGGGCAATCATTCGGGGGATGGCCTCAAACGGCCATCAATTCCTGCTCTTTGGCCTTCACCACATCGTCGACGTCTTTGATCGCCTTGTCGGTCAACTTCTGGATGTCGTCCTCGCTGCGGCGCTCTTCGTCTTCGGTGATCTTCTTTTCTTTCAGCAGTTCTTTGACCTGCTGATTGGAGTCGCGGCGGATATTGCGGATCGCGACCTTGCTGTCTTCGCCCTCGGCATGGACGTGCTTGGACAGCTCTTTGCGGCGCTCTTCGGTCAGCGGCGGCAGATTGATGCGGATGGTGGTGCCCGAGGTGTTCGGGGTCAGGCCCAAATCAGAGGCGTAGATCGCCTTCTCGACCGCGGCGACCATGCTTTTTTCCCACGGCGTGATGACCAGCGACCGCGCATCGGCGACCGAGATGCTGGCCACCTGCGACAGCGGCATGTCCGAGCCGTGATAGTTGATCCTGAGATGGTCGACCAGTGAAGGCGACGCGCGGCCGGTGCGGACCTTGGTCAGACTCTGGCGGAGTGCGTCCACGCATTTGGCCATACGCGCCTGCGTGTCTTTCTTGATGTCATTGAGCATGCCGGTTCCTGTTTTGTCAGGTGGTTCTGTCAGGTCTTGCTGTCTGGTGGAAGGCCGCGGACGGTGGCGTCTGCGCGGCCGGAACGCCAAGGCCGGCGATTATATGCGATGCCGGCCCCGAGGCCGCTGGATCCTTTCAGTGGCCGCCGCTGTGCGCGCCGCTGCCGTGCGGTGCGCGGTCGTGGCGGTCGTGATCGCAGGCCGTGCCGTGTTCGATCTGCAGCGTCGGGTGGTTGATGCCGAAACGCTCGTCCAGCGCATGCACCAGCGCGTCGAGGAAGGCATCGTGGTCTTCAAACCCCGGCCGCACCAGATGCGCGGTCAGTGCGATTTCGCCCGCGCCCAGCGACCAGATATGCAGGTGATGCACCGCCAGCACGCCCGGCTGGGTGGCGAGGAAGGTCTCGACGTCGTGCTGGTCGATCCCGCGCGGCACCGCGTCCATCGCGGCCTCGAACGCGTCGCGCAGCAGCCGGAACGCGCCCAGCGCCACCACCACCGCAATCAGCACCGCCGTGGCCGGGTCCAGCCAGCGCCAGTCCAGCCACAGCATGCCGAAGCCGGCCAGCACCGCCGCCAGCGACACCGCGGCATCGGCGATCAGATGCAGAAACGCGCCGCGCCGGTTCAGGTCGCTGCCGTGACTCTGCGCACCGTGGCCATCGCGCAGGAACCACGCCGCGCCCAGATTCACCGCGATCCCGATGGCGGCAATCACGATGACCGTCAGCGCGGGAATCGCGGGCGGATCAGCGAAGCGGCGCATCGCCTCCCAGCCCAGCGCGCCGCTGAAACCCACCAACAGCAGCGCATTGCCCAGCGGCGACAGCAGCGTCGCGCGTCGCCAGCCGTAGGTGTGGCGCCCGGTCGGCGCGCGTTTGGAGATAGTGGCTGCGCCCCAGGCCAGCGCCAGACCCAGCACATCGCCGAAGTTGTGCAGGGCATCGGACAGCAGCGCCAGCGAGTCGGTGTAGAAGCCATAACCGGCTTCCAGCACGGTGTAGGCCAGATTGATCAGCGTCGCGATCGCGAACGCACGAGTGCCGACCGCAAAGCCGTGACTGTGGCCGTGGCCGTCATGATGGCCGTGCGCATGCCCAGCATCGCGAGCATGCGCATGGTCATGTCCGTCGTCGTCGTGCGCGTGGTCGTGCGAATGCGGAGTCATGTCGGATCTTGTCATGGCGTCAATGACGGACAGTATCCGGCGATGTCGATGCGGACATCGCCGGACCCGGTCGCAATCACTCGCAGGTGAGGCGTTATCACTCGCGTGTCAGGCGTTTCAGCAGCGGCGTGGCGATGAACAGCAGCACGCCAGCGGCAAGGCCAATCCACATCATCTTGGTGAACACATCCGCATAGGTCGCGAGGGCATCGGTCATCGGGGCTTCCGGCGGAATCGCGGCCCAGGTGCCGAGGCGGCCGGCAATAATTTCACCGAATGCCGAGAACAAAAACCACGCGCCCATCATCATGCCCACCGCACGCGGGATCGACAGCGAGGTCACGGCCGACAGGCCAATGGGCGACAGCACCATCTCGCCAAGCACCAGCACGAAGTAGGCCAGGATCATCCACCACAGGCTGACCCTGCCATCCACGCCGGGATTGGCCGCAGAGAAGGCCAGAATGCCGAAGGCCAGACCGCAGAACACCAGGCCCCACGCGAATTTTGCGGGGTAACTCGGGTTAAGGCCCATGCGGTCCAGCTTCGGCCACAGCCACGCGAACGGGAAGCTAAACACAATGACGAACAGCGCGCCGATCGCAGTGGTCTGCGACGCCTTCCACGGGATGCCGAACGTGGTCAGGTCCATCGTGCGGCTGGCCATTGCGACCCACGGGCCATAGGTTTGTTCGTACAGGCCCCAGAACAATGCGCTGACCGTAATCAGCACCATCAGCATGACCATCCGGCCCTTCTCACGCGGGCTGATGCCCGACATCAGCAGGCGGATAAACCAGACGTACAGCGCGGCTCCCAGCACCACCGCCACCAGTTCTGTCAGCGTGACTTCGTGGCCGCCGGCCAGCGCCGACAGTGGGCCCAAGTTGATGCGCGTCTGCAGCACCTGCCACACCACCACCGCCATCACCGCGCCGCCCAGATAGATCAGCCACTCGCGGGACAGGCCGGCGAACACCGGCGCCTTCAGCATCACCGGGTCGGCGGGTTCCGCCAAACCGTACAGGTGCTTCTGGCCGACGACGAACTGCACCAGACCCAGCGCCATCATCACGCCGGCCAGCGCGAAGCCGTAGCCCCAACCGTACTCCTCGCCCAGATAGCCAACGATCAGCGACGAAATGAACGCACCGACATTGATGCCCATATAAAAAATAGTGAACCCCGAATCGCGGCGCGGGTCGGTGTCGCTATACAGGCGCCCGACAATGGTCGAGATATTCGGCTTGAGAAAGCCCACGCCCACGCCGATCAGCGCCAGCGACGCATACATGATCTGCACCGCGAAACCGTCCGGTATCGCATTGCCCACCGTGCCGCTGGCCGCGTGGCCGGTGTATGCCATGCCCAATTGGCCCAGCACCAGCAGGATCCCGCCGAACACCACCGCCTTGCGCATGCCCAGATACCGATCAGCCAGCAGTCCGCCCAATAGCGGCAGCGCATAGGCCAGACCGGCGTAGGTGCCCAGCAGCAAATAACCGTCGGTATCGGTGAACAAATGATGCTTGGTCAGATACAGAAACAGCAGCGCCTTCATGCCGTAAAAGGCGAAGCGCTCCCACATTTCGGTCAGAAAACAGACGTACAGGCCTTTGGGATGGCCGAAGATTTGGTCCTGTGCGGACAGGTCGGGAACGGAGGTGGTCACGGTAAATTCCGGAAAGACGACCCGCCGAGTATGCCAGCGCCGGCCCGGCCAAGTCCCGGCAGCATGACTGTCGGGCTATGCCAGCGGCCGGTCGCGGGCCTACCATCGCGGTTCGATCCATTGCCGACTCTCGACAGGAAGCCCCATGTCCCCGATGCGCACCTCCCTGTGGCTAGCCCTGTGCCTGCTCATGCCCGCCGCCGCCGAAGCCGCACGCGGACTGCAGCCGCGCGATCTGGTCACGCTGGACCGCTACTCTGCGCCCACGCTGTCGCCCAACGGTCGCATGCTGGTCTTCGCCAAGCGCAGCGTTGATTTCACTGCGAACAAATCCTCGACCGCACTGTGGATCGAAAACCTCGTCGCCCGCGATGCTGCGCCGCCCAAGCGGCTCACCCCGGACGGCTGGAACGTCAACTCGCCGTCGTTCTCGCCGGACGGCAATACCGTCTATTTTCTCAGCGCGAAATCGGGCAGCCAGCAGCTGTACGCCATGCCCGTCGGTGGTGGCGCGCCCAAGCAGCTGACCGATCTGCCGGTGGATGTCGGCGTCTACAAACTTTCGCCTGACGGCAAGCGCGTCGCGCTGGGTGTCGAAACCTTTGTCGAATGCAGTTCAGATCTCGCGTGTGCCAAAAAACGCAGCGACGACACCGCCGCGCGCAAAAGCAGCGGTGTGCTGTACGACAAACTGTTCGTCCGCCATTGGGACACCTGGGCCGACGGCCGCCTCAATCGGCTGTTCGTCTCGACGCTGCCGCAGGGCAAAGAATCGCCGCTGAAAACAGCAATTTTGATCGGTCACGATGTGCTCGGCGACGTGCCTTCGAAACCGTTCGGCGACACCAGCGAATTCACGTGGTCCCCCGGCGGTGCATCGCTGGTGTTGTCCGCGCGCAACGCCGACCGCAGCGAGCCGTGGAATACCAATTTCGATCTGTACCGCGTCGCCGCAAACGGCAAAGATCCGTCGCGTAATCTCACCGAAGCCAACAAGGCCTGGGACACAGGCCCGGTGTTCAGTACCGACGGCAGAACGCTCTACTACCGCGCGATGAAACGTCCGGGCTTCGAGGCCGACCGCTTCGCGCTGATGGCGATGGATATGGCCAGCGGCAGCAGCCGCGAACTCGCGCCGAAGTGGGATGCGTCCGCCGACGGCATCACCCTGTCCGCCGACGGCACCGCCATCTACACCACTGCGCAGGAACTCGGCCGTCATCCGCTGTTTTCGGTGGCAATCAGCAGCGGTGAAGTCACCTCGATATTCAAAGACGGCTCAGTCTCGGCCTTTGAACTCGCCGGCGATACGCTGGCGATTGCCGCGAATTCGATGAACAGCGGCGACGTGATCCACACCACCAGCGCCGACGGCAAAGCGCCGCTGCGCGCGATCACCCCCAGCGCCGAAACAATGCTGCCCGAGGTGCGCTTCGGTGCGTACGAACAGTTCAACTTCAAAGGCTGGAACAACGAAACCGTGCACGGCTACGTGCTCAAACCTTGGAATTACGAAGAAGGCAAACAGTATCCGGTTGCGTTTCTGATTCACGGCGGCCCGCAGGGCAGCTTCGGCGACGGCTGGAGCTATCGCTGGAACCCGCAGACCTATGCCGGTCAGGGCTATGCGGTGGTGATGATCGACTTCCACGGCTCGACCGGCTACGGCCAGAAGTTCACCGATTCGATCAGCCAGCACTGGGGCGATCGTCCGCTGGAAGATCTGCAGAAAGGTTGGGCCGCGGCGCAGAAAAAATACAGCTTCCTTGACGGCGAGCGCGCCTGCGCACTCGGCGCCAGCTACGGCGGCTACATGATCAATTGGCTCGCCGGCAACTGGTTCGATAAAAAGGGCAATGCACCGTTCAAATGTCTGGTGAACCACAACGGCGTGTTCGATACGCGCTCGATGGGTCTGGTCACCGAAGAACTGTGGTTCAGTGAATGGGAATTCGGCGGCCCGCTGCATCAAAAGCCGGAAGGCTACGAACGCTTCAACCCCGCGCGCCATATCCAGAAATGGAAGACACCGATGATGGTGGTCGCAGGCCAGAACGATTTCCGCGTGCCGATCGATCAGAGCCTGTCGACGTTCACCGCACTGCAGCGCCGCGGTATCGACTCGCAGCTGCTGTATTTCCCGGATGAGAACCACTGGGTGCTCAAACCGCAGAACAGTCTGCAGTGGCACGACACCGTCAACGGCTGGCTGAAGAAGCATCTCGGCGAGTAATGTCAATGCGGGGCGTCCATTGCCTGGGTTCTCCCCGCATTTTGATCAAAAAAATAAACGCCCATAGAACCTGTTCAAAATCTCTCATCTAGAAAAAAATATGTCATCCCGAACGGGGGCGAAGCCCCAGGAGGGATCTGCTTGTGGCCGGTGCGCACAACAGCAGATCCCTCCACCCGCTGCGCGGGCGGGATGACAGCCCCGCAATCGGTTGCCCCAGACAAAAGCCCGGATATTCCGGGCTTTTGCTTACCTATCAGCGCTTTATGTATCGAGCCGGGATGTCATGGAATCGGGCAACCATATCTGTTCAGGCACTGCACGTACTGCGATTCGCAGGTTCTCGGACGCGTTCCGCTCTGGATGCAGGCGTCGTAGCGTTGCGCGCAGTCGTTCGGTAAGCAGGCTGCGGTGGTCAGGCTGGGGGCGATCAACAAAACGAGCGTAAACATTGCTGTGAGCGAGCGAATTTTCATAACGATTCCTTGTCGTTGTGTACCCCTGCGCCACAACCATAGTCCTGTCGCATGCACGTATAGGTGTCACGGCGCACGTTTTTTGCCGATGTGGCCGACGCGGGCTTGTCGTATAGCGGCCCGGAGCGTCGCCGCAGCGTGACCAGAATGACCCAAGGACGGCTCTTGCGGATCATGCATCAGCCTGCAACGACACATGTGCGCAGCCACGCACTCGGGCATGATCGGCGGCCGTTTCCCGTACAGACCTGTCACCGATGGCGTTTCCCACTGCAACCGACGCTGCTGCCCCGCTGATTTCCAACGACATCGTGGTGTTCGGACTGATTGCGGCCACACTCGCGGCGGTATTCTGGAGCGCGGCGCGCGAACGCGGACCATTCAAGCGCTTCTATTCGGTGGTGCCGCCGCTGTTGCTCTGTTATCTGCTGCCCGGTCTGTACAACACCTTCGGCCTGATCGATGGCGGGGCCAGCAAGCTCTACAACCCGGTCGCAAGCCGGGTGTTGCTGCCCGCAGCGCTGGTGCTGCTGACCCTCACCGTCGACATCCGCGGCATTCTGCGCCTTGGCCCCAAGCTGCTGGCGATGTATGTCACTGCGTCGCTGAGCGTGATGCTGGGCGCCGTGATCGCGTTTTTATTGATGCGCGCGATCTTTCCCGAGGCGATGGGCGGCGACACCTGGGCGGGGATGGCGGCATTGGCCGGCAGTTGGATCGGCGGCGGCGCCAACATGATGGCGATGAAAGAAATCTTCGACGTCGACGCCACCACCTTCGGACAGTTCGCGGTGGTAGATGTCGCGGTTGGCTATGCGTGGATGGCAACCTTGATTTTCTTCGCCCAGCGCGCGGCGAAGATCGACGCACGCAGCGGCGCGGACACCAGCGCCATCGACGATCTCAAAGCACGCATCGCCGCTTACAGATCGCAGCACGAGCGCATCCCCACGCTGACCGACCAGATGTTGATCGTCGGTATCGCCTTCGGCACCGTCGGGCTGGCCCACGCCATCGCCGCGCCGTCATCCGCCTGGTTCGGCGCCAACGTCGTCTGGGCCTCGAAAGTAAGTCTGCACGAACCCTTCGTGTGGGTCATCGCACTGTCGACATTCATCGGCTTGGGCCTGAGCTTCACACGCGCGCGTTCGCTCGACGGCGCGGGCGCTTCCACCATCGGCACGCTGCTGCTGTATTTCCTGATCGCCGCCATCGGCATGCAGATGGACATCATGGCGCTGTTCGACCGGCCGCATCTGCTGCTGCTCGGCGTAGTCTGGATCGCCTGTCATATCCTGCTGCTGTGGCTGATCGGCCGCATGCTGCGCGTGCCGTTCTTCTATTTCGCGATTGGCTCGCAGAGCAATATCGGCGGCCCCGCCTCCGCGCCGGTGGTGGCGTCGGCCTTCCATCCGTCGCTGGCGCCGGTGGGCGCACTGCTAGGTACGCTGGGTTACGCCACCGGCACCGTGCTGGCGTATCTGCTTGGACTCATCCTGAAAGCGCTGGCCGGTGCTTGATAGATCGGCCGCAACCATTTCGTAGGAGGGCCTTCAGGCCCGATCTTTTGACCGCAAACCCTATCGAAAAGCCTGCTCGGGGCTAAAGCCCCTCCTGCGAGTGCAGAACCATCGAATTCAAACATCATCGTACCGGATCAATCAACGTCGACAGCGCCTGCTCCCGCGCAGGTGTGGAGACAGGTTTTCAGTAACCTGTCAGAGCGCGCTGGCCGCCTTCGCAGGCGCTGCTCCGCCCGCCGGTTTGTCGCCAATATGCCGTGCAAAGAAATTCAGCATCTCGGTGTAGAGCTTGAGCTTGTTTTCATCCTTGTAAAAACCGTGCATCTCGCCGCTGGTGATCATCACGCCTTCCGGCGCGTTGCCCGCGGCGATCAGCGCCTTCTGCATGGCTTCGGTATTTTCCGGCGGGCAGCGCGGATCGCGCGCGCCGGCGGCAAGATATACCGGGATGTTGATCTTGTCGGCGTGGTTGACCGGCGACATCGCGTCGCGCTCGGCCTTGGTCTTGCCCAGCGCCCGCAGCATGTAGCGGCGACCGCTCTCGGCTTCGCTGGTATCGCTCTTGGTCATCTGCACTTCTGCGTCGTATGCGCCCACGTAACCGAACGCGCACTTGAACAGGCCCTGTTCCCGCGCCGGCGCCATCATTGACGCATAACCGCCGAAGCTGCCGCCGTAAATGCACACGCGCTCTTTGTCGGCATAGCCCTGCGCGATGGTCCACTTCGTGGCATCGACGATGTCGTCCATGATCCCGGTCGCCCACGTGCCGTAGCCCATGTCCTGGAAGCCTTTGCCAAATCCGCCAGACCCGCGGTAATTGATCTGCAGCACCAGATAACCGCGGCTGGCCAACAGCTGGCTTTCCCAGTTGAACCCCCAGTTGTCGCGCGGGCCCATCGGGCCGCCGTGCACATTCACAATCATCGGCAGGTGCTTGCCGTCGCTGCCGTTGGGCACGGTCAGATAACCGTGAATCTTCAGTCCATCGCGAGTGGTCAGCGCAATCGGTTTCACGCTGCCCATGCGTTTCGCATCCAGCCAACCGCGGCCCTGCATCAGGAACCGCGCCTTGCCACTGGCGCGGTCGTACAGATACAGCTCGCCCGGGCTGCGGTCACTGTCCACCGACACCACTATCTGCTTGCCGTCGCGCGTGGCGCTGGAAAAATCAACGAATTTATCCGGGAATGCATCCGCCAGCGACGCGTAGATCGCGGTGTCGGGGTGGTCTTCATCGATGATGGTGATCTGCGGTTTACCGGCTTCCGTGACCACCGCCAGCACCGTTTCGCGGTCTGCCGAAACGATGTAGCCCGAAGGCTCCGACACCGGATCCTGAAACAGGCTGCGGAATGCGCCGCTCACCGCATCGACCAGACCAAACGCCTCGGGCGCCTTCCCGTCGCTCTGGGTGGCATAGATGCGCCCGTCTTCCGATGTGCCCACAATCGACAGCATTTTTCCGGACGCTTTGGAGCTGTTGATGAGCGTCCAGTTGCCGTCTTCGCCGCGTCGATAGAGTTCATTCTGCGAGTCGTAGTTGCCGGCGGCATCTTTGCTGTCGAAACAAATCGCGTAACGAGGAATTTTCTTCTCGTCCAGCGCCATGCCGCAGTTGTCGCGCGGCGCACGGGCGATGCTTTTCCAGCGCCCGCTCGACGTATTCACCTCGACAATTTCAGTGTTGAAACCTTCCGACGACCGCGGAGACCGCAGTGTCATCAAGATCGTGCCCTCATCGTTCTGCGGATTGTCCAGCACGCTGAACTGCGATTGCCTGGAAACATCCGTCGATCCTTTCGTCGCCAGATCCAGCACGCGCGGCGTTGAACCGTCGGCGTTGACTGAATACCATTCGCCGGTGCCGAACGGCTGCGCGAAGCGCCCGAATTTCTTGATCGAAGTGAACATCAGCCGTTCCGGACTGACCCACTGAAACCCGCCGACGCTTTTCTCGTTCGGCAGCGTATTGACGTGCACGATACCGAGGTCACGTGTGCGCAGCACCGCCAGCACATCCTGTTCGCCGCGATCCACCGTCATCGCCAGATACTCGCCGTTCGGCGAAATCTTCACCCCGCTGTAGGTGGGGTTGCGCACGAAGTCCGTGATCGGGATCTCCGGCTGCGCGGCTTGGGAAAATGGTGCGACGCAGGCGAGCGCGAGTGCAATGGCGGTTCGATACATGCAGAGTCCCCCAAAAATAATCAAAGATGAAAAATCAAAGATGAAAGACCAGCCGCGCAGTCGTATCCCCCGCTGCGCTGCTGGATCCTATAACAAAACAGCCGCGGTCGGCATCAACAGCACCGCGACGCCCCGCGCGCATAGCGCGCCTCAAGCCGATTCGCGAAAAACGCCTCGCGGCTCATTGCCGCCGTGTCCGGATGTGTCCTGCGCATGTGCGCCAGGTACAGATCGTAATCGGGCACACCCACGATCAATCGCCCGGTCTGCGCCAGCAGCCGCCATAGATTGTGCACGCGCTCAGCGAATCGCATTGATCGCGACATGATCGCTCTCCTGTGCGGTTGGCTGCGCATGCCGGCGCGCGGCGAGCGCGGCGCGCAGCCCGAAGATCAACATCAGCGTCACCACGCTCATGAACAGCACACACAGCGCCGCGTTCAGCTGGTTGTTGAACACGATGCGCTCCATGTCCTGCAGGGTTTTCGCGGGGGCCAGAATTTGCCCCGACGACAGCGCTGTGCCGAACTTGTCGGCGTTGGCGAGGAAACCGATCTTCGGATCCGCGTGAAAGAGTTTCTGCCAGCCCGCAGTCATCGTGCACACCAACAGCCATGCGGTGGGCACTGCGGGAACCCACAGATAGCGCTCGCGCTTCATTTTCACAATCGTCACGCAGACAAAGATCATCGCCATGCTGGCCAGCATCTGATTGGCGATGCCGAACAGCGGCCACAGCGTATTGATGCCGCCCAGCGGATCCACCACGCCCTGATATAAAAACCAGCCCCAGCCCGACACCGCAAGGCCGGTGCAGACGATGTTCGCCGTCCAGCTTTCGGTGCGGCGGAACGGCGCATACACCACGCCGATCACTTCCTGGATCATGAATCGCGCCACCCGCGTGCCGGCGTCGATGGTGGTCAGAATAAACAGCGCCTCGAACAGAATTGCGTAGTGATACCAGAACGCCATCATTCCGTTGCCGCCGATCATCCCGTGCAGAATCTGCGCCATGCCCACCGCCAGTGTCGGCGCGCCGCCGGTGCGCGACAGCACCGTGGATTCGCCAATCTCGGCCGCGGTCGCGGTCAACATCTCCGGCGTGATCATGAAGCCCCAGCTGGAGATCGCCGCCGCCGCCGATTCCGGCGTGGTGCCGATCAGCGCCGCCGGCGCATTCATCGCGAAATACAGGCCGGGATCCAGCACGCACGCCGCGATCAGCGCCATGATCGCCACGAACGCTTCCATCAACATGCCGCCATAGCCGATCAACCGCGCATCGCGCTCGTTGCCCAGCATCTTCGGCGTGGTGCCGCTGCTGATCAGCGCATGGAAACCGGAGATCGCGCCGCAGGCGATGGTGATGAACAAAAACGGGAATAGTGTTCCCGCGAACACCGGCCCGGTGCCGTCGATGAATTTCGTCACCGCCGGCATCTTCAACTCAGGCATCGCAAACAGAATCGCGATGGCCAGCAGCAGCACCGTGCCGATTTTCAGAAAAGTGCTGAGGTAATCGCGCGGCGCCAACAGCAGCCACACCGGCAGCACCGCGGCCACAAACCCATAGCCGATCAACATCCACGCCAGCGTCTTGCCCTCGAAGGTGAACATCGGCCCCCATGTCGGCGATGTCGCCACCGCGCCGCCGATCCAGATCGACGCCAGCAACAGGACCAGCCCGATGATCGACACCTCCATGATCCGCCCCGGCCGCAGCCAGCGCAGATACACGCCCATCAACAGCGCGATGGGGATCGTCATCGCCACCGTGAACGTGCCCCACGGACTGATCGCCAGCGCCTTCACCACCACCAGCCCCAACACCGCCAGCAGAATCACCATGATCGCCAGAATCCCGACCATCGCCGTCAGCCCGGCCGCATTGCCCATCTCACTGCGGATCATGTCGCCCAGCGACCGCCCATCGCGCCGCGTCGACAGAAACAGCACCATGAAATCCTGCACCGCACCGGCAAAAATCACCCCGAACAGAATCCACAGCATCCCCGGCAGATAGCCCATCTGCGCCGCCAACACCGGCCCCACCAGCGGCCCCGCGCCCGCGATCGCCGCGAAATGGTGGCCGAACAACACCCGCCTGTCGGTGGGCACGTAATCCAGCCCATCGTTGCGCCGCCACGCCGGCGTCGCCCGCGTCCCGTCCAACCGCAGCGCGTACTCCGCGATGTACTTCGAATAAAAGCGATACCCGATCGCGAACATCGACACCGCCGCCGCCACGATCCAGAACGCACTGATCGTCTCGCCTCGCGACAACGCTACCGTGCCCAGGCAGAACGCCGCGAACAGCGAGAGCAGCGCCCAGCCCACGGTCTTGACCATCGTCATGCCTCACTCCACGAATACGCGGCCCAACCGGCCGAAGCCGGAAGAGTCTCCCGGGAGCCGACTGCGGTCAATCGGCGGCCGCGTTCCGCTCGCCCACACCGCTTGCCTGCTTTGCTTCTCCCCGCAAGCGGAGAGAAGCAAAGCCGCATGTGATCTTCCTTCTCCCCGCAAAGCAGGGAGAAGGAGAGCAGCCGACTGCCCGCCGTCGCCCCTGTAGGAGCGGCGCAAGCCGCGATGCGTTTGCCTTTGTAGGAGCGACGGAAGTCGCGACACAACCTCCCAGCCCCGGCACCGTCCCGCATATCCAATGGGCCCTGTCAGATGCGACAGCCTCACCACGGCGCAAGACCTGCTCCGGTACTATCCCTGCAGCACACAGGGGAGCACTACATGGCAAAGGCCACCATCGCCGAGATCCGCAAGGCGATCCTGAAGGAACTGTCGAAGGATGGCACCGCCGTCGGCAACCAGAGTCTGCGCGAACGCATCGCCGAACGGCTCGATGCCAAAGTGAAGGAAGAAGACTACTTCGAAGCCCGCGACGCATTGATCGAAGAAGGCAAGCTGGAGACCGGCCGGGGCCGTGGCGGTTCGGTCAGACGTGTCGTGCGGACAGCCGAGGCGGTGCTGGTCGAACCGCCACCCGCCGCCGCCAAGCCGGCAGGCGAACCACAAGCCGCACCGGCAAAGGCCAGATCCGCAGGCAAGGCCAACGCATCAGCCGCCAACCTCGGCTTCGAAGCCAAGCTCTGGCTCACTGCCGACAAGCTGCGCAACAACATGGACGCGGCGGAATATAAGCACGTCGTGCTCGGCCTGATCTTCCTCAAATACATCTCCGACACCTTCCAGGAACACCGCGCCAAACTCGTCGCAGGTCAGGGCGACTACGTCGGTGCCAATCCCGAAGACCCGGACGAATACAAGGCAGAAAACGTCTTCTGGGTGCCTGCCGAAGCGCGCTGGTCGCATCTGCAGGCCAATGCCAAACAATCCACCATCGGCAAACTCGTTGACGACGCCATGGTCGCGATCGAACGCGACAACGCGCGCCTCAAAGGCGTGCTGCCCAAGGATTACGCGCGCCCCGCGCTCGACAAACAGCGCCTGGGCGAATTGATCGACGTCATCGCCACCATCGAACTCACCGCAGCGAGCGAAGGCGAAAAGACCCATCGCTCCGTCGATCTGCTCGGACGCGTGTACGAATATTTCCTCACTCGCTTCGCCAGCGCCGAAGGCAAGAACGGCGGCCAGTTCTACACGCCGTCCTGCGTCGTGCGCTGCCTCGTCGAGATGCTCGCCCCCTACAAAGGCCGTATCTACGACCCCGCCTGCGGCTCCGGCGGCATGTTCGTGCAGTCGGAGAAATTCGTCGAATCGCACGGCGGCAAGCTCGGCGACATCAGCATCTACGGCCAGGAAAGCAACGCCACCACCCGCCGTCTGGCCATCATGAATCTGGCCATCCGCGGCATTGAAGCCGACATCGGCAAGGAACACGCTGACACCTTCCGCAACGTCCAGCACCCCGACCTCCGCGCCGATTACGTCCTCGCCAATCCGCCGTTCAACGACTCCGACTGGTTCCGCAAGGACGACGACGTGCGCTGGCAGTACGGCATTCCGCCCAAGGGCAACGCCAACTTCGCCTGGGTGCAGCACTTCATCCACCACCTCGCGCCGAACGGATACGCCGGCTTTGTGCTGGCCAACGGCAGCATGAGTTCCAACCAGTCCGGCGAAGGCGACATCCGACGCGCCCTCATCGAGGCCGATCTGGTGGACTGCATGGTCGCGCTGCCCGGCCAGCTGTTCTACAGCACGCAGATTCCGGTCTGCCTCTGGTTCCTCGCCAAAAACAAGAACGCCGACGCCAAACGCGGCTTCCGCGACCGCCGCAAACACACCCTCTTCATCGACGCCCGCAAACTCGGCACCCTCATCGATCGCGTCCACCGCGAGTTGACCGATGCCGATCTGGAAAAAATCACCGGCACCTATCACGCCTGGCGCGGCGACGTTGCTTCAACCCTTCTCCCGCAAGCGGGAGAAGGTGCCCGAAGGGCGGATGAGGGGGTCGCTCTTGCCGAGTACACCGACATCCCCGGCTTCTGCAAATCCGCCACCACCGCCACCACCGCCGCACACGGCCACGTGCTCACGCCCGGCCGCTATGTCGGCGCCGAAGAAGTCGAAGACGATGGTGAACTGTTCGAGCACAAGATGGCGCGGCTCACCGCCGAGCTGAAGGCGCAGTTCGCGGAGTCGGCGACGCTGGAAGCCGCGATCCGGAACAATCTCAAGGGATTCGGTTATGCCCTCTAGCAACACCATCATCCCCGCGGACTATGCCCCCTGGCTGGTCAGCCTCAAATCGCGTATCGCTACCAGCCAACAGCGCGCTGTGCTCGCCGTCAATCAGGAACTGGTGCGGCTCTATCACCATATCGGCACTGAAATACTGGAACGGCAGACCCGTCAAGGCTGGGGCGCAAAAGTCATCGAACGCCTCGCCAGCGACCTGCGCGAAGCGTTTCCGGAGATGAAAGGCTTCTCCAGCTCCAATCTGAAATACATGCGCTTTTTCGCCCAGCAATGCCCCGGTGGCCTGATTGGTCAGCAGGCTGCTGACCAATTGCCTTGGTTCCATCTGGTCACGTTGCTCACCAAGGTGCCTGCGGCAGATCAGCGCGAATGGTATGCCGCGCAGGCTGTCGCTCATGGCATCGAGGAGATCGAAGCAGAACTTTCGGTGGACGCGCTGTCCAGCGATTTCGACGGAGGGGAAAACGCATGATAAGCGTGTATGCGCACAAGATGCCGTGCCTCGTCGCCGAACTGCAGGCCCAGTTCGCTGAGTCTGCGAAGCTGGAACAGGTCATCAAAGCAAACCTGAGGGGGCTGGGTTATGGCGGGTGAGTGGAAACCCACATCATTCCGTGAAGCTGGGGTGACGCTGATTGATTGCGACCACCGAACGCCTCCCGCTGCCGAGAGCGGCTATCCATACATTGCAATTCCGCAGCTCAAGGAAGGGCGTCTTTCTCTCAGCGGAGTTCGACACATTTCGCCCGAACACTTCGCCGAGTGGACGCGAAAGGCCAAGCCACAGCATCACGATGTGATTCTTTCTCGCCGCTGCAATCCAGGAGAGACGGCCTACGTCCCAGCGGGTCTTGATTGTGCGCTCGGTCAGAATCTTGTCTTGCTCCGTGCTGATGGGAAAAAGCTGTTTCCTCCTTTCCTGCGCTGGCTGGTTCGTGGCAGGAATTGGTGGGAGCAAGTCGGCACCTACATCAATGTGGGCGCTGTGTTCGACAGCCTAAAGTGCGCGGACATTCCGAACTTCAGGATGCCGCTCCCACCCCTCGCCGAGCAAAAAGCCATCGCGGCGATGCTTGGGGCGCTGGATGAAAAGATCGAGTTGAACCACCGGATGAACGCGACGCTGGATGCGATGGCGCGGGCGCTGTTCCAGAGCTGGTTCGTGGATTTCGACCCTGTTCGCGCCAAACTCGATGGCTGCTCCTTCTCCGCCCTCGATCCAGCTAGCGCAGTCCCTTTCCCAGACTCTTTCCAAGATTCCGTGGCAGGTCCAATCCCGAAGGACTGGCAAGTCAAGACGCTTTCGGATCTCACTAGCCTTATCACAAAGGGAACCACTCCCGCCCAAGAGCGCATGACCAGTGCGCAGGGCTCTGACGCAAAAATCAACTACGTCCGCGTGAACTCGATTGATGAAAACGGCTCTGTCCTTCCCGACAAGCTGACCGTGATTCCAGAGTCAGTTCACTCGGGTGTTTTGAAGCGCTCCATTCTGATGGAAAATGACGTTCTCTACACGATAGCCGGAACGATTGGGCGTGTTGCGGTTGCGGAAGATTGGTTGCTACCTGCAAATACAAATCAAGCGGTCGCCATCATCCGTCCAAAGCCGAATATTTCCTCAGGATTTCTTATCCTTACGATGCGAAATAAAATTTTCCAAGAGGAGCTTCACAACAACATCGTCCAAGCCGTTCAGGCAAATCTGAGTTTAGGGGTGCTATCAAAAGCTCGAGCAATTCTTCCGCCGCAGGCTGAACTGCAGCAACTATTCAGGCCGATTGACACGCTTCTCTCACAAGTCAGAGCCAACCAAGCCCAATCCCGCACCCTCGCCACCCTCCGCGACACGCTGCTACCCAAGCTGCTGAGCGGTGAACTATCGCTCCGGCCCGACCATGTCTGAATTTGCCGGCTGTGCTCGCGTAGGAGGGGCTTCAGCCCCGAGCGTTGCGATGCGCGACGCTGCCCGCAGGAGCTCGGGCCTGAAGGCCCTCCTACGAAAGGCGGTTGCGTTCGATGTCCTCTTCTTGAATTTCAGGGACGCCCAATGAGCAAACCCTATTCGATCAAGATATTTCTGCCGGCGGGCGATCCAGACGGCCTACGCACCATCGAAAAATCCAACTGGAGCGGTGCCGGTATCGTCATCCCGCGCGCGCTGATGGCGGATGCAAAAAAGCGCAAGGAATTGGCGCGCACAGGTGTGTACGTGCTCATGGGGCCACCGGAAGAATCGGGCCTGTCGCGGGTGTACGTGGGCGAGGGCGACCCGATCCGGCCGCGTCTTGATCAGCATGCGACCAAGAAGGATTTCTGGACCGTCTGCATCGCCTTCACCAGCAAGGACGACAACCTCAACAAAGCGCATGTGCAGCACATCGAATCGCAGCTGGTCGCGCTGGCGGCGCAGGCCAAGCGCTGCGTGCTGGACAACGGCAACGTCCCGGCACTTCCATCTATGTCGGAAGCCGATGCCGCCGATGCGGAAGGCTTCCTGTCGGAAATGATGCTCTGCTTCCCGGTGCTGGGCGTGCATGTGTTCACCGCGGCTGCGCCCGCGCAGAAAAACGCGAAACAGCTGCAGATCGCCAGCAAGGGCATCAGCGCCACTGGCTGGGAAACCCACAACGGTTTCATGGTGCGTGCCGGCAGCGGCGCGGCGCCTGTGGAGGTGCCGTCCTGTCATGCCTACCTGAAAGAGCTGCGTGCAGCCTTGATCGGCAACGGCGTGCTGAAGCCGCAGGGGCAGGGTTACGTATTTGCCCAGGACTATGTGTTCGCATCGCCATCGACAGCCGCCGGCGTGGTGCAGGGCCGCAACTCCAATGGTCGCGTGGACTGGAAAACCAAAGAAGGAAAAACGCTGAAAGAACTTCAGGAGGAGCTGGAGAAGTCATGAGCCCCGTTGATCAGCCGCTGACGCGATCCGGATTCATCCTGTACCAGGCCGAGGACGGACGTACCCGCGTGCAGTGCCGGTTCGAGGACGGTACGTTGCGGCTGACGCAAGCGCATATTGCTGAACTGTTCGAAACGACGCAGCAGAACGTGACGCTTCATCTGAGAGCTGTTTTTGCCGAGGACGAGCGGGTCGATGGGGCAACCTGTAAGCGTCTGTTCAAAACCTCCAGTTTTGGAAAAGATTTATGTCATCCCGAACGAGGGCGAAGCCCGAGGAGGGATCTGCTTGTGACCGGTGGCATCGCAACAGCAGATCCCTCCACCCGCTACGCGGGCGTTCGGGATGACAAAGGGATTGTCCGTTTGTGATTAAGAAATATTCTGAACAGGCTCTAAGGATTCCTTACAAGTCAGATTGGAAAGGAGGCTGAACGCATGAGTAAAAAGAAGCCAACATCCGGCGTACAGCCGAAAGCGAAAGCCGAAGTCTCCCTGGTTCGCTCCTCTGCGGCCGAATACCTCACCTTCGTGGCAGCCAGCGGGCAGGGTGGTGTTGAGGCCGTTTACGCCGATGAGAATGTCTGGGTCAGCCAGAAGATGCTGGGGCTGCTCTATGACGTCGAAACCCACACCGTCAATTACCACCTCAAGAAAGTCTTCGCCGACGGCGAGCTGCAGGAAGATTCAGTTATTCGAAATTTTCGAATAACTGCCGCTGACGGCAAAACCTACGACACCCGGCACTACAATCTCTCGGCCATCATCGCTGTCGGCTACAAGGTGAACTCCGAGCGTGCCGTGCAGTTCCGCAAGTGGGCCACGGGCATCATCGAGTCCTTCACCATCAAGGGCTTCGCGATGGATGACGAGCGGTTGAAGAACGACGGCTCCATCCTCGGCAAGAAATATTTCGAGGAACAGCTCCAGCGCATCCGCGAAATCCGCCTCAGCGAGCGCAAGTTCTACCAGAAGATCACCGACATCTACGCCACTTCCATCGACTACGATGTCACCGCTGCCGCCACCAAGCGCTTCTTCGCCACGGTGCAGAACAAGCTCCATTGGGCCATCCATGGCCAGACGGCAGCGGAGGTCATCCTCACCCGTGCCGATGCCAGCCAAGACCGGATGGGGCTGACCACCTGGCAAGACGCGCCCGAGGGGAAAATTCAGAAGTTCGATGTCGTGGTGGCGAAAAACTACCTGACACAAAGCGAAATGGCACAGCTCCAACGCCTGGTCTCCGCCTACCTGGATGTGGCCGAAGATATGGCGCTGCGCGAGATCCCCATGACCATGCAGGACTGGGAGACTCGCCTGAACCGCTTCATCGCCGCGACCGACCGGGACATTCTGCAGGATGCCGGCAAGGTCACTGCCGAGATCGCCCAGGCCCACGCCGTCAGCGAGTTCGAGAAATACCGCATCGTGCAGGACCGGCTGTTCGAATCGGACTTCGACCGGATGATCAAGCAACTGCCACCGGAGGGCGATACACCATGAACCTCAACGAATCCATCGTCGAAGACGCCGCCCTGCAATGGTTCGGCGAACTGGGCTACACGCTTGCACACGGCCCGGATCTCGCGCCGGGCGAGCCGGCCGCGGAGCGCGATGGATTCGGCGATGTGGTGCTGGTGGGCCGTTTGCGCGCGGCCATCCGGCAACTGAACCCAGCCATTCCCGAAGACGCGCGCGAAGACGCCCTGCGCAAGGTGCTGCGCGTAGCGATGCCGTCGTTGGTGCAGACCAACCGCGCCTTCCACCAGCTGCTGCGCGATGGCGTGCCGGTGGAGTATCCCCGCCCCGATGGCAGCATCGCGGGCGATCATGTGCGGCTGGTGGATTTCGACGAGGTGCTCGCGAACGATTGGCTGGTGGTGAAGCAATTCACGGTGATCGAGGGCCAGCACAACCGGCGGCCGGACATCGTGGTGTTTCTCAACGGTCTGCCGCTGGCGGTGATCGAGCTGAAGAACGCGGCCGACGAGGAGGCGACCATCTGGGGCGCCTACGCACAGTTGCAGACCTACAAGGCCCAGATCCCATCGCTGCTGCAATACGGCGCGGTGCTGGTGGTCAGCGACGGCCTGCAGGCGAGGGTGGGATCGCTGACCGCGAACCAGGAGTGGTTCAAGGTCTGGCGCACCATCGAAGGCGAGCGCGATGCGCCGAAGACGATGCTGGAACTGGAAGTGCTGGTGCGCGGCGTGTTCGAGCCGCAGCGGTTCCTCGATCTGCTGCAGCATTTCATCGTGTTCGAGGAGGATCCCGACTCCGGCGCACTGCACAAGATCGTGTCCGGCTATCACCAGTTCCATGCGGTGAATGCGGCGGTGGATGAAACCGTTCGCGCCAGCGGCGGCGTCAGGGACGACAGAGGCGCGTATTGGTCCGGACGGATGCAAGGTGGCGCATCCGGCGACCGTCGCGCAGGCGTGGTCTGGCACACCCAGGGCAGTGGCAAGAGTTTCTCGATGCTGTTCTACGCCGCGCGCGTGGTGCGGCACTCCGCGATGCGCAACCCGACGCTGGTGGTACTGACCGATCGCAACGATCTGGACGACCAACTGTTCGGCCAGTTCCAGCGCTGCGCGGACATCCTCGGCCAGACGCCGGTGCAGGCCAGCGGGCGCGAACATTTGCGCGAGCTGCTGAATCGGGCGAGCGGCGGCGTGGTGTTCACCACCATCCACAAGTTCATGCCGGAGAAGGGCGAGGCGATGCCCGAGCTGAGCGCGCGCGAAAACATCGTCGTGATCGCGGATGAAGCGCACCGCAGCCAGTATGGCTTCGGCGGCAGGGTCGATACCCGGACCGGCGAGATGTCCTACGGCTTCGCCGCCAATCTCCGTTCCGCAGTGCCGAATGCCTCTTTCATCGGCTTCACCGGCACACCTATCGAGAAGACGGACGCGAACACGCGGGCCGTTTTCGGCGACTACATCTCGATCTACGACATCCAACGCGCGGTCGCCGACAGGGCCACGGTGCCGATCTATTACGAAAGCCGGATTTCCAAGCTCAGCCTTAACGCCGCCGAGCTGCCGACGATCGACGAGGAATTCGAGGAGATCACCGAAGGTGAGGAGCTGACGAAGAAGGAAAAGCTGAAGACCAAGTGGGCCGCGCTGGAGGCGCTGGTGGGCGACCCGAAACGCATCGCGCTGGTGGCCGCCGATCTGGTGACGCATTTCGAGAAGCGCGTTGAAGCGATGGACGGCAAGGCGATGATCGTCTGCATGAGCCGCCGCATCTGCGTGGATCTCTACAACGCGTTGATCAAACTGCGGCCCGAGTGGGAAGCGGAGACGCTGAACGTCGTGATGACCGGCAGCGCCGAAGACGGCCCCGAATGGCAGAAGCACATCGGCAACAAGACACAGCGGCGGGAACTGGCGAACCGGTTCAAGGACGCGAAGAATCCTTTCAAGATCGTGATCGTGCGCGACATGTGGCTGACCGGCTTCGACGCGCCCTGTCTGCACACGATGTATGCGGACAAGCCGATGCAGGGGCATGGCCTGATGCAGGCGATCGCCCGCGTGAACCGCGTCTTCCGCGACAAGCCCGGTGGGCTGGTGGTGGATTATCTCGGCCTGGCCGATCAGTTGAAGAAGGCGCTGGTCACCTATACCGAGAGCGGCGGCGAGGGCAACCCGACCTTGGACACCGCTCAGGCCATCGCAGTGATGCTGGAGAAACACGGGATTGCCTGCGGCATGATGCACAGCTTCAATTGGGACAAGTGGACCAGCGGCACGCCGACTGAGCGTCTGCAGCTCATCCCCGCCGGACAGGAACACATCCTCGAACAGGAAGACGGCAAGAAGCGCTGGATCCAAGCCATCACCGAACTCTCCCGCGCTTTCGCCCTGTGCGCGGCCAGCGATGAAGCCACGGCGATCCGCGACGATGTGAGTTTTTTCCAGACCTTGCAGGCCGCGCTGAACAAACAGCAGAGCACCAGCCGGAAGACACCCGAGCAGATCGACGCCGCCATTCGCCAGCTTGTGAGCAAGGCCATCACCACCGAAGGCCAGGTGATCGACGTTTTCACCGCCGCCGGATTGCCCAAACCGGATATCAGCATTCTCAGCGATCAATTCCTCGCCGAAGTGCGGGGTCTCAAGCACAAGAACGTGGCCGCGGAGCTGCTCGAAAAACTGCTGAAGGATGAGCTGAAGGTGCGCTCCAAGCGCAACATCGTGCAGAGCCAGGTGTTCAGCGAAAAGCTAAAGAAGACGCTCAATGCGTACCACAATCGTGCCATCTCGACGATGCAGGTGATCGAGGAGCTGATCAAGTTGGCGAAGGATCTTGACGCCGCCACCAAGCGCGGCGAGAACATGGGTCTGACTGACGACGAAATCGCCTTCTACGACGCCCTCGCCACCAACGACAGCGCCCTGCAGGCGATGGGCGATGCCAAGCTGAAAGTCATCGCTGCCGAACTGATTACGCAGGTGAAGAAAAGCGTCTCCATCGATTGGACGCTCCGTGAGAGTGCGCGCGCGAAGATCAGGGTGATGGTGAAGCGTATTCTCAGCAGGTACGGTTACCCGCCAGATCTACAAGAGGAGGCCGTGAAGACAGTCCTCGCGCAGGCGGAGCTGCTGTGTGCAGATTGGGTATGAAGGCGAATAGATGGTTTGTCTGAGGTGCGCCTTCGCAGACGCTGCCTGCAGACGTAATCTAGACGGTGCTGCAGGTCAATCATTGGCTCGGCAGGAAGTTATCGAGTCAATACCAACGTCAGGGAGTCAATACCATGCGATTCATCGAGCAAGTAGCCCGGGTAAGCACACAGCGCGCACCCGAGGCGAGCTTAAGCGCTCGGGTCTTCGCGACTTATTGAGATCAAAAGCTCCGGGTGCAGCGTGCGGCCTTACCCGGGCTACTCGCTATCTGCTGTATCGCGACCGTTCCACCCTCGGTATGAGTGCCTTCGTCGATTCGGTTGTAGCGAGCAGCTAGTTTCGTAGGCGTATGTGCTACGCCTGAAAATCGAGGACGGTGCCCTTCTCGCGAACCTCAACAGCAGATCCCTCCACGGGCTGCGCCCGTGTTCGGGATGACGGGGATTTGCGATGCCGCTTGGATAGCCCCGTAGCAGGGCCTTCAGGCCCGATGGATCTTTCCGTGGCGGCAGGCGCCTATCGCGGCTGAAGCCGCTCCTACAAACAGCCGTGTGGTCATCGTGTGCGCCTGCGGCGCACCGGGTTGTCGTCGCCGCGGAAGGATCGGTGCGCCACAGGCGCACCCTATGGTGGTCTGTGGGTGCGGCCGGTGCTGGTGGGTGGGCTCGCGGCTGAAGCCGCTCCTACGAACAGCAGGTATTTGGGTGGCGTGCGGCGATGCGCTGCGCGAAAAGCGCCCCTCATCCGGCCTTCGGCCACCTTCTCCCCGCTGCGCGGGGAGAAGGAAAGCAGGCGGCGTGGCGCTGTGAGTCATGGAAGATGCATTGGCGCTTGGCAATGGCTCGCCACGCTCATTCAGGATTAGAAACGATGCGAGCGCTCTGCAGCTTTTGTGGGAGCGACGCAAGTCGCGAAGCCGATCACCTTGCAGCCGCCGCATCCATCGCCATCCCGTAACGCCGCTGACGACAGCGGTCTGATGGCGAACGTCACTGACACGGACCCATCACGGGCTTCGCGACTTGCGTCGCTCCTACAAAAGCATCCGTTTCGCGACTTCAGTTGCCCACAACATTAATGATGTTTTCCTTCTCCCCGCACGGCGGGGAGAAGGTGGCGCGCAGTCCCGTAGCCCGGGTAGAGCGAAGCGGTTTTTAACGGCATAGCCGGTAAATCCGGGGCTTTTAGCGGGAAACCGTTAGTCATGGTGAAATTTTCATCATCAATGCAGTGCTTGCACTGCAGCAGCGCAGCGCTGCTGTGCCGGAGTTCACAGCACCGGTGCAGGCGATGCAGCGCGGGTGCAGTGCGGTGCGTTGGGCGTGGATGAAACAGCTTTCTAATACGCCGCACGCGGTTCGTTGACGCTGCCGTCGGGGTCGAGCACGAGATACGCGCGCAGCCAGGCGGTGAGTTCGTCTTCAGCAAGACTGCCTTCGGCGAGGCGCAGCATCGTGATGTATTTCTCTTCATCCGATGCGATGAGCCGGGCGTCGTTCAGCGCGAGGAAGACGCGATAGCAGACGTGGGCAGTGCGTTTGTTGCCGTCTACGAACGGATGCTTGCGGGCCAGGCCATACGCAAGACTCGCGGCCAGGGCTGCGAGGTCCGGTGGCGGGTCGCCGTATGCGAACAGCTGCTGCGGGCGCGCGAGTGCGGAGTCGAGCAGGGCTTCGTCGCGCACGCCGGTGCCGCCGCCATGTTCGGCGAGCTGGCGGTCGTGGATAGCGAGGGCAAGCGGTTTTTCGATCCAGACGACCATGGCCGTTTGCCCCGGTCTACTGCGCGAGCTTGTGCAGGACATGGCGGTCTTCGCGCATGACCTGCTCGGCCACTTCCATCTGCGCGGCGAGCTGCGGGTCGTAGCGGGTCAGCTTGATGCCGTCGGGGGTTTCCAGTGCGTACAGCTCGTCGCCTTTTTCCAGACGCAGGCGGGCCAGCAGTTCTTTAGGCAGGATCACGCCCGCGGAATTGCCGATGCTGCTAATCTTCAGTTTCATGGCGGGCTCACAGAATGTAGTTATAACGAACGTTATACTAGCGATGACTGCGGGAATTGCAAGCCCGTGTGCATGGCTTCATCGCCGTCGCGATCCCAGCCAAGGATGACGGTCCACGACTGGCCGACAGGCGCAATTCCAGCTGCGATCTTCCCTCTTCGGAATGGTCGTAAGCCATTGGATAGTCAGGCGATGGCTGGTGGTGGCTTTGCGGAAAGCGCGGTGTTGTAGGCGGTCGCCGTGTCGGGTCAAGACCCGCCCCCGGATCAAGTCCGGGACAGGCTCTACAGCCACTTCACCTTTTTCAAATACCGGTACAGCGTGAAACAGAACACGCTGACGCCGCCGATGAGGATCCAGTAGCTGTAGGGTTTGTCGAGTTCGGGCATGTGTTTGAAGTTCATGCCGTACCAGCTGGCGATGAGGGTGGGCGCAGCCAGCAGCGCGGCCCAGCCGGCGAGTTTCTTCACCACTTCGCCCTGGTTGATGGTGACCAGCGACAGGTTGACGCTCATCGCGGCGCTGAGCATTTCGCGCAGGGTGTCGATGGCGTCGTTGAGGCGGACGACGTGGTCGAGCACATCGCGGAAGTAGAGTTTGGCTTCGTCCGTCACCTGGGTCATTTGGGTGCGGGTGAGCTGGGCGAGGATGTCCTGCAGCGGTGCGATGGCGAGGCGCAGTTGAGTCAGCTCTTTTTTCAGTTCGTAGAGTTTCACGATGGTGTCGCGACGGAATTCCGCGGCGAAGATGTCGTGTTCGAGTACGTTCAACTCGTCGCGGAATTCGTTGACGATGGGCTGGTAGTTGTCGACGACGAAATCGAGGATGCCATACAGCGCAAAGGCGGGGCCCTGGGCCAGCAGCTCCGGCTCGCGTTCAAAGCGGGCGCGCACATGGCGGTAGGACAGCGACGCGCCGTGGCGCACGGTGACCAGAAAGCGCGGGCCGACGAAGGCGTGGGTTTCGCCGAAGCGCACGTGGCCGTCGAGCAGCTGCGCGGTGTGTACTGCGAGAAACAGCGAGTTGCCGTAAGCCTCGATCTTGGGGCGCTGATGCGCGTGCTGCGCGTCTTCGATGGCCAGGTCGTGCAGGCCGAATTCTTCCTGCAGTTTGTCGAGCAGGGTTTCCTCGGGTTCGTACAGGCCGACCCAGACAAAGCTGCCGTCGTCGATGGCGAGCGCGTCGCTGATTTCATCAAGGCCGATGTCGGCGCGGATGCCGTTGCGGTACACGGTGCAATTGACGACGCACTGCGGCAGCGTTGGCGTAGAGGTCGGGTTGGGATTGGTCATGGCGGGCAGCTTGCCGGGATGGAAGGGTTCCGGCAAGCCGATGCATATCGAATGCCTACCGAATGCGCACCAGTAGAGCGGAGCGCAGCTCCGCTAGGCTGTCAGCTCAAAAGGGTGCGCCTGGGCGCACCGGCTTTTTGCACGTGCCACACAGGCGGCGCGCCGAAGGCACACCCTATTCACGATGCCTGTTGCCCTGAAACCTCATAGAGCGAAGCGCAGCTCCGCTCTAAACGAGCCGGCGGTTGCGCAGCCAAACAATGCCGAATGCAATATGGATCGGCATCAGCAGTGCGATCCAGTGGGCGTTGGCCTGCGGTACGGCGATGACCCAGTGCATAAACGGGGCGAGGCCGGCGCAGATGACGGTGGCCATCAGCGTCATCCGAAACACGCGTCCCGGTGTGCGGCCCCGCATCAGCCGCCAGCCGCCGGGCAGCAGCAGCCATGACAGCGGGCTGAGCAGCATCAGATTGTGGTTGGCCCAGCCGAAGCGGTGTTCGGTGCCCAGCCAGACTGCCACCATCACGCTGCCCAGCAGGGCGGCGATGGCCCAGAACAGGAGTGCGATGGCAGCGCCTGCGCGCGGCTTCTGCTGCACGCCCCACGACCACAGCGCGGCAATCACCATGCCCGCGAGCAGCCACGGCCACCATGCGCGCTGGAACTCCGCGGGCTCCGGTGCAATGCGGTGGGGTGCGACGGTCTCTTCGCTGGCGATCAGCGGGCGGCCGTCGGGTAACTTCACATCGCGCAGACTGTTGGCGAGGCGCATCGGCACGTAGGCATCTTCCCAGCGCGACAGCGGTTGGTCGGACGACGGGCCCAGACCCACATCGAATCCCAACCACATCCACGGTGCGGGCGAGGCCAGCCGCACCGCTTCGCTACGATAGGTGTTGCCCTGCGAACGTGCGGTGAGCTGCGGTTTCAGCTTGCCGCCGAGTGCGCGATCGATCGCGTCGCGGATGCGGGTGGCGCAGTTGTCGGTGAAGTACTCATAGCGGTAGCGCGCGTTTTCGGGTTTGGCGTTTTCGGCGAGTGCTGCGGCCATCGTGTTGGCCTGCGCGGGCGTCAGATCGAGCCACTGGATGCTCACGCCGCGCCCGGTATCGAGGTAATGCTGCAGGTCGTCGCGCCAGCGCAGTCGCGCGAGGTAATAGCGCATGTCGCCCTTGACGAAGCGGCCGACGAAGCCGGGTTCGCTCATGTCGAAGAAGCCGAAGTTGTACGACAGCGGTTCGGCCTGCATCGGATCGTCAACGATGATGGCGTTGTGGCCGAAGCGTTCGAAGAAAATCGCGCCCGGCTGCATCGTCGCCACGCCGATGCGCGGTGCGGCCTGCGCGGTGAGTGCGCAGGTCAAGGCAAACAACAGCGCGACCACGACGCGTGCAAACGCGCGCCGCGCCGCGAAAAAACGCTTACGCCGCATGCACGCTCACGTGCAGCGTATGCAGGCGGCGGGCGTCGGCACGCGCAACCCGGAAACCGAAACGGCTGAGGGTCAACTCTTCGCCGGCTTCGGGCAGATGGCCGATTGCGGCGGTAATCAGGCCGCCGATGGTGTCGTATTCGTCGTCGTCGAAATCGGCGCCGAAACGCGCGTTGAAATCGGAGATCGGGGTGAGCGCGTCGACCAGATACTGGCCGTCGGCCTGCGCCGCGATCAACGCGTTGGGGTCTTCGGCGTCGTCGTGTTCATCGTCGATCTCGCCGACGATCTGTTCCAGCACGTCTTCGATGGTGACGAGGCCGGCGACGCCGCCGTATTCGTCGATCACAATCGCCATGTGGTTGCGCGATTGGCGAAACTCGCGCAGCAGGATGTCGAGGCGTTTGGATTCGGGCACCAGCACCGCCGGGCGCAGCAGTTCGCGGACCGTGCCGGGGCCGTTGTCGGCCACCACGCCGCGGAGCAGATCTTTCGCAAGCAGAATGCCGAGGATTTCGTCTTTGTCTTCGCCGTGGATTGGGAAGCGCGAATGGCCGGACTCGACCACGTCTTTCATCAGGGCGAGAAATTTGCCGTCGACCGGCAGCACCACCATCTGTGCGCGCGGAATCATGATGTCGCCGACGCTCATGGCGGACATGCCCACCGCGGCTTCCATGATCCGCAGGGTGTCCGCATCGATCACGCCATCGGCCTGCACATCGCGCAGCAGCTCGACCAGATCTTCCTGATTGTCGGGCTCGCCGGAAATCGCTGCGCTCAGGCGCGACAGCCACGAGCGGCGCTTGTCGATTTTTTTCTCGACAGGCGCCTTCTCGGTGAGTTTCGCGCCGTCCTGCGCGGGGGTCGTACTGTCGTCTTCAGGCATTGCAGTCATGGCGTCGCCCAGCCGGGCCGAGGGCTCAGTTTAACGTGTCCGGACAGGCGCTGGTTCAGGCCCCGGGCCGGGAAACGCCTCAATCCTGGATACGGTAGGGGTCTTCGATGCCCAATTCGGCCAGAATGTCGCGCTCCAGCTGCTCCATGCACTCGGCCTCGCGCTCGTCTTCATGGTCCATACCCAGCAAATGCAGGACGCCGTGGACGGTCAGGTGGGCGTAGTGATGCGCGGCGGGTTTGCCCTGTTCGGTCGCTTCGCGGGCCACCACCGGCGCGCACAGCACGATGTCGCCCATCAGCGGCAGCACCACGCCCTTGGGCAGCTTCACGCCCTCGGCCATATCGGCCGGGAAGCTCAACACATTGGTGGCGTAGTCCTTGCCGCGGTAATGACGGTTGAGCGCGCGGCCCTCGTCCTCGCCCACCACCCGGATCGCCAGATCGGCTTCGCGGATCCGCCCCTGCAGCGCGGCCGAGACCCAGCGCCGGAAACTGGTCGCTGCCGGTATGCCGGCGCGCGGCGTGGCGTAGCCGACGGCGACATCGAGACGTACGGGGCCTTTGGTCATGATGTGCTCCTGACAGCGGCTGCCTGTTCGACGCTTTGTTTTTCATACGCCCGCACGATCTTCGCCACCAGCGGGTGGCGCACCACGTCGCGGGCTTCGAAGAACGTGAAGCTCACGCCGTCCACGTCGTGCAGCACGTCGATGGCGTCGCGCAGCCCGGATTTGATGTGTTTCGGTAGATCGATCTGGGTGAGATCGCCGGTGACTACGGCCGTGCTGCCGAAACCGAGACGGGTGAGGAACATTTTCATCTGTTCGACGGTGGTGTTCTGCGCTTCGTCCAGGATCACGAACGCGTCGTTGAGCGTGCGCCCGCGCATGTACGCCAGTGGCGCAATTTCGATGACGTTTTTTTCGAGCAGTTTCGCGACTCTGTCGACGCCCAGCATTTCGTATAGCGCGTCATAGAGTGGTCGCAGATACGGATCCACCTTCTGCGACAGATCCCCGGGCAGGAAGCCGAGTTTCTCGCCGGCCTCTACCGCTGGGCGCACCAGAATGATGCGCTGGATGCGCGCGGAATTCAGCGCTTCCACGGCCATCGCGACGGCGAGAAACGTTTTGCCGGTGCCGGCCGGACCAACGCCGAAATTGATGTCGTGACTGGCGATGAGGTGCAGGTATTTCTGCTGGTTCGGCCCGCGGCCGCGCACAGTGCCGCGTTTGACCTTCACCGCGACCTCCTGCGGCTGGTACGCGGGGTCATCGTTGGCAATGGGAGCGCTGCCGCCGAGCCGCAGATGGATGGCGTGAGCGTCGAAGGTGATGTCTGCGGCTTCGTCGTAGAGCGTCCGCAGCAGTTTTTCTGCATGCGCCACCGCTGCGGCGTCGTTGCCGTCGACGCGGAAGATATTGCCGCGATTGGCGATCTGGACCCCCAGCCGCAGTTCGATCTGCCGCAGGTGGGCGTCGAACGGCCCGGCCAGATTGGCCAAGCGTTCCGGATCGGCGGGGTCGAGCGCGAAGTCGCGGCTGTGGGCGAGAAGAGCGTTGTTTTGCATAGGCCTGTCAGCGTAGCGCGCACTGGCGACCATGACCATTCCGACGAGCGGTAGCGGTCATCGAATAGACATTAATTAACCGATCAATTAAATTTAAAGGATGATATCTCCTGCCCCTCCAGCCAAGTCCCATCGTCCCGCCGCAGCGCGTGGGCGCGGCCGTGCCCCCGGCCGGCCGGCCGGTGACGGTGGCGATCTACGCCAGCGCTTGCTGGACACGGCCGTCGTCTGTTTCGCGCGACAGGGCATCGCCGGCAGCTCGTTGCGCGGGATCGCGACTGAAGCTGGCGCGACCCCGGCGCTGCTGCACTACTACTTTGGCGGCAAGGACGCGCTGCTGGCGGCGGTCATTGAGGAAAAACTGATGCCGGTGATGCTGGGGCTGCGCGAGCCGCTGCTGCAGGCCGGCGGCGACCCGCGAGCGTTGATTCGCGGATTCGTGCGCATGGTGATCGCGACCGCTTGGACCCATCCCTGGCTGCCGCAGCTGTGGGTGCGCGAAGTGCTGCACGAAGGCGGCGGCCTGCGCCGACTGATGTTCGATCGCATCGGTCCGCTGTTGCCGCATGTGCTGGCCCAACGCTTTGCGCAGCTGCAGGCTGAGGGGCGTTTGAATCCACGGCTCGATCCACGGCTGCTGGTGCCGTCGCTGATCGGGCAGACGATGTTCATGGCGGCAAGCGCGCCGATCTGGCGGGGTGTCTTCGATGCCGGCGACGTGGATGCGGACGCGCTTTGCGACCACGTGCTGGCCTTGCTGGAATACGGACTGGAGGTTCGCGATGTCTGAATATCCTGTGTTTGCGATGCTGATTGCGATCATGGTGGTCGGCGGCTGCAAGCAAGAGACGCCGCAGGTGCTGGGCACGCTCGAATACGACCGCATCAGCCTGCCGGCGCCGTCGGCAGAGCGGATCGTCTCGGTCGCGGTGCATGAGGGCGATCGTGTGAAGGCCGGTGCCACAGTCATGACGCTCGAACGCACGCGCATCGCAGCACAGACTGATGTTGCGCAGGCGCAGGCGCAGCAACAGCGCGATGCGCTCGCCGAACTCGAAGCTGGTACTCGCATTGAAAAGATTGCGCAGGCCCGCGCTGAACTTGCGCGTACGCAGGCGCAGGCCAGCGACGCCCGCGCTTATTTCGCGCGGCTGCGGCCGCTGGGTCAGCGCAAGCTGGTGGCTGCAGTGGATGTTGATCGCGCGCGGGCCGCCGCCAACAGCGCTGATGCCCAAGTGCGCGCAGCGCAGGCGTTTCTGAGCGAACAGGAACACGGCGCACGCAGGGAACGGATTGATCAGGCCCGATCGGCAGTGCGTGCGGCGGATGCGCAGGTGGCCGCGCAGTCGGTATCGCTGGACAAACTGGAGATCGTGGCGCCGCGCGACGGCCGCATCGACAGCCTGCCGTACAGACTCGGCGACCAGGCGCCGATCGGAGCGCCGTTGGCGGTGCTGCTGGTCGGCGATGCGCCGTATGCGCGTGTTTACGTACCCGAACCGATGCGTGCGAACGTGAAGATCGGCGACCGCGCCACCGTGCATGTCGACGGCCAGGGCGACATCGTCGGCCGCGTGCGTGCGATCCGCAGCGAACCGAGTTTCACGCCGTACTACGCGCTGAGCGGCAAGGATGCAGCGCGGCTGAGCTATCTCGCGGAGATCGTGCTGGAGAACGCCGGCGATCTGCCAGCGGGGCTGCCGGTGCGGGTCGAGTTCGCGGCCAAGTGATCGCGCCATGACCGAAGCACTCGCCATCCGCGCGCGTGGTATCAGCAAGCGTTTCGGCGCACTGCTCGCCGTCAATCGCGTCGACCTCAGCGTGCCGCGCGCGAACGTCTACGGGTTTCTCGGCCCGAACGGTTCCGGCAAATCGACCACCATCCGGATGCTGTGCGGCCTGCTCACGCCAACCGAAGGCGAGATCGACGTGCTCGGCTTCAAGATTCCTCAGGAAGCCGAAGCCCTGCGCCGCAAGATCGGCTACATGACCCAGAAATTCGCGCTGTACGAAGATCTGACCGTGCGCGAGAACATGGAATTCATGGCGGCCGTGCAGGGGTTGTCGCGCGCGCAGCGCAAACTGCGCATCGACGAACTGATCGAGGCCTACAGTTTCGGCGATCGTCAGAAACAGCTCGCCGGCACGATGAGCGGCGGGCAGAAACAGCGCTTGGGGCTGGCTTGCGCCATCGTCCATACACCGGAGCTGCTGTTTCTGGATGAACCGACCAGCGCGGTCGATCCCGAATCGCGCCGCGATTTCTGGGAGAAACTTTTCGATCTTGCCGATGCCGGCACCACCATTCTGGTGTCCACGCACTACATGGACGAAGCCGAACGCTGCCACCGCATCGCCATTCTCGATGAGGGCCGCCTGGTCGCCGACGGTACGCCCGCCGAACTCACACGCGCGCTGATCGGGCGCACGATGGGTGTGCGCGCGCCCGAACCGCGCAAGGCGCAGGCGGCGCTGCACGCTGCGCCGGGGGTGCTCAGCGTGGCCCAGATCGGCAACGAACTGCGGGTGCTTGTCGAGGCCGGCGGCGACGCCGATCAGTTGCGGTCGCAACTGCGCGCATCGGTGATCGATGCCGAAGTCTCGGTCATCGAACCGAATCTCGAAGATGTGTTCGTTTCGGCCACACATCGCAGCGACGCAGCGAGGGCGGCATGAAGTTCGCGCGGATCATCGCGGTGATGATGAAAGAGTTGCGGCAGATGCGCCGCGATCGTTTGACTGCCGCGATGATGATCGGCATCCCGACCATCCAGCTGATGCTGTTCGGCTTCGCGATCAATCCCGATGTCCGCAATCTGCCCACCGCCATCGCCGACATGGCCGGCACCGCCGGTTCGCGCGCGCTGGTGCAGGACATGCTGGCCACCGGCATCGTCCGCCAGACCGCGCCGGCGCGCACGCCGCAGGATCTGCAGGCCCTGCTCAATCGCGGAAAGGTCAAGATCGGCATCGTGATTCCATCGGATTACGAGCGCCGCAAACTCGACGGCCGCGAAGCGGTGCAGGTGATCGTCGACGGCAGCGATACCTCGGTGCAGGCGACCGCGCGACAGCTCGCGGCGATGCCGCTCGACGGCAGCAGTGGCTTGCGCACTACGTCGATCAGCGTGTTGTCGCTGTACAACCCCGAGCGCCGCGCGGCGGTGAACGTGGTGCCTGGACTGATCGGCGTGATCCTCACCATGACGATGGTGATGTTCACCGCGATGGCGATCGTGCGCGAACGCGAGCGCGGCAATCTCGAACTGCTGATCACCACGCCGGTGTCCAGCGCCGAATTGATGATCGGCAAAGTGCTGCCGTATATCGGCGTGGGCCTGCTGCAGACCACCGTCGTGCTGTCGCTGGGAATGACCGTGTTCGACGTGCCGGTGCGCGGACATCTGATCGATGTCTACGGCGCGGCGATGCTGCTCATCATGGCCAACCTTACCTTGGGCCTGCTGGTGTCGACCAAGGCGCGGACCCAGTTTCAGGCGATGCAGATGGCGTTCTTCCTGTTTCTGCCGTCGATTCTCTTGTCGGGCTTCATGTTTCCGTTCGACGGCATGCCGGTCGCCGCGCAGTGGATCGCCGAGGTGTTGCCGCTCACCCATTTCGTACGCCTGATCCGCGGGGTGATGCTGCGCGGCGCGACCCTGTTCGACCTGTGGCCGGATGTGCTGGCGCTGCTGGCCTTCACCATCATCATGATGACCCTGGCGATCTCGCGGTTCCGCAAGCGGTTGGATTGAGGACACGATGTGTTCACAAATATGTTGCGCAGCCCAGCCGGAACCGAAGGGCGAATGCCATCACGCTGAAATTTCCCGATGCTAGAAATGCATGAATGACAATCCACGGATGACGGACATGCACAGAATTTCGACTTTTTTTCTAGCCGTTGCGGCAATGTTCGGTTTGTCAGCCGAGGCTGCTGCGGCCTCTCCCCGCGACGGCTGGGTGGTCGCCGAAGTCTATGACTACAATCACCCGTTCGCGGCGGCTGCCAGCAACGAGCTCGCAACCAAGATGGCGACGATGTCGCTCAATCCTTACAGCTTTTATCGCGGCACGGATCACATTTTCTTCCGCGACATGCAGACGCGTCCGGCATCGCTTTATGCGACCAGCCAGACGGGCTACACCTGGATCGGCGGCGACGTGCATCTGGGTAATTTCGATGCCTCGCGCGACAGCAGCGGCAAGGCCGTGTTCAAGGTGTCAGATTTCGACGAAGGCTATCTTGGTCAGTATGTATGGGATCTGCGCCGTCTTGCCGCGAGCATGGTGCTGGCTGGCCGCGAAAACGGCCTGGCAGACAGTGATATCCGGGTCGCGATGGATACCTTGGTTGGCGCTTATGCCGACAAGATGACCGCATTCAAAGGCAGCAGCGCAGAGTTGAGCTTTCAGCTCGTTTTAAGCAATACGACAGGTGCGGTGGACGACACCATCGTCAAGGCGGACGGCAAGACCCGCTCCGGTCTACTGTCGAAATATACCCAGCTCAGCGGCAGTGCACGTATATTCCAGACGCTGTCCAATCTGGTACCGGTGCCGGCGGCCACGTACAGCAATATCTCCGGCGCGATGAGTGCTTATGTCAATTCGATCGCGCCCTCCAAGCGTTATGCCGCAAGTTATTACGCGGTGAAGGATATCCGTCAGAAGCTGGGTTCAGGCGTTGGCAGTCTTGGCCGGCTGCGCTATTACGTGTTGATCCAAGGGGCTTCTTCTTCGACCAGCGACGATGTGATTCTGGAGATGAAGCAGGAAACCACCAGCGTGGTCGCGCTGGTGAACAACGGCCAGTTGCCGGTATGGGCCTACGATTACAGCGAAGGCGGACGCGTGGCGAAGACTGCAAAGGCACAGCAGATCAATGCCGACGTGCTGATAGGTTACACCGCCGTTGCCGGCAAGCCTTACTATGTGCATGAGAAGTCGCCCTATCAGGAAGATTTCGAATACACCCTGCTCAGCACCGCCGGAAAGTTAAACACCGCCGCGGCTTACCTCGGCCATGCATTGGCCTCTGCGCACGCGATATCAGACCAGGATTACGATGCCACCATCGTGACCTACAGCATCGATAAACAAGTGTCGGATGCGATCACCAGTAAAAGTGGCCTGAAGACCGAGGTCGCGAATTTCGCTTTCGATTATGCGGCCCAGGTCCAGTTGGACTGGCAGGCGTTTGTTACGGCATATAACAACGGGACGCCGTTGTATTGAGGAATGCCGGGAGCGTGCCGCATGTCGATATCGGCCGCCCGGCAACGCGGCTAGGTATTGTCGACTTGCGAAGGATGCACATGCCGGCAATCCCGCCACACATCGAAGGATTGATCGTCGATATAAATATCGGGCTTCGGCAAGAAGCCTGAAAAACAGTCTTCAATGCCGAGATCTATCGCGGTTTCGCGACAATAATCGGCGCCACCGCTGCTCCACAAATAGAGCGTGACGCCATCGGCTTTGAGTTTTCGCACGTATGCGATGACTGGCGGCATCGGGATGCGTTTTGTGCCGAACGAGCGTACGAGCGTATCGTCGATATCGACATAAATGATGCGTTGACGCATGTCAGCCGCAGCCCGCTGCCGCCAGCCTTCCCCGCAGCGAATTGCTCATCGCCTCCGTCACCACCACATCCACAAACTGTCCGATCAGCTTCACGCCCGCGGGCGCTGGAAAATTCACGAAGCGCATGTTCTCGGTGCGGCCGGTGAGTTCGTTGGGGTCTTTCTTCGACGGTCCTTCGACCAGCACCGTTTGCGTGGTGCCGATCATCGCCTGCGAAATACGCTTGGCATTCTCGTTGATCGCAGTCTGCAGCCGCGATAGACGCGCGTGTTTCTCCTCGGGGCTCACCGTGTCTTCAAGATCCGCAGCAGGCGTACCCGGGCGGCGCGAGTAGATGAAGGAAAAACTCTGATCGAAGCCGATGTCTTCGATCAGTTTCATGGTTTTCTCGAAATCCGCGTCGGTTTCGCCGGGGAAGCCGATGATGAAATCGGAGCTGACCGAGATGTCCGGACGCACGGCGCGGAGTTTGCGGATCTTCTGTTTGAATTCCAGCGCGGTGTAGCCGCGCTTCATCGCCGAGAGGATGCGGTCGCTGCCGGACTGCACGGGCAGGTGCAGATAGTTGGCGAGCTTGGGCACGTCGCGGTAGGCCTCGATCAGCGAGTCGCTGAATTCCAGCGGGTGCGAGGTAGTGAAGCGGATGCGTTCCAGGCCGTCGATTTCGGCGAGGGTGCGGATCAGCAGGCCGAGGTCGGCCACTTCACCTTCTCCCTGACTTTCAATAGACGCGATTGGCCCGCGATAAGCGTTGACGTTCTGGCCCAGCAGGTTGACCTCGCGCACTCCCTGGGCGGCGAGTTGGGCCACTTCGACCAGCACATCCTCGAACGGGCGGCTGACTTCTTCGCCGCGTGTGTAGGGCACTACGCAGAAGCTGCAGTACTTCGAGCAGCCTTCCATGATCGAGACGAAGGCGGTGGGGCCGTCGGCGCGCGGCTCGGGCAGGCGATCGAACTTTTCGATCTCAGGGAAGCTGATGTCGACCTGCGGCAGGCCGGTCTCGCGCTTGGCGCGCAGCAGGTCGGGCAGGCGGTGCAGGGTCTGCGGACCGAATACCAGATCGACGTAAGGCGCGCGCTTGATGATGGCGGCGCCTTCCTGGCTGGCGACGCAGCCGCCGACCCCGATCACGACCGGCCGGTCCCCGCCCTTGAGCTTGCGCCAGCGACCAAGCTGGCTGAACACCTTCTCCTGCGCTTTTTCGCGAATCGAGCAGGTATTGATCAGAATCACGTCGGCTTCTTCGACGATCGTGGTCATCACCATACCTTCCTCGGCGCCCAGCACTTCGGCCATCTTGGCCGAGTCGTACTCGTTCATCTGGCAGCCGTGGGTTTCGATGAAGAGTTTTTTTGGGGCCGCCACCGCGGCGGGCGGAGTTGTCTGCAAAGCGAGGGTATCGGTCATGAGGGTGTCCGGGGCGCGGCGGTGATTCCGGGCCGGAAGTGCTTGGGAAGGGGCGTTAGTGTAAGCCGGAGTGGCCTGGGCTGGATTTTCAAGACGTCCTTGGGTGATGGCCGTTGCCGTTTAACAATCAAACACTTGGCAAACCTTTCGAATCCGGAGACACTCCCGCGCATGATCGGGGGCAAAGCCATCGTCGGTTGGGGACTGCTGCTGGCGACAACGCTGGCAGGCTCGGCGTATGCCGGCACGGTCTATCGCTGCGAAAGCCCCGACGGTAGCCGCACCTACGCCAGCAAGCGGGTGTCGGGCGCCAAATGCAGCGTCGTCAGCAGCTACACGCCTTCGCCGCAGGCTGTGCGCAGCGCGCCGATAGCCAGCATAACCACCCGTTCGGCCAGTGAGGCCCCTGCGGTGGGTGGAGTGATGACATCCACGTCGGTCGAGGGTTCCCCTGCAACGCTGCCGGGCACGCAGCTGTCAGCGGCGCCCGTGATCGGGACAGCGGCGGCCATGCCAGCCACGCCACGCCAGGGCACGGCCAGACGCGTCGAGGGGCAGGTCTACGCCTATATCAAGGACGGCGTGCGCCACTACACCAGCAAGCCGCCCAGAGGCGTTGCCGGTGCGACTGCCCTGCGTTCGATCCGCTACAGCTTCCTCGAAACCTGCTACGCCTGCGCCACGCTGCCGGGCGTGAACTTCGGCACCCTGCGGCTCAATACCGCCGCGTACGAGGCCGAAATCCGCGCCACGGCGACCCAGCATGGTGTGGACGAGGCGATCGTCCGGGCGATCATTCACGCCGAGTCTTCGTTCAATCCGAATGCAAGGTCGCGGGTCGGTGCCCAGGGGCTGATGCAGTTGATGCCGCCCACCGCGCGTCGTTTCGGCGTAACCAATGCCTACGACCCCGCGCAGAACATCCGGGGCGGCGTGCAGTATCTGGCGTGGTTGCTCAAGCGTTACAACGGCGACTTGACTCTCGCTGCCGCTGGATACAACGCGGGCGAGGGCGCTGTCGACAGATACAAGGGTGTGCCGCCCTACAGCGAAACCCGCCGTTACGTGGAGCGCGTACGCGTCCTCGCCGAACGCTATCGAGGCGTATTGGCCGGCCGAGGCTGAGTCTGTCCCGCGCCTGGAATGTCAGGCCGGGCGAGCATTGAACCTTGTTCCAACCCGTTGCCCCCTGTGCGAGCGGCCCGCGCAGACCGGAGAGCGGGTAAACATTGTCGGCAGATTCAGCGTTCCGTTACACTTTGCCGTCTTTGCTGGTCGGCTTCGGAAACGGAACCCGCCCGCAGTCCAAATGTAGCCCACGTTTTGCGGAGTGCCGGATGGCAAATGAAGTCTTGAGCGGGTCCGACCACCTGCATGGTGGCGGCGCGCAGCCGGTCGACGAGGGGCGTCGCCGCTTCCTGACCGTGTCCACCGCTGTGGTGGGCGCCGTCGGTGTTGCCGGTGCGGCGGTTCCTTTCATCAAATCCTGGATGCCCAGCGCTCGCGCCAAGCTGGCCGGCGCGCCGGTCATCGCCGATATCAGCGGCCTGGTCGAAGGCCAGCGCCTGATCTTCGAATGGCGGGGACAACCGATCTGGATCGTCAAGCGCTCGAAGGCGGCGCTCGATGCGATGATCACGCTGGACGGCAATCTGCGCGACCCGAAGTCGGAGAACCTGGATCAGCAGCCGGCCTACATCAAGGGCGAGTTCCGCTCGATCAAGCCGGAAATCTCGGTGCTGGTTGGTCTGTGCACTCATCTGGGCTGCTCGCCGGAGATGAAGGCTGAAATCCGGCCCGAGCCGTTCGACTCCGAATGGAAGGGCGGCTACTTCTGCCCCTGCCACAAGTCCAAATTCGATATGGCCGGCCGCGTCTACCAGGGCGTGCCTGCGCCGACCAACCTCCCGGTGCCGCCGCATTACTTCGCCGACGACAACACCATCATCATCGGCGTCGATCCGGAAAGGGGCGCATAAGTCATGGCGAATCTCCTGATGCGCACCGCCAACAACGCGATGGACTGGGTCAACGAGCGCGCGCCCGGCATGATGCCGTTCTACCGCAAGCACATGTCCGAGTATTACGCGCCTAAAAATTTCAATCTCTGGTACATCTTCGGCGTGCTGTCCACGGTGGTGCTGGCAAACCAGATCCTGACCGGCATCTTTCTGACCATGCACTTCAAACCGAGCGCGGCGGAAGCCTTCGCATCGGTCGAATACATCATGCGCGACGTGCCCGGCGGCGACATCATCCGCTACATGCACAGCACCGGTGCGTCGCTGTTTTTCATCGTCATTTACCTGCACATGTTCCGTGCCTTGATGTACGGCTCGTACCAGAAGCCGCGCGAACTGGTGTGGATTCTTGGCATGTTGATCTACCTCGTGCTGATGGCCGAAGCCTTCATGGGCTACGTGCTGCCGTGGGGCCAGATGTCGTTCTGGGGCGCCAAGGTCATCATTTCGCTGTTCGGCGCAATCCCGTATATCGGCAATGCGTTGACGGAATGGATCATGGGCGACTATCTGCCCGGCGATGCCACCCTGAACCGTTTCTTCGCCCTGCACGTGATCGCGATGCCGCTGGTGCTGCTGCTGCTGGTGGTGCTGCACCTCGGCGCGCTGCATGAGGTGGGCTCGAACAATCCGGACGGCGTGGACATCAAAAAGGGGCCGAAGGGCAACCGCTGGGACCCGAACAAGCCCGCCGACGGCGTGCCGTTCCATCCGTACTACACCATCAAGGACCTGTTCTTCATCAGCTGTTTTCTGATGATCGCGGCGTTCATCGTGTTCTTCGCCCCGGCGTTCGGCGGCTGGTTCCTGGAGCACGACAACTTCTCCGAAGCCAATCGTCTGGTGACGCCCGCGCACATCAAACCGGTGTGGTACTACACGCCGTATTACGCGATGTTGCGCGTGGTTCCGCACAAGCTCAGCGGCGTGATCGTGATGTTCGGCGCGATCGCGGTGCTGTTCCTGATTCCGTGGCTGGATCGCGCCAAGGTCAAGTCCTACCGCTACCGCGGCAAGCTGTCGTGGGCGCTGCTGCTGAGTTTTGCAGTGAGCTTCATCTGGCTGGGCAAGATCGGTGCGGGCACAGGTACGGATCCGGTGGAAACCATCATCGGCCGCGTGCTGACCGCGTTTTATTTCCTCTTCTTCTTCACCATGCCGATATGGACGAAGATCGACAAGACCAAGCCGGTTCCGGAACGGGTGACGATGCATGACTAAGCCATCCACGATGAAGACTTCGCTGCTCAAGCGCGTGGCGCTGTTCTTCGCGGGCTTCACCCTGTCCGCTTCGGCGCTGGCCGCTTCCGGCGGCGACACGCTCCAGTCGGGCGTGGACCTTGAAGATACCGCCTCGCTGCAGCGTGGCGCACAGCTGTACATGAACTACTGCGCCGGCTGTCATTCTTTGAAGTACATGCGCTACTCGCGGATCGCAGAAGACCTCGGGCTCAGCGAAGAACAGGTGATGAGCAGCCTCAACTTCACCGGCGCGAAGTTCGGCGAGCATGTCATCAATGCAATGCCTGCCGTTGGTGCGGAAAAGTGGTTCGGCAAGGCGCCGCCGGATCTGAGCGTGATCGCGCGCGTGCGCGGCAGCGACTGGATCTTCACGTATCTGAAATCGTTCTATCCCGACGAAGCGCGTCCGCTGGGCTGGAACAACAGGCTCTTTCCGAACGCCGCCATGCCCAATCCGCTCTGGGAGATGCAGGGCAGCCTGCGTCCGGTGTTCACCAAGAAAGAGCCGACCGGCAAGCAGGACGACAATGGCAAGCCGATCCTTGGCTGCCCCAAGGGCACCTCGGAATCCGAAGACAGCTGCATCAAAGAGCTCGTCATGGTGCAGGCCGGCACGCAGAATGCGGAAGAGTTCGACCGCACCGCGCGCGACATCAGCGCTTTTCTGGAATATGTCGGCGAACCCGGCGCGATGAAGCGTCAGCAGACCGGTATCTGGGTGCTGCTGTTTTTGGCGTTTTTCACCCTGATGGCATGGCTGCTCAAGAACGAATACTGGCGCGACGTGCATTGATGGCGCGGCGCGCTTTCGCGCAACGATCACCTGCAAAGCGGCCGGCTTGTCCGGTTGCTTTTGCTCTTGAAGATGGATGGCGAGTCCGCGTATGCGTAATGCTCTGACCCTGTTTTCTTCCGTCGACGATGTGCTCTGCCATCGTGTTCGCCTGGTGTTGGCCGCAAAAGGCGTCACCTACGATCTGGTCCCGGTAGACCCGCAGAATCCGCCCGAAGATCTGATCGATCTCAACCCTTACCACTCGGTGCCGACCTTGGTGGAGCGTGAGCTGGTGCTCTACGCGGCGTCCGTGGTCAGCGAATATCTTGACGAGCGTTATCCGCATCCGCCGCTGATGCCGATCGACCCGCTGTCACGCGCCAGGCTGCGCTTGGCGATGCTGCGGATCGAACACGATTGGGTGCCGCAGGTGCAGGCGGTGCAGTTCGGCAACCGCCAGCAGGCCGAGGCCGGGCGCAAGCGTTTGAAGGAACTGCTCACCGCGGCGGTGCCGCTGTTCAAGGCGAGCAAATTCTTCCTGAACAACGACATGAGTCTTGCCGACTGCGCAATGGCGCCGATTGTCTGGCGCTTGTCTGCATTGGGTGTGCCGCTGCCCGCGGACGGCAAGGTGATCGAAGATTACGGCAACCGTATTTTCCGCAACCCCGGTTTCATCCGCAGTCTCACCCCCCAGGAAAAAAACCTGCGCGAGCTGCCGGCTTGATGCAGGTGTGCGCGCCGCCGCTCGCTGCGCGGGTGTGCCTGGGTAGATGGCTCACTTCGCGCCCATTCGCAGCCCGGATGACCGGGAGTACACTCCGGTCATGACCGACGGTGCATCGTCCCGCATGACCAGTCATCGTCCGTATCTGCTGCGGGCGCTGTATGCGTGGATCGCCGATAACGACATGACCCCGCATCTGCTGGTCGACGCATCGCTGCCCGGCGTGCAGGTTCCGGCGTTTGCGGTGAACGATGGCAAGGTTGTGCTCAATGTCGCTGCGCGCGCGGTGTCTGCGCTTGAAATGGGAAACGAAGCGATCGTCTTTACCGCCCGTTTCGGTGGCGTCAGTCATTCGGTATGGGTGCCGGTGACGGCCGTGATTGCGATCTATGCCAGGGAAACCGGGCAGGGCATGGCACTGCCTGACGAACTTGGCGGCGCGACGCCGCCGCCATCCGGGCTGGTCAGCGATCATGGCGATCAGGGCGGAGACGACGATGGCGGCGATGACCACACGCCGCAGCCTAAACGCGGCGGTCATTTGCGCGTCGTGAAGTAGCGACGCGCGCAATCAAGCGCGGACTGTCGCGCCGCTATCGAATCGCAAACTGCAGGGGGCAGTCCGATGACAATCAATCAATACAGACATCGGAGGAGTGGCGCGCGCCTGGCACGTACAGCGCCGTGCGTTCGTCGTTCAGTCCAGCGAGATACGGCTTGCGGCCTCCACGGGGCCGCTGAAGGACACCAATCGGTCGCCGCGAAGCACCAGGCGCGCGATATGCCGGTCGGTGCCATCCTGCGAATATTCGAAGCGGAAGCTGCGTTCGAAGCCGAGTCGGCCGTCATCACCACGACGCAGTCGCAGCCCCGTCGCATGCACGGTGTGATCGATCAACTGCACTCCGGCGGTGCGGCAGGCATCGCCACCCAGCAGAATCGCCTGTTCGGCAGCGGCGCGCGATGCATTCCAGAATGCGAACGCCATCGCACCCAGAATCATCAGTATCAGTAAAGTCGGCATACCCGTAATCTGCGGCCGATAGGCCACAGATGCAATCCCTGTCATCGGAGTCAGATGCCCCATGAAACTTGTGTTCGCCGCCGGCGAATTTCCGCCCACCCTGTTGCAGCAGGGCGTCATACGCATCGGTTCAGCGGTTGATGCCGATATCGCCCTCAGCGATCCCGAGATCCTGCCGCAGCACTGCGAATTGCAGGTAACGCCACAGGGCGTGATGCTGAATGTCGCGCGTGGCGCGGCGGTCACCGTCAATCAGCGTCCGGTCGATGGCCTGATATCGCTGCGTGCAGGCGATCAGATCGGGTTCGGCAGTGTGCAGGCCGCGATCATGGCGCTCGACGCACCGCGTACGCCGGGATCTGGCATTGTCTTGCCCGAGCTCGACGATGTCGGCGCCACCACCGTGCGTGCTGCATTGCCAAAATATGCCCTGCGCGCACAGACCGGGCGGATGCTCGGCCGCAGCTATCCGCTGACGGGTGTGGCGATCGTGGGGCGCGCGCCGGATTGCCAGCTTCGCCTGGAGGATTCGAATCTCTCGCGCAAGCACGCCAAATTGATTCCGACCAACGAAGGTGTAGTGATCGAAGATCTGGGCTCGACCAACGGCAGCTTCCACAACGGCAAGCGAGTCCAGCGCGCAGTAGCGCAGGCGGGCGATGAGATCGGTTTCGATACCCTGCGTTTCCGGCTGCTGGAATTGGGTGCGGAAGGTGTGCAGATGACGGATATCGCTGGATCGCGTCCGGCGCCGCCGCGTTGGGTGTGGATAGCGGCTGTCGCCTTGGTGGCGGCGCTGGCGTTCCTGATGCTGCGCTGAGTATCTCTGCACTGTAGTGATACGCAGCAGATACTGATTGTCACTGCCGCCGATGGCTTAGCCAGGCGGCGGCCCCAGCTTCAATGACAGATCGATCGCGCGGATATGCTTGGTCAGGCCGCCGATGGAAATACAGTCGACCCCGTCCTCGGCAATGCTGCGCAGCGTGGTCATGTCCACGCCGCCGGAAACTTCCAGCGGAATGCGTCCATCGAACGGCGCGGACTTCGCGATCCGCACCGCTTCGCGGCGCATCGGTGCGTCGAAGTCGTCGATCAGGATCCGCGTGCAGCCTTCGCGCAGCGCTTCTTCCAGTTGCATCAGCGTTTCCACTTCCACGATCAGCGGGAGTGCCGGATGCATCGCGCGTGCGGCGTGAATCGCTCCGCCAAGCGAACCCGCTGCGCGGATGTGGTTTTCCTTCAGCATCACCGTGTCGTACAGGCCCATGCGGTGGTTGATGCCACCGCCGACGCGCACCGCGTATTTCTGCGCCAGACGCAGCCCGGGAACGGTTTTACGAGTATCCAGTATCTTCGCGCCGGTGCCGCGCACGGCTTCGACGTATTGCGCGGTGACGGTGGCGGTGCCGCTCAGCGTCTGCAGGAAATTCAGTGAGGCACGCTCTGCGCTGACCAGCGCGCGACTGCGCCCGGCGAGCGTGGCGATCACGGTGCCCTTGGCGACGCGGTCGCCCTCGGCGATGCGCCAGTCGATGCGTGCATCGGGATCGAGCGCGCGATGACAGGCGTCGAACCATGCCCGGCCGCAGATCACCGCATCTTCTTTGCACAACACATATGCGATATCGGGGCCGTCGGGCAGCAGCGCGGCGGTGACATCGCCGCTGCCGATATCTTCGGCCAAGGCCGCTGCGACATTGGCTGCGATGACCTCGGACGGCGGCGACAACATCGCTGTGCTCACAGTCCTTCCACCGCCGCGACCGGAATGCCTTCCTCGATCAGCAGCACCGGAATGCCGTCATCCACGCGATACAGGGTTTTACGGTCGCGGGTGATGAGCGCCTCGCGGATCGCTTCGGTCTGCGCGGTGTCGTCGGCGTGCTTGACGCTGCCTGCTGCAATCGCGCGGTTCAGCGCCTCAAGACCGGGTTTGTCCAGCAGTGCCAGCGGCTGGCGGGTGGCGGGGCAGACGAGAAGATCGAGCAACTTGCGGTCCATTCGATGAAGCCAAGGATGAAGTGCCGCTAGAATACCGTTTTGCAGCAGGCGTAACGCCGCAGGGTGGGGCCATGGCAGACACAGACAACCGGCCTTTGGTCGGCGTGGTGATGGGGTCGCGCAACGACTGGGAGACGATGCAGCACGCCGTCGCCAAGCTTGAAGCGCTGGGTGTGCCGCATGAGGTTCGCGTGGTGTCCGCGCACCGCACGCCTGACGTGCTGTTCGAATACGCCGCTACTGCGCAATCGCGCGGCCTGCGCGCGATCATCGCCGGTGCCGGCGGTGCCGCGCATCTGCCCGGGATGTTGGCGTCGAAAACTGCGGTCCCGGTGCTGGGTGTGCCGGTACAGAGCAAAGCTTTCAACGGCATGGACTCGCTGCTGTCGATGGTGCAGATGCCGGCCGGCGTGCCCGTCGCCACATTCGCCATCGGCCATGCGGGCGCTGCCAACGCGGGGCTGTTCGCCGCAGCGATGCTCGCGGCCGATCATCCGCAGATCGGCGCTGCGCTCGACGCGTTCCGCGCGAAGCAGACCCAGGATGTTTGCGACAACGACGACCCTCGCTTGGATGCGGGTCGCACATGACGACTGTCGGCATTCTCGGCGGTGGCCAGTTGGCCCGCATGCTTGCGCTCTCGGGCGCACCGCTGGGTCTGCGCTTCCGGGTGCTCGACACCGTCGCCGATGCCTGCGCGGGACAATTCGCGCCGCTGATCGTCGGCGACTATCGCGATGAAGCCGCGTTGGCCGAATTCGCGTCGCAGGTCGATGTCGCCACTTTTGATTTCGAGAATGTGCCGGCCGAATCCGCGCAGTGGCTGAGCGAGCGCGTGCCGGTGTTTCCGAACCCACGCGCGCTGTCGATCGCACAGGATCGTTTGGCCGAAAAGACTTTGTTCCGCAAACTCGGCATTCCGGTGCCGGACTTCGTTGACGTGACCGATCGCGACGCGCTTGATGCGGCGGTCGCGAAAATCGGCACACCGTGCATCCTGAAAACCCGCCGCCTCGGCTACGACGGCAAAGGGCAGTTCCGGATCAAAGTGCCGGCCGATGTCGATGCCGCTTGGAATGCGCTCGGCGCGCAGGCGACAACCGTGGGTTTAATCCTCGAAGCTTTCGTGCCGTTTGAGCGCGAGCTGAGCGTGATCGCGGTGCGCGGCCGCGACGGTGAGTTCCGCACCTGGCCGTTGACCGAGAACTGGCATGTCGACGGCGTATTGTCCGCCAGCCTTGCGCCTGCCCGCGCGGATGACGCGCTTGCAAACATCGCGGTGGCGCATGCGCGCGCGCTGGGTGAAGCGTTGGACTACGTTGGTGTGTTTGCGGTGGAGCTGTTTTGCCACAACGACATACTGCTGGCGAATGAACTCGCACCGCGCGTGCACAACTCCGGTCACTGGACCATCGAAGGAAGCGAAACCTCGCAATTCGAGAATCATCTGCGCGCGGTGCTGGGCCTGCCGCTGGGCGATACCCGCATGATTGGTCACGCCTGCATGCTCAACTGGATCGGCACGATGCCTGAGGCTGCGTCTGTGCTGCGTGAACCCGGCGGCCACTGGCACGACTACGGAAAAGAATCGCGTGTCGGTCGAAAGGTCGGCCATGCCACGTTACGAACGGATGTGCCCGCAGAATTAGTGGACGCCGTGCGTCGCGTCGGTGTGGCGTTGCAGCGTGAGATGCAGGTGGCGCCGGTGATCAGGTCGTTGTCTCAGTCCTCATGACGAATGCAGCTTCTGACAAGTGACTTTGCAATCGTAAACGGCCGGGTTTCCCCGGCCGTTTTGTTTTTATACGATGACGAAACCTCTCAGCGGCAGCGTCCATAACGATCCGGCGATGCGCCCGGCCCACCTTTGCGGCCCGGTGGGTTTTCCCAATTGGTGCCGCGACCACCGGCACGACCCGGCGGATTGCTGTCATTGTCGTGCCAGCAGCGTTTCGCCTGGTTCCAGAAACCGTAGCGCGGATGCCAGTAGCCATAGTTCGCGTTGAAATAATAGCCACCGTCCACGACGGTGAATGTGTGGCGCGTGTTCTTGTGGCGGTAGTAGCGGTAATCCGGTGATGCACCGGGACCGCCGCGCCAACCCGGAGGGTTTTCCCAGTTGGTGCCGGGGCCACCGGCGGCCCCGGGCGGGTTGTTATCGCGGTCGTGAGGGTGTGCGCAGGCGGTGCCGGCCAGAGCGAGTGTGAACGTCAGTGTGAATGCGGACAATAGTGACTTGGACAGTGTCATCGGTGGCTCCAGTGCGTGGAAGACCAACGGGTAATGCGCGGAGGAGGTGAGTCGTTGACCTTGTGACCCTGTATGTTCATCGCGCAGTCGGATTGATCTTTTGCGCAGCCGCTTGAGAAAAGAAAACGGCCGGGTTTCCCCGGCCGTTTTGATGCTGTCATCGTCAGCCAAGGACGATGACCTGTCTGATTGCTTCAATCTGCAACAACAGATCCTTCGCTGGCTCAGGATGAAAGGCGATGATCACTTCATCTGCGAAGCGACGAAGTCCCAGTTGACGAGGTTCCAGAACGCTTCCACATACTTTGGACGCAGATTGCGGTAATCGATGTAGTAAGCGTGTTCCCAGGCATCGCAGGTCAGCAGCGCGGTGTCTTCGCCGGTCAGCGGGGTGGCCGCATTGGAGGTGCTCACCAGCGCGAGCGAACCGTCCGGACGCTGCACCAGCCAGCCCCAGCCGGAGCCGAAGGTGCCGACCGTGGTTTTGGTGAATTCTTCCTTGAATTTATCGAAGCTGCCGAACGCTTTGTCGATGGCTTCGGCCAGCTTGCCGGTCGGCGTGCCGCCACCGTTGGGTTTGAGGCAGTTCCAGTAGAAGGTGTGATTCCACACCTGCGCGGCATTATTGAACATACCGCCCTGAGCCTTGCGGATGATGTCTTCCAGCGCCAGGTCGGCGAACTCGGTGCCCGCGATCATGTTGTTGAGATTGGTGACGTAGGTCTGATGATGCTTGCTGTAATGGAAATCGATGGTTTCCGCGGAAATATGCGGTTCCAGAGCGGTGCGGTCGTAGGGCAGGGCTGGCAGCGCGATAGCCATGGGGGGCGGGCTCCTTGGGGTGAGGGTGCGGCGCGGGCGGGCCCCGGGCCGTGTGAAGGATTACAATGGCGGATTCTAACCCCACCTCTGCCGCAGCGGTTCTCAATGCCGCCGGCCATTTCGCAGGAGAGTCCCATGCCGGTGTTGGAGCGTATCCAGTCCGAGATCGAAACCCATCCGATCGTGTTGTTCATGAAAGGCACGCCGCAGTTCCCGATGTGCGGTTTTTCCAGCCGCACCTCTCAGGCGCTCAAGACCGCAGGCGCGGTGAATTACCACACCATCAACGTATTGGAAGACCCTGAGGTCCGCGCCAATCTGCCGCGTTTCTCGAATTGGCCGACGTTTCCGCAGCTGTTCATCAACGGCGAACTGATCGGCGGCTGCGACATCGCCATCGAGCTGTTCGAGTCGGGTGAACTCGCGCGCATGATCGCCGAGGCGCAAAAGGTCTGATGTCGGCGATGGCGGCACCTCACGCACGCGTGCTCGAAGGACGCGTTGTGCTGGTGGTGGGCGCGTACGGCGCGCTGGGCCACGCATCGGCGCTCGCCTGCGCGGAAGCAGGAGCGACGGTGGTGCTGCTTGGTCGCAAAGTGCCCAAACTCAATCGCGTGCATGATGCGGTCGTTCGTCAGGGCGGCCAAGCGCTGTTGTATCCGCTCGATCTGGAAGGCGCCACGCCCGATGATTACGCCGAGATGGCCGAGCGCATCGAGTCCGGGCTCGGCCGTCTCGACGGCGTACTGCACTGCGCCGCGGAGTTTCCGGGGCTGACGCCGCTGGACAGTACTGACCCCGCTGCGTTCGCGCGCGCACTGCATGTGAACCTCACTGCGCGTTGGTGGCTGACCCAAGCGAGCCTGCCGCTGTTGCGCCGGGCTGCAGACAGCGCTGTGGTGTTTACTGTCGATCAGGCTGCGGGCCGCGGCCTGCCGTACTGGGGCGGCTACGGCATCGCCCAGTCTGCGTTGGGCGGCTTGATCCAGACCTTGCATGCCGAATGGGCGAATTCCAATGTGCGCATCGCAGGGCTGGCTCCGGGCCCGATGCGCACACCGCTGCGCGCGAAAGTCTTTGTCGAAGAAGACAACGGCTTGGCGCGTGATGCTGCCGAGATCGCGCCTAGCTGTGTGCATTTGCTTTCCGCAGCCGGCGTCGATCAGCGTGGACAGATCTGGGCGCCGGTGCGATGAGTATCGCTTCGGCCGCACTGCTGCTGTTTTTGATCCTGGATCCGCTGGGAAATATCCCGGTGTTTTTGAGCCTGCTGCGCAGCCTGCCGCCGCGGCGGCAGCGCATTGTCCTGGCGCGTGAACTGTTGATTGCGCTGGTGGTGCTGATGCTGTTCCTGTGGGGCGGCAAATATGCACTGGAGTTGATGCATCTGCGCGAAGAATCGGTGTCGATCGCCGGCGGCATTGTGTTGTTCCTGATCGGTATCCGGATGATTTTCCCGCCGCCGGAAGGTCTGATGGGCGAAATGCCCGAAGGCGAGCCTTTCATTGTGCCGATGGCGATTCCGCTGGTCGCCGGTCCGTCCGGCATGGCGGCGGTCATCCTGATGGGCAGCAACGACCCCTCGCGCCTCGGCGATTGGAGTCTGGCCCTGATGATCGCGTGGGCGGCGACGGCCGCGATCCTGTTCTCGGCCACTTACCTCTACAAATGGCTCGGCCAACGCGCACTTGTCGCCATCGAACGCCTGATGGGCATGCTGCTGGTCGCGATCTCGGTGCAGATGCTGATGGACGGGATCGCCGCGTATCTGCAGGTCAAAGTGTCGTGACTGTTTGCGATGATGCAGGTGCTTCAGCGCTGTGAGGTGAAGCGCTTGCAACGTAACATTCAAGTGAATCCTGAGCCGCATTCAGCCAATGATTTCAATGGCTTACGGTTTTTCAAACCGTCATTCCACTGTCATGTTCGGTCTCTACCATGTTAATCTACAGTTAACCCAAGCCTGACTGCTGCACAGGTTTCGGGTCCAATTTCCACCGCTGACCGGATCGCGGCGCCTAGGCGTACGCGATCTTCGTGCACGACTCATCGAATCGTTTCCCATTGAGGCCAAGAGCAAATGAACCATACGAACCGTCTTCGACTTTCGAAACTGTCGATCGGACTGATCGTCGCCCTCGCGGCGGCGCCAGCGTTCGCGCAGAACACCACCGCCGCCGTGAGCGGACAAGTCGTCGGGGCCGATGGCCAACCGATCGCAGGCGCTGAAGTCACCATCGTGCACAGCGAATCGGGCACGATCAGCCGCGTGGTCACCGACGACAGCGGCCGCTACAACGCGCGCGGCCTGCGCGTTGGCGGTCCGTATCAGATCACGGCGAACAAAGAAGGCGCGGGCAACCGCAGTGAAGACGACGTTTATCTCGCGCTGGATCAGGTCTCACAGATCAACCTCTCGATCGGCGCGCAGGACCTTGACGCCATCACCGTCACCGGCGCCGCCGGCCCGGTGATCTTCAGCACCGACAAGATGGGCTCCGGCAGCAACGTGACCCGCGACCAGATCGATTCCTTCGCATCGATCCGCCGTGACCTGCAGGATTACGCGCGCCTCGATCCGCGGATCTCGCAGACCGACAAAGAGCGTGGTGAGATTTCCGCCGGTGGCCAGAACACCCGCTACAACTCGGTGACCATCGACGGCGTCAACACCAGCGACACCTTCGGCCTTGAGTCCAACAACCTGCCGACCGCGAAGCAGCCGATCTCGATCGACGCGATCCAGGAAGTCAATCTCAACATCGCCAACTACGACGTCACCCAGAAGGGTTACACCGGCGCCAACATCAACGCCGTCACCAAGTCGGGCACCAACAAGTTCCACGGCAGCCTGACCTACGTCTATCGCGACGACAGCTCGATCGGTAAGCGCTTCAACCGTGCGACCGGTAATTACACCGATTTCGGTCCGTTTGAAGAACAGACCTGGGGCTTCACCGTTGGTGGTCCGATCATCAAGGACAGGCTGTTCTTTTTCGCCGCTTATGAAGACTACACCCAGACCAAGACCGCGCCTGACTTCGGCCCGATCGGCGCCGGTGCAGGCAGTACCGTCAATCTGACCCAGACGCTGATCGACCAGTACGCGACCCTCGCCAACACCGCTTATGGCATTGATGTCGGCTCGTCGCAGATCCCCAGTGGTTTTGAAACCCGGGTCAAGGATGCGCTGTTCAAGATCGACTGGAACATCAGCGATACCCAGCGCGCCAGCCTGCGCTACAACAAGACCAAGCAGGACGAACCGTTCCTCCCCGGTTTTGGTATCCGCAGCCTGTCGCTGTCGTCGCAGTGGTACAACCAGGGCAAGGAGTTCGAGACCTGGGTCGGCGAATGGTTCGCTGACTGGTCCGACAGCTTCTCGACAGAAGCCAAAGTCTCCTACCGCACCTACGACAGCCTGCCGCAGAACAATTCCGATCTGCCGCAGATCTCGCTGAGCTTCCCGCGCATCACGGCGGCACCGGGTCTGCTGACCGGCAACACCAGTCTGGTCTCCGGCACCGAGCGCAGCCGTCATTTCAACGAACTGGATACCAAAACCACCAACGTGTTCCTGGCCGGTAATTGGTATGCGGGCGACCACACCGTGAAATTCGGTGCCGATTACGACAAGAACGAAGTTTTCAATGCGTTCCTGCAGGACACCAAGGGCAATTACACGTTTGGTTGTATCAACAGTTCGGCGTCGATTCTTTACCCGACGCTGGGGACTGTGAATTGCAGCACCTCGTCGCAGGCAACCATTGATTCCGCAGTGCTGTACAACTTCCAGATCGGCCGTCCGACCAACTATCAGGTGCAGGTCGGCGCGCCCGGCTTCACCATCGATGACGGTGCCGCCAACTGGACGTTGAAGAACCTCGGCCTGTTTCTGCAGGACACATGGGTCGTCAACGACAAGTTGACGCTTTCCTACGGCGTTCGCGTCGACATGCCCAGCGTCGGCGACAAGCCCGCGTTCAATGCCGCTGCCTCGGCGGCGGTGGGCCCGATCGTGGCCGGTCGTCGTACCGGCGGCTTCGGGGTGCGTAACGATGTGACCATCGACGGCAAGGAACTGGTGCAGCCGCGCTTCGGCTTCAACTACACCTTCGCCAGCGAGCGCCAGACCCAGCTGCGCGGTGGCGTCGGCCTGTTCCAGGGCGCCGCCGCCAACGTGTGGCTGTCGAACCCGTACTCCAACACCGGCATCGCGACCCGCATCATCGGCTGCGGCGGCTCGTTCGGCATCACCTGCCCGGCAGGCACCTTCAGCGCCAATCCAAATACCCAGCCGACCTTGGCCGGCACACCGCCGACCGCGAACGTCGATTTCATTTCCGACGATCTGCGTCAGCCGTCGGTGTGGAAAGCCAATATCGCGTTCGAACACGAGCTGCCGTGGTGGAACATGATCTTCGGCGCGGAATACGTGCAGACCCAGGTCAAGGACGCCATCAACTATCGCTTCCTCAACCTTGGTAATGCGACCCGCATCGGCCCGGACGGCCGTCAGTTGTTTTACACCACGCAGGGCTATAACCCGGCGTGCTGGACCGCGACGGGTGGCACTGTTACCACAGGTGTCGCCTGTACCGGCTTCCGCAGCCGCGGCGGCAGCAACGCCGCGTTCAACAATGTGATCATCGCCGACAACACCAGCAAGGGCCGTGGCGACAATCTAACCCTCCAGCTGCAGCGCCCGATGATCAACGACTGGGCGTGGTCGGTGGCCTACAGCTACACCGAAGCCACCGACGTCAATCCGCTGACCTCGTCGACTTCCAATTCGAACTGGCTCAACCGCTCCTCGTTCGATCCGAACGAAGACGTGGCTTCGCGCTCCAACTACGTCAACCGCGATCGTTTCATCGCCAGTCTGCAGTGGCAGCATGCGTTCTTCGGCGAGAACAAGACCTCGGTCGGTCTGTTCTATGAAGGCCGCAAGGGCAAGCCTTACAGCTGGACCTACAACAACGATATCAACGGCGATGGTGTGTTCGGCAACGACCTGATGTACATCCCGAAGCCGGGCGACAACACCGTCACTTTCCGCGATCTCAACTCCAATGGTTCCGCTGACGAAGAGGCCGCGTTCTGGGCCGTCGTCAACGCCAACCCAGAGCTGCGTCGCAATATCGGCGGCGTGGTCAAGCGCAATGAGGCGTTCTCGCGCTTCGTCAACACGTTCGATCTCCGCGTCAGCCAGGAATTTCCCGGCTTCTTCGACAAGAACAAGTTCATCGTCACGCTTGATGTCCTCAACGTCGGCAACCTGCTCAACAAGAAATGGGGCCGCACCGATGAGATCGGCTTCCCGCTCAACCGCAGCTTCGTGAACTTCGGTGGTATCAATGGTGGTCGTTACGAGTACATCGTCCCGCTCGTCAACGGCGCCGCCAATGTCGAAGACTTCGTGACCCGTCAGGAACGCGGTGAATCGCAGTGGGCTGCTCAGCTGACGCTGAAATACACCTTCTGATCCGCAGCGACATCACATGAAACAGACGACGGCCGGGGCAACCCGGCCGTCGTCGTTTCCGGCTTGCCGAGCCGCCGACTGTCAATCACCCATGCCCTGCGATAAAGTCGACAGGACACATAACTAACGAATGCAAAAGCGCAATGAACGATTCCACTGCTTCCATCCTCCCCACCGTCGACGCGCACATCTATCCGCGCGGCGGTCTCGATATCCTGTCGCGCGACGAAGTGGCGCGTCTGCGCGATGCTTCGTCCGGCGGTATGCATGACTTGCTGCGTCGCTGCGCGCTGGCGGTGTTGACCAGCGGCAGCGCGTCCGACGATCCGCGCGCAGCGGGCGAGCTGTATCCGGATTTCGATATCCAGGTGCTGCAGCAGGATCGCGGCGTGCGTATCGATCTGGTCAAGGCGCCGGCAATGGCGTTCGTCGATGGCGAGATCATCCGCGGCGTGGCCGAGCTGCTGTTCGCGGTGGTTCGCGATCTGGCCTATACCGCGATCGAGCTGCGCGAAGGCGGTAACCGCGACCTGTCAAAATCCGAAGGCATCACCGATGCGGTGTTCGGGCTGCTGCGCAACGCGCGCATCCTGTATCCGGTCGATCCGAATCTTGTCGTCTGTTGGGGCGGGCACTCGATCAACCGCGACGAATACATCTACACCAAGCAGGTCGGCTACGAGCTGGGCCTGCGCGGGCTGGATATCTGCACCGGCTGCGGCCCGGGTGCGATGAAGGGGCCGATGAAAGGCGCGACCATTGCGCACGCCAAGCAGCGTCACCGCCGCATGCGCTATATCGGCATCACTGAGCCGGGCATCATCGCCGCCGAGTCTCCGAACCCCATCGTGAATCATCTGATCATCATGCCGGACATCGAGAAGCGGCTTGAAGCCTTCGTGCGTATGGGCCACGGCATCATCGTGTTCCCGGGTGGCGTCGGCACCGCCGAGGAAATCCTGTATCTGTTGGGTATTCTGCTGCGTGAGGAGAACGCATCGCTGCCGTTTCCGCTGATTCTCACCGGGCCTGCCGCGTCGGCGCCTTATTTCGAGCAGATCGACAAGTTCCTGCGTTTGACCCTGGGCGAAGCCGCGACATCGCGCTACGAAATCATCGTCAACGACCCGGCGAAAGTGTCCAAGCGCATGTCTGCGGGTATCCGCAAGGTGCGCGAATATCGCATCGCCGAGAAGGATTCGTTCTTCTTCAACTGGTCGCTGGAGATTCCGCTGGCGTTCCAGCAGCCGTTCATTCCGACCCACGAGGCGATGGCTGCGCTGGATCTGCATCATGGGCGCAAACCTCACGAGCTTGCGGCCGATCTGCGTCGTGCGTTCTCAGGCATCGTTGCCGGCAACGTGAAAGAAGATGGTTTGCGCCGTATCGAACAATTCGGGCCTTTCAAGATCCACGGCGACACCGACATGATGCAGTCGCTCGATGCGCTGCTGCGCGCGTTCGTCGAACAGCGCCGGATGAAGATTTCCGGCGCGTATCGGCCGTGCTATGAAGTGATTTCGTGAAGTGATTGCGTAAAGTGATTGTGTGATCAGGGCGCCGCCGGTGGTCAGGCGCTCGCCGGTAGTTTTACCGTCACCGTGAATCGTCCGTCGGCAGCGTTCGCAACCACGCTGCCGCGGCCCTCGGTGTAGGCCTCGATTTGCGCCAGGGATGACGGCAGCCCGACGTTGTAGCCTACCGAAGCGCGCGCAGATTCTGCAGGCATCGGGTTCGAGATCACGATCACTACGCCGTTTTCATCGCTGTCGATCCGGATGTCGATTTCCCCGCCGCCGGGAATCCGCTCGATCCCGTGTTTGATCGCGTTCTCGACCAGCGGCTGCAGTGACAGCGAAGGCACCAGCGTGTCCGGCATCGGTTCGGGTCGTGTCCAATGCACGCGCAGACGTTCGCGGAAACGCAGTGATTCGATTTCGAGATAGCGTTCGATCAGCGCGATCTCCTCGCGCAGCGGAATCTCGCGCGGGCCGCCGAGCGCAGCGCGGAAAAGATCGGCGAGATCCAGCAGCAGATGCTCCGCTTCATCGGGCCGGTGATGCACCAGGGCTGCGCCGGTGTTCAGCGTGTTGAACAAGAAGTGCGGACGGACCCGGGCCTGCAGTGCGGCGAGTTCCGCCTGTTTTGCGCGCACCGCGAGCTGGCGTACGCGCCAATGGTTCTGGAATGCGGCAAGCGCCAGCCAGCCGACCACCAGCACGATGCCGGTGACGCGCAGGAAGACGTCCAGGCGCGCGCCATCGGGGATCCGCCACAATTCGCCCAGCAGCAGATCGCTGACCGCAAGCACCGACCAACTGCTGAGCAGCAGCAGCGCGAGGGCGAGGTAAGCGACCAGTTGCGGCTTCACATCGCGGAGTCGCTTGCGCAACAGATACAGGCCGCCCAGCGTCAACAGTGCGACCCACTGCACTACCAGCGACAGCAGCCCGAAGCGGATCCAGCGACCCAGTGGGGCATCGCCTGCCAAGGTCAGCACAGCGGCCAAACCTTCTGCCGCGAGGACGACCCAGATCACCACCCGGCCTTGCCAAAGGCTGTCGAGCGGTGCTCCGGTCTTGGCGGGTATGCTGGGCAGAGGGGCGTTGGATGAGGGCGTTGGCATCGCACCATGATGCCCCGGTTGGGCCCGAACGGGCAGGGGGACCGCTCATGCGTCCGCGCTGGCCGCCCATCGGTGATTGATTGGTTCTAGCCGAGGGCGGCTCGTATGCTCCATCGCATAGACTCATGGAGGCGAAATGCAAGTTTCCCGTCAAAGCAGCTTTTTATCCCCAAGTATGCGAGCCCGACCCGCTGGCGGCTTCACACTGATCGAGCTGGCCGTTACCGTCGTGGTGCTTTCGGTGATGATGGCCATGGCGGCGCCGCTCTTCACCGGGATGACCAACGGAAATCGTCTGACTTCCAATGCCAACGAAATTGTTGCGGCCATGCAGATCGCACGTTCGGAGGCTGTCCGCCGTAACACGCGTACGTCTTTCTGCGAAAGCAGCAACGGCACCTCCTGTACAAATGGCTCGCCCTGGCGAGGGTGGCTGGTGTTTGCGGATGCGGATAATGACACCATCGTCGATGCCGATGAAATCGTGCGTGCTGGTGTGATCGAAGCGCCTATCCGAGTGGCCGCAAGTCCCAACATCACCAACAACACCGTGGTTTTTCGCGCCGATGGAATGGGTTATGAGGGCAACGATCTGTTGGAAGCGAATATGCGCGTTTGCCTGCCTGTGACCAATCCCCAATTTAATGTGCGCGACGTCAATATCGCGATTGGCGGACGGATCAATGTCAGGGCGCCAATCAATGCCGCAGGGGCCTGTCCAGCTCCGGGAGATCTCTGATGTCTTCTCATATTAATCCGCTCTATCGCTCACCCCGCGGACGTACGCCCAAGTCCGCTGCGGCTGTTCGCGGTGTTGGCTTGATCGAGGTGCTGGTTGCGGTACTGGTGCTTGCGATCGGCCTGCTCGGCGTCGCCGCGATGCAGGCCACCGCGCTGCGCAACAGCCAGAGTTCGCTGGAGCGCAGTCAGGGCGTGATGCACGTCTACACCATACTCGATGCGATGCGCGCCAATCCTGGCGCAGCGCGTGCGGGTGCCTACAACAGCGCCATGACCTGCGCGGTCCCCGCCGCAGGCAACCTGGTTGCGAACGACAGACGCGCGTGGATCGACATGATTCAGCAAAACCTTGGCAACACCGCCTGCGGACAAGTGGCCTGCGTGGGGGCGCTGTGCACAATTACTGTGCGTTGGGATGATTCTCGCGGCACCGCCGGGTCTGTCACCCAGAACTTCAGCACGACGACACGCATATGACCCAGATGCTCATTTCCCAGCGACGTCATGCCCCGCGCGGTAGGGCGGCTACGCGTGCCCACATGCGCGGCCTCACTTTGGTAGAATTGATGATCGCATTAATGCTCGGTTTGCTGGTAGTCGGCAGCGCCAGCGCGATCTTCATCTCCAACCGTCAGACGTATCGCGCCACCGAAGGTCTTGGCCGCGTGCAGGAGAACGGGCGCATCGCGTTCGAGATGATGGGCCGCGATCTGCGCGAAGCCGGCGGCAACCCCTGCGGTAACGCCGAACGCGGAGAACCGCTGAAGCTCGTCAATGTCATCAATAACCCGGCCACGCGCTGGTGGACCAATTGGAACAGCGGCATCATCGGTTACGAAGCCGCCATCGCGCTGGGTAACCCTGCCAACCGCGTGGCGGGCACTGATGCCATCGATCTGATGGCAGGCGAAAGCTCTAGTGCCGCTACGGTTTCGCAGCACACGACAGGCACATTTGGACTCCAGCTCAACACCGCCGATCACGGGTTTCGTGCGTCTGATCTTGTGATCGTCTGCGATTGGCGCCAAGCCTCGCTGTTTCAGGTGACTGCTGTAGCGGGTAATGAGATTCGACACGCCGGTGGCGGCACGCCCGGCAATTGCACCGGAGGCCTAGGTTACGCCAGCGCGGCGGCGGTGTGCGGCGGCGGCCCCGTCAAAGTAAAGCAGTATGGCCCCAATGCGGGGGATCCCAACGCGAGTGCGACGGTCATCCGTATGCAGCCGGTCCGTTGGTACGTTGGCACCACCGCGGCCGGTGGGCGTTCACTGTTCCGTGCCGCAGTTGTCAACGACGGTGGAGTTCTGACCGTGCGCAACCAGGAAATCGCTGAGGGCATCAACAACATGCGGCTGCAGTATTTACTCGAAGGCGCTGCAGATTATGTCGATGCCACTGCTGTGCCGGCCAATCGCTGGAACGATGTCACTGCAGTGCGGGTGATGCTTGATCTGCTCAGTGCCGACGGCGCAGGCGTTGGCGGCGCGCAGCTGCAGCGCCGCATCGCCCATACCGTCACTCTCCGGAATCGCATGGAATGAACACGTATCCACGCCATCAGAATACGTCACATCACAGGCAAGGCGGCGCCACTTTGGTGGTCGTGCTGATCCTGCTGCTGTTGATGACCCTGTTGGGTCTTGCCAGCCTTCGCAGTACGATCCTTGAAGAACGCATGACATCCAATCTGCTTGATCGCAGTCTGGGTTTTCAGGTCGCCGAGGCTGGGCTGCGCGAAGCCGAAGCTGCGCTTGATCCCAATCCCACCAATTTCCCCGGCGCTGGCTGCAATGCCCAAGGGCTTTGCGCGCGTCCCGTTCCGACTGCCGTCGAACGCTGGCTTGACCCGGCTTTCAACGCATGGCGTACCGCGTCGGTATTCGATCCAAGCACAGACGCTCCGCAATACATCGTCGAAGAAATGGGCGAAGGCCCGAACTGGCGCGATTGCGACAAACTTTCTCCGATCCATCCCCTGTGCCTGACGCCGCGCTATCGCGTCACTGTGCGCAGCCAGCAGGACGGGCGTGCGTCTGTCCTGCTCCAAACCGTTTATGCCGGCAAATAACACCGAGGCACCTGTGAACAACACTTCCCGCAAAGCAGTCACCGTCCGCACCGCGCGCATGTCGCGCCTCGCGCCGCTGTTAGCCTGCATTTTTACCGTGCTTGGCCTGCCCGTACACGCCGCGGTCTCGCTGCCGGATACGCCGATGCAGACCAACAACGGTGTGCCGCCAAATATCTGGTTCATTCTCGACGACTCCGGCTCGATGGCGTGGCGCTACATGTACAACCCTTCTGTTGCGTCGCTGCGCCGAAATGGTGGCGCGACCGTGGTCAGTGTGCCGACCGGCAACAATACCGGTTCGGACAGCAACTACGGCTCCAACACGACCAATCTGCTCGCGATGTATGACCAGACATACGTGACCAACGGCATTTATTACAACCCCAGCACCACGTATCGTGGTTGGCAGCGTGCAGATGGCACGTTTATGGCGGACACAGCCTACAACTCTGTTTTGACCAGCAACACTTTGGTTGATGCCAACATAGGTTCTTTAGCGGGGGCGGTTCAGACGTTCTACGTTCCACTGACCACCATTTCGGATTTCACTGATGTCGCTCAATACGTGCGCTACACCTTTGAAACTGACGGCACTGCCAGACGATGCACTTGGAATACGATCACAAACCAGTTCGCGGTATGCGCCAACGTCATCTCATTCGCTTGGCCGGGCCCCGTGGTCCGCACCATTGCCCAGGAAAAACAGAATTTTGCCAATTGGCACTCTTACCATCGCACCCGTTCAAAGCTTGCCAAAGCGGGCGCCAGCTATGCGTTCAATGACCCGACCATCTTCAATGCGGACAACGAATATCGCGTCGGCTACACCACCATCTGGCAGCGAAGTGAATTCAGAATTCCAGTCGGCACCAACAATGGTCTGTTTACTGGTGCAAATCGCACAACGTGGTTTGATCGACTCTTCAACGCCACAGCGAACAGCAACACGCCGCTGATTCCTGCATTGACGCGCGCCGGTGCATATTTCGAAGAATCGGGTACTGGAGGCCCCTGGGGTCCGCAGGCGACAGCTTCGCAATTCGAGTGCCGTCAGAACTTTTCCATTCTCACCACCGATGGTTTCTGGAACAACGGTGCCACCGCCGTTGGCAACTCCGACAATACCAACGGAACGGCAATTACACGACCGGATGGTGCGCCTTACACATACACCGCAGCGCGTCCTTTCCAGGACACGTGGACCAATACATTGGCCGACGTTGCGATGCACTACTGGAAGCGCGACCTGCGTACCGACTTGACCAATTCGGTGCCGGCTTCGGCTTCAAACCCAGCGTTCTGGCAGCATATGGTGACGTTCGGTATCTCGATTGGACTCAGAGGTACCCTTGACCCCAAGGTTGATCTTCCGGCACTGACCAGCGGCGTCAAGACCTGGCCCAATCCGATGGACAACGAGGATCTCGACCGCATTGATGACCTGTTCCACGCATCGGTCAACGGCCGTGGCGCATTTGTGTCTGCCGGCAATCCAGAGGAGTTTGCGGACGGTCTCGGAAATGCACTGCGCGCAATTTCTGCGCGCCGCGGTTCGGGTTCCAACGCCACAGTCACGGGGACTTCGACTTCTGCTGGCACCAAGGTCTTCCAGGCGAAGTACTTCTCATCGAAATGGTATGGCGAATTGCAGGCCTTTCCGGTGTCTGCCACGGGCGTCGATACGGCCAACCCGCTGTGGACCGCCAGCATTCCAGCGCTGGGCGCGCGCACTATCTATACCCACAACGGCACTGCAGGCACGACCTTCCCTACCATTGCGCAAACGACTGCACTGACACCGCTGGTTGCCGACTACATCCGTGGCGATCGTACGCAGGAACCGCAGTTCAATCCTCTCGGTCTGTTGCGAGACCGCAATACGCTGCTGGGCGATATCGTCAACAGTTCCCCAACCTTCGTGAAGACCTCATCCACGGTTGACTCCGTTTATGTCGGCGCGAACGACGGCATGCTGCATGCCTTCAACGCGACCAACGGCGTGGAGCGTTTCGCTTACGTCCCGCGCGGCATTGATCTGGCCAAACTCAAGGAGTACAGCGAGCCCAACTACGGCCACCGTTTCTTCGTGGATGGCCCCATCGTCACCTCCACCAACCGTGAGCTCCCCAACCGCACCATATTGGTCGGAACGCTTGGTCGCGGCGGGAAGGGTCTGTATGCCCTTGATGTGACCGACCCTACTACGTTCGGGCCCAGCAAGGTGTTGTGGGACAAGAGCGGAAACGTCGACACCGACTTAGGCCAGGTTCTTGGCAAACCACTGATTGCCAAACTCAATGATGGCAGTACTGCCGTCATCGTGCCGAACGGTCTGAACAGCACCGGCGCGGACCCGGTTTTAGAAGATTCGGAATCAGTCCTGATGATTTACAACCTCGAGACGGGGGTTGAGATTGCCCGGATCAAGACGGGCGTCATCGGTAACAACGGCCTGTCATCACCCCGCGGTTGGGACGAAGACGGTAACGGCACCATAGACACTGTCTATGCTGGCGATTTGCGCGGCAACTTGTGGAAGTTCAACCTCTCCAGCACCAGCAGTGGTGCGTGGAATGTCGCCAACAATCGTGCGTTGTACGCACCCAGCGCCGGAATGCCGCAGCCGGTCACCGGCGGAATCACCATCGCAGTCGATCCCACGACCGACAAACGCTGGGTATTTTTCGGCACTGGGCGCCTGTTGAGCACCACCGATATCGTTGATACCAGCCGTCAGACTTGGTACGGCGTCATTGACGATCCGGTCGCGACATCGTCGGTCAATCGCGCTGGTATGACGGCACGCAATATCGCTATCTTCGACGCTGCCACCAAGAATCGTGCCTTCGAGCCAAACAGTGCGCTGCCTGTAAATAGCAAGGGCTGGTATATCGACCTTGATTTGCCGCCGTCCAATACGCTGGAAGGTGAGCGCATGGTCGGTGAGCAGCAGGTGATCAAAAATGCGTTGATCGCAGCGAGCATCATCCTCAGCACCAGCAATCCTTGTCTCCCCGGCCGCGGTTATATCAATGCGATTGATGCTTTCACCGGCACCAGTCTGAAGACCGGCTTGTTCGACGCCAATCGCGACGGCACATTCGGTAACGACACGCTTGGCGCCGGCAATACCGCGGTCGGTTCGATTGATCTCGGCGTTGGCATGGTCACCGACCCTGCATTGCTCGATAAACTGCTGGTGGCCGGCGGTTCGCTGGCGACACTCGCATCCACGCCGCTGGATCCGGCCCTGTATGGTGGCCGCATCTCCTGGCGCGAAATCATCCGGAGATGAACATGACGCATGGCACGCCCCGTTTCTCGAATCGCCGCAGAGCTGCGGGCTTCACGTTGGTCGAAGTGATCATCGTCGTCCTGATCATTTCGGTGTTGGCGGCCATTGCCTACCCGGCGTATCAGGACTCGGTCGTCAAAACGAGGCGCGGCGCGGCGAAGTCCTGTCTGCTGGAGGCCGAAACCTTCATGCAGCGGTACTACACCACCAACCTGCGCTACGACCAGACGCTCGCGGCTGTGCCGGTGGTGCTGCCGCCTTGCGGGGCGGGTACGGATGTGACAAACCACTATGTCGTGGCGCTCACGGCAGTGGCGGCCAGGACATATACGTTGACCGCCACGCCACAAGGTCTTCAGTTGGCCAAAGATACGGACTGCGGCACCTTGAGCGTCAACAGTCTTGGCGTCAGAACCAGAACCGGGTCCGGTACGCTTGATTACTGCTGGTAATCTCGACCCTGAATGTTGAAATACGAAAGGCCCGCTCATCGAGTGGGCCTTTTGTTCATGTCGTTCTGATTGACTCTCGTCCTGATTGACTCGCTGTCGACGCAGCAAAGAAAAACCCGCAACTCTCGTTGCGGGTTTTCTTGAATCTGGCGCCCGAAGTTGGACTCGAACCAACGACCCCCTGATTAACAGTCAAGTGCTCTAACCAGCTGAGCTATTCAGGCGAAGAACAACATTCTAATGGCCCGGTCCGATACGATCAAGCACGGCGCGCTTCATCAGCAGACTTAAGCGCGTTCACGATCACAGACCCGTGGCGCAGATTGCGGCAGCAGCCGGGGCAGGGCGGTCGCTGCGCAGCCGACCGCCGTTGGACAGGATCAGCGCAAGTGCGTGCTTCGGGCCACGGCGGTCGCAGAGGGTGAAGGTGATGTTCGCGCCGGCATTTCCGCCGTTGGGCTGAGAGACGATCCGTGGGCGGCCAGTGCTGCCGCGCAGGCGCACGCCATCAGGGAGCTTGGCTTCCCGGCGGACGATCTGCTCGCCGGGGCCATGCAGGCGGTTGCCGTCGAGGTCGATGAACGCGACCCAGCCCTGGCTCCAGTCCACGCCGCCGAGGCACTGCGACTCTCCCGGGCAGATCACGATCTCCCGGCCGAGCACGGTGGCGTGCCGCTGTGCGTCGAACAGCGTGGCGGTGATAGCGCTGCGTGCCGCACCGGCTTGAACCCGAGCGACGGCGTTCTTGAAACTTGGGATGACGATACCGAACAGGATGCCCAGAATCGCCAGCACGATCAGCAGGTCCAGCAGAGTGAAGCCGCGGATACGGCTGCGATGTGACGTAAACAGTGGATGGCGGGACATGGACGGCTCCGATGAGCGTGAACGGGTGTCCAGTGTCTGCAGGCGCACGCCTGCGCGGGATCGGCCTATGCCGCGTGTCCGTGTAGGGGAAATCCGCTGTCGTTCATGGCGACCCGCTAGACTTCCTGGCCTGCCCCGCCGAATGCCGCAATGAACGATAACGTCCGCTACCTGTCCGACACTCCTTTCCAACTGGTGGCGCCCTACGAGCCCGCAGGTGACCAACCCAAGGCGATCGCGGCGTTGATCGAGGGTTTCGAGAGTGGACTGGCCAAACAGACGCTGCTGGGCGTGACCGGGTCGGGCAAGACGTACACCATCGCCAACGTGATCCAGGCGGTGCAGAAACCAACCCTGGTGATGGCGCACAACAAAACGCTGGCAGCGCAGCTGTACGGCGAATTCAAAGCCTTTTTTCCGAACAACGCTGTCGAATACTTCGTCAGTTACTACGACTACTACCAGCCGGAAGCCTACGTCCCATCCAGCGATACGTTCATCGAGAAAGACAGTTCTATCAATGAACATATCGAGCAGATGCGGCTGTCGGCGACCAAGGCGCTGCTGGAGCGCCGCGATGCAATCATCGTGTGCACGGTGTCGGCGATCTATGGCCTGGGCGATCCGAACGAATATTTCAAGATGGTCCTGCACATGGTGCGCGGTGAGCGCATCGATCAGCGCGAGCTGATCCGCCGTTTGAGCGAGATGCAGTACAGCCGTAACGACACCGAGCTGCGTCGCGGTACGTATCGCGTGCGCGGCGAAGTGATCGACGTGCATCCGGCCGAATCCGACGTCGAGGCGCTGCGTGTCGAATTGTTCGATGGCGAAATCGAACAGCTGACGGTGTTCGATCCGCTGACCGGCGAAAGTCTGCGCAAGCTTCCGCGCTACACCATTTATCCGAAATCGCATTACGTCACCACGCGTCGCACCGTGCTGGACGCGATCGCGGCGATCAAGCTGGAATTGCCGGAGCGACTGGAGCAGTTCTACGCCCAGAACAAACTGGTCGAAGCCCAGCGTCTGGCGCAGCGCACCCAGTTCGATCTGGAGATGATGGCTGAAGTCGGTTTTTGCAGCGGCATCGAAAACTATTCTCGACACCTGACCGGGCGCATGCCGGACGAAGCGCCGCCCTGTCTGTTCGATTATCTGCCGCCGGATGCGCTGCTGGTGGTCGACGAGTCGCACGTGACCGTGCCGCAGATCGGCGCGATGTACAAAGGCGACCGCGCGCGCAAGGAAACACTGGTGGCATTCGGGTTTCGGCTGCCGTCGGCCTTGGACAACCGTCCGCTGCGGTTCGAAGAATGGGAGCTGCGCTCGCCGCGCACGATTTTCGTATCGGCGACGCCGCGCGAATACGAGATCGAGAAATCCCAGGGCCAAGTAGTCGAACTGGTGGTGCGGCCGACGGGCCTGATCGATCCGATTGTCGAAATCCGCCCGGTCGGCACCCAAGTCGACGATCTGCTGGGCGAAATCAGCGAGCGCGTCGCGATGGGCGACCGCGTGTTGGTGACGACGCTGACCAAACGCATGTCGGAGAACCTCACCGAATACCTCGGCGATCATGGCGTGCGCGTGCGGTATCTGCACTCCGATATCGAGACCGTCGAACGCGTCGAGATCATCCGCGATCTGCGTTTGGGCAAGTTCGATGTGCTGGTAGGCATCAATCTACTGCGCGAAGGTCTGGACATGCCGGAGGTGTCGCTGGTGGCGATCCTGGACGCCGACAAGGAAGGCTTTCTGCGCTCCGCGGGGGCGCTGATCCAGACTATCGGCCGCGCCGCGCGCAACGTGCGCGGCAAAGCGATCCTGTATGCCGACGTGGTGACGCGCTCGATGCGCACCGCGCTGGACGAGACCGGTCGCCGCCGCGAGAAGCAGCTGGAATACAACGCCGAACATGGGATCGTGCCGACTTCGATCGTGCGCGAGATTATGGACGTGATGGAGGGCGCACGCGGCGAGCTGGCGCCCGGTGATCGCAGAGGTCGCGGCAAAAGCCAGCGCGTCGCCGAACCGATCGAGAACTACGCCGCACTGCCGCCGGCGCAGATCGCTGCCCGAATCGCGGCGCTGGAGCAGACGATGTACCAGCACGCGCGTGATCTGGAGTTCGAGGACGCCGCGCGCGCCCGCGACCAGATCCGCAAACTGAAGGAAGCCAGCCTGGGGTGAGCGCCAGCGATGCACTCGGCCTTCCAAGGCCGCCCCAGTGCGGGTCACAGAGGGCATGCACAGGAATGGTTCCGTCCCGTGCCCGCAGGTGTTACGATGACTGCCCTTCCGGGTTGGCAGCAACGACCCGACGGGCGGTTAGCTCAGCGGTAGAGCACTACCTTGACATGGTAGGGGTCACAGGTTCGAACCCTGTACCGCCCACCACTTCATACCGTTAGCGGCAAGGCAATTAACGGCAAGTGGATCAGCGGCGCAGCCTTCAGGGCGGCGCCGTTTTTTTTTGGAAACACCAATATCAATGTGTACCCGGCGCATCGGATGCATGAAATCGAATATATGAAAAAGGCCATCCCGCAGGGTGGCCTTTTTTTGTCCGGCGCGAATGCGCATCAACCATCAGGCATGCGATGCCTTCGGGGTGAACGGCGTCGGCAGTGCGAGTGGGTCTTTGCCCATAACCGTCGACCCAGGCTTGCGCAACACCACCCACAGGCACAGCGTCACTGCGATGATCTGGCTGATGCCGGAGACCATGAAGCGGTCCATGCCATCGTCAAGCGGAGTGCCGGCGAAGGGCACCACGGCGGCCAACGCCGCCCACATCAGCGCGAACAGGGCGATGCGTCCACCGCCGGCGACGCTGCCCGCAGCGATCAGGCTCCAGATCCACAGCGGTGCGAACAGGCCGGTGTGATCCGGGAGAAAGGGGCTGCGGAATGATGCCAGTCCCAGCAGCGCCAGCCAGTTTGCTGCCAGCTCCAGTCGCGACATATGTTTCGCGCGCAGGGCCGAGAAAATGGTCAGCCCCACTACGACCAACGTCCATGCCCACGAAACCTGCTGGACAAGCGCGCGGGTCGCGACCGGCACATCGAGTGCGTTGAGCTTGTAGACCAGACCGGGGATCGAGTCGTTGATCGCAGCGACAAACCCGAGTTCCTTCATTTCCAGGAACGCCCATGCTTCGCCGGTGGCCATGCGTGGCAACTGGTACTCGAACAGCGCAAGGAACGGCGCTTCACCGATCCATGCATAAGTGATGACGCTGTAGAACAGCGAGAAGCCAAGCGTCCAGCCCACCGCTTTCCAGCGCCGCGTCGCGATGAGGTAAATGCCTAGGATGCCGGGAAACAGCTTGAACACCGCGAAACCGAACAGTGCGCCGCCCAGCACTGGGCGATCACGCCAGAACAGCGCCATCGCGACTACCGACAGCGAGATGGCAAGCAGCTGGAAGTTGCCCAACTGCAGGGTGAGCAGCACCGGCGATGCGATCCACACCGCCGGAATCAGCAGCGCTGCGCGTCGGCCCGGTTGGCCGCCGATCCAGACGGTCAGCGCGATCATGCAGGCCAACAGCGCGCCGCCTTCGACGGTGAACCACAGTGCGCGCAGTTCGTTGAAGTCGGTGCCCAGTGCGACACCCAATAGCGGCAGCAGCAGGAACTGCGGCAGATACATGAATTCGTCGAAGCGGAAAATACCGGCGTTTTTGCCCTGATATTGCTGCACATCGTAAAGATTCGGTACGCCCTCCAGCGCGAGATTGGCAGCCTGCCAATAGCCGGAGTAGCAGCTGTGCCCGATGTAGAAGGCGTCGAAACCGTAGGTCGACACTGCGGCGTGCGAGGGATCGGCCATGAACAGCGCCACGCCTGCGGTGCGCGCCAGTGCAGCGAGCGCCAGCACTGCCCACAGTGTCGAGACAACGGGCCTGCGGCCGCGGATACCGTCCCAGTCGTGCGGGAGGCGTTTCGCGGTCCATGACGTGAGCAGTGCGACAGTGAGCACCGCAACGATGACGGTCACTGCCAGCGGGGCATGCAGCGCGGCGGTGGTCGAGGCGATCAGCATCGCGACAAGGAGCGACAGCAGGCCCGCAGCGATCCATCGATCGGCGGAAGTAGGCGTGGCGGCGGTCATGATGTTGGAACTCCTGGTGGCGGCCCTGATCAGGCGATGTCGATGCGGTGAGATGTGCGGCGGTGAATGCGTCAGGCCGCGTTGAGGCCTTCGATCTGTCCTGAAAAGAAGAAGCGGTCGAGCGCCTGAAAATCATCGAAGACCACGTCGGCGTTGGACGCAGTCCGTTCGTCGGCAGTCGCACGGTCCACCCGCAGCAGGGTGGTCATGCCGAACTCGCGCGCGCCGTCCACATCGCAGCGACGGCTGTCGCCGACCATCCAGATCCGTTCGGGAGCCACGCCGAGTTTGTCGATCGCCAGTCGGAACGGCGCCGGATGCGGCTTGTCGGCGCCGGCTTCTTCGGAGGTGACGACATAGTCGAAGCAGTCGTCGAGTCCGAAGTAGATGATCTTGCGGAATTGGATCTGCGAAGTAAGGTCGGTGATGATCGCGGTGGCGATATCGCGGTTGCGCAGGTTCACCAGCAGATCGCGCACGCCGGGGAACAGTTCGCTGTGCGAGAGGAACGTACGCCAGTAGGTCTGCTCAAGATCGAGGGTGATGAGCAGTTGAGTCTTGCGTCCGAGAATTTCGATGCCGCGCTGGAAATACAGCAAGCGGCTGTGCGAGCTTGCGGTCGCGCCAAGCTGTTGTTTCACTTCTTCGCGCGCCTGCGCGAAGGCACGCCGCACGCTGTCGATGTCGGCGCCGAGCAGGCGTACCGCTTTGGCCTCGGTGGCTGCGGTCGCTTTTGCGTGCGGGCCATCGTAGGCATAGAGCGTGTTGTCGGTGTCGAAGATGATCGCGGCGGGCGCGCGGAACACCTTCTGCGGGTGCGTGACGACCATGTCAGCGGATCCTGTTCTTGAGGGATTCTTCGATTTGCAGCAACACCATCAGCTGCATGATGCCGGTCATACCGTCTTCCCACTGCGGGTGGATGTCGAGCATTTCCTGCAGATTCGGCGCGAGAGTGCTGGCGGCGAGGGCGATATCTTCGGCGGAGACTTCGCCCTCGATGGTCATCTCGACTTCATCCGAATCTTCGGCCAGCTCGATGTCCAGATGCAGGCCGCAGATGCCGATCAGCATCCGCGCCAGACGCTCGTGATACGTGCCGCTGCGGATCAGCGCAGTGAGCTTCAGGGTCAGCTCTTTAGGTGAGGCGACGTTGTCCATCTGACGCATATTGACCGGGCGCAGCTTCAGCACCAGATCGGCCTTGGGTCTCTGCGGATGGATGTAGCGCTGTGCGTCGGCAGAGCGGCGCTCCATCGATTTGAGCACCGTTTCAAGCGGATGACCGCGCTCGCCGACATCGCGATGGATCTTCCAGGCGCGGCGCAGCTCTTCATCGATATCCAGAAAGACCGACACGTCGAAACGCTGGCTCAGTCGCGACATGCGCAGCGCATGCAGGCCGGAGACGATGACCACGTCGTTGCGATGCAGCTTCGCCGGCGCCAGAAAACGGCCGGCGGTGTGGTCGTAATGGCGGTTGTCCACCGGCTTGCCGTCCATCAGCGCCAGCGCATCGTTGTTGAAGCGCTGCAGATCGTTGGCGCGCGGATTGAGGTGGGTCAACCCTTTCCACATCGGCGCGTAGCGATCCCAGACGTGATAGTCGTCGCCGGAAAGATGCACGACGGTGTGTTCGCCGAAGATCCCGGTCATCGCGCGCGCAAGCGTGTCCTTGCCTGCGCCGGAATCACCGGCGATGCCCAACGTGACCGGTTTCTGCGCGATGCGGTAGTAATCATTGCGGCCCACGCGCTCGCGCAGCATCTGCACGATCAGCACCAGTCCGGTCGAGACTACCAGCGTCATCCACAGCGACAGCAGCCGTGGCGGGATGCGCGCTGCCAGATCGGCGATGCTGGGCTGCGGCTGCCAACCGAACGCGGGAATACCGGCGCCGGGTGAGATCAGCAGATGCATTGCGATCAACAGCACCGACAGCACGCCGGTCAGCAGCATCGCGCTGCGGTCGCCCTGCAGTTGATGCACGACCAGAAACGGCACCAGCCACAGATACCAGCCCGGCGGCGCAGGTGTGGTCATCACCACCAGGAAGAACGACAGCCCGGTGACTGCGATCAACAGATCGAAACTGATCCGGCGCAGACGCCACACGCCGTAAGCGGCGAGCAGATACAGCGTCGGGGTGAGATACAGCTGCAGCGATTCGCCCAGCGGCAGCGCAAAATCGAAAATGCGCGCGGATTCATGCGTGCCCAACACCATCGCGCGGAAGCCGGGCGAGGCCAGCCACAGCAGCTGCGGCGCGAAGCCGAGACCGAGGCCGAGCGCGTAAGGCTGCAGCATCGCACGCAGCCGTTTGTTGCGCCATAAATAAATGGCCACGAACGGCACCGCCAGCAGCATGCTGAATTTCGCCGCCAACGCGAGCCCCAGTGCGATGCCGCTGGGCAGGGCGCGATACTGCTGCAGCAGCGCCAGCGACAGCAGCAGCAGCGCGACCGGCACGATGTCGGTCTGGCCGGTCCAGTACGTGACGAACAGCAGGATCGGCGACCACCAGTACAGCCACAGCAGCTTGCGCGGCTGCTGCGGGAAGATCCGGTACAGCAGCAGCAGCCCGGCGATATCGGCGATCAGCAGGCTGAGGCGAAAACCGATCGCAATGAACGCGTCCTGGCCGGTCGCCGCGCCGATCAGCCAGCCCGGCAGCGTGCCGACAAGATGCGCGATCAGCATCACCGGGCCGTAGGGATACGCCAGTGGATTACCGCCTTCGGCGAGAAAACGCGACCACGGGTCCAATGAGGGATGCGAGATGGCGTGATCGAGGAACGGCACGAACCATTCCGACTGGATCTGCGGCGCCAGCAGCGCGATCAGCGCCAGACGCAGCAGCAGCCCGAATGTGAACACCGGATCCTGCCACAGCGTGCGCGGAATGGGATTTGCCAAACTCAGCGCCACAGCGCGGGCTCCTTGCTGCACACGGCGTCTGCGCGAATGCCTTCGCGCTGCAGCAGTGCGCGCAGTGCGGGAATTTCGACGGCGGCATCGCGTCCCTGCAGTTCGGGCGAGACCAGACACAGCTTGAATCCCGCAGCCTGCAGCTGCGCGGCCTGCGCCCCGTCCAGCGGGAAGCGGGTGAAGCAATCGACCCAGATCCAGCGGACTTTTCCGGCGAGCGTCATCGCGGTGTCGATCGATTCGAATTCGGACACCCGCACTGCGCAGCGCGACTCGCCGCGACGCGCAGTGCGGATCAAAAATGGGAACGATTGATCGAGGAAGAAATAATCCTCGATGCCGTGCGCATGCATGAGCGCGATCAGGCGATCTTCGAGGCCTTCCTCTTTGACATTGAGAATCAGCAGGCGATGGCAATATGCCGTCAGCCAGGTTTCGAAATCTTCGCCATCGACGAACGCATCGTGATGAATGATGAGCCGTTCGCCGACACTGCGGATATCGACTTCCACACCTAGATCATGCGCAGTGTCGCGCAGCTGTTCGGCGGTGTTGCGGCGGTGCGAGACAATCATCATGCGCTGCGTGCCAGTTCCTTGCGCAGACGTAGACTGAAGTCCACGGTCCTGTGGATGAAGCGGGCTTTGGCCTGCCAATTCACGTTCCAGTGCGACGTGCCGTGGGCGCGTTCGCCGAAGCGGACCGGAAAGCGGCGTACGCGCAGGCCGCGATGCAGGGCTTGGTAGTACGCGTAAAGGTCGAGCGAAAAATCATGCGGCGGTTCGCGCCATGCAGTGAAGAATGCGCGCGGAAACAGCGTGGGCTGCGCGTTGATGTCCCACATGCGCCGACGCATCAGCAGGGTTTCGAAGACCGACATGCCGAAGGTGAACGCCACGTCCGCAGCAGGCCGGCCATAGCGGCGACCTTTCACAAAAAGCCGCTGTGGTTCGACATCGGCTTCGAACAGCGCCAGCGCGCGCAGCGCATCGGCCGGATCTGTCTGCATATCGGCATGCGTCCAGCCGATGATGTCACCGTCGGCCGCCGCCAGCCCGGCGAGAATGCCAAAACCATAGCCCTGGTTCTTCTCGACGCGCACGCTGCGGATGCGCGACGGCGACTGCAGCAGGGCTTCGAGTACCGCCGCGGAATCATCGGTGGAACCGTTGTTGACCAGGATCACTTCGATGTCATCGCGTACGAAGGTGTCGCGCAGCCGCGCAATCAGCAGCGGCAGATTGCGCGCTTCGTTGTAGCAGGGAATGACCAGGCTCATGCGCATGCCGGCCATCAATCGAGATCCACCTTGCGCAGCACCACCGAGCGGCCCATCGCGAATACCGACGGCATCAGTTTGACCAATACGCTGTCGAGCGTATCGATCGCGCGCAGCGCAAAGCGCGGCAGCTCGACGGTTTTCGCGCGGACCACCACGCCGCCAGACGCGAGGAAGACGAAACATTCGTTGAGCGCGTTCTTTTCGATCACGAAACCCGGGATGCGGCGCTCGAATTCGGCTGCGTCGGTGAACAGCAGTTCCGGGATCGCGCAGTTCGCCGACCACGGGTCGCGCGGATCGTTGGCGACAATCTCCGGATCGAACACGTCGATATCGTACGACCAGCCTTCATGGCGCATCGCGCGCAGTGCGGCCTTCAGGGCGAAGCAGGTGTTGAGTTCCTGAATCAGCACCAGGCCATCCGGCGCCAGCATCCGATGCACGCTGGCGAAAAACTTCGCCGGACTGGGCAGGTGATGGATCATGTGGCTGAAGATCGCGACATCGATGGAGCCGGGCGGGTAGGGCGGATCCATCGCATCGGCGACATCGTCCGTCCACGGACGCGGTTCGACATCGGTGATGCGGAAGCCCTCGTGGCGGATGAATTCCTTGCTCAGCCCCGAGCCGGCGCCGAACTCGACCACGCGCTGTCCTGGCTGCAGATGTGCGTTCATCCAGGAGTAGCGTTTATGCAGCAGATATTCGAGATTGCGCGGCCGATGCTGCAGGAAAAATTCGCGCGCGCGCGCAACGTCGCCTTCGTGCTGGAAGCGGTTTTCTTCGTGGGTGGGAAAATAGGTGCTGGGCAGGAACAGCGTATTCGGGCGGATCCGCTGGGCGCTCCCGGCATTGCCGGAAGAGCGTCGCGTCCGTGAACGCCTGCGTGCGGGGTCGCCCGGGCCCTGCGGAGTGCGGTCGCCGCTGCGTGAAATGATCTCCCCGTCGGCAAACGGACTGCTGTTGGCGAATGACTGTGAACTGGCTTCGACACCGACCGTCCCCAGACTCAAGCACAGCAACAGTGCGCTGCCGAACGCGGCAAGCCGCGACATGGGCGTAACAGGCGGCTGCGGCGATGGCGCTTGCGCCACTTCGGCCGATGGCGCGACGCGGCTGTCCAATTCCAGACGATAGGGATGCGACGGCCAATGGTGAAAACAGCGCTGCCAGTATTCAAAGGTGCGCAGGTCGTCCGGGGTGCCCCAGCACAGATAATGTTCGATATCGAATACGCGGCAGCGTAGACCCAGCGCGATCGCGTCTTCGATACAGCTGTCGACATAGAACTCGCCGTTGACCCGGCCGTCGCGGGCGATCATCGCTTCCGCAGCAGCGGCGAAATCGCGCGCACGTTTGAAGGTGAAGGTGCCGACAATGATCGGATCGCGCGCCGGGTTTTCCAGCGGCACTTTGACTGAGACGCTGCGCACCGCGCCGTCGGTTTCGTCCACCCAGCCGTAGTGCGTCGGCCTGCGCAATGCGCCCGGGTAGCCGCGCGCGACCCATACCAGCACATCGGCATCGTTGTCGTCGAGCGCAGCGCGCAGTGCATCGGCATCGTAGATCGCGCCGTTATCGCAGGCACCGATGGTCAGCGGCGCGTCCGGATCAATCGAGTCAGGACCGGCCTCGCCCAGACCGAGCAGGCAGGTGCGTGCCTGACCGTCGGTGACCTGCTCCAGTTCGACCGTCGTGCTGCCCGGAAAACGTGTATGCAGCGTCGATTGAATGTCGCCAAGACCGGGTAGATCTTTCCGCAACACGAAGACGTGATGTTCGGCCGCGGGCAGATCCAGCGTTGCCTGCACCACCATCGGTTCGCCGGACACCGCGATCAGCGGTTTCGGCAACGTGTGGCCCTGCTGCGCAAAGCGTGCGCCGAGGCCGGCCATCGGCACCATCGTCGCGCCGCGCTGCGCGACGGACTGACGCGCCCGTGCGGGGTCGACCAGTGCGCGGAACGCCGACGACCACGCGCGGTATTCGGTGAGGTCGTCCGGTGTGCCCCACTGCATGAAATGCTCAAGTCCGAACACCGCCACGCGGCGACCGTCCTCCAGCATCGGCCGGTAGGCGAGGCTCACGTAATATTCGTCGCCCAGTGCCAGATCCGGCCGCGCCATACAGCGCTCGAAGCTTGCGCGCATCAGTGCGCCCGATGCGAAGTAATATGTGCCGCTTGAAGCGTATTCACGCATCGGCTGGTCGGTATAGGGCTTCTTTTCCTGGATCTCCAGCACCTGTTGACCTTCGGTGCGCACGTAGGCGTAGTTGGTCGAACCCATCATGTGCGGATGGAAGCCGGTGTAGCAGGGAATGGCGCCATCCCAGCCGCCTTCGGCGACCATGCGTTTGAAGCGCGGATAGTCCCAGACGCAGGTGAAATCGCAGTAATTGACGATCACCGGACGCGTAGGGTCGATGTGATCGATCGCCTGCAGCACCGCGTTCACCGGCCCGAGTTTGTGCGCTGCGATGCCGATGATCCGCCCGGTCGGGCAGTAGCGGTGCAGCTGTTCCTCCATCGCGAACTCGGGGTTGTCGAGATGATCCTGATTGCAGACGAACACGAAATCGGTTTCGCCCGGGAACAGGTCGATGACGTGGGCGATGATGGGTTTGTCGTCGACTTCGATCAGCGGCTTGGGGACGCGATAACCGGCGCGGCGAAAGCGCTCGCCGAATCCCGACATGGGCACGATGATCTGCATCTGAGGTCTTCCTTGAGACATTGCGATTCAGCTCCGAGTCTGTGCCGGGGACGTGTCACGGGCGCGACGATACGCTTCCGCTTCCCAACCCAGCAATGCGGCGGCGTCGTCGCCGTTGAGGTAGCGCAGTCGCGCAGGATCATCGATGCGCAGACCCACTTCGGCCAGGCATTCCAGCATCGCGCGCGCGCCGGCGGAGATCTCCGGCGACAGCAGTACACCCGCGCCCGGCACCAGCGCATAGGGGGGCGGGCTGATGCCGGCCGCTGCCGCATCGGCCAACGCGCGACTCAGCGGATAGTGTTCATCCACGACCAGTGCGCGTTCGCCCAGGAAAACCACATGATCGGGATACAGCGCACCGCGGGCGGCGATGGCGGCGGTGATGTCGTCGGTGGCGATTGCGTTCAATCGCTGCGAATCGCATGCGGACCATGCGCAGTCGTTCGCGGCCTGCAGCCGGGCCGGATCCGCCGGCAAGGGCGCACGTGCAGGCCGCGCGAGACGCGCTTCAACGGTCTGCAGCAGCGTTTCGGCGGCGGCGCAGTCTTCACCGCCCACCACCAAGCCGTGATTGCCAAGGATCAGGATGTCTGGCGGCGTCGGCGCGCGCGCAAGCGCATCGGCAATGGCCTCGGTGAGCGGCAGCCCCGGCCGACGGTAGGGCACCCAGGCCCATGACAGCCCCTGCAAGGCATCGTCCAGAGCCGCCTGCCCATCATCGCGCGCGGCCCACACGATGGTGTTCACCGAGTGCACGTGCAGGACCGCCACGTGCGGCAGCAGCGCATGCAGCGAGGTCTCGATCGATGGACGTAAACCGCCGTCGGACGCCAGCGCTGCAAGCGCAGATTCAGCCTGCGGCCCCGCCATCAGGACGCGAACGCGCTGCAGCGGCAGGTGCACGAAAATATCCCGGGATTCGGCTTCTGCCAGCCACGTACCCGAAGCCTTGACCCAGAAATCGTCGCCGCGTTTAAGCGATGTATTGCCGCCGCCGCCCTGGACCAGCCGCAGGTCGCTGCCGATTCTGGCGGAAACGCTGACCAACTCGGCAGGCGCAGCGGAGGCGCGAGTGTTAGGCGTGCCGGTCACTGTGGTTGTGTTCGGCGTATTCGTCATGACGTGCGCCTGTCCTTGGGAGTGCATGGGATCACTTGAACGACAACGGGCAGCCCGGGCGCGCTTGTAAACGCCAGACAGAAAAACCCGTGAGTGATGTTCGTGATCGCAGCATACGGTGACGGATGGAGGTGTGGTTTGGCGTCGCATTTTGTGATCGCGGCTTGCAGAATAAGCGGAGTGTGATACGTTGGGAAGCGGTAAGGCGATTGCGATGAGTCGGCGGAACACGCCGCGTCGCAGGTCGTCACACGGAAGTCAGGATTCTGATGAACGATTTAGAACAGCGTCTCGCCCATCTGTCTCCCGAGCGGCGCGAGCTGTTACGAAGAACAGCCCAGCAAGAACGCTCTGCACGTGGTCGCATCCGGCCACAGCTCCGTCCCGAATACATTCCGCTGACCTTTGGCCAGCGTCGGTTGTGGTTGCTCGACCAGTTCGCGCCCGGCCTTGTCGCCTACAACTCTCCAATGGGCAAATGGCTGCACGGCGAGCTGGATCTGGACGCGCTGCGCGCCGCGGTGCAGTCGCTGATCGACCGTCATGAAGTGCTCAGAACCGTGTATCTGGCCAAAGGGGGGCAACCCTACCAGCAGATCCTGACTCAGTGCGAGTTGCCGTGGCGGTTCGCGGTCGCAGAAGGCCGCGATCCAGATGCGCAACGTGAGGATGCGCTGCGCATCGCGCGTGAAGAGGTCGTCAGGCCCTTCACGCTGGCGACCCAGCCGCCGATCCGTGCGGTGTTGGTCCAAGTCGCGGACGACCTGCATCTGCTGGCGATCACTTTCCATCACATCGCGATCGACGGCTGGTCGATTTCGACGATGGATCAGGAGATCGTCGATGCTTACAACCAAGCGCGCGCCGGCAAGCCGCTTGATCGCGCCGCGCCCGAGCTGCAGATCGCCGATGTCGCGCTCTGGCAGCAGCAGACTTTCGGCGGCGACGGTCTGCAGCAGCAGCTGGATTTCTGGAGCAGGCATCTTGCCGATGCGCCGGCGGTACTGGATCTGCCGACCGATCGCGCCAGACCGGCGATGCAGAGTTTTCAGGGCGGTCTGTGCTCGACACAGATTCCGGCGGCGCTGTATGCGCGCCTGCAGGCCTTCGCCCGTGAGCAGCAGGTCACGCTGTCAATTTTGATGTTCGTCGCATTCCAGGCGCTGTTGGCGCGTTATTCCGGCCAGGATCGCGTCGTTGCCGCGATGGGCGTTGCCGGCCGTTCGCGGCTGGAGCTGGAGCCGGTGGTCGGTTTCTTCATCAATATGCTGCCGCTGCAGGCGGATGTCTCCGACGATCCCGCGTTCGTCACGTTCCTGTTGCGGATGCGCGGCATCGTGCTCGAAGCGATGGAGAACGCCGATACACCGCTGGACCGGATTCTCGAGACGCTGCGGCTGCCGCGCTCCACCAGCTACACTCCGTTCGCGCAGGTGATGTACTTCTTCCAGAGCTACCCCGAGCACGCGTTGGAGATGTCCGGCCTGCGCCTCGTGGATGTGCACGTGTCCGCGCTGCGTCCGCCGACCGCGCAGGGCGATTTGTCGCTGTTCGTGAATCAGCACGGCCCCGGTGACCTGATGTTCGAATACAGCACCGAGCTGTACGACGAGGCGACGATCCAGCGCATGGGCGGGCATCTGGTGACGCTGCTGGGTGCGATCGTCGAATCGCCGCAGACCGCGATTTCCAGACTGCCAATGCTGACGCCGGAAGAACTGCAACAGCAGGCGCGCTGGAACGACACCCGCCGTGCATTGCCCGAAAACCCGACGATTGCAGCGCTGATCGCCGAACAGACTGCGCGCGCGCCTGATGCGGTCGCGGTGCTCTTCGCGGAACGCGAATTGACTTATCGCGAGCTAGATCGCCGTGCCAACATGATCGCGCACGCGCTGCGCGCGCAGCACGTGGGGCCAGGCAGCTTGGTTGGCCTGTATGTCGACCGCTCTCTGGAAATGGTCATCGGTCTGCTGGGTATCCTCAAGGCCGGCGGCGCGTATGTTCCGCTGGATCCGAGCTATCCGGTCGACCGTCTCGCGTACATGGTCAATCTTTCCGCGGCCAGCGTGATCGTGACCCAGGCGGCGCTGCGCGACACGGTACCGTCGCCGGTGCCGTCGGTGGTGGTGGTCGATGCCGATGCGCCGCTGGATGCCTCTGCCGATGCTCCGCCGCAGGGCGGTGCCGGCCCCGACGACCCGGCGTACGTCATCTTTACCTCCGGCTCGACCGGCAAGCCGAAGGGCGTCGAGATCCGGCAGCGTTCGGCGGTGAATCTGATCCGTTCGATCGCGCGCGAGCCCGGCCTCACCGATGCCGACACCATCTGCGCAATCAGCACGCTGTCGTTCGATATCGCGCTGACCGAACTGGTGGTGCCGCTGACCGTGGGCGCCCGGATTCTGCTGGTGGATCGCGACACCGTGCGCGACGGTCTACGGCTGCGCAAACTGGTGGACACCGCACCGCTGACGATCATGCAGGCGACGCCCGCGACCTGGCGCATGCTGCTGGACGTGGGCTGGGCCGGCAGGCCCGACATGCGCATCATCTCCACCGGCGAAGCACTGCCGCGCGAGCTCGCCGACCGCCTGATGCCGATGGCGCGCGAACTGTGGAATCTGTACGGCCCGACCGAAACCACCGTGTACTCGGCGCTGTGCCGCGTGCAGCCCGGTGAAGGTCCGATCATCGTTGGCCGGCCGGTCGACAACACCCGGATCCATATCGTCGATCGGCATATGCAGCGGCTGCCTGTGGGCGTGCCGGGCGAACTGTTGATCGGCGGCTATGGGCTGGCCGCCGGTTATCGCGGACGTCCAGACCTGACTGCTGAGAAATTCATTCCCGATCCGTTCTCCGCCGATCTATCGCCTACAAATCCGCAGGCGCGCCTGTACCGCACCGGAGATCTCGCGTTCTGGCGTACCGACGGCACCGTGCAGGTGATCGGCCGCATCGATCACCAGGTCAAACTGCGCGGGTTCCGCATCGAACTGGGCGAGATCGAAACCGTGCTTGCGCAGTATCCGGGCATGACCCAGGTGGTCGTGCATTGCCGCGAAGATCGTCCCGGCGACCAACGTCTCGTCGCCTACTTCACACAAGATGGCATTGGCGCCACCGACGCCGAACTGCGCGCGCATTTGAAGCTGGCGCTGCCCGACTACATGATGCCCAGCGCGTTCGTCGGGCTGGATGCATTCCCGCTGACGGCCAATGGCAAGGTCGACAGGCGTGCGCTGCCGGCGCCGGAAGCCTTGGCCGGTACGTCAGATGACTTGGTTGCGCCGAGAACGCAAGAAGAAGAAACATTGGTGAAACTCTGGGGGGAATTGCTGAATCTTCCCACCGTGGATGTGCGCGCGAATTTCTTCGACCTTGGCGGACACTCCGTGCTCGGCACCCAGATGCTTTCGCGGATTGAATACGAGTACGGCATCGAGCTGTCGCTGCGCACGTTGTTCGAAGCGCCGACGCTGGAACAGATGGCCGTCCGCGTCGCCGATGCCTGCGCGAAAGCGGACCAGAACGATCTTGAAGCGTTGCTGCTGAAACTCGAACACCTCAGCGATAGCGAAGTCGAACGACAATTGACTGGCGATGGAAAAGAACGGAGCGACGTATGAGTGAATTGGATCAGCGCCTGGCGGGACTTTCGCCGGAAAAGCGCGCGTTGCTGATGCAGCAGTTGGCCCGCAAGGTTGCGGCCACGCCTCAAAACGAAATCGGCCGCCGGCCGCGGCCGCAGCGGTTGCCGCTGTCGTCGGCACAGCAACGGCTGTGGATCCTGGATCAGATCGATCCGGGCAACAGCGTCTACAACGTCACTTCACTGATGCGGTTCCGCGGTCATCTGGACATCAATGCGCTGGAGCGCACGCTGTCCGAGATCATGCGCCGCCATGAGAGCCTGCGTACTGTCTTCGTGAAAGACGACGCCGGGCCGAGACAACATATTCTTCCGGCCGAACCGCTGCGTCTGATCCAGCACGACGTGTCCGATCAGCCGGACGACACGCGTGAACGCGCCGCGATCACGCTGGCGACCGCCGACGCCACAGCACCATTCGATCTGGAGAAAGGTCCGGTGCTGCGGGCGACGTTGATCCGGATAACCGCGGACGAGGCGATGCTGCTGCTCAGTGCGCATCACATCGCGGTCGATGGCTGGTCATTCGGCGTCGTCTACGGCGAGCTGACCCAGCTGTATGCGGCGTATCTCGACGGTCAGCCGTCGCCGCTGCCCGAGCTTGCGATCCAATACGCCGATTACACACTGTGGCAGCTTGAAGAATCCGAGGGCGACTCCGCCCGCAAACAGCTCGAATACTGGAAACAGCGCTTCGCATCACCGCCGCCGGTGCTGGAGCTTCCAGGAGACCGTCCGCGTCCGCCGGTACAAAGCTATCGCGGCGGCGTGTTGCGCCATGTCATTCCTGCCGAACTTTACGATCAGGTCAAGCGTTTCAGTCGCCAGGAAGGCGCGACCGCATTCATGACATTCCTGGCTGTATTCCATGCAACGCTGTCGCGTTATTCAGGGCAGGACGATATTGTCATCGGCGTCGGCAACGCCAACCGTCCGCGTCGCGAGATCGAAGCGCTGATTGGCTTCTTCATCAATACCTTGCCGCTGCGCGTGGATACGTCCGACAACCCGACTTTCCGCGAGCTGCTCGCGCAGGTCAAAGCTTTGACGATCGACAGTTACGCCAATCAGGATGTGCCGGTCGAGCGTCTGATCGAAACCCTGAATATCGAGCGCAGTCTCAGCCATTCGCCGCTGTTCCAGACAATGGTGTTCTATCAGAACTTCCCCGAACAGGCCGTTGAATTACCTGGCCTGACCTTGCTGCCGGTGCACATGGACAATGCCCATTCCGGCACTGCGCGTGCCGACCTGACGATCTTCGCCAGTGAAGGCGAAAGCGGTCTGCTGATGTTGATCGAGTATGCCTCCGACCTCTTCGATCAGGACTACATCGATGGTTTCGGACGTCATCTCGAACAGCTGATGCGTTCGGCCGTGGCGGATCCCACCCGACGCCTCAATGAACTGGACATCCTGTCCGCACAGGAGCGTCACTGCCTGCGCGTAGAGTGGAATGCGACAGCGCGGCCGATGCCGGTTGAACCGACCATCCACGCGCTGTTCGAAGCGCAGGCGTCACGTTCGCCGCAGGCGATCGCGGTGCTGCAGGGCGATACCCGCGTGACCTATGCAGAGCTGGATGCCCAGGCCGACGCGGTCGCAGCGCATCTGCGCACGCATGGCTGCGGCCCGGGCACGATGGTTGGGCTGTTTCTTGAGCGCACGCCGCGAATGCTGGCTGCGTTGCTGGGCACGCTCAAAGCCGGCGCTGCCTACGTGCCGCTTGATCCGAGCTATCCGGTGGATCGCATCGGTTTCATGCTGGAAGACGCAGCCACGCCGATCGTCATCACCGAAGACGCGCTTGTCGCACAGTTGCCTGCAGGCGCGCATGCGCTGCTGCACATTGAAGCTGCGCTTGCCGATGCGGGTTCCGCAGTGCGGACACCCTCTCCTGCTGGTGCCGAAGACACCGCCTATGTGATCTTTACCTCCGGTTCCACCGGCCGTCCGAAGGGCGTATGCATTCCGCATCGCGCCGCGGTTAATTTCCTGTCGTCGATGGCGCGCAAGCCTGGGCTGACTGCCGACGACACACTGTGCGCAATCACGACCCTGTCGTTCGACATCGCATTGCTTGAACTGATGCTGCCGCTCACGGTTGGCGCACGCGTGGCGCTGGCTGATCGCGCCACCGTCGGCGACGGCGAAGCGCTGGCGGCGATGCTGGATACCGTCGACGCCAGCGTGATGCAGGCGACGCCGGCGACCTGGCGGATGCTGCTGGATGCCGGTTGGCGCGGGCGCCCGACGATGCGGCTGTTCTGCGGCGGCGAAGCCCTGCCGCGCGAACTCGCCGACCGCCTGCTGAGCCGCGGCCGCGAACTGTGGAATGTCTACGGCCCGACTGAAACCACGGTCTGGTCCACGGTCGAACGGGTCCAGCCCGGTACCGCGTCGATCACCATCGGTCACCCGATCGACAATACCGAAGTCTATGTTGTCGACAAACATCTGCAGCTGGTGCCGGCGGGTATTCCGGGCGAGCTGCTGATCGGCGGTCTTGGCGTTGCGCAAGGTTATCTGGATCGTCCGGAGCTGACCGCCGAAAAATTCATCGTCGACAGCTTGAGCCAGCGTGCAGACGGCCGTTTGTATCGCACCGGCGATCTCGCGCGCTGGCGTCGCGACGGCCGGCTTGAAGTGGTGGGCCGCATCGACCATCAGGTCAAACTGCGCGGTTTTCGCATCGAACTGGGCGAAATCGAGTCGGTCCTTGCTGCGCACGATCGCGTCGCGCAGGCGGTGGTGATCTGCCGCGAGGATCGTCCCGGCGACAAACAGCTGGTCGCGTATGTGGTGGCTGCCGAAGGCGATGTCGAGATTGATGTCGCTACGCTGCGCGCAGCCGCGCGCGAACGCCTGCCCGAATACATGATGCCGTCGGCATTTGTGACGATGGAACAGCTGCCGCTGACGCCGAACGGCAAGGTGGATCGGCGTGCGCTGCCGGCGCCCGATGCCGATGCGTTTGCGGTCGCGGAATACACCGCTCCGCGCAATGCCGAGGAAGAAACGCTGGCTGTGCTGTGGGCCGAAGTGCTGGGCCGGCCGCAGATCGGCATTCACGACAATTTCTTCGACTTGGGCGGGCACTCGCTGCTCGCCACCCAACTGGTGACCCGCATGCAGAAAGCGCTGGGTGGTGATATCGGTCTGCGGATGATGTTCGAGGCGCCGACGGTGGCTCAGTTCGCCGAACTTGTCCTGAGCCAACGCATGCAGAATATCGACCAGGATGCCTTGGCCGCGATGCTGCAGCAGCTCGAAGACCTGTCCGAAGCCGACATTCAAGCGATGCTTGCCGGCTGATCGCCGTTGGGTTGAGCAGGGAAGGATCCAGAACACATGACATCGACATCGGATACGCCCGTCAACAGCGGTGGCGCGTCATTGGCCGACCGCATGGCCAAATTGACTCCGCAGCAGCGCGAACTGCTGCTGCGGAACCTCGGTCAGCGCGCCGCGCAGGACACGGTCGACAGCGTTCCCAGCGCACGTGCCATCGTCGGCCAGCCGTTGCCGTTGACCCCTGCACAGCAGCAGATCTGGGTGTTCGAGCGGCTGCAGCCGGGTACCGGTGCGTATCTGATCTACAACCATCTGCTGCTGGAAGGTGCGCTCGATATTCCGGCGCTGGAAGCGGCATGCCGTGTGGTGATCGATCGCCATGATGCGCTGCGCACAGGCTACTCCGAGCGCGCGGGCGAGCCGGTGCAGATCGTCGCCGGGCACGTGGCGTTCACCCTTCCGGTCATCGATCTGTCTTCGCTGCCCGAGGCGGAGCGGGATGCCGCCATGCATCGCGAGATTGCGGCGCAGTCCGTGATTCCCTTCGACCTGTCCTGTCCGCCGTTGATGCGGGCGGTCGTGCTGAAGCTGGCGCCTGACCGCCATGCGTGGCTGCTGCTGACCCACCACATCATGTCCGACGCATGGTCGATGGGCACGCTCGAAACCGAAATCACCCTCTGTTACAACGCCATTGTGGCTGGGCGTCAGCCGACATTGCCGGAAAAAACGCTTCAGTACGCCGATGTGGTGCTGTGGCAGCGCGAACCGGACCAGCAGCAGCGGCTTGGCCGTCAAATCGAATTCTGGCGCAGCGCACTTTCCGGCACGTCCGGCGTGCTGGATCTGCCCACCGATCATCCGCGCAGCGCCGTACTCTCCGCGCGCGGTGGGCGACATACGTTCACCATCGCCGAGACGTCTCGCGAGCAGCTGGCGGAATTCGCGCGCGCCGAACACGCGACCATGTTCATGCTGCTGCTCTCGGTGTTTCAGGCGCTGCTTGCGCGTTATTCCGGCGACAGCGATATCGTGGTCGGTTCGCCGGTCGCCAATCGTCGGATGGTCGAGCTTGAGTCGCTGGTGGGATTGTTCGTCAACACCATCGCCCTGCGCGGCGATTTTTCAGGCGATCCGTCGTTCCGCGACGTGATCGCCCGCATCCGCGGCCATGTCCTGCATGCGCTGGAGAATGCGGAAGCTCCGCTCGAGCGGGTGCTGGACAAACTCAATATCGAGCGTGCGCCCGGCCGTACACCGCTGTTCCAGAGCATGTTCGTGCTTCAGAACGCGGGCGTCGGAAAAACCTTGGGAATGGACGGCCTGGCCAGCACATGGATCGAACCGGAGATCGAAACCGCGCGTTTCGAGCTGACGCTCTCCATCTCCAATGGCCCGACCAGTCTGATTTGTGTGATCGACTACAGCACCGATCTGTTCCTCGAATCCACCATCGTGCGCATGGCAGAACACTTCCAGGCGCTGCTGGACGGGATGTTGAAACATCCGACCTTGCCGATTTCGCAGCTGTCGTTGACCACCGAAAATGAGCGCACCCAACTGCTGTCGCTCGGCGATGGCGGACCTGCGTTGATGGGTGAGGGCGAGACGCTGCACGATCTGTTTGCGCTGCAGGCTGCGCGCACGCCCGATGCAGTCGCACTGGTGGCACCGGCGCCGAACGGCGAGATGCGCGAGTGGACCTATGCGCAGGCAATGGCGCGTGCGAACGGCATTGCGCGGACACTGCATGCGCACGGCATCGGTCGCGATGCCATCGTCGCGGTGCTGGTGGACCGCTCCGTCGATGCGACTCTCGCAGTGCTCGGCGTGTTGGCGGCAGGGGCTGCGTATCTGCCTTTGGATCCATCCAATCCAGACGAACGCCTTCATTTTCTGCTCGACGATGCCAATGCGCGCGCAGTGCTGGTGCCGCCCCAACTGCGTGATCGTGCGGCGATGCTGGCGGCAGCGGTGCCCGCCCTGCAGATCCGTGTGCTGCATACCGATGACATCGCACCCGCGGACGCCGCGCCTGCAGTCGACCGTCGCGATACGGATGCCGCTTATGTCATCTACACCTCCGGTTCGACCGGTACGCCGAAAGGCGTAGTGGTGGAGCACCGCGGCGCGGTGAATCTGGTACACGGTTTTCTCGCGCGGCATCGCTTCGAAGGCCAGCGCCTGCTGATGATCCCGCCGCTGATGTTCGACGCTTCGGTGGGTGACGTGTTTCCGGCGCTGGCCTGCGGCTCTGCGCTGGTGCTGCATCCGTCTCCGACCGAGCTCGGGCCGTCGGAGCTGGAGCGTTTCTGTCGCGATTTCCGGGTCACTGCCATCGACGCGCCAGCGGCACTGTGGCGGCGCTGGAGCGAAGGCTGGGCGCTGAGCACGCGCAGCGAACCGCTGTTGCCAGCATTGAACCTGATGATGATCGGCGGCGAAAGCGTGCCGGTCGAACAGGTGCGACGTTTCGCTGAGACCACCGGGCGTCGGGTGACGCTCTGCAACCATTACGGGCCGACCGAGGCATCGGTGTGCGCGACCCTGCTGTCGACCGTCGATGGCGCCGAAATCGCATCGTCCGATATGCCGATCGGACGGCCGCTGCCGGGCGTGCGGGTGTATCTGCTGGACGTGCATCGTCAGCCGGTGCCGCGTGGTGTCGTCGGCGAGCTGTACATCGGCGGACGCGGCGTGGCGCGCGGTTATCTGGGTGCGCCCGAGCTCACCGCGGAACGCTTCGTCGAAGACAAGTTCAGTGCGGAACAAAGCGCACGCATGTACCGCACCGGCGATCTCGCGCGCTGGAACCGCGACGACACGCTGCAGTTCATCGGCCGCAGGGATCATCAGATCAAGCTGCGCGGTATCCGTATCGAACTGGGCGAAATCGACAATGCGCTGGCGGTGCTGCCCGGGGTGCAGACCGCAGTGACGCTGCTGCGTGAAGATCGTCCCGGCGACCGTCGCCTTGTCGCGTATGTCGTCATCGATCGCGACGAGATCGATGCCTCGTCGCTGCGTGCCGGATTGGCGCGCCGTCTGCCCGAGGCGATGCTCCCGTCGGCGTTCGTATTTCTGCCGGCGATGCCGCTCACCGCCAACGGCAAGATCGATCGGCGCGCGTTGCCTGCGCCGAGTGCAGAGACACCGGCGGAGCGCGCGATCCGCGCGCCGCAGACGCCAACCGAGCATGCCGTGCTCGCGGTGTGGCGGGATGTACTTGGCCGCGAAGACCTGAGCACCGACGACGATTTTTTCGCCAGCGGCGGCGATTCGCTGTCGACCCTGCCGCTGGCGTTCAAGCTGCAGGCGGCGCTTGGCGTCGAAGTGCCGCTGGCCGCGGTCTTTGCAGCCCCGACCATCACTGGTCTGTCCGAGACCATCGACCGCATCCGCAGCGGTCAGGCCGAAGATCGGCTCGATCTCTACGCGCGCGCCACGCTGCCGGATTCTGTCGACGCTGCGCGCGTGGCGCCGCCGTTGACTCCGCGTGATGCGCCGAAATCGGTGCTGTTGACCGGCGCCACCGGCTTTCTCGGTGCGTATGTCCTGCGCGATCTGATCGACCTGACCGATGCCGAAATGGTCTGTCTGGTGCGCGCCGACACGGCCGAAGAGGGCCTGCGCCGCATTCGCAAGAATCTGGAGACGTATCGGCTCTGGCGCGACGGCGACGAGGCGCGGCTGGTGCCGGTGCTGGGCGATCTGGGCAGCCCGCGGCTGGGTCTGGACCAAGCCGGCTTCGATGCCCTCGCGGATCGGGTCGATGCCATCGTCCACAACGGCGGACAGGTGAATTTCATCGCGCCTTACGCACACCTGGAAGCCGCCAATGTCGGCGGCACCCGCGAAGTGCTGCTGCTGGCGACCACCGGCCGTCTCAAGCCGGTCCAGCTGGTCTCCACGCTTGGCGTCTATCTCACCCGCAAGCATGTCGGCCATATCGTGCGCGAAGATCACATGCCGCCGGATGCGGAAGGCCAGTACGGCGGCTACAACCAGAGCAAATGGGCCAGCGAACATCTCGGTTTGCTTGCCCGCGAACGCGGCGTGCCGGTGGCCATCCATCGTCCGGCGCGCATCACCGGCGACCGTGTGCACGGCATCAGCAACACCGGCGATTATTTCAACGCCTGGATTCGCGGCTGTGTGCAGTTGGGCATGGCGCCGAAGAGCGAGGGCGATTTCTTCGACATGACGCCGGTGGACTACGTCGCGCGCGCGGTGGTGGCGGTGTTGCTGGGCGCGGGCGATGCCAACGGCAACTATCATTATTTCAACGCGCGCACCCTGCCGGTCACCGATGCGGTGGCCGGTATCCGCGACGCTGGTCTGCCGATCGATCACGTGCCGTATGCGCAGTGGCAGCAGGCGCTGATGGCGGCGGTCGTGGCCGAAGTGGATAACCCGCTGCGGCCGTTTGCGGGCCTGTTTCCGGAGCAGACCGCCTCCGATGCGGATGCCGAGTCCCAGGACATGCCTCGATTCGACTGCAGCGCCACCGAAGCCGCTGTTGCGGCACTGGCCGGTGAGTGCCCACCGGCCGATCGCGCACTGTTCGATCGTTACCTTCGCTTTTTGCAGGATGTCGGTGCGTTGCCGGTCGGCGGTGCGTCGCAATGAACGCCACTGTCGCCCAACAGCCGCCTCTGCGCGATTTTCTGCTGATCTGGTTCGGCCAGCTGGTGTCGGGTGTCGGTTCGCGCCTCACCAGTTTCGCGTTGGGCCTCTGGGTCTATCAGACCACCGGTTCGACCACCAGCTTTGCAATGGTGTTCGTGGCGATGGCCGTTCCGTCGCTGCTGCTGCTGCCGTTCGCAGGCGCCCTGGTCGACCGCTGGGATCGCCGGCGCACGATGATTGTCTGCGAGTGCCTGTCGGCTGCGGTGATCGGTCTCATGGGGCTGCTGGTTGCCTTCGGTCATCTCCAGCTGTGGCATGTGTATATCGGCGTCGGTCTGTCGGCGATGACCAACACCTTCCTGCAGCCCGCCTATGCGGCCAGCGTGCCGCTGCTGGCCGATCGCGATCGCCTGATCCGTGTGAACGGATTGATTCAAACCGGGCAGGGCCTGGCCTTGGTGGGTGGTCCGGCGTTGGCCGGCATCCTGATGAGCGTCATGGGCATCGCGGGGGTGTTGGCCGTGGATGCCGTGACCTTCCTGGTTGGCGCGCTGTGCATCGCGGTGGCACGCATTCCGCGCCCGGCACGCGACGAAACGGTGCCGGACGATCTGCTGCGTGAAGCCCATGAGGGCTGGCGCTATGTCGCCGAGCGTCCGGGCCTGCTCGGTCTGTTGGGTATCAGCGCTGCCGGCAGTTTTCTGTTCGCCATTGCCAGCATTGCGATCACGCCGCTGGTGCTGATTACCGCCAATCAGGACGAACGCATGCTCGGTCTGCAGATGTCATTGAGCTGCAGCGGCCTGCTGGTGGGCGGGCTGTTGATTACGCTCTGGGGCGGGCCGCGTCAGAAAATCCATGCGCTGCTTGGTTTCAGCGTGCTGAGCGGGTTGGCGATCACCATTCACGGTCTGGCGCCATCGATGACGCTGCTGATCGTGGCCGGCTTCCTGATGTTCCTCACTATTCCGCCGGCGCAATCCGCAAGCATGGCGCTGTGGCAGACCAAGGTGCCGTCGCAGCTGCTGGGACGCACGATGGCGATACTGCGCATGACCAGCGAGGCGGCACTGCCGATCGGTTTCCTGATGGCAGGCCCGCTGGCCGAGTTCGTGTTCGAGCCGGCGATGATGCCGGGCGGTGCGCTGGCTGGAACCATCGGGGCGGTGATCGGGGTCGGGCCGGGACGCGGGCTGGCGCTGATGTTTATCGTGCTGGGCGTGTTGATGATGGCGGTGGCTGCCGTGGGCTACGGAATACGTTCGATCCGGCGAGTCGAGCACGAGCTCCCCGACGCACCACTGCCGGCGATGGTCATATGAATGCGACAGGATCGAATCATCATGGAGCATAGGATGGCGATGGAGCAGGACTCGCGGCGAAACATTGGTGGGCGTTCGCAGGCCGCGATCGCGTGGAGCAGGGCGGCTGTCCGGGCCGAGGAGCCGGTCATGGGGGAAGGACATCGGAACGGGCAGGGCATCGCGTGCAGGTTGCACCGCGAACCGCGAACGGCGTTCGCGGTTCCAGCAACGCATGCGCTACGCAGATCATTCATGGGAAGAATTCAATGAGCGCTAACAAACAGACCACGTCAACCCGATCGGATATGGGAGAGGCCGGTATGCCCGCCCACGGCGGCGATACCGTGAAACAGCCGTTGCACCTGCGGCGCGCGTCGGAGGTGGACGCCGGCAACAACGCCGAGTCGCCGTTGGGTTCTACGGTCGACTGGGTCCGCAGGTTTCTGGCCAGGCCACACCCCGACCTGGGCCGCGCCGGGCCGGTGTGTCCGTTCACGCCGATGGCGCTGGAACTCGACACCATGTGGTTGATCGAGGTGACCGAATCCACACCGGACATGCTGCGGATGCAGGACGTCATCGAACAGTGTCGTCAGATATTCATGGAGACTGAGCCACGCGAAGGGCCGCTCTCGATCAATAAAGTCATCATGGTGGTGTTCTCCGGCATGAGTGCCGACGATGCGCCGTGGATCGATGCGCTGCAGGCGAAGCTGAAACCCAATTTCGTCGACGTTGGGCTGATGCTTGGCGAGTTCCATTCCAAGAACGATACGCCCGGTCTGCGCAACGAGGCCTTCCGCCCACTGCGCAGCCCGATTCCGATGCTGGTGATGCGACACATGGTCGAGTCCGACCTGCCGTTCCTGAAGCGTCAGGCGGATCTTCCGGAGATACGCATTTCGTATCTGCGTTCCTATCTGCGCCGGTTGGGTGCCACTATCCGCCGCAATTATTTCGACCAGGCGGTCGATGCGCTGGTAGACGCCGAAATCGAACTGCGTGAAGGCGCTCGCAGCGGAGTCGTGCAATGACCGCGTCGTCTCCCGATGCCCAGCGGGTCGCCATCGTCGGCGGCGGCCTTGCAGGCTCGCTGCTCGCGCTGTCGCTATCCGAACGGGGCTATGCAGTGGATGTGTTTGAACGTCGCTCCGACCCGCGGGTGATCGGTGCGGAAAGCGGCCGTTCGATCAATCTGGGCCTGTCCAAACGCGGCATCCAGGCGCTCACCGAAGTCGGCTTGATCGACATGGTGATGCCGTTGACCGTGGTGATGCGCGGACGGATGATCCACGCGCCCGACGGCGGCACGCGGCTGCAGCCCTACGGCAAGAATCGCGGTGAAGTGCTGTATTCGATCGATCGCAACGAATTGATCCAGCTGCTGCTCGACCGCGCTGATCGTCAGCCCGGCGTGACCCTGCATTTCGAGCATCGTTTCGTGTCCGCCGATAAAGAGCGGCGCACGCTTGAGATGGAATCCGAAGGCGCGACCCGCACAATCGATGCCGATTGGGTGATCTGCGCCGATGGCGCCTTCTCGCGCTGTCGCCCGGAAATGCAGCGCGGCATCCGCGCCGACTATCACCAGGAATATCTGGAGTGGGGCTACAAAGAGCTGACGCTGGCGGCCGGCCCCGACGGACAGTCGGTGATCGACCTCACCGCGCTGCATGTATGGCCGCGCGCGCACTGTCTGTTCGTCTCGCATCCCAATCGCGACGGTTCGCATACGCTCACCCTGTTTTTGCCGCACGAAGGTCCGGACAGCTTCGAGACCACCAAGACGCCGGAGGACATCCGCGCGTTGTTCCAGAAATATTTTCCCGACCTGCTGCCGATGCTGCCGGCGCTGGTCGATCAATGGATCAGCCGACCCACCGGCGCACTGCTCACCACCAAAACCGCGCCGTGGCGCTTCGAGGATTGGATGGTGTTGGTCGGAGACTCCGCTCACGCCGTGTATCCGTTCTACGGTCAGGGCATGAATTCCGCGTTCGAGGACTGCTCGGCGCTGCTGTCGGCGCTCAAAGCCAATGCCAACGACCGCGCACGTGCTTTCACCGTGTATGAACAATCCCGACGCCCGCAAACCGACGTGCTGATGGAACTGTCGAAAGCCAACTTCGTCGAGCTGCGGCAGAAGGTCAGCTCGCCTTGGTTTCTCGCGCGCAAACGTCTGGATGTCGCGCTGAACCGGCTGATGCCCAAGATCTGGCTGCCGATCTACACGATGGTTTCGCACACCACAATGCCTTACGCCGAAGCCTTGGCGCGTGCGCGCAAACAGGACCGCATTCTGGGCACCTCGGCAGCCGTGGCGGCGCTGGCGATTGGCATGGGCGCGTGGTGGGCCTTGCGCAGTTGAGTCGCATGTCGGCAGGGATGGAGACATCGGCGTCGCTGTTCCGTCCCCTGTTGCCAGAGGCTGTGCTCGTCGCCGAAATGGCCCCCGCCGATGCCGACCCCGCAAGTCTGCCGCCATCCGAGCGCAGTCTGATCGAGCGCGCGGTGGAGCACCGGCGCCGCGAATTCACCGCAGGCCGCAGCTTGGCCCGTCGGTTGCTGCATGAGGCAGGTGCGCATACCGACGCGCTGCTTACGGATCCCGACCGTGTGCCGATCTGGCCATCCACGGTCGTCGGGTCGATCACCCATTGTCGTTCGCTGTGTGCGGTGGCCGTAGCGCCGCGCGCGGTCAGCGCCGGGATTGGTATCGATGTTGAACTCGCCAGAGCGCTCAATGCCGATCTGAACGCACAGATCCTGCGCCAGGCCGAATATGCCCGCATCGACAGCCTGCCGCCGGCGCTGCGTCCGCTGGGCAGCCTGCTGGTGTTTTCGATCAAGGAAGCGGTCTATAAGGCGATCTATCCCGAACGCAGGCAGTTTCTGGATTTCCAGCAGGTCGAAATCGACTTCGTCGATGAGGACGGGTTCTTCGCCGAAGTGCTGGTGCCGGGCGCGAGTCTGCCGGGATTGGAGCGCATCTCCGGGCGCTATCGTGTCGCCGACGGCCATGTCGCCAGCGCGGTGGTGCTGCCGCCCATGCCTTGACTGCGATCAGGGTCGGCATCTCGAAATCTTTGCGAAGTGCAGATGCTTCCGACATCAGGCGTTGCGATCATCCCCTGAAAGCCTTGGATTCATTGACTTTCGACCGGGCGAGGCCTAACTTTGCCCGCTCAGCGATTAAACAAGGCGGCCCCCGGGAAACCGGCGCCGAGCGTGCGACATGAGCACTACCACCCCAGATTGATCACGACGCCCGAGGCCGCGACCACGCGAAGCGCCTTTGGGGCGCTTTTTTGTTGCCATCCCGCTTTCCAACGGTGCGCTAGAGCGCACCCTATCGAAGACGTACCCGAACCCCATGATCGCCATTACGCTCCCCGACGGCAGCCGCCGTGAATTCGAATCCCCGCCGACGGTGGGTGAGGTCGCCGCCTCCATCGGCCCCGGTCTGGCCAAGGCCGCGCTGGCCGGCAAGGTCGACGGCCAGCTTGTCGACAGCAGCTTCCGCATCGAGCGTGACGCCGCGCTGGAAATCGTCACCGACAAGCATCCCGATGCGCTGGACATCCTGCGCCACTCCACCGCGCATCTGCTCGCGCAGGCCGTGCAGCGCCTGTTTCCCGGTGCGCAGGTCACCATCGGCCCGGTGATCGACAACGGCTTCTTTTACGACTTCGCCTACGAGCGCGCGTTCACGCCGGAAGACCTGCCGGCGATCGAAGCGGAGATGCAGAAGATCGTCAAGGAAGCGCTGACGGTTTCGCGCAGCGTGAAGTCGCGCGACGACGCGGTTGCATTCTTCAAAGGTATGGGCGAGGCCTACAAGGCCGAGATCATCGAAAGCATTCCGGCCGATCAGGCGCTGTCGCTGTATTCGCAGGGCGATTTCATCGACCTGTGCCGCGGCCCGCACGTGCCCGGCACCGACAAGCTGCGCGCGTTCAAGCTCATGAAGGTTGCGGGCGCCTACTGGCGCGGCGACTCCAACAACCAGATGCTCAGCCGCATCTACGGCACGGCGTGGTTGAACGACAAAGATCTCAAGGCCTATCTCACCCAGCTCGAAGAAGCCGAGAAGCGCGACCACCGCAAGATCGCCAAGCAGCAGGATCTGTTCCATCTGCAGGAAGAGGGCCCGGGGCTGATTTTCTGGCATCCCAAAGGCTGGGCGATCTGGCAGGTGGTCGAGCAGTACATGCGCCGGGTCTATCGCGACAGCGGCTATCAGGAAGTGCGCTGCCCGCAGATCCTCGACGTGACCCTGTGGCAGAAGTCCGGCCACTGGGACAACTACAAAGACAATATGTTTTTCACAGAATCGGAAAAGCGCACCTATGCGCTGAAGCCGATGAACTGCCCGGGCCACGTGCAGGTGTTCAATCAGGGCCTGCACAGCTACCGCGACCTGCCGATCCGCTACGGCGAATTCGGCGCCTGCCATCGCAACGAGCCCTCGGGCGCTTTGCACGGCATCCTGCGCGTGCGCGGCTTCACCCAGGACGATGGCCACGTGTTCTGCACCGAGGGTCAGATCGAGGACGAAGTCCGTGCGTTCCACCAGCAGGCGCTGGCGGTGTACAGCCACTTCGGCTTTAGCGATATCCAGATCAAGATCGCCCTGCGGCCGGAGTCCCGCCTCGGCGACGACGCCACTTGGGACAAGGCCGAAGACGCGCTGCGCTCGGCGCTGCGTTCGGCCGGCGTGGCGTGGGAAGAGCTGTCGGGCGAGGGTGCCTTTTATGGCCCGAAGATCGAATACCACCTCAAGGACGCCATCGGCCGCACCTGGCAGTTGGGCACGATGCAGGTCGACTTCATGATGCCGGCCCGCCTCGGCGCTGAATACGTGGACGAGCACAGCCAGCGCCGCCACCCGGTTATGCTGCATCGGGCGATTGTCGGTTCGATGGAGCGTTTCATCGGCATTCTGATCGAACACCACGCCGGCCAATTCCCGGCCTGGCTGGCTCCAATCCAGGCTGTCGTGATGAATATCACCGATGCGCAGGCTGATTATGTTGATGAAATTCGGAAAACCCTTATGAATCAAGGGTTCCGGATTGCGGCCGATTTGCGGAACGAGAAAATCGGCTATAAGATTCGCGAGCACACGCTGCAGCGGGTGCCGTACCTGCTGGTGGTCGGAGACCGCGAGAAGGAAAACGGGCTTGTCGCTGTGCGCACGCGGGCCGGGGAGGATCTGGGTTCCATGTCCATCGCCGACTTCCTTGCGCACGTCGCGAACGAACACGCTGCCGCTTGATGTGAATGCCTTCGGCGCTTCGCCGGATGGTCCGATACCCCTTGGAGATTGAGATATCAGCACCCCCCAGGAAAAGCAGAACCGCAAGAACAACGAGATTCGCGTTCCGCGCGTCCGCGTCATCGGCAGCGACGGCGAAATGATCGGCGTACTGTCGCGTGAAGAAGCGTTGGCACAGGCCGAGGAAGAAGGTCTCGATCTTGTCGAAATCCAGCCGAACGCGGACCCGCCGGTCTGCCGCATCATGGACTTCGGCAAGTTCAAGTTCGAAACGCAGAAAAAAGCCGCCGCTGCTAAAAAGAAGCAGAAAATCGTCGAGATCAAGGAAGTCAAATTCCGCCCGGTCACCGATGAAGGCGACTACGCCATCAAACTGCGCAAGATGCGTGAGTTCCTGGAAGAGGGCGACAAGATCAAGGTCAACATCCGCTTCCGTGGCCGTGAAATGAGTCACATGGAACTCGGACGCGCGATGGCCAACCGCATCGAGGCCGACCTCGGCGAAGACATCGTCATCGAATCGCGCCCGCGGCTTGAAGGCCGGCAGATGGTGATGATGATCGCTCCGAAGAAGAAATAAGGATCTCGCTCCGCAAGGAGCCGCAAGGAGGGCGTCGCATGGCGCCCTTCGTCATTTGATCAGGCCACGCGATGGGGCCTTTGGCTGGATGCGTCGCTCGGTAGCGAGCGACGCCCGCTGCCGGCTGGTCGATGGCGACAGGGAATCTCTTGTGGTTGTCGTATTCGCTGAGGCACTATTGTCCCAGCTGAATAGGGAGAGACGACGATGTCCGCCGTAGCCGAAATCCGTGTCGTTGATGCAAATGAAGTATTTGCCGACCCCAAAATCACTCCGCTTGCTGAAGCGATCGCCGCAGGCGATGTCACCAGCGTGCGCGATCTCGCCAAGAGCGTCGATCTTTCGAGCTTCGGCGACAAGCATGTCACGCTCCTGCAGTGGGCGCTGCTCAATCAGAGCCTCGAGGGGTTGAATGCCCTGCTCGATGCCGGTGCAGACCCATCCCAGCCGGGCATGGACGGAGATACCGTTGTTCACTACGCGGCGATGGCGAATGACGCGGCCTATCTACAAGCGCTGCTCGCGCATGGCGTGGATCCAAACGTCGTGAATGCCGATTCCGGCGCAAGTCCGCTGCACGGCGCTTTGAAGGGCGAGCGACTGGAGCAATTTCGCGCATTGCTGGCTGCGGGTGCGGATCCCGATCTGGCGGACTTTTCGGGTAACACAGCGCTGCATGTCGCTGGTTTGATCAACGAGCCCGAACGGGTGATCGACCTGCTGAATGCCGGCGCGAGTCCTTTGGCGCGCAACGCGCAGGGCGTCACGTTCCAGCGCTATTTGTTCATGACGCGGCTTGAGCTGCTCAATGCGGACACCAGCCGTGCATGGGAGGCGGTGTTGGACTGGCTGCATGCCCATCACATTCCGCTCGACATGCAGAGCAGCTGAGTTGACGGGAATAGCGCGCACTGCACATGGGGCATCTCGCGAACAAGTCGCCGATATCCACCTACGCTTTAATTCACTAGATGGGGCAATGCTATGGAGTATTTCAGGGGGTTAATCAGAGGGCAAATGCAAGTCCACCCATCTGAGCCGGCGGAAAGAGAGCTTCCATCGATCAAGGCTCCCACGCTCGCCAAGTTGTCCGAGGACGTGTACCGCTCTGGAGGCGATGCTGCTGCGCTTGATGGCTTTCGCCGGCTGACTCCGGAAGAGTTGACCAAGAAGGGTATCGCCCCTGAATCGCTGCATACCAAGAGTGGCATGCACGCCGAGGTGTATGGCGACGACCATGGGCGCGCGGTGCTTGCATACCGCGGCACCGTCAATCCCAGCGTGAGTGTCGTCACTCAGAAGTTCGATGGTGGCTCGGGCATCGATACCGATGCGGATATGTACAACATGCTCAGAGGCGGCCAGCAGGGGCTTCGATTCAATGATGTCGCTCAGTCCGCCAGGGATTGGTCGACCAATCTGCGACAAGGGTTGGGTCTGGAAACTGCGCAGCACAGCGATGCCGTCGCGTTGGGCAAACAGGTCAATCAGGCGTTCGGCGCGAACAATGTCGCGCTGACCGGGCATTCGAAAGGCGGCGGTGAGGCGCAGCTGGTCGGCGCGCTGTTCGGCAACCCGACAGTGACGTTCAACTCGGCGGCCCCGCACGACGATACGCTCAGGCGCTTCGGTCTGGATCCTGCCAAAGTGCGTGAAGATGCGCCCCGCCACATCGACAGCATTATCACTAAAGGTGAGGCGGTGGACCGCTTGCAGGGCCAGCAGGTTTCGGCAGCCCCGCTGTTGAAGGCAATGATTTCAAGCAGTCAATTCGGCGAATATGGCGACAATGGAGCGTTGACGGATCGAATCAAATCGCAAGACCTTACGTTCAGGACGCCAACGACCCTGGGCAGACGTTTCGATCTGCAGCCTGAGCCGGGAATGAGCAGCATTTCCTTGCATCTCATGGGTAAAGGCGTGCTCCCATATGCCAGCCAGATGGATGGCATCGAAGTGATGGGGCCGAAAAAGCCGGCGATGGAGGTGGGTTCGTCCTCGCAGGTTCAATCGCCGCCGTCCAGCTATATGCAGGACTTCTTGTCCGGGCTGTATGGGCGCTTCGGTGAGGCAAGCAGACAGTTGGCCCAGCCAACGCTGTCGGATGAGCGTCATCCGGCCAATGGACTCCATCGACAGGCGCTGGGGCTTCTGCATGGACAAGGCGTGCAGGGTCGCGATGCCGAACGGTTGGCAGGGGCACTGACCGTGGAATCTCAGCAGGGAGGATTGACGAGAATCGATGCGGTCACGCTTAATCAGTCGGGCAAAGTGTTCGCTGTCCAAGACCCACAGTCAGAATGGTCCAGGCACGTCTATGTTGATCCCGACCAAGCCAAACGGACGCCGCTGTCTGAGAGCAGCATCGCGTCCGCGAATCTGGCGCGCGACCAGATTCAAGTGCAGGGCGAACAGCCGTCGATCAAGCACGAACGCAATCGTAGCTGACGACGCCCATGTTCCTCCTGCGTGACGACTATCAGGCAGGATTGCTTTCAAGCGGTCCGTCAGCCTCACGAGAGGGCGTAGCGACGCTTGGGGTGCCGTCGCTCTAACTGGTGCGACGGCAGTCGGTTTACCCTGTACGATCAAACGGGGTCAGAATCCAGGAAGCGACCCCAACCCATGTTCGACCTGTGATAGGAGCGTCATGAGGATTGTGCTGTTCAGCCTTTTCATTTTCGCCGCATCACCTATGATGGCGGCGTGTACAGTTTGTTCAGCTTGCGAAAGAGAGAGGTCCACGATGTCAGTCGCCGAAGTCCAAGCAGTGGATGTCCACGAAGTATTCACTGACCCGCGGGTTGCCGAGTTGGCAGAGGCGGTTGCCGCTGGCAAAGTCAGCCGCGTCGCTGAGCTCGCCAAGGCCGTAGATTTATCGGCGCAGGGTGATAAGAATGTGACCCTGCTGCAATGGGCGCTGCTCAACCGAAGCATCGACGGGATGAAAGCACTGCTCGACGCTGGCGCCGATCCGACCCAGTCGGGGATGGACAGCGACACGGTTGTGCACATGGCCGCGATGGCGAACGACGCCACCTATCTCCCCGAGCTGCTGGCGCGCGGCGTCAGCCCGAATGTCCGCAATCCCGAATCGGGAGCTGGCCCGCTGCGCGCCGCACTGATGGGCGAACGGAATGAACAGTTCCGCGCACTGCTGGCTGCGGGCGCCGATCCGGATCTTGCCGATCGCCTCGGCAATACGCCGCTGCATGTCGCCGGTCAGATCAACGAGCCGGAACGGGCACTCGATCTGCTGAACGCCGGTGCCGATCCGATGGCGCGCAACGCACAGGGCGTGACGTTTCAGCGTTATCTGTTCATGACTCGGGCGGCGCTGCTCAACGCCGAAACCCGCCGTCAGCGTGAGGCGGTCGAGGCTTGGCTGACGGCACACGCGATTCAAATCGAGGGTGCGCGCTGATCTGGCGCGTGCACTGCAATTTGACGAGTAGACACACGGTCGGGTACTCCCCGATCACTCATTTCAGAATCCGGGGTGGCAAGGATGAATGCGCAGATCGATCCGAATAGCCAACAGAGCGGTCGCCAGACGGTCGATCCACCGACCTCTACACCACATGCCCGTGCGTCCTTTGCCGACGAGGTGCGCGGCACAGCACCGAAAGAGATCGACATCAGCCTCGCCAGAATGGCTCAGGATGTCTATCGCTCCGATGATCGTCAGCGCCCGGGTGTCGAAGGCTGGAAGCCGTTGAGCGACCAGCAGTTCCTAGACAAGGGGATCGATCCGGCCTTGCGCACCAACAAAGCCAGTGGCTTCGATGCTGATGTCTACGGAGACGGCAATGGCCGTCACGTACTGGCGTTTCGCGGGACCGATGCGGGTAAGGATTGGGCGACGAATCTCGGCCAAGGCCTCGGTTTCGAGACCTCTCAGTACAATCAGGCGATCGCGCTTTCCAAGCAGGCCAAGGTTGCATTTGGTGAAGAGCTGGTGATGACCGGCCATTCCTTGGGCGGCGGCCTCGCTGCGGTCGGCGCAGTCACGACAGGCAGCCCAGCAGTGACCTTCAACGCAGCAGGGGTGGTAGATAAGACGCTCCAGCGCGTGGGTCTGGATGCCGGTGCAGTTAAAGAGGAGGCGGCCCACGGCCAAGTCCGCCGTTACGCTGTCGACAATGAAATCTTGACAGGCTTGCAAGAGCGCAATCTGCTGACCCGCAACCTGATGGCTGATGCCGTCGGCCACAAAATTCAGATACCCGATCCGGACCCTCAGACGTTCTGGCAGGGCATCAATCCGGTGAAATCGGTCAAGCATGGCGTCGATAACCACATGATGGACTCGGTGATCCGGTCGCAGGAGGCGGCGTTCGGTCGTCCTGTCTCAGCAGATACGCCGATGTCCGACCTGCGGCATCCCCACAACGCCGGGTATCAGAATGTGCTCAAGCACGTCGAAGCTGCGGAGAACAGGATGAGTATTCCCCACTCGACGTGCACCCAGAATCTAGCCGGCGCATTGGTGGCGGAGTCGCTGCGTACCAAGGTAGATCCGGGCAAGATCGACAATGTCACGATTGGGGGGAACGGTTATACCTTCGCGACCCAGAACTCTTCTCAGGAATCGAACAAATACGCATACGTGTCGACAGCGACCGGCATCGAGACGCCTCTGAACCAGAGCAGCCGTCAATCGGTTGCCCCGCAGCAGCACACGAACGCCCAGCAACCCAGTCCGCAACAAGCGCCGGAGCCTGTAATGGAGCAGGGTGCCATCGCACGCGGAGGCCGCTGACGCCCGAGCTCAACTCCATGATTTGCATGGAAAAGCTTTGCATGACCCGGCACGCGCAGGCATAATGCCGGACCCGGTTCGCCGGGGTGCTGCATGTTTCACCATTGGACCCGCCTCTGAACAGGAAGATTTATCTTCCAGATCAAGGGCCTATCACCGGCAGGGCAGGACGGAGAGAGTGGCTCAGGCCACCGCCCAAGCCAGTACTCGAAACGACCCCAAGGACCATCCATGCCCAAGATCAAGACCAATCGGGCGGCGGCCAAGCGCTTCCGGAAGACAGCTTCCGGCAAGTACAAATGCGGCCACGCCAACAAGAGCCACATCCTCACCAAGAAAGCGACCAAGCGGAAGCGCAACCTCCGGCAGACGAACCACGTCCGTCCCGAGGACGCGGGCCGTCTGGACCGCATGCTTCCGTATTTGTGAGGAGACTGAACAATGGCAAGAGTTAAACGTGGTGTAACGGCGCGTCGCCGCCACAAGAAAATCCTGAAGCAGGCAAAGGGCTACTACAACGCCCGCCGCAAAGTTTTCCGCGCCGCCAAACAGGCGGTCACGAAGGCGCTGCAGTACGCCTACATCGGCCGCAAACAGAAGAAGCGCAATTTCCGCACGCTGTGGATCGCGCGTATCAATGCCGCTTCGCGCGCCAACGGCATCAGCTACAGCCGTTTCATCAATGGCCTGCTGAAAGCCGGTATTACCCTCGACCGCAAGGTGCTGGCCGATATCGCCGTGCACGATGCCAAGGGCTTTACTGCGCTGGCCGAAAAGGCGAAGAGCGCGCTCGCGGCATAAGGCACGAGGGTTGTTCCCGCAGGGGCGTCTTCACGGCGCCCCGCACGATGCGGGAGATCAGCGAACCATGCATGGGGAAGGGCGCAAGTCCTTCCCCATATTCGTTTCTGAAGCACTATTTTCGAGTCGGACATGAGCGATATCGAACCATTCGCGACACAGGCCTTGGCCGACATTGCCGCTGCGGATACACCCGAAGCGCTCGAAGCGCTGCGCGTCGGGCTGCTGGGTAAAAGCGGCAGCATCACTGCGCAGCTCAAAGCGCTGGGCGCACTGCCGGCGGATCAGCGCAAGGCGGCAGGCGAGGCGATCAACCGCGCCCGCGATGCGATCGGCGATGCGCTGTCGATGCGCAAGATCGCGCTCGACGAAGCCGTGCTGAATGCGCGCCTCGCCGGCGAAACCATCGACGTGACGCTGCCAGGCCGCGACACCGTGCGCGGCGGTCTGCATCCGGTCACGCGGACGCTGGAGCGCATCACCGAGATATTCGCCCGGCTGGGCTACGAACTGTCCGACGGTCCAGAGATCGAGGATGACTGGCACAACTTCGAGGCGCTGAATTTTCCGCCGCACCATCCGGCGCGCGCCATGCACGACACGTTCTATTTCCCTGCGGATAGCGGCGGTGTCGCGCGTCTGCTGCGTACCCACACCTCGGGTGTGCAGGTGCGTTACATGCAGAAAGCCGTCGCCGAAGAAAGCGGGCCTCCGCTGCGCATGATCGCCGCCGGCAAGGTGTATCGCAGCGACAGCGACCAGACCCATACGCCGATGTTCCATCAGGTCGAAGGTCTGCTGGTCGATGAGCGCGCGAGTTTCGCCGATCTCAAAGGCACGCTTACCGAATTCGTTCGCGCGTTTTTCGAACGCGACTTCGATATGCGTTTTCGCCCGAGCTATTTTCCGTTTACCGAGCCGTCCGCCGAAGTCGATATCGCGTGGCAGCAGCCGGATGGTTCGACGCGCTGGCTCGAAGTGCTGGGCTGCGGCATGGTCCATCCGAACGTGTTGCGCAATGTCGGCATCGATCCGGAGCGCTACAGCGGCTTCGCCTTCGGTCTGGGCGTCGAGCGCTTCGCGATGCTGCGCTACGGCGTGAGTGATCTGCGCGACTTCTTTGAAAACGATGTGCGGTTCCTGCGGCAGTTTGCGTAGGGTGGACCTTGGCCCACCGTTGTTGCGTATCCGCTCGCGTCGAACGGTGATCGTAATGGCTTGATCGTTCTCGATGCGTCCGAAAGATTAAAAACGGTGGGCCAGGGCCCACCCTACGGTGACGAAATGAAATTTTCCGAAAACTGGCTGCGCCAACACGTCAAAACCGATGCATCGCGCGATGAACTCGCGGCGACGTTGACGGCGATCGGTCTGGAAGTCGAAGAGATGACCGTGCTCGGCGCTGCACTCGATGGTGTAGTCGTCGCGCGCATCGTCGAATGTACCAAACATCCGGAAGCGGACCGCCTTCAGGTTTGTCAGGTGGACGCCGGGACAGGTGATTTTCTGCAGATCGTCTGCGGTGCGCCGAATGCGCGTCCAGGCTTGCTCGCACCGCTTGCAACCATCGGCACCCAAGTCGGTGAACTCACGATCAAAGCCGCGACACTGCGCAACGTCGCCTCCAACGGCATGCTCTGTTCGGCGAAGGAACTCGGTATCGATGCCGACGCTTCCGGCCTGCTGGAATTGTCGGCTGACGCACCGATTGGTATGCCGCTGGCGGATTATCTCGGTCTGCCGGATGCATCGCTCGAACTGAAACTCACGCCCAACCGCGCCGATTGCTTCGGCGTACGCGGCATTGCCTACGATGTCGCCGCTGCGCTTGGCAGCGCGGTGGAACCACTCGACGCCGCGCCGGTGCCGGCGCAAAGCGACGCCACCTTCGCGGTGGAACTGGATGCAGGCGCCAAGGTGCCGCGTTTCGTTGGACGAGTGATCGATGGCGTGGATGCGACCATGTCGACGCCGCTGTGGATGGCCGAACGCCTGCGCCGCAGCGGCGTGCGTCCGATCAGCTTCCTCGTCGACGTGACTCAGTACGTGATGCTGGAGCTTGGCCAGCCGATGCATGCTTTCGACAAGGATTGCCTGCAGTCGCCGGTAGTGGTACGTCATGCGCGCGCGGGCGAGGACATGAAACTGCTCGACGGCCGTACCGTGTCGCTCGACAACGACTTCCTCGTGGTGTCGGACAGTCAGGGCGGCAGAGGCGCGCGTGCGGTCGCGCTCGGCGGCATCATGGGTGGCCATGACACCCGCGTCACCGATGCCACGCGCAGTGTATTTCTCGAAGCGGCGCACTGGATCCCCTCCGCCATCATCGGCCGCAGCCGCAAGCTTGGTCTACACACCGATGCCGGTCATCGCTTCGAGCGCGGCGTCGATCCCGAGCTGCCGCGGATCGCGGTGGAATACGCGACCAGACTGATTCTGGATATTGCCGGTGGCGTCCCGGGGCCCGTGATCGAAGCGGTGCGTCATGATGATCTGCCCAAGCCGCAGGTCGTGAACCTGCGCCGCGAACGTCTCGCGCGGGTGCTCGGCGTGCGGGTGGCCGACGCCGAAGTCGAGCGGATTTTGAGCGCGCTGGGACTGGGTGTGGAGACGGTGGCGGACGGCTGGCGTGTGACTGCGCCGACCCGACGCTTCGACATCGAGATCGAAGAAGATCTGATCGAAGAGATCGCGCGCATCCACGGCTATAACGCGATCCCGACCACGCTGCCCGGCGGCGCCACGCGCGTGGTGTCTCCCAGCGAGACCGTGTTGGACGAAGCCACCGTACGTCGCCAACTGGTGGCACGCGAGTATCTGGAGGCCATCAACTACGCGTTTGTCGACGGCGAGCTGCTTGCGAAGTGGGAGGCCACCGATGGTGGTGTGCCGTTGGCCAATCCACTCAGCGCCGAACTCAGCACCATGCGCACGATGCTGCTGCCCGGACTGGTGGCTGCCCTAGGTCGCAACGCCGCGCGCCAGCAGGCGCGGGTGCGCCTGTTCGAGATAGGCAAAGTATTCGCGGCGCGTGCCGGCGAAGCGCCGCTGGAGACCCGCCGGCTTGCGGCCGTGGTCTGCGGTGATGCCCAGTCCGAGCAGTGGGGGGCACAGGCGCGCCCGGTGGATTTTCATGATCTCAAGGGCGATCTCGACAGTCTGGCGTTGGCGGCTGGCGCGACCCTGGAATACCGTCCATCGCAGCTGGCCTGCGGACATCCGGGTCGCTCGGCCGATGTTTATCGTGACGATCTGCGCATCGGTTGGATTGGTCAGCTTCACCCGCGTCTGCAGCGGGCCCTCGACTTGGATACTGTCGCAGTGGCCTTCGAGATCGACCTCGCAGCGCTGCAGCAGCGTCCGCTGGCCAGTTCAGCCGCGCTCAGCCGCTTTCCGTCCGTCCGCCGGGACCTCGCGTTCGTCGTCGCGGAAACGGTCTCCTGGGAAGCGCTGGCAGCCACCATCGAACGCGCCGCGGGCCCGTCTTTACGCGGGCTTCGGCTGTTCGACCGCTACGTCGGCAAAGGGGTCGAAACCGGATGCAAGAGCCTCGCTACAGGCTTGATTCTCCAAGAAGAATCACGCACTCTGACCGACCGCGATGTGGACTTGGTGATGGCTGAAGTCATCTCCGCGCTGCGCGGGGAACACGGCGCGGAAATCCGCTCGTGAACCAAGGTCCGGCTGGCGTTCGCAGGCCGGGTCTTGGGCGAATCTGGGCTCGTTTTGGGGGAAACGGATGGCATTGACCAAGGCTGAAATGGCCGAGCGACTGTTCGACGAGGTCGGACTGAACAAACGCGAGGCGAAGGAATTCGTCGATGCGTTTTTTGATGTGCTCCGTGGGGCGTTGGAACAGGGTCGCCAGGTCAAGCTGTCCGGATTTGGCAACTTCGATCTGCGTCGCAAGAACCAACGGCCCGGCCGCAACCCCAAGACCGGGGAGGAGATTCCGATCTCTGCCCGTACGGTGGTCACGTTTCGTCCCGGCCAGAAGCTCAAAGAACGCGTGGAAGCGTATAGCGGGACAGTGAACGATGCTTGACCCCGGCAGCAACCGCGAACTCCCGCCAATCCCGGCAAAGCGCTACTTCACCATCGGCGAAGTAAGCGAGCTGTGCGATGTGAAACCGCATGTGCTGCGTTATTGGGAAACCGAATTTCCCAGTCTCAAACCGGTGAAGCGCCGCGGCAACCGCCGCTATTACCAGCGTCACGATGTGCTGATGGTGCGGCAGATCCGCAGCCTGCTTTACGAACAGGGCTACACCATCGGCGGCGCGCGTCTGCGTCTGGACGGCGATGGCGCCAAGCAGGAGTCGTCGATGAGCACGCAGATCATCCGTCAGGTGAGGATGGAACTGGAAGAAGTGCTTCAACTGCTGAAACGCTGATCGCTGGCCCAGCCCGCGTTCCAGCGGGTACAATATTCGACTACCCGGGGTATAGCGCAGCCTGGTAGCGCACCAGTCTGGGGGACTGGTGGTCGTCGGTTCGAATCCGGCTACCCCGACCAAATCACTGTCCGGCAACGTCCGGTAATGTCCGATGAGTCATTGAAACCTCGAAGAAATTCGGGG
>JANOKD010000069.1:0-67322 GCA_031419075.1 Lysobacterales bacterium
GCGGTCACACCGCCACGGATGTCGGCAAGGCCGGAGGTCGACTGCGACTTGGCGACATAATTCTGGTACGCCGGCAGAGCGATGGCGGCCAGGATGGCGATGATCGCGACGACGATCATCAGTTCGATCAGGGTGAAACCTTGCTGCTTCTTCATGGGAGTTCCCTCGGGAGTGGTGGTGTGGTGTGGCTGAAACTGTTCACGTGCCCCGTGGCCAGAGGTTGTCTGGTTTCCGTGGGCGCGCGTGCTACGGAGCACGTGCAACCAAACCATATGCATAAGCCGTGCCAAGTTCTCCGAGCGGACCCCGGTCGCGAACGTGAACTGAAGGATGTGGCTGGGATCACGTTTTGGAGAGGGCAAAAAGTGACGTTCAGGGTCATGTTCATCGCCGACTGACCTGGTCAGTCATGTCGCGTGCTGCATTGGGCTCGATGAGCGTGGGGTGTCGACGTGAGTGTGTCTGTGTTGAAGCTGCTTCGGGCTGATCAACTGCGTTCGGATAGTACTCATCTGAAGTGAGGAGCCGCTCGATCGTATTTCCAGAAAACCTCTGTGAGGGCACGGGGCTCAGTGAATCTTGGCAGCGTCTGGCGCTTGCGGGGTCTATACGCATTCAGGCTATGCTTTCGATTGATCTGGAAAGGGGAAGCGTTTTGAAGCCAATGCCTGTGGCCCGCCTCGAGCGGGCATTGCTGCTGTTGTTCGTCGCATCCGGGTTCGCCGGTCTGGTGTATCAGGCGATCTGGTCGCACTACCTCGGGCTGATCCTCGGTCACGCGGCGTATGCGCAAACCCTGGTGCTGGCGATCTTCATGGGCGGCATGGCGTCGGGCGCATGGCTGGTCAGTGCGCGCGGCGGGCGCTGGTCGGGATTGATCCGATCCTATGCGATCGTCGAACTGATCATCGGCGCGACAGCGCTGGTCTTCCATCCGTTGTTCGTGGCGTACATGGAGGTGTCGCAGAACACCATTCTGCCCGCGATGCAGAGCGAGTCGGCCATCCGGCTGTGGCAATGGGGGTCGGCAGCGCTGTTGATCGCACCGCAGAGCGTACTGCTGGGCATGACGTTTCCGCTGATGAGCGGAGGATATCTGCGCGTGGCCCCGCATCAGGACGGCGAAATTCTCGGTGGTCTGTATTTCACCAACAGTATCGGGGCCGCCGCGGGCGCGCTGGCGGCGACGTTCCTGCTGCTGCCGTGGATCGGGATGCCGGGGGCCATCGCGGTTGCGGGCGTCATCAACATTCTTGTTGGATTGGTAGCCTGGCGGGTGGCGGCATCGGTAACCGACGCTGCGATCCAGAAAGCGCCGCCGCTGAGCGATGCGCCTCGCGAGCCGATGACCGACAAACGCTTCTCTCGCTTCCAGTGGCTGATGCTTTTGGGAGCGGCGATCACCGGCGCCAGCTCCTTCGTGTATGAGGTCGGCTGGATCCGTCTATTGAATCAAGCGCTCGGCACCACCGTGCATTCGTTCGAGCTGATGCTGACGGCTTTCATTCTGGGCTTGGCGTTTGGCGGGCTGTGGGTGCGCAAGCACAGCCGGAAGATCGAAGATCCGGTCGCGGTTGCCGGTGTCGCGCAGGTGCTGATGGGTCTGGCGGCATTGGTGTCTTTGCCGGTGTTCGCGCAGAGCTTCCAGTGGGTGGGCTGGTTCATGGGCATCTTCCCGCGGACCGAGACGGGCTATTACCTCTTCAGCCTGGGCAGTGCGACAGTTGCGCTGTTGGTGATGTTTCCGGCCGCATTTTTCGCCGGTATGACCCTGCCGCTGTTCACGATGTCGCTGCTGCGCCGCGGGTATGGCGAAAAAAGCATCGGTCGGATCTACGCGGCGAACACGTTGGGCGCCATCGTCGGCGTCGTGCTGGCCATGCATGTGCTGATTCCGCTGCTTGGCCTGCGATTGGCGGTGACGCTCGCCGCGCTGGTGGATGTTGTGCTTGGGCTCGTGCTGCTGCGCGCGTTCAGCGCGGCGTTCAAGCCGAAGCTGTATTTCGGAGCGCTCGGCGCTGCGCTTGTGGTGGCTTCGCTGAGTCTGCTGTACGGCGCTGCGGATCCGCGTGCGCTGGCGTCGGGCGTGTTCCGGCATGGTCTTTTCGAGTTGGCCGAAGGCACCGATGTGAAATTCCTGCGCGACGGCAAGACCGCGACGGTCGCGTTCTATCAGCAGGGTAGCGTCGGCACGATTGCCACCAACGGCAAACCGGACGCCTCCATTGAGCTGTCCGCCAGCGGAATACCGACCGACGACGAATACACGATGGTGATGGCTGCGAGTCTGCCACTCGCGCTGCATCCGGCACCCGAGCGGGTTGCGGTGATTGGTTGGGGGTCGGGGTTGAGCACGCATACCCTGTTGGGCAGCAAGGTGCCGAAAGTTGTCGATACGATCGAAATCGAGGCCTCGATGCACACTGGTGCGGAGGGATTCGGCAACCGGGTGTTGCGCGCTTACATCGATGGGCGCAGTCAGCTGCATGTGGACGACGCACGGACGTTCTTCGCCGCCGGGCAAAAGCGGTACGACGTGATCGTTTCGGAGCCGTCGAACCCGTGGGTCAGCGGTGTGTCGAGTCTGTTCACACGCCAGTTCTATCAGTTTCTGACCAAACATCTGAACCAGGACGGCGTGCTCATCCAGTGGATGCAGACCTACGAATTGAACGACCCGCTGTTCTACACGATGGTGGCGGCGCTGATTGAAGAGTACCCACATGTCGAGGCTTATCTGACCAATACCTCGGATGTGATTTTCGTGGCATCGCATGCCCCGATCCGCGATTTCGATGTATCGCAGCTGCAGGATCCGGGCCTGCTTGCGGATCTCAAGCGTTTGGGGCTGGAGACGGCTTCCGATCATGAAGTCAGGCGCTTCGCCAACCGCGAGGTGCTGGCGGGTCTGGTGGAACTGTACGGCGCGCCTGTACATACGGATTTCCATCCCACGGTGGCGCTTGGCGCCCCCAAGGCCCGCTACAAGGTGGAAACGGTCAAGAGCGTGATGAACCTGATGGGGGTCGGCATGCCGGTGCTCGAATTCACCGGCGGGCGCCAGCCCGTTGCGGTGGGGGCGAACGTGCATGAAGTAGCGGCCAGCATGGGTGCCAAGGATCATGCGAATGCGCGGCGGGTTCGCGAGCGTCTGCTTGGCATCGGTTCGGCGAAAGGGCTTGAGCCGGCGGTGTTGGCGAAACTCGACGCGCTGTTGTCGGCGAAAACAGGCAAAGCTGCATGGTTGGACGCGGCGTCGGTGATCGCCGATTTCAGCATCGGCTATCTGACCCCGACAGATCTGCAGGGCGTATGGATTCAGCCTGCATGGGTCGGCGAGAGAGCGAAGGATCCGGAAATCGCAGCGGTGCTGGCCGCTTACGAGGCCACAGCCAAACGCGATGCCGTTGCGATGTACGACACCGGCGTGGCAGGCCTGAAAACGGTGCCGGCCGGCGCTCCGCTGTTGGTGCGCGATCATCTGTTGGTGATCGCGATGCTGGGTGCGGTTGGCCAGGGGAAAGGCGAGTTGGCCGTGGCGCTCGAGCGCGAACAGGGCGCTGCGGTGCGGGTGAGCAACGAGTATTACTGGATCGCGCGCGCTTATATTCCAGCCTGGCTGCACGCCACCGGGCGCGTGAAAGCTACTCGATCCCCAGCTTCTTGAGTTTGTAGCGCAGCGCGCGGAAGGTAATTCCCAGCGCTGCGGCGGTTTTTGTCTTGTTGTAGCGGTGTTCCTGCAGCGCCTGCTGAATCGCGTTGCGTTCGATTTCCTCGATGTAAGAGGGCAGGGCGCTGGTGCTGGTGTCGCGCGGGTTGCCCATGCGCGGATCACCGGCGGCAGCCGCTGGGCTCGCCTGTGGCGGGGGGGTGGACATGCCGCCCAGCAGCGCAGGCGGCGATGCTGCCGCTGCTGGAGCCGTCGCTGCATGAGGTGCATTGGGCAGGCGCAGGTCGCGGGCGTCGATGAGCTCGCTGTCGGCCATCGCCAGCGCACGCTCAAGGATGTTCTCCAGTTCGCGGACATTGCCCGGGAACGGGTAGACATCCAGCGCAGCCACCGCGGCCAGCGAAAGACTAGGCGAACGCCGCTTCATGGCGTAGGCCAGCCGCTTGAGAATGGCTTCAGACAGCAGCGGCAGATCGCCGGCACGTTCGCGCAGCGGCGGCACGTCCAGCTCGATCACATTGATGCGATAAAACAGGTCGTGACGGAACTTGCCGTCCGCAACCAGCACGTCGAGGTCTTTGTGGGTCGCGGACAGGATGCGCACGTCGACCGGGATTTCCACATTGGCGCCAACCGGGCGCACGGTTTTTTCCTGGATCGCCCGCAGCAGTTTGACCTGCATCGCCAGCGGCAGCTCGGCCACTTCGTCCAGAAACAGAGTGCCGCCGTCGGCAACCTGGAACAGACCGGGTTTGTCGGTATGGGCGCCGGTGAAGCTGCCTTTCTTGTGGCCGAAGAACTCGCTTTCCATGAGCTCCGATGGAATCGCGCCGCAGTTGACCGGAATGAACGGCCCGGCCGCGCGCGAGCCCTGGGCGTGGATGGTGCGTGCGACCAGCTCCTTGCCGGTGCCGGATTCACCGCTGATGTGCACGGGCGCCTGGCTGCGGGCCACCTTGGCGATCGTGTCGCGCAGCCCGACCATCGCCGAGGATTCGCCCAGCAGCAGCGTCGAGCCCTCGGGATTGGCCTGGCGGCGCGTGTTGAGATCAAGCGCCTGGCGCACGAGGCCGCGCAGTACGGTGAGATCCACCGGCTTGGTCACGAAGTCGAAAGCGCCGCTTTTCAGGGCTTCGACCGCAGCTTCGACATTGCCGTAGGCAGTGATGACCGCAACCGGCGTGGTCGGGAAGCGGGTCGCGATTTCGCTGACCAGGTCCAGGCCGGACCCATCGGGCAGGCGCATATCGGTGAGGCATAGGTCGTAGGCGACCGTGCTGAGCATTTCCCGGGCCACGGCAAGATTCGGCGCGGTATCGGTGCGCAGCCCCATCCGTCCCAGCGTTACCACCAAAAGTTCTCGGATGTCGTGCTCATCGTCAACGATGAGCGCACTGCGTTGCTCGGTCATATTGCCCTCCTGCGTCAACTTTAGCCCATTTACGGCACTGACGACAGTCGCAGAAGAGGATTCAGGCCGGCAGTAGCGTGTGTTGGCCGGGCATGCTGATCCGGAAACAGCAGCCGCCACCCGGTACGGAGACATGGTCGAGCGATGCGCCGTTGGCCCGACACAGCTCGCGGGCGATGTACAGGCCGAGGCCTGTGCCGTGTTCAGATGTGGTGAAGAACGGCCGGAACAGCTGCGGAATCACCGCTTCTGCGATGCCGGGCCCGCGGTCGATGATGTCGATCACCGGCGCCTCGTCCAGACGATACGTATGCAGGGTGATGCGCGCAGCTTCGCCCGGCAGATGGCCGTGCCGGCGCGCGTTCTGCACCATCGCGGTCACGATCTGGTGCAGGTGTTTCGGATCGATGAGCGCCGGCACCATCGGCTGCGAGGCTGCCAGCGTGATGTTGTCGGTTTCATCGGGCACGCTTTGGCGGAATTCTTCGATGAAACTGCGCAAAAACGACACCAGTTCGATGTGCTCGGCAGTCGCGCGCTCGCGACGTGCGAGGCCCAGCACGCTTTCGACAATGCTGTTGGTGCGCATGCACTGCTGGTGGATGATCTGCACCATCCGACGGTCGCCGTCGGGCAGGTCGCGCGACTCTTCCAGCAGCTGCGCGGCGTAGCTGATCGCCGCCAGCGGGTTGCGGATCTCGTGGGCGAGACTGGCGGAAAAACGACCCATCGCCGCCAGCGTCAGTGATTCCGCGCGCCGCGAGACCAGCGACGTGTCGTCGAGAAAGATGAGCGTGTCGCGGCTGTCGACCAGCAGGCGGGCGAAACGCGGCACCACCTCGAATTGATCGCTGCCCAAGCCCAGCGGCGTATCGTTGCCCAGCCCGTTGCGCAGCCATTCGCTGAGGCGCAGCGCCAGTTCGGGCGCGGCCTCGGCAAGCTTGCGGGTGCCGGCGGCACCTTCGCCCAGCAGCAGCATCGCCGCTTCGTTCGCCAGCCGGATCTCCGCCTCCCAGTTGACCAGCAGCACGCCGGTGCGCATCCGGCGGATGATCAATTCGTTGATTTCAGCCAGTCGGATCGCATCTGCGCCGCGGCGTTCGGCCAAGGCCTCGGTGGCGCGCATCTGCACGCGCAGTTGATGGGTCAGCGTGGCGATGGCCAGAAAACTGACGGTGAACATCATCAGCTCGGCCATCGGCCGCGGCTGCTGTTGTTCGATCAACAGCGTCCACAGGTAGGCGACGGCCAGACCCGCCGACGCCAGTGCAGCGACCATCAGCCCCATGCGCAGCGACAGCAGCAGAGATGCCGAGCCGACATTGAACAGCAGCATCAGCGCGACGCCGGAGGCCGCCGAAGGCACCGCGTGGGCCACCAGGGCCGCCACCACGATATCGATACCCACGCCGACCAGGGTCGGACCGGCCAGGGTCTTCGCCTTCCGTGCCTGCAGCATCAAAATCAGTGCAATCACGAAGTAAGCGACGGTCACCCCAGCGACCATCCCTTCATGCCCTTTCTGCGGCTCCACAGTAGCGATCGGGCCGAACACCAGCAGCGCCAACAGACCCGCTTCGAGCACCCGATACAGCGCGAACAGATACAGTTCGCGACGCTGATAATCCTGGGCCGGCTGGGCGGAGGCAGTGAACAGGCTCAAGCCGGATTTCCATCGCAACGGGGGAGCAATGAGTATAGGCGGCCCGGATGCCCTGGAGCGCCCGCAGGCACGCCAGCATCTGCGGCAACGACGCATGGGTTGGCTGCAGCTCCGCGCATCGGCGACAATGACAGCCTGTCCGCAGCTGTCCGGCACCCTCCGGCGGCGCGGCCCCCGCACCCAGGTGCGGTTCGTCTTCCCCGCATGGAACCCACATGAATTTCCACGAATATCAGGCGAAGCAGCTGTTTGCCGACTACGGTATTGCCGTTCCGACCGGGCGCGTCGCGCGCACACCCGAAGAGGCCGTTGACGCGGCCAAGGCGATTGGCGGCGATTTCTGGGTGGTCAAAGCCCAGATTCACGCAGGCGGTCGTGGCAAGGCCGGTGGCGTCAAGCTCGCCAAGACCTACGACGATGTCCGCGAATACGCCAAGGGCATGCTCGGCAAGGCCATGACCACCTACCAGACCGCCGGCGTCGCGCTTCCGGTCGACAGCGTGCTGATCACCCAGGCCACCGACATCGCGCAGGAGCTGTATCTGTCGGTGCTGGTCGATCGTTCGACCCAGACGGTCACGTTCATCGCTTCGGCAGACGGCGGCGTCGAGATCGAAAAGACTGCGGTCGACAACCCGGACGCCATCAAGTCGCTCAACGTCAACTACGTCCAGGGTCTGCAGCCTTATCAGTGCCGCGACATGGGCTTCGCGCTGGGCCTCAACGCCAAACAGGTCGGTCAGCTCACCAAGATCATGCTGGGGCTGTACAAACTGTTCAACGAAAAGGATCTGGCGCTGGTTGAGCTTAATCCGCTGGCGATCCTCACCAACGGCGATCTCGCGGTGCTCGACGGCAAGATCAACTCCGATGACAGCGCGACCTTCCGTCACCCGGAATTGGCCGCGATGCGTGACATCCGTCAGGAAGACGAGACCGAAGTGCTGGCCAGCCAGCACGATCTGAATTACGTCACGATGGACGGCAACATCTGCTGCCTGGTCAACGGCGCCGGTCTGGCGATGGCCACGATGGACGTGATCAAACTCAACGGCGGCGAGCCGGCGAACTTCCTTGATGTCGGCGGCGGCGCCAACAAGGAGCGCGTCACCGAAGCGTTCAAACTGATCCTGCGCGATCCGGACGTGAAGGCGATCTTCGTCAATATCTTTGGCGGCATCGTCCGCTGCGACATGATTGCCGAGGGCATCATCGCCGCGGTGAAGGAAGTCGACGTGAAGGTGCCGGTAATCGTGCGTCTGGAAGGCACCAATGTCGAAAAGGGCAAGGAGCTGCTCAAGAATTCCGGCCTTGCGATCATTCCCGCCGATGACATCAACGACGGCGCCAAGAAAGCGGTCGCGTCGGTCAAGGCTGCCTGAATTCAAGAGAACACTTCTTCATGAATCCCCTCCCCCGCATGCGGGGGAAGGAGACAACCCAAGGATTCCAAACCAATGTCCGTTCTCGTCAACAAACACACCAAAGTCATCGTCCAGGGCTTCACCGGCCAGCAGGGCACCTTCCACGCGCAGCAGATGCTGGAATACGGCACCCAGGTTGTCGGTGGCGTCACGCCGGGCAAGGGCGGCAGCGAGCACATCGGCCTGCCGGTATTCAACACCGTCGCCGAAGCCGTGAAGACCACCGGCGCCGACGCCTCCGTCATCTACGTGCCGCCGCCGTTCGCGGCCGACGCCATTCTGGAAGCAGCCGATGCCGGTATCCGGGTCATCGTGTGCATCACCGAAGGCATTCCGGTGCTGGATATGCTGCGGGTGAAAAATACGCTGAAGGGCTATCCCGACACCGTGCTGATCGGCCCGAACTGCCCCGGCGTCATCACTCCGGGCGAATGCAAAATCGGCATCATGCCGGGCCACATCCACATGCCGGGCATGATCGGCATCGTCTCGCGCTCCGGCACGCTGACCTACGAAGCCGTGAAGCAGACCACCGACGCCGGCCTCGGTCAGAGCACCTGCATAGGCATCGGCGGCGACCCGATCAACGGCACCAACTTCATCGACGCGCTGAAATTGTTTCAGAACGACCCGCAGACCCAAGGCATCATCATGGTCGGCGAAATCGGCGGCAGCGCTGAAGAAGAAGCGGCCGAATACATCGCCCAGTACGTCACCAAGCCGGTGGTTGGCTTCATCGCCGGTGCGTCCGCGCCTGTGGGCAAGCGCATGGGCCACGCTGGCGCGATTGCGTCCGGCGGCAAGGGCACCGCTGAAGGCAAGTTCGCGGCGATGGAGAAGGCCGGTATCACCACGGTGCGTTCGCCGGGCGATCTGGGTGCCGCGATCGCCAAGCGTTTGGCGATGTAAGTTTTGCTGCATAGGTGATGGCTGTAAAAAAACCGCCTTCGGGCGGTTTTTTGTTTGTGCGTTGAAGATTTCCAGCAGAAGCGCCCTCCCCCCTGCCCCTCTCCCGCAAGCGGGAGAGGGGTTGTTCTTTTGGTCTTAGTCTCTGTTTCGATACCGATACCGATGCCGATGCGAAAGATTTTCCCCTCTCCCGCCTGCGGGAGAGGGGCAGGGGTGAGGGCGCGACGCGGCATTTCCCTACAGACAGCAGGCTTTCCAACTTCCACGATGCTCCACCAGAAGGAGCAGCATCATGCGGGAAGGTCAGAAAACAGGTTTCGCCAAGCGACTGCGTCGCGAAATGACCGACGCTGAGCGACTGCTGTGGCATTACCTCCGGAATCGTTCAACAGATGGCCGGAAATTCCGGCGCCAGTGCCCGCTCGGTGCATATATCGTGGATTTCGTGTGCACCGAAGCAAGACTTGTGGTCGAGGTGGATGGTGGTCAGCATGTCGGTTCACAGTACGATGCGATTAGAACGGCCTACTTCGAATCTGTCGGATTTCGCGTGGTGAGATTCTGGAATACCGATGTGCTGATCGATACGGAGGCTGTACTCTCCGTTGTCTATAACGAGTTGACCGCCCTAGATATCCATCGCCCCAACCCCTCGCCCGCAGACGGGAGCGGGGCTAAAAGTGAACTCCCATGACCACAACGCTTCGCGTCGCCCTCGCACAGTTCGATTTTCCAGTCGGCGCGGTACACAAGAACGCCGAACGCATCGCGATGATGATTACTGAGGCCCGCGACGAATACGGCGCGGATATCGTGATGTTTCCGGAACTGGCGCTGTCGGGATATCCGCCCGAAGATCTGCTGCTGCGGCCGAGTTTCCTGCGCGATTGCGCGGCCGCGATCGAGGCCGTTGCCGCTGCGGCGACCGGCGGCATCACTGCGGTGGTCGGTTGGCCAGAGGTGGCGGGCAGCGTGGTCTACAACGCCGCCAGCGTGCTGCGCGACGGTGAAGTGCTGCAGACGTATCGCAAGCGCGAGCTGCCGAACTATGCGGTGTTCGATGAGCGCCGCTATTTCGACGTCGACCCGGATCGCGAAGACTGCGTGTTCGACGTCAAAGGCGTGCCGGTCGGGCTGATCATCTGCGAAGACCTGTGGTTCGCCGAACCCATCGCCAGCACCGTGCGCAGCGGCGCGCAGCTGGTGCTGGTGCCGAACGCCTCGCCGTTCGAACGCGACAAGCACGCGCAGCGCGATGCACTGTTGGCGCAGCGCGTGCACGAGTGCGGTGCCGCCATCGCCTATCTCAATGTGGTCGGCGGTCAGGACGCCTTGGTCTTCGACGGCGCGTCGGTGGTCGCCGACGGTGACGGCGTGGTGCATCCGGCCGCGGCTGCGTTCACCGACCAGTGGCTGGTGGTCGATTACGACGCCGGCGCGCGCCGTTTCACGCCAGTGCAGTGGGTGGACGACGGCGATGAGAGTCGCGACGCGCTTGCGTGGCGCGCGATCGTGCGCGGTATCCGCGATTATTGCGGCAAGAATGGTTTTCAGAAGACATGGTTGGGCCTGTCCGGCGGCATCGATTCGTCGATGGTGCTCGCCCTCGCGGTCGACGCGCTGGGTGCGGACAACGTCACCGCGGTGCGGATGCCGTCGCGCTACACCGCCGATCTGTCCAACGACCTCGCCGAAGAACAGTGCAAGGCGCTGGGCGTGAAGATGATGACGATCGCGATCGAAAAGCCTTTTCAGGGCTATCTCGATGCATTGGCCGAAGTCTTTGCCGACCATGCTGTCGACGTGACCGAAGAAAATCTGCAGTCGCGCACCCGTGGCGCGATGCTGATGGCGCTTGCCAACAAACTCGGTGGGCTGTTGCTGACCACCGGCAACAAAAGCGAGTATGCGGTGGGCTACGCGACCATCTACGGCGACATGTGCGGCGGCTATGCGCCGATCAAGGATTTGTACAAGACCGAAGTTTTTGCGCTGTCGCGCTGGCGCAACACCGTTGGCGGTGCGCCGGTGATTCCGCCGGCAGTCATCAGCAGGCCGCCCACCGCCGAGCTGCGCGAGAACCAGAAAGACGAGGATTCGCTGCCGCCGTACGATGTGCTCGATGCGATCCTGCTGCGTCATGTCGATCAGGAACAGTCGCGCGAAGAGATCGTGCGCGCCGGTTTCGACGCCGCCACCGTCGACCGCGTGCTGCGCTTGGTGCGGATCAGCGAGTGGAAACGGCATCAGTCCGCGCCGGGGCCGAAAGTCTCGCGCCGCGCCTTCGGCCGCGAGCGGCGGTATCCGATCACCAGCGGCTATTCGGCATAGGGTGCGCCCTGGCGCACCGATCTTCGTTTTACCCGCAAAAAAAACAGTGCGCCAAGGCGCACCCTATCGTCGGCCCAAGCTCTTTTTGTGGATAAAAAAAGCCGCCTTTCGGCGGCTTTTTGTTGGTTGCGGATCCCCGTCAACTCAGTCGTTGTCCAGCGCGGATTTCTCGCTGGCGAGCGGGTTGAGTTTGCGGAAGTTCGAGGGGTAATCCGGCCAATTGCCTTCGCCCTTCAGCCACGGATGCTGCGGCGCTTTCTGCTGCAGCTGTTGACGCGCGCTGCTGGCAAGAGCGGTGTTGCCCAGGCGCGTATAGGCTTCGGCCGTGACCGCGATGCCGTCGTTCTCGAACGCGCTCTGCGGATAGGTTTCGCGCATGTATTCCACGCGCTCGATCGCAGCCACCCACGCGGTGCGGCGCAGGTAGTACAGCGCGGTCTCGATTTCGTGGCGGGCGAACAGATCGCGCAGTTCGTTCATGCGCGTCACCGCTTCGGCGGCGTAGCGCGAGTTCGGGTAGCGCTCGGTGACAATCTTGAAGTCGTTGAAAGCCTGCTGCGGCGTGGCGAGGTCCCGACGGCTGGCGTCTAGTTTCCACACCCGCTGCAGAAACACGGTGTCGCGGCTGGAGTTGACCAGCCCGCGCAGATAATAGAGATACGCCGCGTTGCGGTGGGTCGGATAAGTGCGCAGGAAGCGGTCGATGGTCGAGATCGCGTCGTCGTTGGTGCCCATCTTGTACTGCGAATAGGCGGTTTCAATCAGCGCCTGCTCGGTGTAGGGGCCGTACGGGTACTGTGCGATGAGACGCTTGAAGGTCAGCGCTGCCGAGTCGTAGTTGCCGTTGCGGATCGAGCGTTGGCCTTTTTCGTACAGCTCGGCCACCGGCACGCCTTCGTTCGCCTCTTTGTCTTTGAACACGCCCTTCAGGCGGGCGCAGCCGGAGCTGCCAAAGGCGACGATCATGACCAGCAGCAGGGTTGGACGCAGGAAAGCGGAAAGCGAAAGTCGACGAAGAGGCATGCGGGCTGCTGCAGAGCGGGTGAGCGGGCGATAATACCAGTCTGGGCCAGCCAGCCCCCTTAACCGCGCAGAACCGCAGGGCTCGCGCGTCCCCGATCAGGAGCCCCGGATGCCCGCAACACCCTCAATGCCCGCCCAGGAAACCGTCGAGCGCACCGCTGTGGTGCCCGATGCAGCGTCCGGGCGCCGGTTCGACGCGGTGCTGGCGGAGCTGTTCCCCGAGTTCTCGCGCTCGCGTCTGGCCGAATGGATCAAATCCGGCGAAGCCCGGATGGACGGCCGTCAGGTGCGTCCGCGCGACCCGGTGCGCGGCGGTGAGGCGGTTGCCCTGACGGCGGTGCTGGAGATCCAGACCCGCTCCGAGCCCGAGGACATCGCCCTCGACGTTCTTTATGAAGATGCCGACGTGTTCGTGTTGAACAAGCCGGCCGGGCTGGTGGTGCATCCGGGCGCCGGAAACCCGGCCGGCACGCTGGTCAACGCGCTGCTGCACCGCGATGCCAGCCTGGCCACGCTGCCGCGGGCCGGCATCGTCCACCGTCTCGACAAGGACACCTCCGGAGTGATGGTGGTGGCGCGGACCCTGCCGGCGCACACCGCGCTGGTGGCGCAGCTGTCGGCGCGTGAAGTGCATCGTCAATATCTCGCGGTGGTGGTCGGCTCGCTGGTGTCGGGCGGCACGGTGAATGCGCCGATCGACCGACACCCGCGCGACCGCCTGCGTCAGGCGGTGCGCGAGGACGGGCGTGAAGCCGTCACCCATTACCGGCTGCGCGAACGCTTCCGCGCCCACACCCTGTTGGAATGCCGTCTCGAAACCGGCCGCACCCACCAGATCCGTGTGCATATGACGCATATCAAGCACCCGATCATCGGCGATCCCCTGTACGGCGGCGCGCTGAAATTGCCCAAAGGCGCCACCACCGAGCTGGTCGCGTCGCTGCGCGCTTTCAAGCGTCAGGCGCTGCACGCCGAGACCCTCGAGTTCATCCATCCGCTCAGCGGCGAGCCGATCCGCTGCTCCACGCCGATGCCGATGGACATGCAGGCGCTGGTCGCCACGCTGCGCGACGACACCCGCGAGGCCGAGGCGCGCGCGCAGTGAGCGATTCGATCGTGCATGGCGATGCGGGCAAGGTGTTCGGCCGTTACCTCGACCGCGCCGTGCGCGATTCTGTGTTGTTGCGCGCCGACTGGCCGGCGCCGCCGAATGTTCACGCCTGCACCACGCTGCGCCGCGGTCTGAATGTAGGCGTGTCCGAATCGCCGTTCGACACCTTCAACCTCGGCAATCGCACCGCCGCTGACGGCGACAGTCCCGAAGCCGTCGACACCAACCGCGCCGCGCTGGGATGGATGGCTGAATTGCCTTCGCGGCCGCACTGGCTGCGACAGGTGCACGGTGTGTCGGTGCAGCGCTGCGATACGCCGCGTCGCCCGGACGCCACCGATGCCATTGAGCCGGTCGCAGACGCGTCGGTCAGCTCCACTGCGGAGGTGGTTCTGGCGATCCTCACCGCCGACTGTCTGCCGGTGGTGTTCGCGGCTGACGACGGTCGTGAAGTCGGTGCTGCGCACGCCGGTTGGCGCGGCTTGGCCAACGGTGTGCTGGAGGCGACGGTGGCCGCGATGCGCACACCGGCCGACCGCATCATGGCCTGGCTCGGCCCCGCCGCCGGGCCGCAGATGTATGAAATCGGCGAAGAGGTGTATCGCGCATTCGTTGTTGGTCATTCCGGTGTTGGCGATGCGCGTGCACAGACCGCATTCACGCCCACCCGCCCCGGCCATTGGCGCGTCGATCTGTATGCATTGGCGCGTCAGCGTTTGAGCGATGTCGGCGTATCGCGCGTATTTGGCGGCGACCTGTGCACGATCTCCGACCCGCAGCGGTTCTTCTCGCATCGCCGCGATGCTCGCACCGGGCGGATGGCAACGCTGGTGTGGTTCGACTGAGGGTTTTGTCATCGCCACGGTATCGCGATTGTTCAAACGGGCGCCGGGCGATGCGTTCAATGATGACCCGCCGGCATTGCACGCAGTGCATGATCGCGGCTGGCAGGAGCCGACATGACCACCAATCACAGCGAAGCCTCACTCGCGCCGACGCATGCGGTGATCGTATTCGACGGTGTCTGCGTGCTCTGCAACGGTTGGGTGCGTTTTCTGCTGCGCCATGACCACAAACAGCGCTATCGCTTTGCCGCGATGCAGGGCGACAGCGGACGCGGGCTGCTTGCGGCGCATGGGCTCGACCCTGACGATCCGTCTTCTTTTCTACTGATCGAATACGACATCAGCGCATCACCAAGAATCTCCACCGACACCGACGCCATGCGTCGCGTGCTGACCGGTCTGGGCGTCGCGTGGCGGCTCGCAGCGCTGTTCGCGCTGCTGCCGCGCTGGATGCGCGATCCGCTGTATCGCGCGGTGGCCCGCAACCGCTATCGCTGGTTCGGTCGCCACGATACCTGCATGGTGCCGGACCCCGCACAGGCGCATCGTTTTTTGTAGCGTCGAGTGTCACGTCGCTAGCACTGAAGGCTTATGAAAGTGCGTATGCGCTCAGGCCCAGCGACACTCAGATCCGACTGTCGCTGATTCTGCTCTATCAGCAGACCAAACGCTGGAAAGACGCCTACACATTGGCCAGACAGTGGAGCGTTGACGAGCCGGGAAAGGCCAAGCCCTGGTACCAGATCGGTCGTCTCGCCGCCGAATCCGGACAGTATCTGGCCGAAGGCGAAGCAGCGCTGCGCACCTATCTGAAACTCGGCCGTGAGACCGGCGACCCCGAGCCCAAGCACGCGCGCTACCGCCTCGGGCAGATTCTCGCCAATGCCGGGCGCAAGGACGAAGCCCGCGCCGAACTGCAGGCTGCGCTGAAGATCGACCCCAAGTTGGCCGAAGCCGAGGTCGCGCTCGCGGCGCTGTGATCCGTTCGATGTACCGCCCGTTGGCCCGACCGACGGGCTTGGAATCCACACCCGCAGCCCTCATCCCGTCAGTATCGCGGCTTGGCCGCTCTTCTTGCGGAGTCCAGACCATGCGCATGGACAAACTCACCTCGCGTTTCCAGCAGGCCATTGCCGACGCGCAGTCGCTGGCCGTTGGCCGTGACCACAATGTCATCGAACCCGTGCACCTGCTGGTCGCGCTGCTCGATCAACAGGGCGGCGGCACCCGGCCGTTGCTGGCCCAGTCCGGCGTGAATGTGCCGGTGCTGCGCGAGCGGCTTGGCGAATTGTTGGAAAAGCTGCCGAAAGTCTCCGGGCAGGCCGGCAGCGTCAACGTCGGCAATGACCTTGCACGATTGCTCAACGTCACCGACAAATTCGCACAGCAGCGCGGCGATGCGTTCATCGCCAGCGAACTGTTCGTGCTGGCCGCGCTGGACGACGGCGGCGACACCGGCCGTGCGTTTAAAGCCTCGGGGGCGAATAAAAAGACGCTCGACGCCGCCATTGATGCGATGCGCGGAGGTGAAAAAGTTCAGAGCGAGAATGCCGAGGAACAGCGGCAGGCGCTGGAAAAATACACCATCGACCTGACTGCGCGCGCGGAGTCCGGGAAGCTTGATCCGGTCATCGGCCGCGATGAAGAGATCCGCCGCACGATCCAGGTGCTGCAGCGCCGCACCAAAAACAATCCGGTGTTGATTGGCGAACCCGGCGTGGGCAAGACCGCGATTGTCGAAGGTCTTGCCCAGCGCATTATCAACGGCGAAGTGCCGGAAGGTCTGAAGGGCAAGCGCGTGCTGTCGCTGGACATGGGCGCGCTGATCGCCGGCGCGAAATTTCGCGGCGAATTCGAAGAACGGCTTAAAGCGGTGTTGAGCGATCTGTCGAAGAATGAAGGCCAGATCATTCTGTTTATCGATGAACTGCACACGATGGTCGGCGCGGGCAAGGCCGAGGGTTCGATGGACGCCGGCAACATGCTGAAACCCGCGCTGGCTCGCGGCGAGCTGCACTGCATCGGCGCGACCACGCTGGACGAATACCGGAAATACGTCGAAAAAGACGCAGCGCTTGAACGGCGCTTCCAGAAAGTGTTCGTCGGCGAGCCCAGCGTCGAAGACACCATCGCAATCCTGCGCGGTCTGAAAGAACGCTATGCGGTGCACCACGGCGTCGAGATCACCGACCCGGCGATTGTGGCCGCAGCGACGCTGTCGCACCGCTACATCGCGGATCGGCAGCTGCCGGACAAGGCGATCGACCTGATGGACGAAGCTGCGTCGCGGATCCGCATGGAGATCGACAGCAAGCCCGAAGAGCTTGATCGAAAAGAGCGCCGCTTGATCCAGCTGAAAATCCAGCGTGAAGCGCTGAAGAAAGAAAAGGACGAGGCTTCGAAGCAGCGTCTGGCCGATCTTGAAGCGGAGATCGCCGTGCTGGAACGCGCGTTCAACGATCTGGAGGAAATCTGGAAGGCCGAAAAAGCGGTGGTGCAGGGCACGACTAAGCTGAAAGAACAGGTTGAGGCCGCCAAGCTCGAACTCGAATCCGCGCAGCGCAAGCAGGATTTCGCAAAGATGAGCGAAATCCAATATGGCCGCATGCCGGAACTCGAAAAACAGCTCAAAGCCGCTCAGGAGGCCGAAACCCAGGGCTTCACGCTGCTGCAGGACAAAGTCACCGAAGAGGAAATCGCTGAAGTAGTGTCGCGCTGGACCGGCATCCCGGTCAGCAAGATGCTGGAAGGCGAGCGCGACAAGCTGCTGAAAATGGAGTCGCTGTTGGGCGCACGCGTGGTCGGTCAAGCCGAGGCGATCAAGGTCGTGTCCGATGCCGTGCGCCGCACGCGTGCGGGGTTGAGCGATCCGGATCGGCCCAGCGGCTCGTTCCTGTTTCTCGGCCCGACCGGCGTCGGCAAGACCGAGCTGTGCAAGGCGCTGGCCGATTTTCTGTTCGACTCCACCGATGCGATGGTGCGCATCGACATGAGCGAATTCATGGAGAAACACGCGGTGAGTCGCTTGGTCGGCGCACCTCCGGGGTACGTCGGCTATGAAGAGGGCGGTTATCTCACCGAAGCCGTGCGACGCCGGCCGTACAGCGTGATTTTGCTCGATGAAGTGGAAAAAGCGCATCCGGATGTGTTCAACATTCTGCTGCAGGTGCTGGACGACGGCCGCCTCACCGACGGCCAGGGCCGCACCGTAGATTTCCGCAACACCGTCATCGTGATGACCTCGAATCTCGGTTCGCAGATGATCCAGGAGATGTCGGACGACGACAGCGCCGAGAGCTACACCAAGATGAAGGCGGCGGTGATGGGCGTGGTGCAGGCGCATTTCCGCCCGGAGTTCATCAACAGACTCGACGACATCGTCGTGTTTCACGCTTTGGACAAAGCGCAGATTCGCGAGATTGCGAAGATCCAGCTGCGCGGGCTCGAAAAGCGGCTGGCGGAGCGCGGCATTCGCATCGCGCTGTCCGAGAAAGCCTTCGATCTGCTCGGCAATATCGGCTTCGATCCGGTGTACGGCGCGCGTCCTTTGAAACGCGCAATCCAGCAGCTGCTCGAAAACCCGCTGGCGCAGAAAATACTCGGCGGTGATTACGGCAACGGTGATCTGGTGCGCATTGATGCTGAAGGCGGGAAGTTGGTGTTCGGGAAAGCGTGACGATCATGATCCGATACGGCAGCATTCACCTGCGCTGCCGTAGCGGTCAGACCGAATAACCCTGCCGCGCATCGTGCTGGACATCCGGATGTCATCCAGCAGGGATATCGTAGGTAATCGTGTGCAATTGGTATCGTTTACAGCGATGTCCGGCCCTGTGCGCTTGATCAGATGTGCTAATTTCATTCAAACCCAAGGAAAGACGCATGCTGCTGGAGAAGGAATTTCCGTTGTTGCCGCAAACACATGTATGGACGCTGCCGGTCGAGGGCTGTCTCAGCAACGATTGGCAGACTTTCGAACGCCGTTTGCTGGCCGCTGCTGACCGGCGCGGTATGCGTTGCGAATCGATTGGAACCGCTTTCGACCGTCCGCTGTGGCTGCTGACCGGTCCGCATGTACAGGCGTCTCGCAAGCTGCTGATCGCTTCCGGGTTTCACGGCGAAGAATCCGCTGGGCCCTGGGCGGTGCTCCGGGTGCTGGAAACAGGCGATTCAAGCCTGTTCGCCGAGGCGGACATCAGCTTCATTCCACTGGTGAACGTCAGCGGTTTCTCCGCTGGCACGCGCTTCAATGCCAGCGGCGAGAATCCCAATCGCGGCTTCCGTCCCGAACTCGACGATGTGCCTGCGAGCGCGGAGGGCCTGCTGCTGCTCGCGCAGGCCGAGCGTATCGCCGCGCTCGGGCGCCATGGCGTGTTGGCCTGTCACGAGGATATCGATGTCGCCGGCGGTTACGTTTACGCTTACGAGCGTGCTGATGCGCCAGGGCGTCTTGGCGTCGCCCTGCGCGAGGCCAATGCGGCGTTCTTCGCATGTCACCCCGACGGTGTCGTGGACGGCTGCACGGTGCGCGATGGCATCGTGTTCAATCATTACGACAGTTCGTTCGAATCGTGGGCGATGGCGCAGGATGCCGTATGTGCCGCCTGTACTGAAACGCCGGGACTGCAGCCGATCGAAGCCAGAATCCAGGCGCATGCTGCGATGATCGAGGCGTTCGTGATGCATGCTGGCGTCGGCTGAGCCTGAAACAGCTTTGGGACGATTCAGTCCTGTGGCGGTGGTTGAGCCTCCAACACCGCCACCCGCGCCTCCAGCGCATCGATCCGCGCAAGCAGTGCGTCCATCGCATCGCGGTCTAATCCACGTGCAGACGATCCGGATGATGTTTCGCCATTGCGCTCGGGGATGACCGGCTCACCGCACAGCAGCTGTGCGTAGCGGTCTTCGCGCTGGCCGCCGCCGCGGGACAGCCGGCGCACCATAGGTATTTCGCGTTCGGCCAGACGCTCCAGGGTGTGGCGCACGTCTTCGATATCGGCGAAACGATGCTGCCGTTCGCTGCGTGTGATCAGTTCATTCAGCGTCTGCGGTCCGCGCAGCATCAGCAGCGAGAGCAGACAGGTCTGTGCGGGAGTGAGGTCGAGCACTTTGTCCATCCGGTGCAGGTAGCGCTCACTGCGGGCGCCGTGTTCGGATTTCACCAGGCCGCGGACTTCCATCTGGCGCAGTGCATGGCCGATGTCGCCGACGCTGAGATTTGTCGTGGGCTCCCGCGCGGTCTTCTGATTGCAGGCCAGCGCCACGTTGTTGAGCGTGAGCGGATAGACATCGGGCGTGGTGGCGGCTTTTTCGATCAGGCTGCCGAGGATGCGCGCCTCGATCAGCGTCAGGCGCGGTGCGGCGGTGTCGGTCTGTTCTATTGCTGTTTGCATGATCTTTCCTGCGAGCTGTGGCGGCGATTCTACGGCTTGTTGTGAGGTTCATCCGCGAAGGGGCATGCTCGCCGCGGCTCTGACGCGCGATAGCGATGTCTGGCCGGCATGCAGCCATGTACCCATCAGTCTGCCCATCATTGGAGATTCCCCATGCGAAATACCGACCGAAATGCTGTGCGAAAGACTTCGATCCGCTGTTTGGCGCTGTGTCTTGCGCTGGCCGCGGCACCTTCGGCGATGGCTGGAGACCTCACCTGCAAGATGACCTACAGCCTCACCGGGTGGTCCGTGTTCTACAAGACCGCGTCCGGCACCGGCAACGTCAGCTGCAGCAATGGTCAGACCATGTCGGTGAAGATCGATACCAAAGGCGGCGGCCTGACGTTCGGCAAATACAAGATCCGCAATGGCTTTGGCCAATTCGCCAACGTCGACGATATTCGCGATGTGCTGGGCAGCTACGCCACCGCCGAAGCGCATGCATCCGCCGACAAAAGCGCGTCCGCTCAAGCGATGACCAATGGCAAGGTGTCGTTGGCGCTGTCGGGCAAGGGTCAAGGCTGGTCGCTCGGTGTCGCGTTCAGCCGGTTCGCGATTGAAGCCGCAAATTAGTCGATCTCATCCGCGGCGAGACTGTTGTTCGCCGCCAGATGGCTGCGTTGAGAATGATCGACGCGGCGTTCGATTTTCGGTGAATGCTGCTGTGCAACATGACAACGTCCTGAAACCTCTCTAGATTTGGCGCGCCATTCGGTACCGTATTGAAGCGGTGATGTCGTGACTTTTCTCGATGAAGGTGAATTCCCAGGAGGGAGCGGATGAATCGTCGTATTGTTGGCCGTCTGATGGCGGCTTTTTTCCTGTGCTTGTGTTCGATCGGCGCGCACGCGCAATCGACCTATACCCAAACCAAACATCCAATTGTGCTGGTGCACGGTCTGTTCGGATTTGACGCGGTGCTTGGCGTTTACGACTACTGGTACGGCATCGGTAACGAGCTGAAGGCCGGTGGCGCCAAGGTCTATACCGCCAGCGTTTCGGCCAGCAATTTCACCGAAGTGCGCGGCGAGCAGCTGATCCGCGATCTGGACGCGCTGCGCGCAGTGACCGGCAAGCAGAAGTTCAATCTGATGGGTCACAGCCATGGCGGCCCGACCATCCGTTATGTGGCCTCGGTGCGTCCTGATCTGGTGTCCTCGGTCACGGTGTTGGGCTCGCCCAATACCGGAGCACCTGCGGCAGATGCCATCAGCACGACGCTTCCGCCAGGCTCGCCGCTGCGTCCGCTTGTCGCCACCTTCGTCAATGCGTTCAGCAGCTTTCTGGGCGCCCTGTCGGGCAACAGCGATCCGCAGAATGCCTTGGGTGCATTGGCGTCGCTGAGCACGGCCGGATCGACGCGCTTCAACACGCTTCACCCGCAAGGCAAGCCGACGACGGCCTGCGGCAGCGGCGCCGCGTCGGTCAATGGCATCCGCTATTACTCGCTCAGCGGCACGTCGGTCCTGACGAACATTCTGGACATCAGTGATCCGGTGTTGGGTGCCGGCAGTGTTTTCTTCGGTTTCGAGCAGAACGACGGCCTGGTCGGGCGTTGTTCCTCGCGCTGGGGCACGGTGCTGCGCGACGACTACGGCTGGAATCATGGCGATGAAGTGAATCAATTCCTCGGTCTGCGCGGATTGTTTGCGTCCAGCCCTGCCAGCGTCTTGCGGGCACAGGCGAATCGTCTGAAAACACTGGGTTTGTGATCAGCACACGCGCCATCTGGCTCGGTGTCGCGGTGCTCTGCATCGCGGCATCGGGTCTGACCTGGTGGGTTACGAAGGATGCCGAGCCGTCTTTCGGGGCCGAAATCGCGCAGAGTGAAATGGATTCGGCGGTGAACACATCCGGTGCTTCATCGGTGTCCAGTGCTGCGTCGCCGTCCTCCGGGTTTGCGCTGGACACCAGTTCTCTGCGCGGCACCGAAGTGGATGGCGGGGTGTCGTTGGATGCGAATGGCAACGTCCTGTTGGATATGCGTCTGCGACGTCTGTTCGATTACCACCTGAGCCTGATCGGTGAGCGCGATCTGCCGCAGATCCGGCAGCTGCTCCGCGCGCATCTGCTGGGTCGCTATGGTGCGCAGCATGCAGACACCGTGCTCGATCATTTCGACCGTTACGCCCGCTATCTGCAGCGATTGACCGAAACAAGGATTGGCGACGCCATCGATCCGGAGGAACGGCTCGCGAAAGTCGCGGCGTTGCGCAGGCAGATGCTCGGCCAAGCGATGGCCAGCGCATTTTTCGCCGAAGAAGAAGCGCTTGCGGCGCTGACGCTCAAGAGAATGGCGATCGCCCGCGATGCAACGCTCAGCGCCGATCAAAAATCGGAGCTGCTGAGCGACTTGGATCTCGCCGAAAATTATTCGGCCAGGGCGGAGGCAGACACTGCAGGTGTCGTGACCGATCAGGATCGCCGATTCGATCAAAGTAACGCGACCGCACATCAGCGCGCTGCCGAACGGGAGGCGCTGTGGGGCAAAGAGGCAGCGGGGCGTCTGGCTCAACTCGACCGGGAGCGCGCGCAATGGGATGGGCGGATCGAAGACTATCTGTTTGCGCGTTCACGCATCGATGCAGATCGCACGCTGTCCCCGGTCGCGCGCGCGCAGGCGCTTGCGGCGCTGCGTGCGCAACGGTTCGATGCCGCTGAACAACGGCGTGTCGCTTCGCTGGAAGCGGTCGGGCAACTGAAGCCGGGCGGTTAGCGTTCGGCGCATTTCAGTCGGCGCGTCTCAGTTCGATTGCGTTCGTGTTTACGGATCTCGTAGAGCCCGTGTCTTCCGCGACAAAAAAACCCCCCGGCATGCCGGGGGGCTGTCTTTCAGCGAAACCGGAACGATCCGCCTACCACTTGTAGCCGATGCGCCCGTAAACATACGCACCGTTGAAACCGTTCGGCGAGCTGGTGCTGTAAGGCAGCTGGCCATTGGTGGAGTTGGCGAACAGCACTTCATCGGGATAGTCGTTCAGCACGTTGTCGGCACCGAGGGTGAAATCCCAGTTACCCAGCGCGTAGCTGCCGGAAAGATCCAGCGTCCACTGCGGGTCGAAGGTCTGGTCACGCGTGGTCACGGCCGGGTTGTTGCCGAACAGCACGCTGAACTCGCCGTAGCGCGTGGTGTTGACCCCAAAGGTCCAGCTGCCGACGCTGTAGATTCCGCCGAGCTGCAGCTTGTCGCGCGGCGCACCCACGGTGAGCCGGCCCACTTCGACCCGGCCGATGCGCACGGCGGTTGGATCGATCGCGGTCAGTGCCGCAGGATTGGGTGCAATCCGCTCGACGGTGGTCTTGTTGTAGTTGTAGCCGGCGGTGAGATCAAGACTGCCTTCGCCGATCTCCCAGCGGTAGGTGCCGATGATGTCGACGCCCTTGGTGCTGGTGTCGATGGCGTTGGTGAAATAGCGGCCGCCGCCCAGCGACGGATCGACGTTGGCGTTGAGGTAGGCGCGCACCGCGGTGGAGGTGAGGTTTTCCGAGAGCATGATGCGGTCGTCGATATCGATGCGGTAGGCGTCGATAGCGACATACAGATTCTCGATCGGCTGCAGCACCAGACCGAGGCTGAGATTCTTCGATTCCTCGGCTTTCAGCGGTTCGGCACCCAGCGCAACCGCGGCCGCGTCGTTGACCCGGAAGGTGCGGATGTCGAACGGCACGCCGCCGATGAAGTTGGTGGCGGTGGAGCGGAAGAACTGCTGCTGCAGCGAAGGCGCGCGGAAGCCGGTGGACAGCGTGCCGCGCAGTGCGACCTTGTCGCTGAAGTCGTAGCGTGCCGAAAGCTTGCCGGAGGTGGTGCTGCCGAAATCGCTGTATTCCTCGCTGCGCACCGCAAGGCCGACGTTGAACTGATCGGTGATGTTGGCTTCTAGGTCGAGATACGCGGCGTAGCTTTCACGATTGAAGCTGCCGGCGTCGGCCGGCCTGAAGCCCGGGAACACCTGCGAACCGGACGGTGCCGGTGTGCCCACCGTTGCGGGAAACACGGGCGGAATCAGCACGCCGCCGTTGACGTAGGACGCCAGTTCGCCCGCGCTCTGCTGGAAGTCTTCGCCGCGCCATTCAAGACCCCAGGCGACGTTCAGCGGCGAGGCCAGCCAGCTCACGTCGAAGCCGCGGTTCACGTCGAGATTCAGCACGTGTTGACTGATTTCCAGCGCACCGGCGTCGAAGTCGGTCGGCGAGGCGGCGCCGAGGCTGCGGTTGAGGCTGTTTTCCACGCCGAAGCTCAAATCGTTGTTGCCGTAGTTGTAGCTGAGGTCCACGTCCCAATCGAGCACGGTCAGGCCGCGCAGACCGACCACGAACGCGCGGTCTTCGGCGATGTTGCGAATCTGCGGCAGGAAGCCATTCGGATAGATCGCGGGGACGTTGCGGGTGTCCAGCGCGGTGCGATAGAACCCGTTCGACAGCGCATCGCGGCGGCTGACGTTGGCGAAGCCGTAGAAACTCAGCGCATCGTTGACGGTGAATTCGGCGTTGGCCGAGAACGCATATTGTTCAACTTCCGGATCGCCGTAACGCTGCACCACCACGCCCGGCGGCGGTGCGATGGCCGGGCGCACGGTCACGCCGGTGGCCAGCACGTACGGACGCGCGCGGTCGGTCTGGTCCTGGTTGCGCGCTTCGGCGGCGAGATGCAGCGAACCGCTTTCGCCAAGCTTGATGCCGACATCGCCGGACAGCTGCGCCTGCTGGCCGTCGCCGACGCTGTACTGGCCGCCGGTCAGCGATACGCCGCCGCCGCTGTCGCTGCCTTTCAACACAATATTGACCACGCCAGCGATGGCGTCGGAGCCGTACTGCGCCGATGCGCCGTCGCGCAGCACTTCGACGCGCTGGATGGCGGCAATCGGAATCGCGTTCAGGTCCACCGGCGACGCGCCGCGGCCCTGGCTGCCGTTGAGATTGATCAGCGCAGTGGTGTGGCGACGCTTGCCGTTAACCAGCACCAAGACCTGATCGGGCGCGAGGCCGCGCAGCTGCGCGGGGCGCACCGCGTCGGTGCCGTCGGTGATGGCCGGGCGCGGGAAGTTCAGCGAGGGCAGGGCACGCGACAGCGCGGTGGCCAGCTCGGTGGTGCCGGTGGCTTCCAGCGCCGCCGGGGTGATCACATCGATCGGCGACGGCGACGAAGCCACTGTGCGGGTCGCGGTACGGGTGCCGGTGACGATGACAGTATCAAGCGCGTTCTGCTCTTCCTGAGCTTCCGGTGCGGACTGGGCGAAGGCCGGCGCAGTGGTCAGGGCCAGCAGCAGCCCCAGCGTCAGCGGATGTCGATTTACGGTGCAGCGGTTCATGCTGAAACTCCTTGAGGGTATGGAACGATCGGTGGTGGTGTAACACGCGTCCGATGGAGGGTCAAACCTTCGATCCGAATAAAGAGATGTCTGTCAACGTGCCACGGCGCCCCCGGAATCGCGGCCTACGGCGTAAAATCGGCAGCCCGGTTGGTCTCCGCCGTGTCCCAGAGTCTCCCGTCCGATGATTTCCTTTCGCAATTTCGCCCTCCGCCGGGGTGAGCGCCTGCTGTTGTCCGATGTCGACCTGGCCCTGCACGCCGGTTGGCGGGTAGGCGTGGTCGGCCGCAACGGCACCGGCAAGTCGTCCCTGTTCGCGGCCGTGCGCGGTGAGGTCGAGGCCGACCGCGGCGATCTGGACCTGCCTTCGCGCCTGCGCATCGCCAGCATCGCCCAGGAAATGCCCTCGCTGCCGGACCCGGCCGTCGACTTCGTGCTGTCCGGCGACACCGTCGTACACGAGGCCCTGCAGGCCGAGGCAAACGCCTTCGCGAACGAGGACTGGGAGGCGGTCGCCGAGGCCCACCACCGGCTGGAAGAAGTAGGCGGCTACGACGGCGCCGCGCGCGCGGGGAAGCTGCTGCACGGTCTGGGGTTTCCGGCCGAGATCCAGCAACGCCCGGTAGCATCGTTCTCGGGCGGCTGGCGCGTGCGCCTGAACCTGGCGCGCGCGCTGATGACGCCGTCGGACCTGCTGCTGCTCGACGAGCCCACCAACCATCTGGATCTCGATGCGGTGCTGTGGCTGGAACAATGGCTGCTGAAGTACCCGGGCACGCTGCTGCTGATCTCGCATGACCGCGAGTTCCTCGATAACGTCAATACCCACACCCTTCACCTGCACGGCGGCAAGGCCAAGCTGTACACCGGCAACTACACCGCCTTCGAGCGCCAGCGCTCCGAACAGCTGCGCCTGCAGCAGATCACCCACGAGAAAGCCCAGGCCGAACGCGCCCACCTGCAGAGCTTCATTGACCGCTTCAGCGCCAGCGCCGCCAAGGCCAAGCAGGCGCAGTCGCGGGTCAAGCGGCTGGCGAAGATGGCCAACACCGAGGCGGTGCGCGCCGAGCGCGAAGTCCGTATCGATTTCCCGGTGCCGCTGAGGCTCCCGCATGCGCTGATGCGCCTGAACCATGCCGATTGCGGCTACGGCGACACGACCATCCTGCACAACGCCAACTTCGGCCTGGAGGCCGGCGACCGCATCGGCCTGCTCGGCCCCAACGGCGCCGGCAAGTCGACCCTGGTCAAGACACTGGTCGGCGAGTTGCCGCTGCTCACCGGCGAGCGCTACGCCCATCCGGACCTGCGCATCGGCTACTTCGCCCAGCACACCGTGGAAGCGCTGGTGGCCGGCACCTCGCCGATCGATCACCTGCGCGAGATCTCGCCGGAAGCGTCGCTCCAGGATTTCCGCAACTTCCTCGGCAAGTGGAGCTTCGCCGGCGACCGCGCGTTCGAATCGATCGACGGTTTCTCCGGCGGCGAGCGCGCGCGCCTGGCGCTGTCGCTCATCGCCTGGCGCCAGCCGAACGTGCTGCTGCTGGACGAACCCACCAACCACCTCGACCTCGAAATGCGCGAAGCGCTGGCCGAAGCGCTGAGCGACTTCCCCGGTGCGATCGTGCTGGTCTCGCACGACCGCCATCTGATCGGCCTGGTCAGCGACACCTTCTGGCGCGTGGCTGAGGGCGTAGTCACGCCGTTCGACGGCGATCTGGACGAATACGCGGCATGGCTGCGCACCCGGGCCAGCGGCGATCCGAAGAAAGCGGCGGCGAAACCCGCCGAAGCCCCGCCTGCGCTGCCTCCTGTTGCTGCGCCCGCGAAGAAAGGCCCGAAGATCAACCCGCACAAACTCGCCAAAGCCGAAGCGCAGGTCGCCCAGATCGAAGCGCGACTGGCGCAGATCGAAGTGGAGCTTGCCGCGCCCGGCGCGTACCTCGACGGCGGCAAACGCGCCGCCGATGCTGGCCGCGAACAGCAGACCCTGCGTGAACAGCTTGAAGCTGCGGAAGCGGAGCTGCTGGCGTTGTACGAATAACCGATTAACGACAACCGCTCTCATCCCGAACGAAGCTGAGGGATCTGCTTTCTGTTCTGCAAAAGCGAAGGAATCTGGTGAGAGTATCGAAAGCGCCCTCACCCTAACCCTCTCCCGCGCGCGGGAGAGGGAAGAGCGCGCACAGCGCGCGAGGGTGAGGGGCTTCTTACTTCGCGATCAACACCAACATCGATCGCCCTTCCAGTCCATATACGGTGTACTCGCCACCGAGCAGCGCTTCCGATCCCGGATTCGCAACGGTGTTCGGACCTTCATTCCAAGTGGCGGTGTCGGTGACGCGGTACCACTGTTTACCGCTGCCCGGCCACGGCAGGGTGAAATTCACGTTGCCCGACCAGCCGTTGTAGGCGACGTAGATCGCGCTGGCGCTGTCGCCGAACTCGCTGCCGTCGATGCGCCAGGCGATGGCGTGGTTGCTGGTACTGCTGAAGTAACCCGCGTCTGCCTGCGCACCGTCGGGTTTGAACCAGCGCAGCTGTTCCATCACGTTGCCATTGGTGTCATTGCCGGCGTAGAAATTCAGCGGACGCAGCGCGGGATGCGCTTTACGGAACGCGATCATGCGCCGGGTGAAGGTTTCGAAGTCCGCTTCGACCGTGCTGCGCGTCCAGTACAGCCAGTTCGCGGGCGAATCAAGGTTGTACACATTGTTGTTGCCGAACTGCGTGCGCAGCGCTTCGTCGCCGCCGTTGAACATCGGTACGCCGGCGCTGAGCATCATGAAGGCCATGCCGGTGCGTGCGGCGCGGCGCTGGTCGATGACGATGCCGCCCTGGTTCCAGCTGTGGTTGTTGTCGTCGCCGCCGTCGGACGGGCCGTACGGCCACGGCTGATTGTTCTGCTTGCTGTTGTAGACATACAGATCGTTGAGCGTGAAGCCGTCGTGGGCGACCATGAAATTCACCGAATTCCACGGCTTGCGGCCATCGTCGCCGTAGAGGTCGGACGAGCCCGCGAAGCGCGAGGCCAGGGTGCCGGTGGTGACCACTTCGATGCCGAGCTGGTTCTGCTTCTTGCGCAGCGCATCGCGATACAGGCCGTTCCACTCCGACCAGCCCGACGGGAAACCGCCGACCTGATAGGAATTGCCGCCGATCGCCCACGGTTCCGCGATCAAATCCAGACCGCTGCCGCCTGCCGCTGCGCGCGGCGGCAGTTCGTTGACGATGCGGTTGAGCGCGTTGCCGGCGTCCATCTTGTCGAAGTTGAAGCAGCCGTGTTGACAGGTGTTGCCCAGCACCGAGGCCAGATCGAAGCGGAAGCCGTCGACGCCGATCACGTCGCGCCAGTGCGCCAGCGAATCGACGATCATGTTCTGCGCAATGGTGTTGCGGGTGTTGTAGTTGCCGCCGACGCCGGTGTTGTCCCACGAATACTGCAGGTCGCTGGTGAGCGAGTAGTAGGTGGGATTATCGAGGCCACGCCACGACATGACGTTGTAGACGGTCAGCCCGTCGCTGCCGCCCCACGCGCCGCCTTCGCCGGTGTGGTTGTAGACCACATCAATGTACACCTTGATGCCGGCGTCGTGATACGCCTTCACCATCGCCTTGAATTCGCGGGTCGGGCCGCCGGCGGTTTTGTCCGAGGAATAGCGGCGATCCGGCGCGAAATAGTTGAGGGTCATGTAGCCCCAGTAATTGTCGCCGCTGGAGGTATTCGGATCGATGTCGTTCTGGTCGTTCTGGGTTTCCTGCACCGGCAGGAATTCAACCGCGGTGATGCCGAGGCTGGCCAGATGCGCGGCTTTCAGCGCCGCGCCGGCGTAGGTGCCGCGCTGGAACAGCGGAATCGACGTGTCGTTCATGGTCAGCCCGCGCGGATGCACTTCATAGACGATGTCATCCTTGAACGCGCGCGTGGGCTTGGTGCCGAACGACGTGGTGTCGGTGGTCAGCACGATGCCTTTGCTGGCGCAGGTGCCGCTGTCCTTGATGCGATGCAGCGCGCCCGACGCGTAGACGGTGCCGTCGGCGCAGGTCGACGTATTCGGATCCTGACTGATCTCGCGCGCATACGGATCCAGCAGCAGTTTGTTCGGATTGAAGCGGTTGCCGCTGGCGTCGATGTCGGTCACGAAGCCGGTGGCGCTGCCCTTTGTCCAGGTGCTGACATAAGTCCAGTTCGGCCCCCACGCGCGATAGCCGTAATAGACCGGGCCCGTGATGCCGTAGGTAGTCTTCAGGGTCGCGACCGACGCGGTTTTCGACCAGACGTTGGTCGCAGCGTCTTTGGTCATCACGTATTTGACGGTTTCCTGCGCACCGGCGGCGGTTTTATAGATCCAGACTTCGATCCGCGTGGCCCGCGACGAATACACGCGGAAGCTGATGTTGGCCTGTGTGGCGTCGTATGTCGCGCCGAGGGCCTGGGGGTTGATCGCCGCGTTGGCGGCGCCGCCGGGCAGCCAAGCCAACAGGGTCGCGAGCATCAGGCTGCCCGCCGTACGAATCCAGTGCTGCATCGTGTCTGTCTCCATGAAATACGGCCTGCGTCCGGTGGTGCCCGGCGCGCAGCGCACTATCACCGGATGTGCGTTCGCACATTGGCCCGGCCGGAGGTCTGGAATCGTATTCACCGCATCAGTTTGAATCTTCGCCGCCCGGCCCCAGAATGACGGTCAATCGAATATTGACGGAATGCCATGCCCATCTACGGTTTTGAATGCGACGCCTGCGGTCACCAGTTCGACCGCCTGCAGAAAATGTCCGACCCCGATCCCACCGAATGCCCCGAATGCGGTGCGCCGACGGTCAAGCGTCAGCTGACCGCGCCATCGTTCCGCCTGTCGGGCAGCGGTTGGTACGAGACCGATTTCAAGAAGGACGGCGACAAGAAGCGCAATCTCACTGAAAAGGGCGACGCACCGAAGTCGGAGACGACCGCCGACGCCGCGCCTGCAGCCAAGGCCGCCGACCCGGCGCCGGCCGCCAAGCCAGCGGAGAGCAAGTCGGCGGACAGCAAGCCCGCTGCCAGCAAGCCGGCCGACAGCAAGCCAGCCGGCTAAGGTGTAAAAACATGAACATCTTCGCCCGCAGCATTCCACTCGCTGCGCTGTGCCTGCTGTCGGCCTGCGCCAGCACTCCCGCAATCTCTGGCCTGCCCGCTGCCGATGCGCCGGCGGATGCTTTTCTCGCCGCGCTGCGCAGCCACTGCGGGCAGGCCTTTGCCGGCCGGGTGTTGATCGACACACCGGCGTCTGCAAACGACGCATTCGCAGGCAAACCGCTGGTGATGCATGTGCGTGAATGCGGGGCGGACACCACGCGCGTTCCGTTCCACGTCGGCGACGATCATTCGCGTACGTGGGTGCTGACCCGCACTGCGAACGGCATCCAGCTGAAGCATGATCATCGCCACGAAGACGGCACGTCCGACAAGGTGACGATGTACGGCGGCGATACCGCAGCGGCCGGCACCGCACAGCGTCAGTCGTTTCCGGTGGATGGCGAATCCATCGCCAATTTCAACGCCAACGGTCTCACCGCGTCGGTCAACAACACCTGGGCGATGGAGATCGAACCCGGCCGCCGCTTTCTGTACGAACTCTCGCGCCCGAATGGCCGGTTGTTTCAGGTCGAATTCGATCTGAGCCGGCCGGTTCCGCTGCCGCCAGCGCCCTGGGGCGACAAATCCGTCGAGCCCTGACGCCGCGGAACACCTTCATGAGTCGATGAATGATGTCATCCGTAACGAGGGCAGGTAGGAACGTGCTATCCCGAACGAGGGCGAAGCAAGAGCATGTCATCCCGAACGAGGGCGAAGCCTGAGGAGGGATCTGCTTGTAGCCGGTATTCTCACAACAGCAGATCCCTCCGCCTGCTGCGCGGGCCTTCGGGATGACCGATGGATTGTTGGTTTGCGCTTGATGTCATCCCTGACGAAGCCGAAGCAATAACGTGTCATCCCGAACGAGGGCGAAGCCTGAGGAGGGATCTGCTTGTAGCCGGTGGTATCACAACAGCAGATCCCTCCACCCGCTGCGCGGGTGTTCGGGATGACAGGATGCGTTGTCCGTTTGCACTTGATGTCATCTCGAACGAGGGCGAAGCAAGTGTCATCCCGAGTGAGGGCGAAGCAATAACATGTCATCCCGAACGAAGGCGAAGCCTGAGGAGGGATCTGCTTGTCGCCGGTACGCACAACAGCAGATCCCTCCACCCGCTGCGCGGGTGTTCGGGATGACAGATGGATTGTTGGTTTGCGCTTGATGTCATCCCTGACGAGGGCGAAGCAATAACATGTCATCCCGAACGAGGGCGAAGCCTGAGGAGGGATCTGCTTGTCGCCGGTACGCACAACAGCAGATCCCTCCACCCGCTGCGCGGGTGTTCGGGATGACAGATTCAACAGGTTCTTATCTGTCATCCCGGGACTCCGTGAACGGCTTCCGGGCTATGGCGCACAGGGCTCGCGTTAGAGTGACGCCGCGCCCGCATGCGGCTTGAAGTCGAGACGTGCGATGGTGCCGCGTCCAGATTCGGCGATGAACTCGAGCGTCCAGCCCAAATGCACGCACAGGCGCGAGATGAGCTGCAGCCCGATTCCCGAGCCCTCGCGGACGCCGTCGCGGGCCATCCGCGCATAGATGGCGCTGATCTCTTCCGGGCTCATGCCGTGGCCCGGATCGGCGATCTCGACCAGCGCGTCAGGTTTCAGTCTGATCGTGATCTCGCCGCTGTCGCTGTTTTCGATTGCATTGCGCAACAGATTGCCGATCGCTGCCTGTAGCACCGGCATCGGCGCAATCACCTCGCAGCGCGGCATCGGTTCGAGCGTCAGCAGTAAGCCTTTCCGCTCTGCCATGACCCGATGATCTTCGACAATGTCGGGCAACAGCTCGTCGAGCACGATCTTGTCGCTGGCGTCTTTCAGCCGCAGCGGATCTTTCGCCAACACCAGCAGCAGCGCGATGAGATGTTCGATGTGCTGCGCGCTGCGACGGATACGACTCAGCTGCTGTCGTGCCGACGGCGTCATCTCCGACTGTGCGGACGCAAGTTCGGCGGCACCGGCGATCACCGCGATCGGCGTGCGCAGCTCATGGCTGGCGCTGTCGATAAACGCGCGTTCCCGTTCGACGAACTGTGCATTGCGCTGCAGATAATCGTTGAGCGCGTCCGCGATCACGGCGATCTCCAGGCTTGCGGTAGCGTCGACCTCGATACGTTCCCGGGTGTGATCCGGCCGCAGCCGAGCGATACGCAGGGCGATATCGCGCAGGGGGCTCACCAAGACGTCAACCCCCCAGCCGATCGCGAACCCCAGCACGACCACCAGGACCAGCATCGCCCCAAGCATGATCAACGTGATGTTGGCTTCGCGGCGTTCCAGATCGGTGATGTCCAGCCGCAGCACCGAACGGGCGCCGCCGATATCGCGCACCAGCACCACGGCGTCGCGTCCGTTGACGATGATGTCGTCGTGCAGCCCGGGCCGCAGCTTCGACAGTGCCTGCGGCATCGGACGCGTTTCATTCGGCGAATAAAACGCAAGCGTGTCTGTATCGACCCAGCGGTAGGTGTTGTCGGTGCGCCCACGTGCAAGCAGGTGATCGAATTCTTCTTCCAGCAGCGCATGCCACAGCGTGCGCTCGGCGGTCTCGTGCACCAGATAACCGAAGACGACCACACCCAGCGAAGCGAGTGCCGCATACGCAAGCACGCCGAGCAGGATGCGGCGGCTCAGTCCAGGTCTTGAGCGGGTGGTGAACGGCGTCATGTGGTTTCGCGGGATTCGATCACTTCGCCAAGACGATAACCGACTCGGGGCAGGGTGTGGATCAGTTTGACCGCGAACGGGCCATCGACGCTGCGCCGCAGTTCGTAGATATGCGAGCGGAGCATGTCGCCGTCGGGTGGTTCATCGCCCCACAGCGCGCATTCAAGCCGCTCGCGCGTCACCGCCGCCGGACTTGCGCGCATCAAGACTTCCAGCAGCGTGCGGCAGGCGGGATACAGATGCAGTGAGCGCCCCGCGCGGCTCACATCCAATGTGGTCTGGTCGTAGCGCAGATCTGCGACTTCCAGCACCCGACTGCGGCTGCGCATCGTCGAACGTGCGACCAGCGCTTCAAGGCGAACCTCCAGCTCGGGCAGTGCGAACGGCTTGGTCAGATAATCGTCGGCACCGGCACGGAAGCCGGCAATCTTGTCCGGCAGTTCGTCGCGCGCGGTCAACATCAGCACCGGCACGTCGCAGCCTGCGTCGCGCAGCCGCCGCAGCACCTCGGGCCCATCCAGACGCGGCAGCATCCAGTCCAGCACGACCACGTCATAGGGCTGATGACTGGCGAGATGAAGCCCGGTGGGGCCATCCGGCGCGGCATCGAGCGTATGCCCGCGCGACTCGAAATAGTCGAACAGATTGGCGACCATGCTGCGATTGTCCTCCACTACCAGCACGTGCATGCAGCCGTCTCCATCAAACCATTGCACAGCATCCGCTGACGATTGTCGGAATCCTGTCGGAACCGACTTGACCGATTCTCCCACAGCACGGTGACGCGTGATGTTGCGGCGGTGGCTGCATCACACGCTGGGGTTTGAACATGTATGCGTACGGAAGATTTTCGGATGGATATTGTCGGCGCGCTTAACGAATTTCAAATTCTGCTCCCACATCTCTCCGACATGGATGATCGGACCATCTCCGGGTACTCAACCGGAATCGAACACCCGAGATGCAAAACGCTTCAGGCCGAACAACGATACACAGTGCGCTGCAGCGGCCTCAACACGCATCGGTTGAGCTGAGCGACGCACCTGCCGTCTATGGCGTCAGTGCGCCCGCACCGACGGCGTCATGGCGCCTGTTGCTTCCGAGCCTGTTGGCGATCATGGCGGCGGTGGTGATCGCCGCGCTCAGGCTGGATCTCCGGTTTGCCGATCTGCTGTACGCGGTGCAGGGCGGTCAGTGGGCGCTCAAGAAAGCTTTTGTCACTGAACACCTGCTGCATGTTGCAGGGCGCGACGCGGTGGCGGCTGCATGGGTGCTTGTTCTGGTCGCCTTGGCCGCTACCTGGCGGAAACCGCAATGGCGCAGTTGGCGTCGGCCGCTGGCAGCACTGGCGATCAGCGTGCTGCTGTCGACGGTGCTGGTTGCGTCGCTCAAGGCATTCTCTAGCGTTGATTGCCCCTGGGATCTGGTTCGTTACGGCGGTGATCGCGTGTATGTCGATATTTTTTCGGCATTGCTTGCCGGCACGCCCCATCGCGGCTGTTTCCCCGCCGGCCATGCCAGTGCCGGCTATGCCTGGCTTGCGCTGTTTTTCTTCTTTCAGGCGGTGCGGCCGGCATGGCGCTGGCGCGGGCTGACGGCTGGAATCATGCTGGGCATGGTGTTCGGACTGTCGCAGCAGCTGCGCGGTGCGCACTTTCTTTCGCATGATCTGTGGACCGCAGCCCTGTGCTGGCTGGCCGCAGTGGCCGTGCATGCTGCGATGGGTCAATCGTCGCAATCGGCCAGGGCATCGCAATGAGCGCTACCCTGACGCCGATCAACATCGGATCTGCGGATCAACGCCCGATCGGCATGTTCGCGCGGGTCGCCGCTTATCGCCCGACGTGCTCAGTGGAGACGCTAGCGCTATTGGCAAGCCTGTTTTTTTCGGTCTTCGGCAACACCGTCTTCTGGCGCGAAGTCATCGCCACCGGCGATCTGCATGGCGCTAATGGGCTACTGAGCGGTGTGAGCCTGTTCGTGCTGGTGACGGCGCTGCAGACCATTTTGTTTTGTCTGTTGCTGTATCGACCCGTCGCCAAGCCGGTGCTGATCCTGCTGCTGTTGATCTCCGCGTCCGCCATTCACTTCATGTCGCGCTACACCATCTATTTGAACGAAGAGATGATCCGCAATGTGCTGCAGACCGATGCCAACGAATCCTCGGAACTGCTGACTGTTTCCCTGCTGTACGCGCTGATCCTCTATGGCGTATTGCCAGCGCTGCTGGTGTGGCGTATTGATCTCAAGAAAAGAACCTGGCTGCGAGCGATTGCCGTGCGCCTGGGCTGTCTATTCGCTGCTGTGTGCGTCGCCATCGGCAGCGCACTGCTGTCCTTCCAGGATCTGTCGGCGCTGATGCGGACCCATCACGATTTGCGTCATCTGATTACCCCCGGTAATTACATCGTGGCGCTGACGCAGACCGCTGCCGACAGCCGCAAGCGTATGCAGGCGCCCACACCTGTCGGTATCGATGCCAAGGTGGCCGCGCGTCCGTCCGGGGGTAAGCCGCGGGTGCTGGTGCTGATCGTCGGCGAAACGCTGCGCGCGCAGAATTGGGGCCTGAATGGCTATGCACGCCAGACCACGCCGCAGCTGGCGCGTATCGCGCCGATCAATTTCACCGATGTCACCGCCTGTGGAACCAGCACCGAAGTCTCGCTGCCGTGCATGTTCTCGGTCTACGGCCGCGCCAATTACGACAAGGACCGGATTGCCGGCTCCGAATCGCTGATGCATGTGCTGGACCACGCCGGTATCCGCACCGAGTGGCGCGACAACCAGTCGGGCTGCAAGGGCGTATGCGCGGGACTGCCGTTCGTGTCGTTCCAGCGCACGAAAGGCGACCGTGCCTGTCCCGGCGAAAGCTGCCTCGACGGTGTGATGCTGGACGATCTGGCCGCCAGAATCACCGCAGAGCGGGGTGACTTGGTGATCGTGCTGCATCAGCTGGGCAATCATGGCCCCAGTTACTACAAGCGCTATCCGCCGCGGCTGCGCCAATTCACCCCGACCTGCGACAGCGACGATCTTGGCGACTGCAGCCGCGAACAGATCACCAACAGTTTCGACAATGCCGTGCTGTACACCGATGAGTTCGTGGCGCGCACCATCGCGCTGTTATCGAAGCAGTCTTCCCACGACGCTGCGCTGATCTATATTTCCGATCACGGCGAATCGCTCGGCGAGGGCGGGCTCTACCTTCACGGCATGCCCTATGCGATTGCGCCGGAAACCCAGACCAAGGTGCCGATGGTGATGTGGTTCGCACCCGGGCTGACGGCCGCGCGCGGCATCGATAGCGAATGTCTGCGTGAGGTCGCCAAACGTCCCGCGAGCCACGACCACTTATTTCACTCGGTGCTTGGACTGATGCAGGTGCGCACACAAGTGTATAAGCCGAAGTTGGACTTGTTTGCAGCGTGTGTCAGTGCTGGATCCGCGCGCTGAAATGCGGGCTTCAGTGCGCAGCGTGTGTGGATATCAAGGTTTCATAGGGTGCGCCTTGGCGCACCGGCTTGTTGATCCAGCCCGGATATGTCTGAATTCGATGGCTGTGCTGGCGTAGGAAGGGCTTCAGCCCCGAGCAGCTTGTTGGCAGAGTTTGCCGTAAGGGCCTGTTCAAAATGTTCCCCGGCCGCGAACAGATATACCACCTGTCATCCCGAACATCCGCATAGCGGGTGGAGGGATCTGCTGTTGTGCGCACCGGCGACAAGCAGATCCCCCCTCGGGCTTCGCCCTCGTTCGGGATGACATATTTTTCAAAATCTCTGGAAGGCGTAATCTCTGGAAAGCGTATTGGTAGAGCGGCCTTCAGGCCGCTGGAGTCCAACGAAGTCACCAATACAGCGGCCTGAAGGCCGCTCTACCGACGATCAAGTGTGAGTGAGCGGTTCCCCATCGCGGATTGCCGAGATTTTGAACAGGCTCCGAAAGCTCGGGCCTGAGGGCCTCCTATGAACAGATTTAGCGTTCAAATGAGGCTTGGCCGGAGCAATGGTTGACTGCGCGAACAGCCGGTGCGCCTAGGCGTACCCTATTGGGTTTTCCGCTGCTTGATTTCCCCGCTTGATTCAGCGCAGGCCGAAGCGTGCGCGGCAGCCTTCGTCCACCCAGAGTCCCTGTTTGTCGTAGCCCCATGAGCGGCCCTCGGTGCAGGCGGAGGCCGACAGTTTTTCCAGCAGCACAGGCTTGCCGCGCTTGCGGTCCCAGGGGCAGGTCTGGCGCCGGCCGTTTTCGCTGCCGCAGGTGGTGCTGTAGCGGCCGCCGCTTTCGCCGACGCGGAACACGCCGCGGCAGCCCTTGTCCACCCACAGCGCGCCGCCGCGGATGCCCCAGCTGCTGCCTTCGCGGCAGGGGGTGTCCGACAGCTGGCGGATGAGATCGGCATTGCCGTACAGGTCGTTGCCGCAGGTTTTGTAGCGGCCGTCGCTGCTTTCGCACTTCACTTCTTTGCCGGCATACAGCGGGCCGAATTCGGCGCGGCAGCCTTTTTCCACCCAGACCTTGCCGGGCGTGGTGCCCCAGTTGCGGCCCTTGACGCAGTCGGTGGTCGACAAACGACGGGTGAGCTGGGTCTGACCCGGCCACGGGGTGTCGCAGGTTTCGCGCCGGGCGTCCTTGCTTTCGCAGCGGACGCTGTCTTTGTCGAAAAGCTGTGCATGGGCGACGGGCGCTGCAGAGCAGGCCGCAGCTGCGAATAGAAGAAGGGTCAGGACGCGCATCGTGGACATAGGGAGCTCGTGGGTTGAGAGGCTGTTGTATGAATAGGTCGATGGATCACTGGATCAGCGGACGATTGCGGGGTAGCACAGCCCCATCAGCGCAGGCCAAAGCGGCCGCGGCAACCGTGGTTCACCCACAGTCCGGCGCGCCTGCTGTAGCCCCAGGAATACCCTTGGGTGCAGGGCCGGTCGGAGAGCGTCTGGAGCAGCTGCGGTGTGCCGCGATTGCGGTCCCAGGCGCAGGCGGTGTACACGCCGTCCTTGCTTGCGCAGACCACGTTGTTGCCATTGTTGTTGTTGCCGTAGCCGTAGCCGTAGCCACTGTCGCTGCCGTTGCCATCGACCCGGAACACGCCGCGACAGCCGCCATTGACCCAGATCGAACCGTCGCGCATGCCCCAGGTCGTACCTTCGGTGCAGCGGCGGTCGGACAGCTGGCGCAGCAGTTGAACACTGCCATACAGCTGGGTGCCGCACTGCTTGTAGCGGCCGTCGCCGCTTTCGCAGCGGATCTCCTGGGCCAGCGATTCCACCACCGGCACGAACACGCCGCGGCAGCCTCCGTTCACCCGGATCTCGCCGCGGCTCGACGACCAGTTCTGGCCGGCGACACAGGCGGTGCCGGAGAGTTGGCGCAGGAGTTCCGAGCCGCCCGGCCACGGGGTGGCGCAGGTGCGCGGCCGGCCGTCGCTGCTTTCGCAATTGACTTCACCCCCGGCATTGCTGACCAGCGCCGAAAATTCGGCCCGGCAGCCGCCGCTGACCCAGACCTGACCACGGCTGGAGGACCAGTTCTGCCCAGCGACACAGCGGGTCTCGGACAATTGACGGCTCAGCCGGGATTCGCTCTGCCACGGCGTCGGGCAGGTGCGCTGGCGGCCGTCGGTACTTTCGCAGCGCAGGGTGTCGCCGCTGCCTGTGGGCGGATAGCCGCCGCCGGTGCCGCTGAGCGATGTCGAAATGTCGGCCTTGATCTGCTGGAACGTCCAGTTCGACAGCCGCACCTGGTCCAGATAGAAGCGCATCTGGTCTTCCGGGAGGGTTCGCCCGCCGGATTGTTCGCTGTATTCAAGACCGATGACGCGACGCTGGTCCGTGACCGGCAGTTCCCAGACCCGCTCGGGTGCATAGGCGCGGGCTTTGATCGGTTGGGCTATCGCGGGCAGGGCGCACAGGCCGAGCAGGGCGATGGCTAGCATGCGGGTCAGCAAAGCGTTCATTGCGAATTCCTCGTGGCGGACGATCTGTGGTGGACGATCTGTAGAGGACGATCTGTAAAGGAGCATCAGCAGGCTGAGTGCCCGGGCTTCCGTGGCGTGGATCATACCGCCGCTACGCTCGGCTGCCGCACCCGCTAAAATGCACGACTGACCGGCAGACGCCGCACGATCCTATCCCCGGAGTTCCTCCATGCGTACCCATTTTTGTGGCCTTGTCGATGAAACGCTGATCGACCAGACCGTCTCGCTGTGCGGCTGGGTCAACAGCGCCCGCGTCCAGAGCCATCAGGTGTTTGTCGATCTGCGCGACCATGAAGGCATCGTGCAGGTGCTGATCGAAAGCGACCAGCCGGAGCTGTTCAAGGCCGCCAGCGCCCTCGGCAACGAAGACTGCCTGCGCGTCACCGGCACCGTGCGCGCGCGCCATGCGGTGAACGACAAGATCAAGACCGGCAGGATCGAGATCGTGCCGACCGCCATTGACGTGTTGAACAAGGCCGAGCCGCTGCCGTTCCACGCCCACGAGAACGCCGGTGAAGAAACCCGCCTGACCTATCGCTATCTCGATCTGCGCCGCCCAGAGATGCAGACGATGATGCGCACCCGCATCAAGCTGGTGCAGGCGCTGCGCCGTTATCTTGATGAACGCGGCTTTCAGGACATTGAAACTCCGATCCTGACCAAAGCGACGCCCGAAGGTGCGCGCGACTTTCTGGTCCCGGCGCGCATGCATCCCGGTGAGTTCTACGCGCTGCCGCAGTCGCCGCAGCTGTTCAAACAGATTTTGATGGTGGCGGGCTTCGACCGTTACTACCAGATCGCGCGCTGTTTCCGCGACGAAGCGCTGCGCGCCGACCGCCAGCTGGAATTCACCCAGCTCGACATGGAGTTCGCATGGGTGCAAGAGCGCGATGTGCAGGACGCCACCGAAGCGATGATCCGCGAGATCTTCCGCGAAGTGATGGACGTGGACCTCGGCGAATTTCCGCGCATGACCTATGCCGAAACAATGCGCCGCTATGGTTCGGATAAGCCTGATCTGCGTAATCCGATGGAATTCACCGATATCGCCGAGTTGGTGAAAACCTGCGAATTCAAAGTGTTCACCGATTGGGCGAATCATGACGACGGCCGCGTGGTTGCTTTACGCGCACCGGGCGGCGCGGTGTTCTCGCGCAAGCAGATCGACGATCTCGGCGCGCATGCCGCCAAGTACGGCGCCAAGGGCGTGGCGTGGATGAAGATCGAAGACGCCGCCAAGGGCCGTGACGGTATCAACTCGCCGATCGCCAAGTTTCTCGATGACGCCACACTCGCCGCGATTGTGCAGGCCACCGGCGCGCAGAGCGGCGACGCGATCTTCTTCGGCGCTGCCAACTACAAAACCGCCAGCGATTTCATGGGCGCGCTGCGCCTGAAGCTTGGGAAGGATCTCAATTTGGTCGGCGCCGGCTGGGCACCGCTGTGGGTTACGGATTTCCCGATGTTCGAGTGGGACGAAGAAGCGCAGCGCTACGTCGCCCTGCATCACCCGTTCACCGCGCCGGCGGTGGACGATGAAGCCGATCTGCGCGCGAATGCAAAGACCGCGGTCTCGCGCGGCTACGACATGGTGCTCAACGGCAACGAGATCGGCGGTGGCTCGATCCGTATCCACCGGTCGTCGATGCAGTCGGCGGTGTTCGATCTCCTGGGCATCGGCCGCGAAGAAGCCGAACTGAAGTTTGGCTTTCTGCTGGATGCACTGAAATACGGCGCCCCGCCGCACGGCGGCATCGCCTTCGGCATCGACCGCATCGCCGCGCTGATGGCCGGCACCGAATCGATCCGCGACGTGATTGCGTTTCCGAAAACCACCACTGCGCAGTGCCTGATGACCGGCGCGCCGTCGCCGATCCCGGACGTGCAGCTGGCTGAAGTGCACGTGCAGGTGCGTCCACCGAAGGCATGATGTTTCTGTGGGAATAATGTTGTCTGCGTGGGAGCGGCGGAAGCCGCGATGCTTTTCGGAGAGCCTTTCAGTCACTCATCGCGGCTTCCGCCGCTCCCACAGAAGCCGCTCCTACATGACGTTCTTCAGGACTTGCAGATGACCACCACCATCCGTCGCGCCACCCCTGCCGATGCCGAGCGCGTCGTCGACATCACCCGGCGCAATTTCACCGAGACCTTCGGCCATCTGTATCCGCCGGAGGATCTCGCGTATTTCCTCGACAACAGCTATTCGCTGGACGCACATCGCGCGCTGCTTGCCGATGACGATTACGCGATCTGGCTGCTGGAGCACGATGGTGAAGCGCTGGGCCACGCGGTGGCCGGACCCTGCGGCCTGCCGCACGACGACGTGGCCGAGGGCGACGGTGAACTGAAGCGGCTCTACATCCTCGAAGCAGCGCACAACGGCGGCTGGGGCGGGAAGCTGTTCCAGACCGTGCTGGACTGGCTGCTGCGCGACGGCCCACGTACGCTGTGGATCGGGGTGTGGAGCGAGAATCTCGGCGCGCAGCGGTTCTACGGTCGCTACGGGTTCGAGAAGGTCGGCGAATATCTGTTTCCGGTCGGCAATACCTACGACCATGAGTTCATCCTGCGCCGCAGGGCGGATGCGGTCTGACATGTCGGCCGACGGCACCGTGACGCCCAAGGTCCTGCTGGTCCACGGCATCTGGAATGCCAGACACTGGCTGACGCCGTTCGCGATGCGTCTGCGCCGGCAGGGATTGGCGCCCGAGCTGTTCGGCTACGACAGCGTGCTGCGCGATCCGGAGCGGGCCGGCGACCGGCTGATCGCGCATCTCCGCCGCAGGCCGGTCGAGCTGCTGGTCGGTCACAGTCTCGGCGGTCTGATCATTCTTGAAGCGCTGCGCCGCGTCCCCGATCTGCCGGTCAAGCGCGTGGTCTGCGTGGGTTCACCTCTGTGCGGCAGCGGGGTGGTGATGGCGATGGGGCAGCGACCACCGCTCCCGCTGGTGCTGGGCCGCAGTCGCGGCATCCTTGAAACCGGCTGCGCGCCCTGGCAGGGGCCGGCGGCGGTCGGCGTGGTTGCCGGCAACCGTGCGCGCGGGCTGGGCAGGTGGTTCGCACGGATGGAAGGGGAGTCCGACGGCACCGTCAGCGTGGCGGAGACCCGGCTTCCGGGACTGGCCGACCATTGCATCGTTCCGGCCAGCCACAGCGGGCTGGTGCTGTCCGCCGATGCGGCCCGGCAAACCGCCCGCTTCCTCCTCAACGGTCATTTCGATACCTGAACCGGCCGCAACGGCCGCGGGATAGGGGTAAAATCGCCGGCTTGGCATTCGCACAGGCTCCGGACGTTCATGGGTAGAGGTCCTTCCATCGAATCGCGTAAAAACGCGGTCGACGCGCAGCGCGGCAAGATCTTCACCAAGATCATTCGCGAAATCGGGGTGGCCGCCCGTGCCGGCGGCGGCGATACCGCCACCAATCCGCGCCTGCGCACCGCGATCGACAAGGGTCTGTCGGTCAATATGACCAAGGAAGTGATCGAGCGCGCGATCAAGAAAGCCACCGGCGAGCTGGAAGGCGTCGAATACGAAGAAGTGCGCTACGAGGGCTATGCCCCCGGCGGCGTCGCGGTGATCGTCGACTGCCTCACCGACAACAAAGTCCGCACCGTCGCCGACGTGCGTCACGCCTTCAGCAAATGCGGCGGCAATATGGGCACCGAAGGCTCGGTGTCGTTCATGTTCAAAAAGCTCGGCGTGCTGTCGTTCGCGGCCGGTGCCGATGAAGATGCCATTACCGAAGCGGCCATCGAAGCCGGCGCCGATGACGTGGTGGTGTATCCAGACGACGGCGCGATCGATGTGCTGACCGCCCCGGATGCGTTCATGACCGTGAAAGCGGCGATCGAAACCGCAGGCTTGAAGCCTGATCTCGCTGAAGTCGCGTACCGCGCCGACAACGACATCGCCGTCTCCGGCGACACCGCGCAGCAGGTCGTGAAACTGCTGCGCTGGCTGGAAGATCTCGACGATGTGCAAAGTGTGTATTCCAACGCAGATCTTGGCGCGGATGCATATGCGTGAGACGGGAATAGGGAGAAGGGAGACGAGGCAACTGACGCAGTGCCGATACCCCGTGATTCGTCTCCCGTCTCCCATCTCCCTTATCCCAACCCCATGACCCGCATCCTCGGCATCGATCCCGGTTCGCAGCGCACCGGCGTGGGCATCATTGATGTCGACGCGGTGGGCAAGACCGCGCACGTCTTTCACGCGCCGCTGAATCTGCTGTCCGCCGATGAAGACACCCGCGACAATTTTCCGCTGCGATTGAAGCGTTTGCTCGAAGGGCTTGGCGACATCATCGACACCCATCGCCCTGATGAAGTGGCGATCGAAAAGGTATTCATGGCCCGCAACCCGGACTCGGCGCTCAAACTCGGTCAGGCGCGCGGCGCGGCAATCTGCGCCGTGGTCATGCGCGATCTGCCGGTGCATGAATACGCAGCGAAAGAAGTGAAACTGGCGGTGGTCGGCACCGGCGGCGCCGACAAGGCCCAGATCCAGCACATGGTCGGCATGATGCTCAACCTCAAGGGCAAGCTGCAGGCCGACGCCGCCGACGCACTGGCGGTCGCCATCACCCACGCGCACGTGCGCGCCACCGCGCTGCGCCTGGGCGTGAACGCGCGTCAGGCGTGGAGGAAGTAATCCCATGATCGGTCGTTTGAAAGGCATTTTGATCCACAAGCAGCCGCCCTGGCTGGTGATCGATGTGCACGGCGTCGGCTATGAACTTGAAGCGCCGATGAGCACCATCTACGATCTGCCCGAGATCGGCCGCGAAGTGATGCTCTTTACCCACTACGCGCAGAAGGAAGACAGCGTGTCGCTGTACGGGTTTCTGCGCGACGCCGAGCGTCGGTTGTTCCGCGACGTGCAGAAAGTCAGCGGCATCGGCGCGAAGATCGCGCTGGCCGTGCTGTCGGGCACCAGTGTCGATGAATTTGCGCGACTGGTGCAGACCGGTGATGTGACCGCACTGACCCGCATTCCCGGTATCGGCAAGAAAACCGCCGAACGCATGGTGGTGGAGCTGCGCGATCGCGCCGCGGATTTCGTCACCGGTGGCGTATCGGGCAGTCTGGGTATCGGCACCGACGCCCAGTCCGAAGCCACCAGCGCACTGCAGCAGCTCGGCTACAAACCCGCGGAGGCCGTGCGCATGGCGCGCGACGCCGCCGGCGCTGGCGACGATGCCGCCGCCATCATTCGTAAAGCGCTGCAGTCCGCACTTCGCTGACGCGCCCATTCCGCTGCATCAGCGCCTTCATACGCAACGTCCACGGCAGATCCCTTCGATGAGTCAATCCTCCAGTCACGACAACTCCCCTGCACAGCCGGGTCATGGCGGGCACGCTTCCGCTGGCATGGTGGCGCTGGTGGCGGGCGCGGTCGGCGTCGTGTTCGGCGACATCGGCACCAGTCCGCTGTACACCATCAAGGAAATGTTCCATCCGCACTTCGGGCTGACCCCGGACGCGGCGACGGTGAAGGGTCTGCTGTCGCTGGGTTTCTGGTCGCTGCTGCTGGTGGTCACGCTGAAGTACGTGATTGTCATCATGCGCGCCGACAACGAAGGCGAGGGCGGCATCATGGCGCTGACCGCATTGGCGCAGCGCAGCCTCAAGCCCGGTTCGCGGATGAGCTATACGGTCGGTATTCTCGGCATTTTCGGCGCGGCGCTGTTTTTCGGCGACGGTATGATCACGCCGCCGATCACCGTGCTTGGCGCGGTGGAGGGCCTGGAAGTGATCTCGCCCGTCTTCAAACAATGGGTGGTGCCGATCAGTCTGGTGATTCTGTGCGGGCTGTTCGCAGTCCAGCGTTTCGGCACCGCGAAAGTCGGCAAAGCCTTTGGCCCGATCATGATCACCTGGTTCGTGGTGATCGCAGCGTTCGGGGCTTACAACATTGCCCAGAATCCAATCGTACTGAAGGCCATGAATCCCTATTGGGCATGGAATTTTTTCGCCACCCACAATTGGCATGCGCTGCTGATTCTCGGCGCGGTGGTGTTGACCGTGACCGGCGGCGAGGCGCTGTATGCCGATATGGGCCACTTCGGTAAAAAACCGATCCGCTGGGGCTGGTTCGGCTTCGTGCTGCCGGCGCTGGTGTTGAATTACTTCGGTCAGGGCGCGGTGCTGCTGGAGAATCCAAAAGCGGTCGCCAATCCGTTTTACATGTCGATCCCGGAGTGGGCGCAGATCCCGATGCTGGTGCTGGCGACGGTAGCCGCAGCGGTCGCCTCGCAGGCGGTCATCACCGGCGCGTTTTCGGTGACGCGTCAAGCGATCCAGCTGGGCTACCTGCCGCGACTGGCCATCAAATACACCTCCAAAGACACCATCGGTCAGATCTATGTGCCGTCGATCAACTGGATGCTGCTGGCTGCCGTGATCCTGCTGGTGTTCGCGTTCCGCAGTTCCACCGCGCTGGCCACCGCCTACGGCCTGTCGGTGACCGGCACCATGCTGATCGATACGCTGCTGCTGGCCATCGTCGCTTACACGCGATGGCCTGACACCCGCAAGTGGGTGTTGCCGCTGTGCGGGCTGTTCCTGCTGATCGATCTGGCGTTCCTGATCGCCAACGGCGCGAAATTGTTCTCCGGCATCGGCGCGTGGGTGCCGCTGTTCATCGGCATCGGCGCATTCACGATGATGCGCACCTGGCGCCGTGGACGTGAGCTGTTGCACGCCGAAATCCGCAAGGAAGGCATCCAGCTCAACACCTTCCTGCCCGGTTTGATGCTGGCGCCGCCGGTGCGGGTGCCGGGCACCGCGGTGTTCATGACTGCCGACAAGACCGTAGTGCCGCACGCGCTGATGCACAACCTCAAGCACAACAAGGTGCTGCATGAGCGCAACGTATTTCTGACCGTCGACACCCTCAACGTGCCGCATGCGCCGAAGGAAAAACGGCTGAACATCGAATCCATCGGCAACGATTTCTATCGGGTCATCATTCGTTTCGGTTTTATGGAAACCCCCGATGTGCCGCTGGCGTTGATGCGCAGCTGCGACAAGGGCGGCATTTACTTCGACCCGATGGACACCACTTATTTCGCCAGCCGTGAAACCATCATCGTCAGCGCCAATCGCGGCATGCCAATCTGGCGCGACAAACTGTTCGCGCTGATGCATCGGAATGCCGCGTCGGCGACCGGATTCTTCCGCATCCCAGGCAACCGCCTGGTCGAGCTGGGTTCGCAGGTGCAGATTTGATGTCTACCGAAGTTGTTGCAGCGAACTGAAGTCCGCGCTACCGGTGCGCAGGGCATAATAGATAAATGACCACAGACCGCATCATCGCCAGCGGCGCCAGCCGCGAAGACGACACTGCCGATGCCACCATCCGCCCGAAGCGGCTGGACGAATATCTCGGCCAGCAGCCGGTGCGCGAACAGATGTCGATCTATATCGAGGCGGCCAAGCGCCGCGGCGAGGCGATGGATCACGTGCTGATTTTCGGGCCGCCGGGTCTGGGCAAAACTACGCTGAGTCACGTGATCGCCAACGAGTTGGGCGTGAATCTGCGCGTCACCTCCGGGCCGGTGATCGAGAAGGCCGGCGACCTCGCCGCGCTGCTTACCAATCTGCAGCCGCACGATGTGCTGTTCATCGACGAGATCCATCGTCTGTCGCCGGTCGTCGAGGAAGTGCTGTACCCGGCGATGGAAGATTTCCAGATCGACATCATGATCGGCGAGGGCCCTGCGGCGCGCTCGATCAAGCTTGATCTTCCGCCGTTCACGCTGATCGGCGCCACCACCCGCGCCGGTTTGTTGACCGCACCGCTGCGCGACCGCTTCGGCATCGTCCAACGCCTTGAGTTTTACAGCGCCGAAGAGCTCACCCGCATCGTGCGTCGCTCGGCGCAGATTCTCGGCATCGACTGCGCGCCGGAAGGCGCCGACGAAATCGCACGTCGTGCGCGCGGCACCCCGCGTATCGCCAACCGCCTGCTGCGTCGGGTGCGCGACTTCGCCCAGGTCAAAGCGGCCGGGCATATCGACCACGACGTCGCGCGCGCCGCGATGCTGATGCTGAAAGTGGATCCGGAAGGTTTCGACGACATCGATCGGCGGCTGCTGAATCTCATCATCGAGAATTTCGACGGCGGCCCGGTCGGCGTGGAATCACTGGCGGCGGCGCTGTCGGAAGAACGCGGCACGCTTGAAGATGTGATCGAACCGTATCTGATCCAACAGGGTTTTCTGATACGCACCGCGCGTGGCCGCATGGCATCGCAGAAAGCCTATCGGCATCTGGGCCTCAAGCCCAAGCCGAATGCGAGTGATCTGTTTGTGGAGGGTGATGCGTGAGCGTCCTTGCGCTGAGCGGTGATCGAAAAAAGCATCTGTCATCCCGAACGCCCACGGAGTGGGTGGAGGGATCTGTTTTTAAATCGACACAACAAAAGCAGATCCCTCACCCCATAAAGCCGGGATTCGGGATGACAGATGTTTGATTGCGCCTGCTGCTCAACCGATCGCGGCTGCCGCCGCTCCCACAATCGCTTGCTTTGAACATGAACACAGCATTCACCCACCCCGTTCGCGTTTACTGGGAAGATACCGACGCCGGTGGTGTGGTGTATCACGCGCAGTATCTGGCGTTTCTGGAGCGCGCACGCACCGAGTGGCTGCGCGCGCACGGATACGGCCAGGAACTTCTGCGGCTGCAGCATGATCTGGTGTTCGCAGTGCGCGCGATGACCATCGAGTTCCGTTTGCCGGCGCGTCTGGATGATGCCCTGCAGGTTGGCGTGACGTTGCGCACATGCAGGCACGCGAGTCTGGTGATCGCGCAGACCATCGATCGCGACGGTGTGCGGCTGTTGGATGCGGAGGTGCGGGTCGCAGCGCTGCGCGCGTCCGACTTTCGCCCCAGGCCAATCCCGGACACGCTGTATCCCCGGCTGAAGGCGTTGCAGGAAGCTGCGTCCGAGCCCTCCAAACGATTCAACGCGGAGTAACCGAAGATGTTTCCACACGTTGTCATGCTGCAGGCCACTGCGATCGAGCCATTGTCCGAAGCGGCGGCCACCGTCACCGCGCAGGACGGCGGTCTGAACTACCTGCAGCTGATCCTCGACGCCAGCCTGCCCGTGCAGTGCGTGATGGCGCTGTTGTTGTTGGCCTCGGTGGCGTCGTGGGTGATTATTTTCCGCAAGAAACGCGTGCTCGACCGCGCGCAGAAAGAAGCCGAAAGCTTCGAAGAACGCTTCTGGGCCGGCGGCGATCTCGGCCGGATCTATGCCGAAGCCAGCGGCCGCAAACAGCAGGTCTTCGGTCTTGAAGCGATCTTCGAGAGCGGCATGCGCGAATTCAATCGCGTCCGACAGCGTCGCGGCATGGACGCGCGCTCGCAGCTGGAAGGCGCGCAGCGCGCGATGCGCGCAACCGCGTCGCGCGAGCTGGACGGTCTGGAACACAATCTCGAATTCCTCGCCAACGTCGGCTCGATCAGTCCGTATGTCGGTCTGTTCGGTACGGTGTTGGGCATCCTGATGTCGTTCCACGGCTTGGCGACCATGAAAGAAGCGACCATCGCCAGCGTCGCGCCGGGCATCTCCGAAGCGCTGCTCGCCACCGCAATGGGCTTATTCGCAGCGATTCCTGCGGTGTGGGCCTACAACCGTTTCGCCACCCGCGCCGAGCGCCTCGCGGTGCGCTACGACACCTTCACCGAAGAGTTCTCCTCGATCCTGCAGCGGCAGGCGCATATCGAAGAGGTTTGAGGAACAGGTTTTAGTTCTGCTCGCGAAACCCCGCAGCGAGCACAAGCCCGTTGAACGCATCGCTCTGAAGTCAGCCTCATCGAGAGACATCACATGGCCGTCACCGCCTCCGGGCGCCGCATCCGCAAGCGCAAACTCAAAGCCGAGATCAACGTCGTGCCGTACATCGACGTGATGTTGGTGCTGCTGATCATCTTCATGGTGACTGCGCCGCTGCTGAATCTCGGCACCGACATCAATCTGCCGCAGTCGCGCGCGAAATCGCTTGAAAAACCAAAGGATCCCATCGTCGTCAGCATCTACGCCGATGGCCGTTACGCACTGATGCTGGAACGCGGCAAGAACCGCGAGATGGCCGCCGCCGACATCACTGCGGAACTCAAAGCCATCCACGGTCAGAACGACAGCGCCACGGTGTTGGTCAACGGCGCGCGCGACGCCAGCTATCAGACCGTGATGCAGGGCATCGACCTCATCAAGGATGCCGGGATCACCAAGGTGAGTCTGGTCAGCCTTCCGGCGGAGGGGACATAAGTCCGATGCGCGAAAACCGCGCCGACACTGCGCTGGCCGTCGCCTTCGCGCTGCTGCTGCACGCGGTGCCGCTGATGTTGCTGCTGCTGGCCTCGCTGTGGCGTGCGCCGCCGCCGTCCACCGCGGGCGAGCCGATCAGTGCCGATGTGGTGGATGTGAACGCGCTGTCGGCCAGCATGCGCAGCGCACTGCAGCGCGAACCCGAACCGCTGGCACAGCCTTCGCCGCCCGCGCAGGCGCCGCCAGAGGCGCTCCCCGAAGAAGCGCTGCCCGAACCGCTTGAAGAATCTCTTGAATCACAGCCGCTCGAACCGCCGCCGCCCGAACAACAGCTGCAGCCGCAGGAACAACTGCCTGATCCGGACGAAGTCGATCAAGAAGAAGTGAAGCCCGATTCCGCATCGTCCGACATCGCCGCGCGCGAGCAGGAAGCGCGGCAGCGTCAGGCGCAGGTCGATCTGACCGAACGCGAGCGCCAGCAGCAGGCCGAGCAGCGCGCGCGCACCGCGATGCAGGTGGAGCGAGACCGTCAGCTCGCCGATATCCGCCGTCAGCGGGCGGCGGAGCAGCGGACGATCGATTTGTCGGCAGAAAAGCTCAGACAGATGGCCGACCGTGAAGCGCGACGCGCGTCCGACAGCGCCGCCAACGCCAGCCCGCCGCCGGGCAACCGCGGCGTGGATCCGAATCTCAACGCCGCCTATACCAAAGCGCTGAGCGACGCGATCCGCAGCAACTGGACCCAGCCGGACAACGTGTCGTCCAGCCAAGTCTGCAAGATCGTGATCCGGCAGATTCCCGGCGGCGAAGTGATCGACGCCCAAGTGGATCCGTCCTGCCCCTACGATGAACAGGGCCGGCGCTCGGTCGAGGCTGCGGTGCTGAAGGCCCAACCGCTGCCTTATCGCGGGTTCGAGGGCGTGTTCAACCGAACCCTGACCATCAATTTCCGGGCCGAAGACCGCTGACACGTTCCCCGCGCGGTCTCGGGAGTCCGGGTTCGTTCATCTTTCTGACCACTTTCGCGGCCAAGCTGTCGCCTGCCGTCTCCCCCGCACCACCCGGACTGTCCATGACCTCAATGCTGCTGCCGCTGAAGACCACGCTGTCGGTCAAGACGCTGTCGATCAAGACACGATCGATCAAGACGTTCCTCTCGAAGGGTTTTCTCTGCGCGCTGTTGCTGCCCTTGTCTGCATTCGCCCAACAGCGTGGGCTTGAGATCGATATCGTCGGCGGCAACGCTTCGGCCCTGCCGATTGCAGTGGTGACCATGCCGTATCAAGGCAGCGGTACGGCGCCGTCGACCGATGTCGCTGAAGTGGTGCGCGCGGATCTGGCGCGATCCGGTCAGTTCCGGCCAATGCCCGCCGCCGAGATGGGCGCGCAGCGCCCGACCCGCGGCACCGAGATCGATTTCGCCTTCTGGCAGCAGGCAAAACAGAACTTCGTCGTGGTCGGCCGCGTCATGGATGCAGGCGATGGCGGCTATCGTGTCGAATACGAATTGTTCGATATCGGCAAGAACCGCCTGCTTGCGTTTGCGCTCACCGCGCGCGCCAACGCGATGCGCGATGTCTCGCATCAGGTCGCCGACGCCATCTACGAAAAAATCACCGGCGTGCGCGGCGCGTTCTGGACCCGTATCGCTTACATCACCGCCGCCGGCCTGGGCAAAGACACGCGCTACGCGCTGATGGTCGCCGATGCCGATGGTTACAACCCGCAGACCGTGGTGCGCTCCGACAAACCGCTGCTGTCGCCCGCGTGGAGCCCGGACGGACGCAAGCTGGCTTACGTGAGCTTCGAACGCGGCAAATCTTCTATCGTGATCCAGGACATCGCCACCAGCGCGCGCGACACCATCGCCAGTTTCAAAGGCATCAACGGCGCGCCCAGCTTCTCGCCCGACGGCCGCAAACTGGCGATGGCGCTGTCGAAAAGCGGCAACCCTGAAATCTACGTGATGGATCTGGGCAGCCGCGCGCTGACCCAGCTCACCACTCAGTTCGCGATCGATACCGAACCGACCTGGAGTGCCGACGGCAGCCTGATCTATTTCACCTCCGATCGCGGCGGCAAGCCGCAGATCTATCAAGTCGCCGCTGCGGGCGGCGGCGCCAGCCGCGTGACGTTCCAGGGCAGCTATAACGCCAAGGTCACGGTGTCCTACGACGGCAAAAAGCTGGCCGTGGCACAGGGCAGCGGCAGCGTGTACCGTATTGCGATGCTTGATCGAAGCCTCGGCTCGCCGCGCTGGTCGATGCTTTCGCCGGGTTCGCTCGACGAATCTCCGAGCTTTGCGCCCAACGCCAGCATGGTGCTGTATGCAGCGCGTGAAGGTCGCCGCGGCGTGCTGTACGCCGTCTCTGCCGACGCCCGCGTGCGTCAGCGCCTGGTGCTTGCCAACGGCGACGTGCGCGAGCCCGCCTGGGGGCCATACCGTCTGCCGCGCTGACCGCCACTACGCCAATTCCCATCATTCCCCCTGACTCACCCTGCGACAAAGCCGAGGACCACCATGAACACGACCACCCGAGTGCTGATCACCGCGATGCTCTGCGTGACTGCCGTTGCCTGTACCAAGAAGGTCAAGGAAGATCCGGACACCACCGCCACCGACAGCACCACCTCCGGGGGCACGACCAACACCGGCACTGGCACGGTGACCGATAACGGCCCGGTCCGCACCGGCGCTTACGGCCCCAACGATCTGGACACCGATGCCTGCCTGCGTCAGCGCGTGGTGTATTTCGATCTGGATCAGGATTCCCTGAAGCCCGAATTCCAGGCCATCGTCGCCTGCCACGCCAAGTACCTGCGCGACCGCCCCAGTGCGCGGATGACGCTTGAAGCCCACGCCGACGAACGCGGCAGCCGCGAATACAACACCGGCCTCAGCGAACGTCGCGGTAATGCGGTGTCGTCTTCGGTTCAGGCCAACGGTGGCTCAGGCAGCCAGATGAGCGTGCTTGCGTACGGCGAAGAACAGCCAAGCTGCACAGACTCCAACGAAGACTGCTGGGGACGCAACCGCCGTGTCGAGATCGTCTACACCGCGAAGTAATGCGCTTGATCGTGCGGGGCATCTTCACCGATGCCCCGTCGCGCCTTTACGCGGTCCGGGTTGACCGGCACCGCAGTCTTGATCGAATACCTTTCGTTTGGGCCCTAACTATCGTGATGATCAGACGTCTGTCGTTGTCCGCCTGCCTTGTGCTTGCATTGATATTCGCCGCGCCTGTCTCCGCGCAGCGCGTGAGCACGGGTGATCGCCTCACCGCGCTTGAACAACAGCTCACCTCGATGCGTTCGGGCAATCTCGACCTGCTCAATCAGGTCGGTGAGCTGAAAACCGAAGTGCAGTCGCTGCGCGCGCAGATCGAAGAACTGCAGCAGCAGCTCGATCAGCAGAAGCAGACTGGGCGCACCCAATATCTCGACCTCGACGGTCGTCTCAATCGTCTCGAAAGCGGCCCCGCACCGCCGGATGCCCTGCCGACACCCAGTGCCTCCATTCCCGCGACGGTGACGCCGTCGGCCGCCATCGTGCCGCCGCCCGCCGTGCAGGACACGCCGCCAAGGGTGTACGGCGATGCCGCAACCCTCGGCAAAAGCGTCGATGAGCGCAGCGCCTACAACACCGCGTTCGATGCCCTGAAGGCTGGCCGCTATTCCGAATCCGCACGGATGTTCCAGGCCTTTCTCGACGCACATCCCAACGGCGCCTACGGCCCGAACGCGATGTATTGGCTGGGGGAAAGTTATTACGTCACCCAGAACTACGCGCTGGCCCAGGAACAGTTTCAGAACCTGTTGGATCGCCATGCCACTCACGACAAAGCTGCGGGCGCACTGCTGAAAGTGGGGCTGTGCCAGTACGGCCTGCGTCAGCTCGACGCCGCCGAAGCGACGCTGGGCCAAGTGCTGGCGCGCTACCCCGGCAGCGAAGCGGCGCGCACTGCCGACGACCGCCTGCGCGCGATCCAACTGTCGCGGGTGCGTTGATACAGGTAGAGCAAAGCTTCGGGCTTGGTTCTGGTAGAGCCGAGCGCCGCGCCGCTCCACTTGGTTCCAAGCACCAGACATCGTGAATAGGGTGTGCCTTCGGCGCACCGCCCTTGCGATATGTGCGAAAAGCCGGTGCGCCAAGGCACACCCTATTGAGCTGACAGTCTGGCGGAGCTGGGTTTCGCTCTACAAACAGGCCATCCGTTTTGCGAAAAGGTGCAGTGGAGTTGCGCTCTGCTCTACAAAAGCCGTGGAATCGCTAAAATGCTGCGATGAACACCGTCGCTCCCGCTGAGCCAGCCGCAATCGCGGACCGCCTCAAGATCACCGAAATTTTTCTGTCGCTGCAGGGCGAAGCTCGCGATGCCGGCTGGCCAACGGTGTTCGTGCGCCTGACCGGCTGCCCGCTGCGCTGCCAGTATTGCGATACCGCGTATGCGTTTTTTGGCGGTGTCTGGTGTGGCATCGACGAGATTCTGTCTGAAGTCGCCAGCTACGGCGTACGCCATGTCTGTGTCACCGGCGGCGAACCGCTGGCCCAGAAACGCTGCCTCGATCTGCTGCGCCGTCTGTGCGATGACGGCTATCAGGTGTCGCTGGAAACCTCCGGTGCGATTGATATCTCCGACGTCGATCAGCGCGTCTCGCGCGTCGTCGACATCAAGACGCCCGGTTCCGCCGAAGTGGCGCGCAATCGCTGGGAGAATCTGCCGCTGCTGACCGCGCACGATCAGATCAAGTTCGTCATCTGCAGCCGCGAAGACTACGACTGGGCGTGCGGCATCGTTGCCGAACACCGATTGAGCGCACGCTGCGACGTGCTGTTTTCGCCAAGCAAGAGCGACATTTCCGCGCGCGATCTCGCCGACTGGATCGTGCAGGATCGTCTGCCGGTGAAGTTTCAGATGCAGTTGCACAAGATCCTCTGGAACGACGAGCCGGGCAGGTGATATCTGCCGGAGTGTTTTTTTCCTGTCAGCCCGAGGAGGGATCTGCTGTTGGCTTCAGGAAAAGGACAAGCAGATCCCTCACGTTCGTTCGGGATGACAACTGGGTTTTCGTGTCATCACCCCATGTTCCGTACATGGCGGTCCCCAATCCTTAATCTTTGAATATGTCGCCCATGAAACCCGCCGTTATTCTCGTCTCAGGAGGCATGGACTCCGCCGTCGTGCTCGCCATCGCCCGCGAACAGGGCTTCGCGGCACACGCGCTCAGCGTGCGCTACGGCCAACGCCATACGTCCGAACTCGACGCAGCCGTGCGCGTCGCCAACGCGCTGGGTGCGGTCGCGCATAAAACCGTGAACGTCGATCTGCGCAGCCTGGGCGGCTCCGCCCTCACCGACGACATCGCGGTGCCGGTCGACACCGACGGCCACATCATCGGCGCCGATATTCCGGTTACCTACGTGCCGGCGCGCAACACCATCATGCTGTCGGTCGCGCTGGGCTGGGCCGAAGTGCTGGGCGCCACCGATTTGTTCTGCGGCGTCAATGCGGTCGACTACTCGGGCTATCCCGACTGCCGCCCCGAGTTCATCGCCGGCTTCGAGGCGCTGGCCAATCTCGCCACCAAGGCCGGCGTCGAGGGCGCGGGCTTCCGCGTCCACGCCCCGCTGATGCGCATGACCAAGGGCGATATCGTCCACGAAGGCCTGCGCCTGGGCGTGGATTTCGCGCAGACCGTGTCCTGCTATCAGGCGGATGCCGATGGCCGCGCCTGCCGCCACTGCGACGCCTGCCGCCTCCGCGCCGAGGGGTTTGAGACTGCCGGCGTAGCCGATCCAACTCGATACGTCACAGGCTGACCCATTCGCCGCGGTTTGGGCTAAAATGCGCGCCCCGGTGCAACGCCGGGTGGCCGGAAGGCCGGAGATGCAGATCACATGTGGGCCGTTAGCTCAGTCGGTAGAGCAGAAGACTTTTAATCTTTTGGTCGAAGGTTCGAATCCTTCACGGCCCACCACTTTCCTCATCCTTCAAAGCACTGGCGATTGATTGTTGTCAGCCGCGGGCGCGGCATTGTTCTTATCGCGGCGTGAGGGTCTGCTCAGGCCGGTTCGAATCCTTCACGGCCCACCATTCCCACTTCAAATAATCGAACTGCGGGCGATGCGTTCATCGTCTGCTGCGGCGCGGCATAGTTTCATGGCCCGATCGACCCATAGCGTCGCTCCCGATCGGTATCGCAATGGGCGCATCCTCACGACGCGGGTGGGCAAAAGAAGCGTGACAGATCTCTACTTTTGAGATTGCGCAGACCTATACTTCGGCAGAGCAAAGGACAGGAAACTAAGCGATGCGAAACCGGCAAGGGGGCGCCGTTCGGCGCAATCGCGCGATCGGGATGACGGGCGGCGGCAGGATTCGGAATCGCGCGCGAGTCGGGTTCGCGACGATGCTGCTTACCGTGCTGGTCGGCTTGGGGCATCCGGGCACATTTCCCAGCAGTTATGCGCAGGCCGCGACGATTCCGTTCGATCTGATCGGCGACCAGACGCCGGTGAGTCTGCTGGGGCAATTGCCGGCCCACGACGCCACGGTCGGTCGGCTTGCGGGGTCTGCCAGCGTCTCCGGTGATGCGGCCAGTTACGAGATTCCGATTGCAGTCCCGCCCGGGCGTCGCGGTATGCAGCCGGGCGTTTCACTCAATTACAGCAGTCGCGCAGGTAACGGTATCGCCGGTATGGGCTGGTCGTTGTCGGGTCTGTCGTCGCTGCATCGCTGCCCGCAGACATTGGAACAGGATGAGCAAATCCGTGCGGTGCAGCTTGATGCCAGTGACCGGCTCTGCCTCGACGGTCAGCGCCTGATTCTCACCAGCGGCACGTATGGTGCGGTCAACGCCACCTACGGCACCGAAATGGAGTCGTTTGTCCGCGTGACCCAGGTTGGCGGCAACCTCACTTCGGCCACCAGCTATTTCAAGGTCGAGCGCAAATCCGGCGAGATCGCGTATTACGGCAATACCAGTGCTGCAGCCTCGCCCGCGCGGGTGGTGCCCGGTGGAGTAAGCCTGCCGCTCACTTGGATGATCGCCCGCGTCGAAGACCGCGTTGGCAACGCCATGCACTACGCCTACACCAGTCACGGCGATGGCGAGACCTTGATCAACGCGATCTGGTACACCGGCACGCTAACGACAGTGGGTGACCGCCGCGTGGCGTTCACCTACGAGGACCGCCCGACCGGCGCCGGCAGCAACGACCGATCATCGTCGTATCTGGCCGGCGGCATCACCCGGCAGACCAAGCGTCTGACCGCAGTGACGACGTTCGCGGGCAGTGAGTCGGTGCGCAACTACACGTTGAGCTATGGTCCGGTCAGCACCACTACCGGACGCAGCCTTCTGCAATCGGTGACGGACTGCGCCCACGACGGCACCACTTGGCTCTGCAAACCGCCAACGATGTTCGCGTGGCAGCAGGGGCCGGTGACGCATTCGATGAAGATGCCGAGCCTCTCGCTGGGCACCGGTGCGGATGTGACGGGGCTGCAACCAGTCGGCGATATGGACGGCGACGGCGCGACCGAATTGATCGCCGGCAGCCGCAGCGGCAGCGTGCTGACCACTTATCTGGTGTCGTTGACGCCCGAGCGCACCGTGCGCTGGTCGATGGCGATTCCGCCGCAGTACGGCATGATCGATTTACGCCAGGGTTCGGCGGATTTCAATCAGGACGGGCGGGTGGATTTCGTGGCCCGTGACAGCAGTAGTGGCACTGTCGTGGTGCGGGCCTGGAGCGGTTCTCCCACCGATACCAATTTCTCGACCGCGTTCGGTACGGTCTTCGACACAGGCATTGCGGTCACCGGTGCTGGCAGCGGCATTCATGGCCTCAAGCATGTCGGTGATATGGATGGCGACGGCCGTGCGGATATTGTGTTGACCAAAAACTACGGCGGCACCGGCAACTGTGCGGCCAAGGTGCACATCTATCGCAACACCCCCAACGGTGCGTTGCCGCCGACCTTTCCGGAAGTGGCGTCGCACTGCCTGAGCGTGCAGCACATTTACGACGCGATGTACGAGGGTGAAGTGCTGCAGGGCGTGCGTGATTTCAATGGCGACGGCCTGCCCGACCTGCTGATCGAATCGACGTTGGAGTTCTGGCCGGTTCCGATCGGTTCGGAGAAGGGCCGCAAGCTTGACCGGGTGGTGTTCGGCAGCAAGAGCGGGAGCATCTACACGCTGGCGCAGGTCCAGTTCCCGAGCCTGTTTCAAACTGCCTATCCGCGTACCACCGCCGAGGCCGAGTCCGGCCTGTATTCGCAGTGGATCGATGCCAACGGCGACGGCTTGGACGACTGGCTGTATGCGCGTCATGACAGCACCGTGGGTGGGCCGCGCTGGTTCCTGCGCTACAACCGCGGCGGCATGCTGGGTCAGATTTATCCGCTCAACAGCTCTGCAGGTCTGGTGGGTTGCGGCGATGGCACCAGTCTTGGCAACTCGCACTGCGCCCAAGTCTGGCAGCCGTGGCAGGCACAGCATCTCTCGCCCGGCGATCAAGACGGCGACGGTCGCAGCGAACTGCTGTTTCCCGGCGCTTTCGCAGCCAACATCTGCACCTACAAATACGTCGACAACGGTGCGTGTCCGGGCGGCGATGGCGTAGGCTGGGCGTGCCAGGAACGCTGGGTTTGCCCGGAAGACCCGCTCACCGGTCAACCCATTCCCGGCGGCGCCGGCACTGGCGTGTCGGTGGATATGGACGGCAACGGCTTTGCCGAGACCGTGGTCAATCAGTTGTCTGTCGGCTCGCACGCCAAGGGGTGGACCGATTACAGCAGCTATAAGCAGACGGCGCTGCGCATCGTCGAGAGCGCTAGCGGTGCGCCGGTGGTCAGCGAAGTGCCGACTGGAGTCATCTCCGGTGCGCTGGATCTACCTTCTGAGGACCTCTACGGCGACGGCCAGACCGACGGCCTGCTGATGAGCTCACCCGAGTTCGCCCTGCGCGATTCGTTCGGTTTGCTCAGCTCGCGTGGCGGCGTGACGGTGTCTGCAGCGGTGTCGCCGCAGACCTTCCCTGGCGGCCTGCCGATTCTCACCGGCAATGTGCTGATCAACGAAAACGAAGGCCCTGCGGCACTGAAGAACCTTGACGGCATCACCCCGCAGACGCAAGACATGCTGCAGATGGTCACCGACGGCTTCGGCCAGCAAGTGGTGTGGAGTTATTCGCCCTTGGCGGGCAAGGCTGGGCGCACGGCGGGAATGACGCCGCTGTACACGGTGCCGACAGTCGCATCGCAGCGTTACATCGACGAGCGCCACATCTATTTCACGTCCTCCATGCAGGTGGTGGACGCGATGACCCAAAGCGACGGCATCGGCGGATTCCGCACGTGGCGTTATGGCTACGGCGAGGCGATGTACAACACGCAGGGCCGCGGGTTCCAGGGCTTTCGCACCTTGGTTGAAGAAGACGTGTTGTCGGGGTTGCGCACAACGACGACCTTCCACCAGAAGTTTCCGCTGACCAGTCAGCCGGAGCGTGTGGTGGTGAACCCGATGTCGCGCACTGGCGAAGACGGTGCGATCAGCAAGCAGCAATACACGTGGCGCTGCGACCGCGCGAACCGCGCAAATACAGCCGCCTGCGTGCCGACGCTGGGCGTACCCACGCGGTACTTCCCGTTTCTCGATGCCAAAGAATCGTGGACTTACGACGCCACCACGGCTGCAAGCGGCGGCACACCGGCGACGTTGGGCTACACGCAGGAAGTCGCGGCCAGCGACAGCAGCTGTAGCGGCACGCCGGCTGCGGCATCGGGTTACGACGCCAACGGCAATCTGCTCTCGCGCGTCGTGTACAGCCGTGACGCCGGCACTGGCACCGTCAGCGGCACCAGCAACCGGCTCGACCGCCAGTGCGTGACTGAGACCAACACCATCGTCGTCGATACCGCCAACTGGTGGCTGGACAAACTGACCGCAAAGACCGTCAGCACGTCGGTCGCGTGGGACGCCGCCCAGCATGCGTTGCCGGCGGGCACCGCCAATCCGGTGCGCACCGTCACCAGCAGCTATGTGTGGAATGCGGACCGCACGTTGTCCACCGAGACGGTCCAAGCGGGCATCGCCAACCAGCAGCGGGTGACCGCATACACCTACCCGGCCAGCAACAACTACGGTTTACCCACGGGCGTGGCGGTGAGTGCGGACGGCGATGCCAACGGCACCCGCAGCACCGGCACCACTTACACCGCCGACGGTTACTTCCCGTTGGCGGTGGTGAATGCGCTGAACCACAGCGCCACGACCGGGGTGCGGGCCAGAGATGGTCAGCCGACCAGCGTCACCGACGCCAACGGCCTGCGCACACTGATCGATTACGACGCGTTCGGATTCGCGGTCAAGAAGCGTTTCAGGGGCGCGACCGATGCGGTGTATGTGGCGCCCGATCAGCACATCAGCGTGAACAGTTGCAGCCAGCTGGGCTACTGCTGGTTCCCGATCGAGATGTATCAGATGGTGACGGTGCAGGACGGCGTGCCGACACAGCTGACCCGTCATGATGCGCTGGCCCGCACCACGCTGACTGCGGTCATGCAGATGGACGGCGCATGGACGCATGTTCTGGATGGCTACACCGCGCGTGGTCAGTTGGAATATCGCTCTGAACCGCTTCGCAATGGCGAACCCTGGGTGTTCACGAGCTATCTCTACAACGACATTCTCGGCAGGATGACCCGCAAGGTCGTGCCCAAGCAGGGCGAAGACGGCCGCGGCGACATGGTGACCACCTACAGCTACAGCGGTCGCACCACGAATATCCAGGTGCAGGGCAGCAGCGATGCTCCCGGCGTCCTCGGCCTGAGCCTGAGCCGCACCACCGACAGCCTTGGCCGTTATGTGGAGACCCGCGACGCGCTGAATGGCCGCACCCGCTTCTGGTATGAGGCCAACGGCAACGTGGCCGCGATCGATGACGCGAACTGGGTAGTGACGAAGGCGAACTACAACGCCATCGGCCAGCGCACGGGGGTGAACGATCCGAACCAGGGCAGTTGGGGCTTCGCCTATAACGCGCTGGGCGAGGTGCTGGCGCAGTCGGATGCGCGGGGTATCGCCACGACGTTGACGTACGACAAGTTGGGCCGCCCGAAGACGCGCACGGCTCTGGTCGATGTGACCGGCGACGCCGTGGCGGATGCGGTGAACGACAGCTGGAGTTACGACCCGGCCAACGCGAAGGGCGCGCCGCTGAGCGACCAGCGCACGATCAACGGCACGCTGGAGCGCAGCACCGCGCAGACGTACGACAGTCTGGCGCGGCCGATCCAACACGATGTGACGCAGCCCCTGTCCAGCGGCACGCAGGGCTACCGCACGCGCACCAAATACGACAGCTACCACGGCCGCCCGGTGGGACAGGAATATCCCAACGGCGAAGCGGTGCAGGTGCTGTATTCGGTCTACGGCCATGCCCTGGCCGAGAAGGATCCGGGCACGGGGATCGAATACCGGCGCACCAACGGCACCAACGCCCGCGGCCAACCCACGCAGGAGACCTTCGGCAACGGCGTGATCCTCACACCCACCTACCAGCTGCAGACCGGCCAGCTCACTGGGCTGACCTACAGCGGCGCGGGCGGCACGCTGCGCCAGCTGGGCTACGGCTACGACGTGTTCGGCAACCTCAAGCGTCAGAGTCTGGGCGGCGGCACAAGCCGCGAGGACTACAGCTACGACCAACTGCATCGCCTCGTACAGTCGATCCGGTCCGGCGCGGCCAGCGGCACGGTGAGCTACGGCTTCGACGCGGTAGGCAACCTGACGAAGAAGAGCGACTTCAGCAGCAACAGCGCGAACGCCTACAGCTACAGCGGCGGCGCCTGCGGCGGCGGGGCGAACGCAGTGAAATCAGTACAGCTCGCGGCCGGCGGCAGCCGCACGTACTGCTACGACGCCAACGGCAACCTCACCGGCGACAACGCGGGCCTGAGCCTGAAATACGATCACCAAAACCTGCCCACCGTCGCCCAGCGCGGCGCACTGCGCGACGACTTCCGCTACGGCCCGGACGGCATGCGGACCCGAAGCTGGGGCAGCGACGGCGCGCGCGTTTACTTGCCGGGCTACGAGCACCGCACCGACACGGGCGAGACGAAGGTCTACATCGGCGACTACGCGGTCGTGAGCAGAACCGGCGCGACGCGGAAGGTTGAGTACCTGTTGAAGGACAGACTCGGCAGTGTGGACGCGGTGGCGAATGCCAGCGGAAGCGTGATCGAAACGCGGGGCTATGATGCGTTTGGCAAGCCGAGATCAGGGACGTGGGGCGATCTGACGCCGGCGAAGCTGCAAAGCACCGCGGTGACGCCCAAGGGCTTCACCCAGCACGAACATCTGAACCAGCTCGAATTGATCCACATGAATGGGCGGGCTTACGATTACAACCTCGGCAGGTTCACGGGGGTTGATCCGTTTATCCAGTTTCCGCTGAACAGTCAGAGTCTTAATCCGTATTCCTACATCATGAATAACCCGCTCAGTGGGACGGATCCAAGCGGTTATGCCTCCTGCTCAACGGATGCCAGTGCAGGAGAGTGTGCAGCAGCCGCGGGTAGTGGTGGCACTGCGAAGGTGACTTCACAGGAGGCGGGCTCGCGCATCAAGCAGACCGTGGGTTCGGTGACGAATAATGGAAACGGTACGGCGACGGTGAGTGCCAAGGGCGGTGGTAGTCAGACGGTGTCGCTGAGTGGCGCGTCGACGGGGCAGGGGACGATGGGGGCGAGCAGTCGCCAGAATCAGACCGCATCTGCGAGCGCGAAAGGTGCTTCTTCGAATAAGCAAAATTCTGAAAGTCAGTGTGGCGACGGGAAGTCTTCAATGCTGAATTTGAATCGAGTCGACTCGCGGCTGGGAACTCCTCAGGGTGGAGATAGTCCTGAGTCCTGGGAGGTTGATGAGCTGCGGGAGCTTTATGAGCGTGCGGAATCCGTTGTGCTGAAATCGCCTGGGCAGGATGGTGTTGTTAATCTTGATTACCAAACTGAATTTCTTGATGTTTTTAGGGCTGAAGTTTATCGGTTTCAATTGCGAGATAGAGAAGTTGGCGGCTATAAGAATATGCCTGCACAGAAATTCTTGCGCGAAGAGGCTTACGGCTTCGCTGACTCCAAGTTTTATGGTGACATTGCTGGTGGTCGACTCTACAGAATCAATGGTGCTCCCGCATCTTTGGGTCCCGGCCCATATAAAGGAGGAAACTTGAACTACATCAATCAAGGTCTTCTTTTTGCGGCGAGAGGCGATTCATTGCGAACTGTAAAAGCTACGGTTTGGTCTTGGAATAGGGCTGCTGGAGCATTTGGGAATACAGATTCTCAACACCTAGATTCACGATTAAAGCTAACTGAGTTCGGTTACAACTTGTGGAGAAAGAAGCCGTGAGAAAAAAACTATGGCGGGCAATTTTTGTTTGTGCGGCTATTTTCCTTGTTGCTAATGGTGGCCTGAGCATGGCTAAGAAACGTGATCGGTCCTCCTGTGACTGGCTATATCGTTATGTGGATGACGATGAGTGGCGGATGAAAATAACGAAGTGGGCTGATGAAGAGGTTTTGTTACGTAGATTTTCTCCTAACCATTTCATGATCGGCCGTTTGTCTGGCCCTGGGCTGAGAACGGACACCTTGGATCCAATCAAGGCTGGAATTGATGTCCCAGAATGGCTTGATGGCTACGAAATTCGGCTGATTGGTGGCCATACTGAGTCTGCCACTCTGATTTATTTAGGGGCTGGCCGTTATCGCGGGCTTCTGATAGGAAAAGAGGACATGGATACGTATTCGAGAAATAAGCAGTTTGATTTTGGCAAGGTCAAACATGACGGCAGGGTCGGTGTTGTTTGCTACAAAGAGGAGTGAATCGCCCTCATTCAAAAGCCGTAAGGCGTAATGAGTAGGGCGGAACCTGTGAAGCAGATTCCGCCACATGTGAAGAATTGCGAACATCACAAGCCCCGCTAATGCGGGGCTTGTGCGTTATGGGCGTTGTACTTATCCGCCCTGCTGCTGCAGGACGGTATCGAGCATCTGCATGACGAAGCGCTGCTGTGCCTTGGGCAATGCGCTGATGCGTTCGAGTTGCTGTTGCAGCTTGGGTGCCGGTCCACGTTTGCCGGCGCTGCGCTTGGTGCGTGTGCCGATCAACTCTTCCACGGGAATCTGCAGCGTCTCCGCCAACTGCGCGAGCGTCTCTACCGCGATGCGGGAGACGCCGCCCTCGTAGTGCGCCATCGTCTGCTGGGCGATGCCGAGTTCTTCGGCCAGTTGCACCTGGGTGATGCCCAACGCCTTGCGCTGCTCTGCGATGCGTTGGCCGAGGGCGGCATAAAACGAACGCTCTTTGGCGGCCATGAGGATGTGCTGCGGTGGGATGCGTTCGAGCATACGGCGGCCTCGTCGGGGTGCGGGTTGACTATACTCATTAAATGAGTACCCTGCATCTGAGTTATTTTTACTCAAACCCCCTTGACAGGTTTTTGCCCGGAGGCCGGTGTATGACGCAAGCCCTTGATTCTTCGTCGGCGCTGTCGGCCCCACTGCCATCACCCGCACCCGCGGTCGCCGAGGTGGTCGGCGACGACGACGTGCGCTTCGCACGCGGGCCACGGTCGTACCGGGTGCGCGGGCTGGCGCGCTGTCTGTCGGCGGAGTCGTTGAAGGTGACGCTGCGGCTATCGTCGGGTGATCGCCTGCACCTGGACACGCTCGATCTGTATCAGGCGCGGTTGCGTGCTGCGTTCGCGAAAGCCGCCGCTGTGGAACTGGGCGTGGCCGAGTCTGTGATTGCCGGCGATCTGTCGGCGCTGGTGCTGGCGCTGGAGCCGCTGCAGGAGGCGGCGATCCGCGGGGCGCTGTCGCCGGACACTTCGGCGGTGTTGCCGGTGTTGAGTGAAGCCGAAGAGGCGGCCGGGTTGGCGCTGCTGCGCGATCCGTGTCTGGCCGAACGTATCGTGTCCGACGTGGAAGCGGTGGGCGTGGTCGGCGAGGGTGTGAACGCACTCGTTGGTTACTTGGCGATGGTGTCGCGTCTGCTGGACCGGCCGCTGGCGATCTTGATCCAGTCGACCAGTGCGGCCGGCAAAAGCACGCTGATGGACGCGCTGCTGTCGCTGATGCCGGAACGCGAACGCGTCCACTACTCAGCGATGACCGGGCAGAGTCTGTTCTATATCGGCGAAGGCGATCTGCGGCACAAGATCCTGGCGATCGCCGAAGAGGAAGGCGTGCGGCAGGCGGCGTATGCGCTGAAACTATTGCAATCGCAGGGCGAACTGACGATTGCCTCGACCGGCAAAGACCCGGCAACCGGGCGGCTGATTACGTCGGAGTATCGGGTGGAAGGCCCGGTGATGCTGTGCCTGACGACCACGGCGATCGATATCGACGAAGAACTGCTCAATCGCTGCCTCGTGCTCACCATCAACGAAACCGCCGAGCAGACGGCCGCGATCCAACAGCGCCAGCGCCTGGCGCGGACGCTGGACGGACTGCAGGCGAAGGTGCGCAGCGATCACATCGTGAGCGCGCACCGCGCGGCGCAGACGCTGCTGCGGCCGCTGGCGGTGGTGAACCCGTTCGCGGAATCGCTGACGTTCGCAAGCGACCGCGTGCGGCTGCGCCGCGATCACGTGAAGTATCTGGCGCTGATCGACGCGATCGCGCTGCTGCATCAGCAGCAGCGGCCGGTGCGGACGCTGGAGGTCGACGGCGCGGCCGTCGAGTACATCGAGGTGACGCGGGGCGATATCGCGTTGGCGAACCGTCTGGCGCACGCGGTGCTCGGTCGAAGTCTCGATGAGTTGCCGCCGCAGACGCGGCGGGTGTTGTCGTCGCTCGATGCTTGGGTGCGCGAGCAGGCAGGCGTGAGCGGCGCAGCGCGTGGCGATGTGCGCTTCACGCGGCGTGCGGTGCGTGCGGTGTTGGGCTTGTCGGATACGCAGCTGCGCGTCCATCTCGACCGGCTGGTGCAGCTTGAATACGTCGCCGCCCACGGCGGGCGGATGGGCCAGTGCTTCAGCTACAGCCTGCTGTTCGACGGCGACACCGATGCGGACGCGCCGCAGTTGATGGGCCTGAGTGACGAAGCCGAGGCCGAAACCGTCGAAACCTCGCGGGGTAAATCGACAACCTCGCGGGGGTCAGGGGCCAACCTCGCGGGGCAAAACGGCAACCTCGCGGGGCGGTTGCGGGGCGATTGCGGCCCGGTTGCGGGCACCTCGCGGGGTAGCGAATCAATCAAAAATCCCACGAAAACAAGGCTGAACGGCCATTCGTCGGCATCGGCAGGAAAAAACGCACGTAGCAGGCCGCTACCGGCGACGGAGCACTGAGGTGGCCGGTCGCACCAGCGAGCGTTCGCAGCTGCTGCTCGGTCCCTGCGATCCGGACAGCATCGCGGCGTGGATGCGGCGCTATCTCGAAGCACTGACGCTGAGGCACTTGAACAAACTCAACCTCAACGCACGCCGCAGCAATCTCGCTTGGTTCAATCAATGGTGCGTCGAACGCTGCATCGAGCGACCGGCACAGATCACGCATGGCCACGTCGTGCAGTTCCAAAAACACCTGTTCCTTGCGCGCAAGCCGAGCGGCGAGGCGTATGCGATCAACGGTCAGCTGTCGGTGCTGAACAACGTGCAGGCGTGGTGCCGGTGGTTGGTGCGGCACGGACACTTGCCGAGCAATCCTGCGGCGGACCTCGATCTGCCGAAGAAGGTGATCTATCACCTGCGCGAGCCGCTGAATGCGAGCGAGGTCGAATCGGTGCTGTCGCAGCCCGATCTTGCCGATCCGTACGGGCTGCGTGATCGCGCGATCCTCGAACTGTTCTATGCGACCGGCATCCGCCGGCAGGAGCTGGCGAATCTGCTGACGACAGACATCGATGCGGAGCGCGGCTGTCTGTACGTGCGCCAGGGCAAGGGCCGCAAGGATCGGTTCGTGCCGATCGGGGAACGTGCGCTGGCGTGGGTGCGGAAATACGAGCGGGAAGCGCGGCCGTTGCTGCTGCTGGTGGACGGGCAAGGTCACACGAACGTGCAGGCGAACCCGGACGAACGACGGCTGTTCGTGAACCAGTACGGCCTGCCGCTGTCGGCGTACGCGCTGAGTTGGCGGATACGGCGGTACTTCGACGCGGCCGGGGTGAAGAAGGTCGGTGCATGTCATCTGTTCCGGCACACGATGGCGACGGTGATGCTGGACAACGGTGCGGACCTGCGCCACGTGCAGGAGATGCTGGGGCACAGCATGATCGTGACCACGCAGCGCTACACGCACGTGTCGATCGCGCGGCTGCGGGCGGTGCATGCGGCGACGCATCCTGGGGCGACGCTGACGCGGCGCGGCGATGAGCACGACTGATCGACCGATATGCCGTCGTTGTTCGTAGCGATGAATCAACATCCTGTTCTTCAGGAGCGATTGCCGTGCGCGTTGATCGGACGCGGGAGGCCGGCGCGGCTGAACTGCGTTGCAGCCGACGCCGTGTCGTGGCTGCGTGGGTCAATCGAGATCGAAATATCGCCTGCGCGTCGCGGCTTAACCGCTGCGCGGTTCAAGCCGACGCAGCATCTCGGCGTCGACACTACATCGCAGCGGAAACGTCCCGCGAACCGCTCGGGCGCGTGCCCGCACCGCTGCGCGGTGGCCGCCCTGCGACATAACGTGGCGTTATGCGCACCGTCGCGCGTTCACGGCGCTTGCGAAGTGCATCCGCTGCCGAAGTTGCGCCGCAGCAAGCGCCGCGCCCACGCGCCGCTGTTCGCTTCGCCGCATAACACACGTTATGTCTTCGGCCGGCAGTGCTTCGCACTCGGGCCCGCGCTCATGCATTGCGGGGTTGCGTGCGTGCATACGCACCCACGCTCACAAGCGCGTGCACACAGCCGCGTTGCGTCTGCGCCCACGTGGCTTGCGGTTGCGTGTGTCGCGTTGCGCGTGGAAATACACCCCGTCTTCGTCACTGCAGCCGCCACGCGCTCTGCGTCTTGAAGTTGGTCAGGGGGCTTGCTGTTGTCGTCCCAGTGTCGCACCGGTCACAGGCGCGTCAAGGTCGAGGCGAGTTGCTGCGCAAACCTTGACGCGCCTGCGCCCGATGCAGGTTGGAC